>DASVXV010000068.1:0-23125 GCA_036392495.1 Pyrinomonadaceae bacterium | reverse complement strand
CTAATACCGAAATGCAATCAAAAGAGAGGAAGAGATTATCCACGAAATCACACGAAACGACACGAAACAACAAGCACTTTTGTGTTGTTTCGTGTGATTTCGTGGATCGTATCACCTCTTTTCTTATTGCAACTTGGTATAACAAACGCATGTGAGCGGAGACCGCAAGGCGAATGTCGCATGGTTTCTTTGAGTGCTCTGCAGGATGCACGCAAGATTAGTGTGGGCTGAGAGAAGACACCTTCTCTCAGCCTCTCTCATAAAACGTGACCTTGAGATTCTCTTCAAGCTCAAGCGAATCCGCAGGCTTAAACCCTCGCAAATAATCTGTGGGCATGAAGGTGTCTGCCCCATCCACAGCGAGCGGAATCTCCGTCACAATCCACTTCTCTATCTCGTCCTGAAAGGAGAGGTAAACCTCGCGGCCCCCGATGATGTAGAGGTCGCACGAGAGATAAGGCCGCAGCGACATGACCGAAAGCTTGTCTCTCATCAGGATGACCTCTTCCCGCGGCTCTATCTCCGCGCGCCGGCTCAGGACGACGTTGAGGCGGCCCGGCAAAGGTTTCTTTAAGGAGAGCCAGGTCCTGTGGCCCATGACGCAAACGTTTCCAAGGGTCTGCCGCTTGAAGAATTTCAGGTCGGCGGAATAGTGCCAGGGGATCGAGCCCCCACGGCCTATGGCCCCGTTTCGGTCCACAGCGACGATGCCGATGATTGCCATGCTCTTTTAAGGTCTTCCCCAAACGGCCCTCGCAGACTCACACCGCGACGGGCGCGGCGATTTTGCCATGCGACTGATAGCCGATCAGATTCAGGTTCTCGTAGCGCATCTTGAGTAAGCCTTCAAGACCGCGCAGTTCTCTTTCGTCATCAACTATCTCAAGACGCGGCAGCGCGAGCGGCTCGCGCGCGAGCAACTCTTCAACCTGCGCCAGGTGATTTTTGTAGATGTGATAATCGCCGAGCGTGTAGATGAATTCCCCGACCTCAAGTTCGCAGACGTGCGCGACCATGTGCGTCATGAGCGCGTAGGAGCTGATGTTGAAGGGAACCCCAAGGAAGGCATCGGCCGAGCGCTGGTAAAGCTGGCAGTGCAGGACCTTCTCGCCTTCGACTTTGAATTGAAAGAGGGTGTGGCATGGAGGAAGGTCCACATGGTCCGCAACCCGTGGGTCCCAGCCCGTCACGATCAGGCGGCGTGAGTTCGGATTCCTTTCGATTGTCTCAATCAGGCGCGCGATCTGGTCAACGCCGTCCCGCTCTGGATAGTTTCCCCCGAATGAGCGCCAGAGATAGCCGTAGACGGGGCCCAGGTCTCCGGCCGCGCGACCGAAACGGCTCGTGTGCTCCTCGTCCGCCCACTCTTTCCAGATGTCCACGCCGCGCGCACGCAAGTTGGCCTCGTTTGTGTCGCCGGAGATGAACCAGAGCAACTCCTCAACCACCCAGCGCCATGGAATTTTCTTCGTGGTGACGATGGGAAAACCCTCGCGCAGATCGAAGCGCGTTTGGTAACCGAAGTGCGAGATGGTGCCGACGCCCGTGCGGTCTTCGTGCTCGCGCCCGTACGCGAGGATTGATTTTAAGAGGTCATGATACTGTTTCATCTCTGCGGGAATAAATGCTGCGGCCTGAATGCTTATTGGAAAAACGCGCTCTCAGCGTGCTATAAGAGCTTACGCAATAATAGAAAATTTCTGCAATGTCTGGAAGTAAGTGAGCGAAAGAGAGAATGAGCTGGCCTATCGGAATACACGTTGACGAGCAAGCGCCCGACTTTACTTTGAAGGACGAGAAAGGCGCGGACTGGCATCTTATGGACAGGCGCGGTCAGGTCGTCGTGCTGCTCTTTTATCCGGGCGACGAGACGCCCGTCTGCACGAAGCAGATGTGCTCCGTGCGCGACCGCTGGACCGATTACCTGGCGACGGGCGCCGAAATCGTCGGCATCTCGACCGACACGGTCGAGTCGCATAAGGAGTTCAGCGAAAACCACCTGCTGCCCTTCAGCCTCCTGTCAGACCCGGAGAGCCGCGTGACCAGTCTTTACGGCGTCCGCTCCTGGATACCCGGGCGCTCGGCCCGCGCGGTCATCGTGATTGACGCCCGCGGCGTCATCCGCCACCGCCAGGTCCAGCCCCTTTCGCTCTTTCGCCCGAAAGACAATCAGGTGATCGAGGCCATCCGGATGGCGCAATCCGATCAGGCCGCACGCATGAGCAGCGTGCCGTCCTAAGTCTTTAACCCGAAGGAGGAGCAAGATGTCAGACAAAGTGAAGTGCGCGCGTTGCGGGCAGAAGCGCCCAGCACTGGGTTACGCGCCCGTGCCGACCGAGTTGGGGCAGAAAGTTGGGGCTGAAATCTGCCAGCCGTGCTGGGCCGAATGGTTACAGAAGCAGACGCAGATTATCAATCACTACGGGCTCGATCTCTCCAACCCGGACACGCACGGCTTTCTCTTCGACAACATGAAGGCCTTCTTCTACGGCGAAAGCAATCTGGCGCAGATAGACACCACGAAGGAAGGCAGCATCGAGTGGTGAGATAAGGTAAAAGGTAAAAGGCAAAAGTGAAAGACGCGAGAGCAGGCCCTCCTCTTTCCTTTTGCCTTTTACCTTTTTACTTTTACCTTCTTTTAAGCTGTGCGCTGAGTCTTGCGCTTGGCGACCCTCTTGGCGACGCGCTTGGCCTTCGTTTTCCTCTTGACGGTGCCGCCAGCGCCGTTGCCCGCTCCGTTGCCGGCACCGTTTAAGGCGACGGTGGTTGGGGGAGCGCCTGCGCCGTTAGCGAAAACCAGGCCGGACGTGCCGAGCGAGATGGCGAGCGATAGTGCGACCACTTTGATCGCCTTCAGGAATGTGGATTTCATCGAAAAGCTCCTTCGTAAATTTTAAAGGGAACGCCCTTTGAATCACAGCCAGTGTTAATAGCTGGAAGATTGGGATAAGCGGTGCGCCGCTCCTTGATTAACTTCATTCAATGGAAAGTGAGCGCCGCCGATTGTTGCCACGATATGCTTAAGATAATGCCAAGTCAACTTGCTTCAAGTCGCTATGTTTATCTCCGTGGCCGCACGGTGGCCTGACTGAAAAGCTCCCTGCATCCAGCCGGGCCAGGATGACGCGTGTTCGCCCGCAAAATGGATGCGACCTTCCGCCCGCGCGATATGCGGCAGAAGGTCCGACATCTGTCCCGGCTTAAACCAGGCGTAAGCGCCGCGTGCCCACCTGTCTTCATCCCAGCACACGGACGCCCCGCCTTCGAAGTTTTTGCGAATCCCCGGATACACCTTCTCGATCTGATCGAGCGTGAACCGGATGCGCTCCGCCTCCTTCATCTCCGTCACGCGACGCGCCTGTTCGCCGGCCATGTAGGAATCAATGATGCCCCGCGTGCCCGCTTGCATCAGCGTCGAATTGACAATCGCCATGACGGGCAGATCCGTGTAGGCGGAAATCCCCAGGCCCTCGCCGGTCCAGAATTCGCGTCTCGATTGCAGATAGACGCGCGCGGCCGAGGTGTACGGCAACTCCTCTATCGCCCGCTGCTTCATTTGTGAGAAGGGAGGCGTGACCTCGATCTTGCTGAGAATTGAGAATGGGAGCGTGCAGATCATGTAATCGGCGGCGGCCGCTTCTCTCGTGTTCGCCTGAAGAAAGATTGCGCGCACGCCGCGCGCGTCCTGCTCTATGCGGACGACCGGCGCGCCGTAGCGAATCTTCGAGGCGAGATGCATCGCCAGGGTGCCGGGCAGCAAATCCGTTCCGCCTTTGATCGTGTACAACTGCCCCGAGTCCAGATTGAGGGCGGCTTCGCGCAGGACCATCAATGCGGAGACCTTTTCGACTCCGTCGCCAGTCAGGTCCGCATCGTTGAGCCTGAGCAGGCGCAGGGCCTCTGGGGACGCGCCACGGCTTTTGAGGAACTCCGCGTAAGTCATTCGATCATATTTTTTCAGGCTTTCGGGCGGCCACGCGGATGATTTTGCATCACCCATCTCACTTAAAACCGGCATCAGGTATTTTTCGGTCATCCCGCCCAGGCCCAATCTCTTCTCTTCGGCCGAAAGGGCGACGGGCCAGTTAAACCCGGCCTGCTCCGCCGGATTGACTCTTCTTCCTTCCAGGTAATAGACGGGCGCGCGAAGCCTGTAAGGGATGGGCACGAGCGGGAGCCGGAAGAGCCGGACGTAGCTCATCGTCAGGTCATGGGATTCCGGGATGAACATCGCGCCCGCTTCTGCATGGAGGCCGTCGGCGAACTCTTCGCGGAGCGTATGGACGCGACCGCCCGGGCGCATCCGCGCCTCAAGAACCGTCACATCGTGGCCCATCTCTGTCAGTTGATAGGCAGCCGAGAGGCCCGCCAATCCCGCCCCGATGATGATGACTCTCTTCGGTCGGGCAGGCAGGTGCGGGCTCGCGGCGACAAGTTTGTGGGCCGGAAATGCAGCCAGCGCCAGCGCTCCCCGCCTCAAAAAATCCCTGCGTCTCATCTTTTGCCTCGAAATCTGATGAAAAAGAGTTGCAATAAATGCTTGCGTGCTCCTGAGAACTAATGTATTATCCGCCATCCTAAGGGAGTTTCCTGTCTGGATTCAATGCTTTTCATTTCTTTCCCGAAAGGCATCCGGCACAAGTTGGCTGATTCGCGCCATCCCAGACAGATTTTGAATAATGCGGGGCATTATTAATTTAGGACGGTCATGTCGTCCCAGTCTCATCGGACGACTGATAAGGCTTCACGACTCTTTACCGATTCAACAACAGGAGAACAATCAATGAAACTGAAATTAGCTGCGATTTTGGCTGTGATCATCCTCGGTCTTGCAGGTTGCGGTGGCAGCAATGCCAACAGCACGAACGCTCCGGCAAACACCGCGCCCGCGAATAAATAGGCCCGGCAAGTAGGAGTTTAAGCCATGAAAATCAAACTGGCGGCGTTGCTGGCCGTAGTCCTCCTCGGACTAGCGGGCTGCGGCAGCAGCGAGAATTCCAGCACGACGTCGAACTCTACGAATTCGGCGAAACCGACAACCAACAGCACCAACGCGACCAACAGCGCCAACACTTCAGGTTCGACGACGCCGAAGACTGACGGGTCCGTCCCGGCTAAAGCGGAGGCGACCGATGAAGTGGGCGGCACCAATGAAGGCTGCAATTGTTCTGCCGCTGGAATGAAGTGCTCGACGAAGGACGGCAAGGGCTGCTGTGGCAAAGAAGGCGAATGCTCGACCATGGCTGACGGCAAGTCATCCTGCTGCTCCACGAAGGGCAGCAAAGATAAGGCTTGCTGCTCAACTGCGGGCAAGGTGGCGATGAACGATAAAGGTGCCGCCAAGCCAGAGCAGAAACCGGCGACCACAGGCAAGAATCCGTCCTAGAGGTCTCCACCGCTCTAGCCAAACAACTCTTGGATTCAACCCCACGGGCGATCTTGCGCGCGCAAGGTTGCCCGTTTTTCTTGCGTCCGGTCGGAGACCTGATTTAATAGAAACTCGGAGAAGTCCCCGCTCTTTTAAGGCGGGCTCAATCCGTAGCCATCACGCAAATGCTTTCAAATTTGCGCTTCTCTTTGTGCTATACTCGCTGTCATTACGACAGGTTTTGTTCCAACAGCGACAACCATCCTTTGGAAGTCACCTGTGCGGCTCTTTGAAACTCTAGCTAGGCGGTTGTGGTGGGAAGTCCGCCACGTAAAAGTTAGAACGCTGAAAGAGAGAAAACAAGAAGACCGAGGAGTTTGGCCTGGGATGACATGCCATTGGTGAAAATCCATAGAAGCTCCTTTCTTTAGAAAGGGGAGTCATCACTATACGACCGCTTTTCAGTCCCTATCATTTTTCTCATACAGCAAGTGTTTGCCCGGCCTGGCGCCGTTAGCTTTGCTATGAAGCAATCAAACTCTGTCAAAAGCTCAAATGGAGGAATCACACACATGAAAAGAATTATTGTACTCGTCACGACGCTGGCGCTGGCCGCGTTCACATTCGCCTGCGGTGGTGGAGACAACACGGAGACCAAGACCACCACAACGACCGCAAACAACACTCCTACCAACACCAGCTCAAACGTCAACACCGTAACCAACACCAACACGACGACCACGAATACCAACAAGGCCGATTACGATCCAAACATCAGCCAGGCAGATTTTGAGAAGGCGAAAGATGCTTTCGCTAAAAAAGCCACAGAGGTTGGCGACAAGGTCGGAACGAGCGTCTCGGACGGCTGGCTCTGGGTGAAAACACGCGGGGCGCTGGCGGCTGCCGACGACCTCGAAGAGTCCAAGATCAATGTTGATGTCAATAATGGCGTCATCATTTTGCGCGGGACGGTCGCCAACCAGGACCAGGTGAAGAAGGCCGACGCCGCTGGCAAGAGCGTCAAGGGCGCCAAGGGCTTTCAGAACCAGCTCAAGGCTGCGGGGAAATAGTGACAGGCGCTTTCGCGCTGCCGAACCAAACTTAAAGTTTTCCCAAACGGAAGGGGCGAGAGGTTTTTCAAGCCTCCGCCCCTTCGACGCTTGAAGCAAGATACCAACCACTCCTGAGACACTTATGCGAAACAGCCCTTTGCGAATCACCTGCGCCCTTGTCGCCATCTTCGCCCTCGTCGCGCACGTCGCACCCGTAACTCGCGCAGAGCCACAGCCCGCGATAGAGACTTACGCGATCACAAACGCGCGCATCTTCCCGGTCAACGGTCCAGTCATCGAGCGCGGCACGGTCGTTATCCGCCGGGGCCTGATAGTTGCCATCGGCCCGCAGGTGACTGCCCCTGCGGATGCTCGCGTGATTGACGGCACTGGACTCTCCGTCTATCCGGGTTTGATTGACGCGAACACGACGCTCGGCATCCCGCAGCCTTCTGCCTCGCCGTCGCCAGCGGCGGCTGGAGGAGGGGGACGCCCCGGGGCGACACAACCGCCGCCCGTCCTGGCCGCGGCAGCTTTTTCACCGAATGTGACGCAGCCCCCGGGCCTGCGCCCCGAAGTCCTTGCCGTTGACTTGATTCAGACGAGCGAAGCGCAGATTGAAGCGGCTAGAAGCGCCGGCATCACCACCGCGCTCGTCACGCCGCGAGAAGGAATTTTCATAGGGCAATCAGCTCTCATCAATCTGGCGGGCGACACGATCCAGCAGATGACCTTGCGCTCGCCGGTCGCGCTGCACGTCGGGTTCACGCCGCTGCGCGGCGGTTACCCGGGGTCTTTGCTGGGCGTCTTCTCAACGCTCAGGCAGATGCTGCTTGACGCGCAGCGCCTGCGTGAGGCCAATCAGATTTACGCGCGCAGCCCGAGGGGCTTGCGCCGCCCGGAACAGGACCGCTCGCTCGTCGCGCTCTTTCCAGCCCTCGCGCGCGAAATCCCCGTCGTCATGCACGCCAACACAGAGCGCGAGATCGGACGCGCGCTCGACCTCGCGCAGGAATTCAACCTGCGCCTCATCATCGCGGGCGGGGCCGACAGCTGGAAGATGACGGACCGTTTGAAAGACGTGCCCGTGCTGCTCTCGCTTAACTTTCCGAGGCGCATGACGGCGCAGGTGCCCGAAGCGGACCCCGACCCGATACGCGTCCTGCGTGAGCGTGTTGATGCGCCGAAGACTGCCGGACGACTGGCGAATGCGCGCGTCCGCTTCGCGTTCCAATCCGGCGCGCTGGCGACCCCATCGGACTATATCGCCAACGCCGCGAAGGCAGTCGAGAACGGTTTATCGCGAGAGGAAGCTCTGCGCGCCCTGACGGTCAATGCGGCAGAGATTCTGGGCGTCTCGGACCGGATGGGCACAATCGAGCCGGGCAAGATCGCGAACCTGACCATCACGCGGGGCGACCTTTTTGATCGCAACGCGCGCATCGCGCATGTCTTCATTGACGGGCAACCCGTTGAATTGAGACCCGCCACAACAACTCCTACGGGTGCAGGCGGGACGGCGACGGGGACCTGGACTCTCAGCGTAAAACTGACCGAAGGCGATCAATCCGTCACGCTCGTTCTCCAGCAGGAGGGCGAGGCGCTGCGCGGCTCGATTCAGGGCGCACTCGGTTCCGGTCAAATCGCCAACGCCACTCTCAGCCCCAATGGTGAACTGCGCTTCACAGTTCCCGTCACCATCGGCGGCCAGACAAACGAGGCGACTTTCACAGGCACAATTACTGGCAACGAGATGCGCGGCAGCGTGCAAATAGTCGGGCGCGACCCGGGCACATTCACTGGCACACGACCCGGCGGCGGTGGACCGCCTTCCGCGGCCCCGCCGCGCACGCCTCCCGCAACGCAATCGAACACGCCGCCCGCGGCCAGCGCGGAGATGACCGGCACTTGGAGGTTGAAATGAGAAAGTTAATCGTATTCGTTCTATTGCTTTCGCTTTACGGTGCAGCGATTCCTGCGGCGGCACAAAGGCAGAGCGCGTCGCAGCAGCGCCAGGCGGCGGGTGCGCAGGAGACACTGATTCGCAACGCGACCGTTTTGACCATCTCGCACGGCACGCTCCAGAACACGGATGTGCTGCTTCGCAACGGCAAGATCGCAGCCGTCGGGCAGAATCTGAAAGCCTCCGCGGCGGCGCGCGTCATTGACGCGACGGGGAAATTCGTGATGCCGGGCATCATTGATTGCCACTCGCACTCGATGCTTGACGCCGTCAACGAAGGGTCTCTGTCTATAACCTCAATGGTGCGCACGCGTGACGTTTTGAACCCGACCGACGTGGACCTTTACCGCGAGCTTGCGGGCGGGACGACGACTCTGAACCTGTTGCACGGCTCGGCCAACGCCATCGGCGGATTGAACACTGTGGTCAAGATTAAGTACGGGCGCCCGATGGAGGAGTTCATTTTTCCGGGCGCGCCCCCGGGCATCAAGTTTGCCCTCGGCGAGAACCCGAAGCGCAGTAACTTTCAGAGTCAGACCCAGCCGCGCCGCTACCCTGCGACGCGCATGGGAGTCGAAGAAGTGATCCGCGAGGCCTTCACGCGGGCGCGTGACTACAAAGCCGGTTGGGACGAGTACCGCGCGGCGCAGAAGCGCGGCGAGAAGAATCTGATTCCGCCACGCAGGGACTTGCAGCTTGAGCCTCTGGTCGAAATCCTCGAAGGCAAACGCTTCGTTCACTCGCACTGCTACCGTGCCGACGAGATTTTAATGCTCATCGGCATCGCCAACGAGTTCGGCTTCAAGATACGGACGTTTCAGCACACGCTCGAAGGCTACAAGGTGGCGCGCGAGATCGCCGAGCACGGCGCGGGCGCTTCAATCTTCGCGGACTTCTGGGGCTACAAGATCGAGGCCTACGACGCGATTCCCTACAACGCCGCGATTCTGACGCGCTTTGGCGTCAACGTGTCGCTCAATTCGGATTCGGACGAGCGCGCGCGCCGTCTCAATATCGAAGCGGCGAAGATGGTCAGGTACGGCGACATGACGGAAGAAGAAGCGCTCAAGATGATTACGATGAATCCGGCATGGCAGCTCGGCATACAGGACCGCGTCGGCTCGATAGACGTCGGCAAAGACGCCGACGTCGTTATCTGGACCGGCCACCCCTTGAGCGTCTATTCGCGCGTCGAGACTACTTTCATTGACGGCGAAATCTTCTTTGACCGCCAGCAGGACCTCGCGCGCCGCCCGGATATTCTGAGAGAACGCGCGGAACTTGAAAGGGCCGAACCGAACCGCCCTCCCGCGCAGGGCGGCGCGTCGCCGGAGAGGCCGCGCGGCAGGCGTCCGGCTTATCTTGATGCCGACGACATTTGGGATCGGGGGAACGACCAAAGATGAGAAACACTGGATGCGACTCTCTGGAGCGTCGGCGCGCGCGCGCGACGAAGAAAGGCAAGACATTGCGCGCGGTCGTTTCGTGCCTCGTCACGTGCGCCCTCTTATCGTTCGCGATTGCTGCCGTTCGCGCGCAGCAGCCTTCGAGCGTCACTGCGCAGCAGACGATGGGCGGCCCGCCTGGAGTTTACGTCATACGCAATGCGCGTATCGTCACCGTGAGCGGGCCTGACATAGAGAGCGGGACAATCATCATCAGCAACGGCAAGATCGAATCGGTCGGGGCCGCGAGCGCAAACGCCCCGGCCGGAGCCGTTGAGATAGACGGACGCGGCTTGACGGTCTATCCGGGAATGATAGACGCGGGAACTTCCATGGGCCTGGTTGAAGTCGGCAGCGGCGCGCCGGGAACGGTTGATCTGTCGGAAGTCGGGGACCTGAATCCGAACGCGCAGGCCATCGTGGCCGTCAACCCGCACAGCGCCCATGTTAATGTCACGCGCGTGGGCGGCGTCACGAGCGTCGTCACGATGCCGATCGGGGGGATCATTTCGGGACAAGCCGCCGTCATCAATCTGGCCGGCACGAGCCCGCGCGAGATGGCAATCGTCCCGCAGGCCGCGCTCGTCATCAATTTCCCGCGCGTGACGACGCGCAGCTTCGACGCTTTCTTCAATCCCGTACAGGGCAACCTCACAGAGGCCATCACGACGCGCGACCGCCAGCTCGAACAGCTGCGAAAGCTGCTGCGCGAGGCCGAAACCTACGGCAAGGCGCAGGACGCTTATGCGCGAGACAAGTCTGTGCCGCGGCCCGACGGGAACGTCATGCTCGCCCCGCTGGTCCCTTTCGTGCGCGGTGAGCGCCCGGTCATCATCAGCGCGGACCGCGAGACGGAGATCCGCGCGGCCCTGCGATTTGCCGAAGAGATGCGACTGCGCCCCATTCTGCTCGGCGGAAACGAAGCGTGGAAAGTCGCGTCGCTTTTGAAAGAGAAGAACGTGCCGGTGATTCTCACAGGCACGCTCGATCTCCCTATTCGTGAAGATGATTTCTACGACACGCTTTACGAGAACTCATCAAAGCTGCAACAGGCAGGCGTGCGCTTCTGCATCTCCACGGGCGATACAGGCGCGCACGTGCGCGACCTTCCCTTTCATGCGGGGATGGCTTCGGCCTTCGGTCTGCCGCGCACGGAGGCCTTAAAAGCCGTCACACTCTATCCAGCGCAGATCATAGGTGTCGCAGACCGTTTAGGGTCCATCGAGCCGGGCAAAATAGCGAACCTCGTCATCACGGACGGCGACCTCCTCGAAGCGCGCACGCACGTCCGCTATCTCTTCATCGGCGGCCGGCAGCTTCCGCTCACTAGCCGCCACACGGAACTTTACGATCAGTTTAAGAACAGGCGTTAAGCATCAGCGGAAAAAAGTTCAGGGCGGGAGTGGAACCCCACTTCCGCCCTGAACTTTTTTCTACAACTCTACTGGCAGTCCGCCTTAGTAACCGGCATAGCCGTCAGCGTAGCCGTGCGAGAATGCCTCGCGATAGTAACGCTGGTAGATGTATCGGTCACCGAAACGTGAGCTGTAATCTCTGGTCCCTTTCTGGAAGTCGCTCTCGTCCGTGTAATCGTAGCGGTCGCCGCGCTGGCGGTCCCTGCGTCCTTCCTTAACGCCGTCGGCGAAGCCCGCGTTCAGGGCCGTCTGCCGAAGCTGGAAAGAGCCGCCATAGTTGCCGTAACCATCCGCGTCGCGCCCGTTGCGACGATTCCTGCGACCATTGTTCCAGTTGTCGTTGCGGTCATAATCGCGGTTACGACGGTCATTACGACGCTCATAACGATCACGATCACGATAGCGATCATTCTGCCATTGCGCCTGAGCCGTCATGCTCGACATGATTCCGATGCCGAACAATAAAGCGAACGCCATAAAAAGTTTTCCCATTGTGCCTTTTAAGCTGATTGATTTCATTTCCAACCTCCCTGCTGCCAAGAGGCTTACAACTCACGTGCCGCAGGGCGTTTGAGCAAGGGTGTGTGAGATTTTAGTCGAATTAAAGGTGATTGACGCTCCGGGACAGCACCATATCGTGTCAACATAGCCGACAACGCAGGTAAATGTGAATTGATACGAAGCAGCCGTTGACTCCTCACCAAACAGTCGTCAACTCCGGCACAGAGATAATCGAGACGCCCTTCAACCGCCCTCACCCTTGGATAATCAGCTTCGCAGGCGGTAGCATCGCTGGCGCTCCCTTATGCTGCCAGCACCTGCCGGTTCCGCGAACGCGGCGCTGGCAGGGTGTCCCTTTCTGTGTGCGCGCGCCGCAGATCGAGACCACCTCGTCCGGATCTGTAGGGCGCTCGCCGGCGGTCCCGTCCGGACCGTACGTCGGCTCGGACTTTGACGCGGCCGTCCTTTTGGCTTCAACCTCAACTCCCTGGTTATCGCCCCTCGTTTGGGGAGTGACAACCGGCAGTTCGCCGCGCTCGACTATGAGCGGAGGCGAGGCGGGGCGCGCGGCGCGTCCCATCGCAAGACCCGCTATGAAAAGCGCCGCGCCCGCGACGACCGGCACAAGAACCTGAGCTTTTCGAAAGCGCGGCGCGCAAAGCTCGCAGAATCGCCTGCTCGTCCAGAGATGCCAACGCGAGCGCTCGATTCGCGAGCCGCATTCGGAGCAAAAATTCGGCTTATACATTGTGAGAACCTCCATTGCGTTGAAGACGCCTGGCGGGCGTCCCCAGCGTTTCTTGCCGTCGCAGCGCTCCGGAGGGGTGGTCTGAGGAAGCGTCGAACCTGGCCTTGGATTATATTCTCAACCGCCAATCTTCGGACAGTCTTCTCCCGCCCTTTGCGTTGCGCGTGCGGGCATGAGTTGCACGCATAAGACAAGCGTGCTATAGTGCCTTTACTCCCGAATCGTTCTGCTCTTCTTCCGCAGTGCATCCTGATGTCTTGGATTTAGCGACCAGGCGAGGTAGCGGCGCCACGGACGGTTCTCATGCGCTTGAAACTCTATTGCAATCGGTTCGGGCATTTCAAAGACGCGCTGGTCTGTTCCGTCAACTGTCCCTACCGCACGCGCTGCCAGGATTTCGCGCTCTTTTATGACGCGAATCGCGCCGGCGTGGACGCGCTCGTTGAAGAATATTTTGCTGCGCGCATTGACACGGCGCCGCGCCCCCTGGCTCTCGCGTCTACTTCTGCTGTCGAGATGCGCGAGCTTATCCGTTTAGAGGTGAAAAGAGAGATGGCCGAAGCTTCATATATCTGGATCGGAAAAGACGATCAGGCTGAACTGCTTGAACTGGACGAGATCATACGCCGCGCCGAACGCGGCGCTAAAGCCAAGAACATTTACAAGGTGGCCCAGGAAATGGAACTGCGCTACCAGCTTGTGCCGCGTAAGCGTATCGAGAAAGCGAAGCGCGTCGTCGCGGCCGAAGCCGAGCGCGCCGCAGCGCGCAATAACAGACGTCCGCGCCCCGTGGCCGTTGAGCCACCCACACCGCTCGCGCCTGTTGCGGCGGCCAATCTTGCGGCGCCCGCGCCTCGCCGCACCCGCACGCGCGTGGCAAAAGCCGTCGGCGAAAGATAGAAATCATGTGACCGTGGGCTGGAAAGACGGCCGTCTTTCCAGCCCACGGTCCGCTGTTTTTCCCGCTCAAAGCAACTCTCTGCGCGCAGTGAGCGTCCGACATGGGCGCTTTTTGCTGAGTCCGCGCCTGGCTTGCCAAACGGCGTGTGTGCCGTGCATACTCGCAGCATCCCGTTTCAAGACGGTTGGTTTTGAGCAATGATTCGTTTCCGCTTCTCTTTCGCATTTCCCGGCCCTAAATCTTTCTGCGCTACCTTTGTCCTGGCCCTGTCGTGCGTGCTTCTGTCCGGCCTTTCGGCATTCGCGCAGGAGGAGCCGGACGACGTGCTGAAGGTCAACACAGCCCTGGTGCAGCTTAACGTCGGCGTCGCGGACCGTCAGGGGCGCGCCGTCACGAACCTTTCGCGCAGCGACTTTAAAGTCTTCGAAGACGATGTGCAGCAGCCGATAACGGATTTCGAGCCGACCAGCACGCCCTTCAGTCTGATTCTGCTGCTGGACATGTCCGGCTCGACGCAGTCTTTCCGTCCGACGCTCAAACAGGCCGCCTATCGCTTTCTGGACGCGCTGGCGCCGGAGGACCGCGTCGCCGTCGTCGCTTTTAATCAGAAGGTGGCGACGCTGGCCGGCTTCACAACCGACAAGCGGAAAATCGCCAAAGCTATCGAGTACGCAGAGGGCAAAGGCGAGACCCATTTTTACGATGCCTTGAGATACTCGCTCGAACAGCTCTCTAAAGAGGGCAAGCGGCGCAAGGCCATCGTCGTGCTGACCGACGGCGTGGACACACAGATGCGCAACCAGGACAGAGACTCGGCCGCCAACGCGCACACCAACGAAGAGGCCATCGCCTCCGTCAAACCGGATGCGAGCGCGCCGCTCAACGCCGTGCTCGGGGCGGCGGACCGCCAGGGCGTGACGATCTACCCGCTGGCGCTCCCCTCAGGCGACCCCAAGCGATTGCCTTTCGCAGGGCCTGTGCAGACTGCCATCTATAGCTCTGCGCGCACGCGCATGCAGATGCTTGCGGACAGGACCGGGGGCCGCCTCAACGAGATCAGGCGGCTGGAAGATCTGGGCCTCATTTACGCGGGAGTCGCGGCGGACCTGCGCACGCTTTACACAGTCACCTATCGCCCGATAAATGCGAACGCGCCCGCCGGAAAATGGCGCGCAATCCGCATCGAAGTTTCCCGCCCGGAACTTGTCGCCCGAACGAAACCCGGTTACTACGGGCGCTAAAAGAAAGCTCGTAAATCGTAAATCGTGAATCGTAAATAGAGAAAGATGGCTCGTCCATTTACGATTCACGATTTACGATTTACGAACGAATCACGCCCGCTTGACACTCGCGGGAACCGCCCCGTATATTCTTTTTTCCGCTTTTACCGTAAAGCGCGCTCGTAGCTCAGCTGGATAGAGCGTCGGTCTACGAAACCGAAGGTCGCAAGTTCGAGTCTTGCCGGGCGCACCATCAACAGCTTAGGGGCGCTTCCGGAAGCGCCCCTAAATCATTTTGCTCCGTCTTCCGGGCCGTTACGGATTCCTCTAAAGTTTAAGCTTTTGCTTCATCCCTCATCCTTCAGACTCGCTTTGGCGCGCGGATGATGGCGGTCGTAAGTTGTGCGCATGTGGCGGTCCGTGATGTGTGTGTAGATTTGTGTGGTCGAGATATCGCTGTGGCCTAAGAGCGCCTGGACCGAGCGGGAGTCCGCGCCCCTTTGCAGAAGATGCGTGGCGAAGCTGTGGCGCAGAGTGTGTGGCGAGACGTTCTCAAGCCCCACGCGGTCTGCGTAACGCTTGATCATCGCGAGCACGCGCCCGCGCGTCAGCGGCGCGCCGTGACTATTGAGGAAGAGATGCGGACGGTGCTCGCGGCCGGCGCGAGCGCGAACGCCGATGTACTGCCGCAGCCAGTCGGTGGCGCTCTTACCTATGGGAACGCGTCGTTCCTTGCTCCCCTTCCCGTGACACATGATCAACCCTGCGTCCAGATTTACGTCGGACCGTTTTAGCTGGACGGTCTCCGTGACGCGCAGGCCCGCGGCGTACATCAACTCAAGCAGCGCGCGGTCACGCACGCCCTCGTCCGTCGAAACATCCGGCACGGCCAGAAGGCGTTCCATCTCTTCTTCGGACAGGAAGCGTGGCAGGTGCGCGTGACCTTGCGGTGTGCTCAGGTCTTCGGCCGGGTGCCTCTGAATGTGGCCGTCGAGCATCAGAAAACGGAAGAATCCGCGCGCCGCGCTGACGGCCCTTGAGACGGAAGCGGGCGCGAGCCCCTCGCGCGAGAGGTCTGCGATCCAGCTTCTCAACTCTTTGCGCGTCAGGCTCTCGACACTTTTGCGCTGGCGCGCGGCCCACTCTTCGAGCCGCGTGAGGTCGCGCCGATAACTCTCAAGAGAGTTCTGCGCCAGGCCCTTTTCAACCTGTATGTAAGTCAGAAACTCCTTGACCAGATCGCGCATTCTTAAAAAGCAGAATACAGGAGTCAGGAGTCAGGAGCCAGAAGAGATAAGACCAGGGACTATTCATTCACAGCAGAGCAGGGAACGATCCACTAAATCACACGAAACAAACCACAGCCATTTCGTGAGGTTTCGTGTGATTTAGTGGACAGTGCCGTTTCCCTATTTTCCTCAGCCTCGAAAATGAAGAGACCCTGGAGATAAGACTGAAACCCGTTCTTTGTTCTCTTCTGACTCCTGTATTCTAAGCTCTCTTTTCTTCTGGCTCCTGACTCCTGAGCCCCTTAGTTCTGACTACTTCTTCTCAACGATGTCCGGTTTGAGGGTGCCGAGGATTTTAGCCAACTCCCCTTGCTCTGCCTGCGGCACTTTGAATTTGTTAAGAGTTTCGACGAGCAACTTGACGCCCAAGTCCCATTCGGCTTCGGTGATTCCCAGGCCAGCGTGTGAGGCTTTCATGCTGCGCCCAATGTAGAAGCAAGGGCCGCCCGTCGCTTCGCACAATTGATCCAACACGTGTTGGCGGATACGTTTCTTTGAATCCGTGCTCGCGCCGCCAAAGAAGCGCCCAAGCTGCTTATCGGTAGCCAGCCGCCCGATAAAATCATCCGTCACGGCGGCCAGCGCGTCGTAACCTCCGAGCCGTTTATAAAGGCTCGGCGTCTCCTGATGAGCCGCAGCTTGCTCGTTCGATTGAGCGTTTGCTTTCCAATTACCTCCGACCAAAAGCAATAGAACGGCGAGGGCCAGAGTAGTATTCTTTCTCATCGTTTATCCTCTCTTTCTGAAATTACCTTCAAAAAGGAACCTGCCAAACCCCTCTTGATGTGTCTGCCCCTGCCCGGAAGGTGCCCGGCTTCGTTGATAAATAGGCCGGTCCGAACCGGAGGACATGGAAAAGAGGTGAGCGTCGCCAGAGATACGATGATCGCGCCGAGTGCGGATTTCGGTCACTTCGCGCATGACGATAAAAATCAGCGCCGGGATGAACTGAAATCCGGACTGAGAGCATTCAACGTTTGCAGGGTGCCTCCTGCATCCTGTTCCGCCACGCCTTCCCGTCCCCTATCGGTCGCGCACATTCTCTACGGTTGGGCCGTATGGCGCAAGAAAATTCAGACGAGCACGTGCGTCTGAAGACGCACACTGAAACTATTAGCCCGCCCGCGCCGTACTCCGACAACCCGCCGCGGTCGTCGGGAAATTCAACCAGGAGCATTGGAGAAATATTATGCAGACGGAAGTCCGCTTTCGACTGGCCGGAGGAGCGCAGCCGCTCGTCATCGTGCCGGCGAGCGTCAACGGTGATGGTCCTCACCAATTTATTTTAGATACCGGCGCGGGCGTCTCCTTGTTGACCCCTGAGTTCGCGCGCCGTCTGAATGTAGCCGTAACCGGATCGAAGGAAGGCGCCGGCGCCGGAGGTAAAGTCACGGTCTCGCTTGGCACGGTCGAGTCGCTTTCGGTCGGGCAGGCCAGAGTTGAGAACTTACAGGTCGGTATCACGGACGAGCTGAGCAGAATCGGCGCCGCCATCGGGGCGAAGATAGACGGCAACATCGGCTACAACTACCTCAAAGCTTTCAGGCTGACGCTCGATTATCAGAAGCAGACTTTGCAATTGGCGCGTGCCGGGCAGGAAGGGGACGGCACACAGACGCGCGCCGGGATGAAATTCAAGTTAGCGCATACGGCCAAGCCGCTCATTCTCGTCCCCGTTTTCCTGAACGGCGCCGGACCGTACATCTTCGCGCTGGACACCGGAGCATCAACGACAGTTCTCTCGCACGAGGTCGCCCAGATTCAAGGGATCAAGACAACTGCCATCCCCAACATGACGGGCGCTGGAGGCACCATGAAAGGGGCGGTCGGCGTCGTCAATTCCCTGGCGCTGGGCGAAGCCAGGCGCGAGCAGATGCAGGTCGTCATCTCAGACTTTCTGGAGATGCTCGGCAAAATCGTCGCCACCAAACTGGACGGAATTATCGGCTACAATTATCTCAAAGAGTTTCGAGTCACGATTGACTATCCGAATGAGACCCTGCGCCTGGAGTAAAGTTGTTCCCGCCCTTTCTACTCATTTTGAGGGGTAACAATCGCACGCAGCAGATTCATATTCTCCAGCACGGTTCTCCGATACCGCGAACGCGACCAGTTCCAACTGCGCCAGTCCGCGCGCCCGTGTCGCGCCCAGTTATTAAGAACCCTTGAAGCGACGACGCGCCTCGCGCTCTCATTCAAGGAGGGCAACGATTCGATGAGCGCGGGCATGGCGTCGGCGCTTAGGGATGCAGCGTAGTCTGCGTCAAAACTGCGCCCGGACTGCGCGTGCGCGACATTGACACGGACGATGAAGGCGTCCGGGTTGATGACATGAAGCGTGATGATGACAAGGAGACATGCGATGAGCGCGCCAAAAGCGAACTGTTCGCGCCTTCCGCGGAGCGCAGTGGCAGCAAACCAGACGAAGACCAGTGCGAGCCACGCCATGAAGGCCGTCGTGTAAAAACGAAGCTCCGTCAATCCGTACTCGCTCTGGTAAAGCAGCATGCGCCGGACGGCGGAGGCCATGATGATGAACAGCAAGAAGATTTGAGTTCCCGCCAGCAATCGAAAGATTCGCTCATGGGTGGGGTTACCTTTGCGCAGCAGCCAGTGCGCGATGAGAAGGAGCGGGAGCACAAGTCCGGCCACAGTCACAAGCTCGAAGAAGCCGCGACGATAATATTCGGAAAAGGTCATCCCGTTTGAAGCCTGAACGAGCGCCGAACTGCCGAAGAAATAAGGAAGCTGTAGCAGAACGAAGCAGAGGAAGAGTAGATTCAAGAGGCCCAATGTCATGCCTATCTGGATGATGCCCAGTGAAACCTGTTTCGGCTTCAAAGCCTGCGGCTCAACATTCTCTTTGGCAGGCTCGGGTCCACAGTTCTCAACTTGATCCGGTGGAACAAGCGTCATGTGCCCGTCATTAAGCTTTGCCTTCCAACCGAAGAGAAGCCCGCGCAAAAATCCTCCGGCCAGCCATGCCAGGATGAGCGTCAAAAAGATGTGGCCGAATATTTCATCGTAGTTAGTGAAAAAGAATCTGTTAATCATCCTCTCAAACGACGCATCCGCTGACGCGAAGAGAGCTGTAAAGAGAATCAGCAAAGGAAGCGCGATGAGAAGGCCGCCCATGACGGCCTTGACCTGGCGCGACCAACCCGCAACGGGAATCTCACGCCAGCGCACCTCGAAAAAGAGCAAGGGAAAGCCTGCGAGGAAAGTATTGACGCCTGCCAACACAATCCCCAGAAAATATTCCGCAATACCTGCGAGCCAGAGGCGTCCCCCGCGCGCACGCCAGGCGATCAATGCAAGCGAGATGAGAACGCCTGAGCCTGCAAGACAGTTGAGCGTCCGCGAGTCGCGCCATGCGATGGATGCCGCAAACAAGATGGCCGACAGAAGCAGCCAGTGGCCTCCGCCAGAAAGCGCGCACTTGCGCCGCCCGCCGAGCAGGACCATGAGCGCAAGCGAGAGTGCTCCGACCCATACGAGAACATTCAAGCCCCAGGGAGTCGCGCGCAACAATCCATCTCCCAGCACTCCCAATAACAATGCTGCCTCAAGCGCCTTGATCGCCTGCCTCGTTTTCGCACTCATCACGCTTCCCTAAACCCTTTCAAGCCCACCTTCAATTAGAGATCAGCCGCCGGTAAATCCAAATAAAGCGCTTTGCCACGCAAAGCCGCAAGACAAAAAAAAGCGCGCCCCTTGAAAGATCAGTTACGCATGGTCCGAATCAATGCCTCCATGTGATTGAGATATTGTTCGAGGGCGCTCCGGCCAACCTTAGTCAGTTTGTATTCAGTCTTTGGCGTTCGGCCTTCAAAGGATTTCGTGCAAATGATGTAGCCCGCGTCCTCCAGCTTGCGCGCGTGGACGCTCAGATTCCCGTCCGTGGTCTTCACCAGCTTCTTCAGATCGTTGAAGGTGAGGGATTCGTTGACAGCCAGGGCGCTGATAATGCCGAGCCTTGAGCGCTCGTGTATCAGCCGCTCAAACTTTCGATGGTGCGGCTCGCTCTCCTCTGCCGCCACATTGTGTAGTTCTGCCGGGCGGGTTTTCGCCCGCCCGCTCTCTTTTTTCACAGCACCTGTTTTAGCCACCGTGCCTCCTTGCGATGATGATGCCGAAGATGATGTGCAGGCCGCCGAAGCCTCCGGCCATCAGGTAATTCCCCCAGGCCGCTGGCGTGAACAGCGCGAGCGCGCCGAGCAGCATAAAGCAGACGCCCATCAGGGGCACGATCTTGACAGAGAAAGCGCCGCCCGTCACGACCGCCGTTCCGTAAAGCAGCAACCACACTCCGGGCAGGGCCGACACCATCCCGGCGCGATAGAGCACAACTGTGAGCAGCACGCCGACCAGAATGGGCGGCGCGTAGCTGAGGGCGAACTTGCGTCCGGGACCGGAAAGAAGCGGCGTCTCGGCCCTTCGGGCCTTGCGGTCCATAGCCCACCCGCCGATCACGAGCGCCAGCAGGGCTTCGCCGACCCACGTCGCCAGCCACAGACTCCTCGTCGCCTGCTGCGCGGCGATGAGCGAAGCGGCGAGCGCCGTCACCCCCATCAGCACGCCGCCCCAGCCCGGGACGGCCGTAAACGACGAGGCGCGCTCCATCGTCTCGCGTATGAACCTGAGGTTATCCATCGCGCGGTCGTGCAGCGCCGGAGGCGCTTCCGCGACCTGTGACGGAAACTTGTGAATCGAGGCCATGCGACGGATGATACGCCGATTTTCTGCCTTGTCAAGTGCTTTGTCATGTAAAGCCACAAGAACAGACCGTCGGGTCACTGGACGCCTGGTGACATCAATTTTAAGTAGATTCGAGCCGTCCCGGTGTCAGCGATCAGCAATGCGTAATCACTTGCCGATGCCATCAATGATGATCTCGGAGAGTCTGGACATAAGGCGGTAGGCGGGGTTGTCGGCGGTCCAATCGGGCTGCGGCATGTCGTCGCAAGTGACGGCGAGAATGATGCGCCCGCGCGGGTGGTAGATGATGCCCACGTTACTGCGGAGCGCGTCGAGCGCGCCGGACTTCGTCGCCCTGGGAAGTCGCCATAGCCCGCGCCAGATGCCTTCCTGCGGCTGCTCGCGCTTCATCAGCTCGATCATCTCTTTCGACGCCGCCGGGCTGACGATCTCGCCTCGCTCCAGCTTCTCCACGAGCGTGGCCATCTCGCGCGGGCTGGTGCGCCCGAGGCCGAAGCGCTTGTTCTCCTCCTTCTTCCCCTCTTCGCTTTCGCCGCCTCCGAAGACCCTGCGCATCAGCCGCGTCTCCTTTAGCCCCAGCGACTGCATGCGCGCGTTCACCGCGTCTGCGCCGAGCGCGTCAATGACCAGGTTGGTCGCGCTGTTGTCGCTCATCACCATCATCAGCGTTACGGCGTCGCGGAAGGTGAGGCGCAGGCCGTCCGCGAACTCATTCAGGATACCGGAGCCTCCGACCTTCTTCTCCTTTGTCAGCACCAGCTCGTCCGCCCACTTTGCGCGTCCTTCCGCGACCCGCGCGAAGGCCTCGATCATAATTGCGACCTTGATCGTGCTGGCCGTGCGGACGCGGTCGTCGCCACCTAAGGAATATTCGGCCCCAGTGTCCAGGTTCCTGGCGTAGAGGCTGACGTTGCCCTCGAACTTCGCCACTTCATCGCGCACGCGGCGGTCGAGCCAGGCGGGCGGAGTAGGCGCCGCAGCGGCGGCTGGATTAGCCGTCGGCTTGCCAGGAGTTTGCGCCAGCGCGCGGACCGAGCAGAAGAAGAGCGCGAGCGCCACGGCGAAGAAGATGTTCCTCATCACGCGCTCCTTCGTCAGGGTGCTGAGATCGTGCCGTCCGCCGCGACGTTGACGGCCGTTGGGCCGAAATCATCTTTTGAAAGCTGGCGGATGACGTTGACGGCCGTGCCGTTCTTATCAAGGCGCGGGCCGCTTTGCCCCTGCTGCATGAGAGGATGAATCTTTCCTCCAAGGAATTCACCCTGCGGACCGATCTCCGTTTCCAGGATGACCGAGAGCGCGGTCGGACCTGCGAACGGGAATCTATAGAAGGCGAAGTTGCCGAGCGAGTACGCGATCAGGCGGCCTTTGTAGACCTCCATCGCGCGAAGGACGTGCGGGCCGTGACCCAGGACCAGGTCTGCGCCGGCGTCTATGACTGCATGAGTGAATGCCCGCAGGTTGCCGCGCGCCCCGCCCAGGTACGTCTCCGAGCCCTGTGGGACATGCTGCGCCGCAGAGCCTTCGGCCCCGCCGTGAAAGGAGACGATGACGATGTCCACTTTGCGCGCGGCCTCCGCGACGACCCTTCTGGAGTTATCAATGTCAATCAGGTTGAGCGAGACCGGATTGGTCGCAAAAGCGAGCAGAGCGATCTTTCTGCCTTTGACGGTCATGTACGCGACATCGTTGACGTCGTTGCCAGCGTGAAGAATGCCCAGCTCTTCGAGTGCCCGGCGGCTGCTATCGCGCCCGGCCGCGCCGAAGTCTGAAGAGTGGTTGTTCGCCAGGCTCATCACGTCGAAGCCGACCTCTTTCAAATATTTTCCGTAGCGCGTCGGCACGCGGAACGTGTAACAGAACCTTGAATTGGGGCCGCACTTCGTGGACTCGCCCGTGTCTGTCATAGGTCCTTCCAGATTGCCGAAAGCTATATCCGTGGCAGAGAGAATTGGCGCGAGCCCCGAAATCATCTCCGCGCCGTCCTTTTCCGGCAGGCCGCGCCCCTGATAGGTCGAGCCGAGCATGATGTCGCCGACCGCCGCGATTGAAATCCTGTCGCCGGGCGTCGGCGTGGGCGAGATGGAAGCGTTAGGAGTCGCAGCGACAGCCTCCGGCTGCTCTCCGCGACTACAGGCTGCGCCGCCGTAAAGAGTGAAGGAGGAGAGAATGACGATGAAGGTAATCAACAGTTTGCGAGATTTCATATTTGCTTATCCAAGTCCTCTGGGGTTTAGAAGCGAAAATTTGCCAAAGAGGCACAGAGGCACAGAGAGAAAACCAGAATTTCAGACCCAGATTTGCAGCTCCAAATCTTTAATATAAATCTAATTTTTCTCTGTGCCTCTGTGCCTCTGTGGCTATTCAGGGTCTATTCATTCTCGACGGAAAGAGAACGATCCACGAAGCCACACGAAACGACACGAAATTGCTGTGGTTTGTTTCGTGTGGTTTCGTGTGGTTTCGTGGACAGTGCTGTTTCTCTACTTTCCTCAGTCTCGAAA
>DASVXV010000067.1:0-52984 GCA_036392495.1 Pyrinomonadaceae bacterium | reverse complement strand
CCTGCGCGAAGACGTCGAGCCCTGCGCGGATGCGGCCCGTCTTCAGGACCTCGCGGAGCGCGCCCTGGTCAACGACCTCGCCGCGCGAAGTGTTGATGAAAATCGCGCCTTCCTTCATCGAATTGAAAATGTCCGCGCCGACGAACGAGCGCGTTTCAGGCTTCAACGCGAGATGCACACTGACGACATCCGCGACGCGCGCGACCGCCTGCGGAGTGTCAAGGCGCTCGATGCCGAGTTCCGCAGCGCGTTCGGTCGTGAGACTGCGACTCCAGGCGACGACATTCATGCCGAAAGCGTGTGCGCGCGGAATCATCTCCTGTCCGATCCTGCCTGTGCCGATCAAGCCCAGCGTGCGACCGTAGAGGCCGCGCGCTTTGGAGAACTCTTTCTTGTTCCACTGGCCCTGACGCAGAGCGATGACGTTATCCGCGACGCGACGGTCGAGAGCGAGAATGAGAGCGAAGGCGAGTTCGGCGACGGCGATGGAGTTTTTGCCGGGACAGTTCGAGACGTAGATGCCACGCCGCGAGGCTGCGGCCACGTCAATCGTGTTGTAGCCTGCGCCCGCGCGGACGACCAGCTTCAGAGCGCCCGCCGCGAGCATCGCTTCGTTCACTTTCGTCGAACGCACGACCAGCACGTCCGGGTTCAAGGTCCGGATCGCCTCAACGAGCGCCTCGTCCTTCAAATCTGGCTGAAACGTTACCTGGCATCCGATGGCCGCAAGGCCGTCGCGCCCGGACTGCTCGAATTTGTCAGCTATCAGTATGTGCATATGATCAGTCCAGAGTCTGGAGTCTGGAGTCTGGAGTCGGAAGCCGGTTTTTGACTCCAGACTCCAGACTTAAGACTCCAGACTAATTAAACGTTATGGATCAAAATTCCGTCCCGCAGCTTCGGCTCGAACCATGTGGACTTGGGCGGCATGATGCTGCCTGCGTCGGAGACGCGAATCAAATCCTCTACGGTCGTCGGGTAGAGTGAGAAAGCGACAGCCGCTTTTCCTTCGTCAACGAGCCTTTCGAGTTCTTTGGTGCCGCGGATGCCGCCGACGAAATCTATACGCTTGTCCGTGCGCACGTCCTTGATGCCGAGGATCGGGTCGAGCAGTTGGTCCTGAAGGACGCTGACGTCGAGCGAGGCCACGGGGTCGGCGGTCGCGACCGCGCCCGCTTTCGGCGTCAGCCCGTACCAGCGCTTGACGAAATACATGCTCCACTGGCCCGGCCGCCCTGGCGCGGGCGGCGCATCCTCCGTCACGTTGAATTTAGTGGTGACCTTCAGGAAAAATTCGCCGGGCGTCAGGTCCGTCAGCTCGCGCACGACGCGGTTGTATGGAAGTATCCGCAACTGATTGTCAGGGAAGAGCACGGAGAGAAAAAAGTTGTACTCCTCGTCGCCGGTGTGCGAGAAGCTGCGATCTTTCAGTTCGGCGCGTGCGCGACTGGCGCTCTTTGCGCGGTGATGCCCGTCCGCGATGTAGAGCACCGGCACCTCGCGAAACGCCTGCACGAAGCGCACCGGGTCGGGCGCGTGCCAGATCGTGTGCTGAACGCCGTCCGGCGCTGTGAAGTCGTAGATGGCCTCAGACATGGTCGTCTCCATCACCATCGTGTCAATCTCCTGGCGCGCGCGATAGGTGAGAAAGACAGGTCCCGTCTGCGAGTTCAAAGTCATGATATGGCGCGTGCGGTCGTCCTCCTTGTCGCGGCGCGTGCGCTCGTGTTTGCGTATGATGTCGTTGTCGTATTCGTCAACGGAGCAGCAGGCGACGACGCCTATCTGTTCCTGCTCGCCCATGATCAGGCGGTAGAGGTAGATGCTCGGAATCTCCTCCATCTCCAGTGGGCATTCCCGAATCAGCTTCTCGAAATTATCCGCGGCCTTGCGATAGACGGCGTCCGAGTAGATGTCCGTGCCATCGGGTAGATCAATCTCCGGGCGCGAGACGTGCAGGAAGCTGAGTGGGTTGTCGGCCGCAAGGGCGCGCGCTTCCTCCGTGCTGACGACGTCGTAGGGCGGACTCGCCACCTCCGTAACTTTATCTGCCGGGGGACGCAGAGCGCGAAAAGGATTGATAATAGCCACTGGCGTTTCTCCTTCAAATTGGCGGTCAGCGCTCAGCAATCAGCTATCAGCAAGAGATTTGCCTGCGCTTGTGCTGAATGCTGAAAGCTAATTGCTGATTGCTTATGGTGTAAGACTATCCGCTTGTGCGGTTCCGGGGCAAGCCCGTGAGGGCTCCTTTGAGGCCCGGGAGCGTGGGCGCTCTGCTTCCGGCCGGACGCGTGAGACGACTATAATGTTTCGCGATTCACCTTTGAAGAATGTGGAGGGCCGAAGATGGCTGAGCTGGCGAGCCGTGAGTGTGTGCCGTGCCGCGGCGGGGTGCCGCCATTGCGCGGCGCGGAGCTGCTGGGTTTTCTGGAACAACTGGACGGGTGGGAGGTGATCGAAGAGCACCACCTGCGGAAAAACTTTGGGTTTAAAGATTTCCGTGGGGCGCTTGAGTTCGTTAATCGTGTCGGCACTCTGGCGGAAGAGCAGGGGCATCACCCGGACATCTCTTTCGGCTGGGGCAAAGCCGAAGTCACCATCTGGACCCACAAGATTGACGGCCTCACCGAAAGCGACTTCATCCTGGCGGCGAAGATAGATAAGCTCTAATAAATGATGAACGCGGAACGATGAAGGATGAACTGGAAAGCATCTGTTTTCTTTGGCTTCATCCTTCATCGTTCCGCGTTCATCATTTCAAGATAGACCCGCTCCGTTTCGTCAACCATGCGTTCGAGACTGAAGCGAGCATGCGCCGCCTCGCGTGCGAGCTGGCCGAGGCGCGCACGCTCACGAGCGTCTTCGAGCAGCCCGAGCACGGCCCTTGAGAGCGCTTCGCCGTCGCCGACAGGGACAAGCAAGCCCCCCGTTTCGCCTTCCTCGATGATTTCTCGCGCGCCTTCGGTCGCGGTCGCGACGACCGGAAGCCCTGCGGCCATCGCTTCGACTATCGAAAGGCCGAATGATTCCGTGTGCGAGGCTGAGACGTAAAGGTCCAGCGATGCCAAAAGCGGCGCGACATCGTCGAGCCACCCTGTGAAGTGCACGCGCTTAGTCAGATTCATTTCTTTCGCCAGACTTTCGAGCGCGGCGCGGTGCTCGCCCGCCCGCGTCGCGTCCGCGCCGGCGATGATGAAATGAACGTCGGCCCTACGGCGCGCGACGAGTGCCGCCGCCCGCAGGAGATCCTCATAGCCTTTCTGCCTCTTTATTTCGCCAACCGCCCCGACCAGTGTGCCGCCGTGCGGAATCTTCAGCTCGCGGCGAAAAGCAGCCCGGTCAGAAGCTTTGAGCCCGGCGTCCAGACGCCTGAGGTCAATGCCGTTCGGGATGGTTGTAATCCTGCGCGCCGGGAAAATCTTCTGCTTGAGAAGCGTGCGCTCGACCGCGCTGGAGACGGCGATGACGCGCGCCGCGTGCGAGAGCGTGACGGTGTGAAGACAGTTCAACGGGAAAAGGACGTGGCGTGTGAGGACGAGCTTCGTCCTGCGATTGCGTTTTGTCGCCAGAGCCGCCAGCGGGTAGTCGCGTGCCAGGTGCGCGTGAACGATCTCTATCTCGTGCTCGCGCACGAGGCGCGATAAGGCGAGCGCGCTTCCGACATCGAGCGCGTTGCTGAGACGCGCCGTGAGAATATTCCGCGCGGGAAGCGCGCTCAGTTCTTCGCGGAGCGGCGAGCTTGTGGGAAGTGCCGCATAGACTTCATGGCCCCGTGCCGAGAGCGCGTTCGCGAGGTCTGCCAGGTGTCTCTCGCCACCGCCCATATTGCGCGCGGAACTGACTTGTAAAATTCTCACCATTGAATCGTAAATCGTGAATCGTGAATCGTAAATAGACGAGCGGACGTATTTCCCATTTACGATTCACGATTTACGATTTACGGCTCTTGATGGCGGAGTCATCGTAGCGCGCGAGCAGGTCGGCCGGGTCCTGGTAAATCTCCACGCAGCCTGCCGCTTTCAATTCCGCCTCGGGGAAGCCGCCGCAGAGGACGCCTATGGTCCGCAAGCCTATTTTGCCCGCGGCCTGAGCGTCGTAGGGCGTGTCGCCGACGACGATTGCCTCGTCAGCTTTAATGCCATCCAGGCGTTCGAGCGCGGCCTCGAAGATGTCCGGATGCGGCTTTGACTTGTCTGCGTCGTCGGCGGAAGTCTCTTCTTCGACGAGGTCTTCGATGCGCGCGATCTTCTTATAGACTTTGAGCTCCTCCTCTTTCGCGGACGACGCGAGGGCGATGCGCAGGCGGTCGTCCCTGATACGGCGGAGCAGGTCGCGCACGTGCGCGAAGGGGCGGACGCGCTTGATGAAGTCCCGCTTGAAAAGCTCGCCCCGATATTTTTCCAACTCTTCGCCGAACTCTCTGAGCTCTTCTTTTGAGAAGAAGACGGGCATTAGCTGGTCGCCGCCCTTGCCTATCTGGTGACGCACCTCGTCGAAAGGGACGTCACGGCCGAAATGCTCGAAGGCTTCCTTCCAGGCTTGCGCGTGCAGGTCCACCGAGTCAACGAGCGTCCCATCAATGTCGAAGATGACGGCTTTGATCATAGTCTGGAGTCTGGAGTCTAGAGTCTGGAGTCGAAAAAAACAAATGGACTTCAGACTCCAGACTCCAGACTCCAGACTTAAATTTTGGTGTCGGCTTTCAACGCTTGCTGTGCCGCGCTTGTTTGGCTTTGATACGCTGGGGAAGAAGCGGACAGGGCCCTCGCTCCCTGTGGATTTGACAAGGCGCGCCGCAGAGGCTCAACATTAGAGGCAAATCCCCTTCGTTCCCCTGCCAAAAGGCTGAAGGCGCGCGTCGTCGGCACACCGATTGCCGTTCTGACGCTTATGGAAAAGTGCATGCCCTCGCCGGAAAAGAGAATTTGAAAACCTTTAAGGAGTGACAGACGTTATGGCTAACAAAGCTACATTGGTCACAGGTCTTTTCAAAACACGCACGGCGGCAGAGGCGGCCGTTGATGCGTTGATGAAACGAGGCTACACGCGCGACGAGATCAGCGTGCTGATGTCTGACGCGACGCGCAGCAAAGAGTTTGCGGTCGAGACGCGCTCACACGCGGCGGACGGCGCTGGCATCGGCGGGGCTGTCGGCGGCACAATCGGCGCGGTGCTCGCGGCAATCGCGGCCACCGGGGCGAGCGTTGTCATCCCCGGAATCGGGCTGGTGGTTGCCGGACCGATTGCTGCGGCGCTGGCAGGCTTAGGCGCGGGAGCGGCGACGGGCGGACTCGTTGGCGCGCTCATCGGCGCGGGCATTCCGGAACACCGCGCCAGAGTTTACGACGCGGGACTGCGCAGCGGCGGCATCCTGCTCGGCGTCGAGGCACGTAGCAGCGATGATGCGGACAACCTGCAAAAGTTCCTGGAAGATTTGGGAGCAGAGCACGTCAGACAAGAATAATGCAAAATTAAAAATGAAAAATGTAAAATTGCGGCGACAGCCATTCTTCTCTTTTGCATTTTTCATTTTTAATTATTAGGGGGCGACATGGAGAGGACGGAAAAGTCTATCGAGATTAATGCGCCGGTCGGTGTGGTCTTTGACCTCTACAGCGACTTCGAAAGGTTCCCGGAGTGGATGAAGCACATCAAGGAGGTGCGGCGAACGGGCGAGAACTACACACGGTGGACCGCCGACGCGCCTCTCGGGATCAACGTCGAATGGGAGGCCGAAACAACAGCGCTTGAGCCGAATCGTAGGATCGCCTGGCAGACCGTGCGCGGCGACGTCGAGATGGAAGGCGAGGTGACGTTCGAAGAGACGACCCCTGACACGACGCGGATGCACGTCGCGCTCTCATACAGACCGCCCGCGGGCCATCTGGGCGCTCTCGTCGCGAAACTCTTCGGCAACGACCCCGAAAAGGAGATTGATGAAGAGCTGCGCCGCTTTGCAGAGCTGGCGGAAAATGCCGCCGGGAAGAAGAGCCGCAAGGCCGCGTGAACGACCGGGAAAGTTAGTTGTAAAGTAAAAGCCTCCGTGGAGACTTTGCAAGAGTCTCCACGGAGGCTTTCAGTTTGAGACGCTTTCGCAAGACTATCTGCCGACGGCCTTGCCCACGTCCTCAATCGCTTCGCCGACTTCGCGCTTGGCTTTGCCATACCCCTCCTGAAGATTACCGCCGGCGCGCTCGGCTGTCCCTTCAGCTTCCATCTCATCGTCATTGATTGCCCGACCGACGTTCTCTTTGACGGCCCCTTTGGCCTGATCGAATTTCCCTTCAACCTCATCTTTATTCGGCAGTCCCATGATTAGTTCTCCTTTATCGCTCGTTCTTTAATCCCGTGAGAGCGTGACGAACATTTGCCAGCGCTCTCACGGGATTTGAGCGAAAGAGACGGCAAGCAACATGCCAACAGGGAGCGCGAATTTTCAGCAAGAGGCTGCAAGCGCGTGTTAAGTGTTGAGGGATAAAGGATGCGCTGGAAAAACCGGACGGGTTGGAACCATCATCGCTTAAAACTCAGGCGGGTGCGTTTCCGTACAAATGTGGGAACGAAATGAATGAAAAGCAGATGCCGGATGTTAGATGCTGGATACTAGTGCTCTGTAATTTTAGTTCATAGAGTTTTTGAATTGCCACTAGCTTTAGCTAGTGGAGAAGATGGGAAATTAATCGGCTTTAGCCGAACCCTTCGGCTAAAGCCGAGTTCTTTCTGGCCTGATTATCCTCCAGCTAAAGCTGGAGGCAATTCAAAAACTTCGATTATAGAGCACTAGTAAAAGCAGCTACTGACATCCAGCATCTAGCATCCGACATCTGCTCTTTAAATTTTTCCGCCAAGCTTTTCGTAGATCGGCAATCTGACCTCGAAGCGTGTGCCGAAGTCCGGTTCGCTGACGACCATGAACTGGCCGTTGTGGCGCGTGACAATGCCGTGCGAGGCGGAAAGGCCCAGGCCCGTTCCGGCCTCGCCTTTGGTCGTGTAGAAGGGCTCGAAGATGCGCTCGATGACTTCCGGCGGCATGCCTTTGCCCGAATCCGCGACCCAGAAGCAGGCGCTATCCAATTCGGCGCGCGTGCCTATCTCTATCTCGCCGCCGTCGGGCATCGCGTCCACAGCGTTGAAGAGCAGATTGAGCAGAACCTCGCGCAGCTCTGCGCGCTCGCCGAGTACATGAACGCCGTCTTTGCTCTCGATCTGCACATTGATGCTCCCGGAGCGTCTGCCGGATTTACTCTCCCATTTCGGTTTGGCGATCTCGACGGTCGTCGTAATCAACTCCGCCAAGTCAATGGGCGCGAACTCTTTCGACTGGTCGCGCCGCGCGAAGTCCAGGATACGGCGTAAGGTCTTCGAGCCGTCGGCCACAGCGTTGACGATTGCCTCCAGACTCTTCGACGTGGCCTCGTCGGCCGCGCGCCTTTGCAGCAGCTGCGCGCGTCCCTGAATGACCGTCAGCGCGTTGTTGAGATTGTGAGCGACTCCCGCCGCGAGCTCGCCGACGGCGCGCAGCTTATCCGACTGGGCCATGCGCTCGTTCGCGCGTTTGCGCTCCGTCATGTCCCGCAGGAAGACGAGCGCGCCCGCAACCATTCCGTCCTTCCAGAGCGGTGAGGTGTGGGCCTCCGCGTAGCGGACGGCGCCGTCTGCGCGCATGGCCTGAACTTCGATCTCCATATCCTCGCCGGCAAGCGTCTTTTTGATACTCGCCATCGTCGCTGCCCTCAATTCGGGAGAGACGAGCTCAGTGAACTCCCTGCCGTACAGGGCAGTCGGCATCAGCCCGTTGGCCGACCCGGCGCGCTCGTTCATCCAGGTGATGTGGCCGTCACGGTCCAGGGCGTAAATCTCATCCGGACTCAAATCCGCGAGGCTCGCCATGAACGCCTTGTGCTCAAAGGCCTCTGCCTCGGCGCGCCGCAACTCCGAGATGTCACGCGCCACCACCATCACGCTCCCCGTCAGGGCGTTATGCGCGTCCCGGATGGGGACGACGCGGACGAGTGTGGAGCGATCGAGTCTCTCGCCCGCCAGAATCTCCACCTCGACCTTCTCGCCGCTCGCGAGCGCGCGTTCGACCAGGCACTCGGCGGCCCCTTCGACGCGCCAGAACATCTCGCAGCACCGCCGCCCTTCCAGAGAAAGCTCGTTGGCGGCCGTTTCGATCTGCGCGCCGGCGCGGTTCGTGCGGCTCAAACGTTTCTCCGCGTCGAAGAGGTAAAAAGCGTCGGGCAGCGCGTCGAGCGCCGCGCTCAGTACTTCCGCGGTGTCGGTCTGAACGGGCAGTAAAGTATTGGCTGTTAAATCCAGCGTGGAAAAGTCTGTGTGTTCCATTTGCCTCAGGGAAAACCGGGGTGAAGCTTCGGGCGGCTGCCGTGGAAGAGCAGCCGCGCGGGGCATAAGTATATTAGCAGATTATCCGGCCTGGTGGGGAAATATTTAAAATGGCCTGGGGAAGGCTGCCGAAGATTTCGGCGGAAAGAAAAAGGGTGCGCCCTGTTAAAAGCGGCGCACCCGAAAAATAGGCCTCTTTGTGAGCTTCCCTCTAGAACTCGAAGCGCACGGCCAGCTGAACCTGCCGCTCGCGGAAGAGCGTGCTGTCGGCTCCCGTGACGCTTCCGAAGCCGCTCGCTCCGCCGTTGAAGTTCAACTGCGAGCAGGGGGTTGTCGCCGTTCCAGTGGAGCAGACCGAATAGAACGTGGTGCTCACGGAGGTGACCTGCGTGCGGTTGAACAGGTTGAAGGCCTCTGCCAGCACTTCCAGCTTCGTGCCTTCGGTGATGGCGAAACGACGCGAGAGTCGAAGATCTACGTACCAGATGTTCGGCTGCTTGAAGGCGTTGCGCGGCAGGAACGCTAAACGCGTCGCGCCGCCCGAGCCGTTGAGTCCGCCGCCCGGAGTGGACGTGTTCGCGGCGAAACCGAAAGCGGGTCCGAAGTTGCTGCCCACGCCGGTAGCGTTGCCGCCCGGGCTCACGGAGCCGGACACGTTGCCGGTGTAGCGCTGACCCGAGAAGGCGTTGAGGATGGGAGCAATCGTCCAACCGTTAAGGATCGCCCGTCCCACCTTGCTGTCCTTCAGGCCGGCGAAGTTGGTGTTGTAAACCACGCTCGCCACGAACTTGTGACGCCTGTCGAAGTTGGACAGGCTGTTCTCGCCGTGCGGGTCGAAGGCGTTGAACGGAAGATTGTTCGACGTGAAAGTGGTCGAACTCTGACCGTCATCCTGTGAGCGCGAAAGCGTGTAGTTGACCTGGAACTGCAAGCCGCCCGTCAGACGACGGTTGGCCTGAAGCACCAGCGCGTTGTACTTGGTGTTGACGCTGCTGCGAATCTCCGTAATCTGCGCGAAGCTCGTGTTCGGTCTTGGTCCCGTAAAGATGGGCATCAGCCAGACAGCGCCGTCGAGCGGGCCGCCCACCAGGGTGAAAGGCACGGTGCGCGTCGGCGCGGGCAGGTTGGTGTCCACGAAGTTCGGGAGATAGCGTCCGGCGCTGAAAAGGTAAGAGGCGGAGACCACCGTGTTGCGCGTAATCTCGCGCTCGAAGATGAAATCGGCCTGGTGAATCAGCGGGAGCTGGAAGTCATCCTGGAAGTACTGAACGGCCGGGGTCGTCAGAGTTCCCGGAGGAATCAGGTTCGGGAATGATGGAGCAATCGCGTTGGATGCGTTGACCGACACCTGACGCTGCGCCACGTCGGCGCCGAGACCCGTGTTGATGAGCGCGTTGTACACGGTCGAGTTGATGACGCGCCCGTAGTAGATGCCCCAGCCGCCGCGCATCGAGGTCTTGCCATCACCAGTGACGTCATAGGCGAAGCCGAGGCGCGGTCCCCAGTTGTTGTTGTCCTCAACCTTGTTGCCGGTCTGCGGCAGCGCGGGGTTGATGTTGATCGGGTCGGGATTGCGCTGGACTTCATAGCGCATGCCGAGGTTCAGCGTCAGGCGCTGCGAATAGCGCCAGTCGTCCTGGAAGAAGAGGTTGATGTCGTTCGTCTTCATCGTCAGACCGAGGACGCCGAATCCCTGGTTGAAGTTGCCGCCGTAGCACTTGCCGGCGGTCCTGGCGCTGCTGTAGCACGGAGTGTTGGCCGCTATCCCGCCGAGGAAGAAGTTGTAGTCAATGATGAAATCATTGAGTCCAGCGTAGTAACCCGCGGCGTTGACGCCACCCGTGTAATTAAACTCGCCGCCGGAGAAGCGGAGGTTGTTGATGATGTCCGTGACGTGGTTAAAGTCGCCGCCGAACTTGAGCGTGTGGTTGCCGACCGTGGCCGTCATCGTGTTGGCAAACTGAGTGCGCCGCTCGTCCGGGAAAGCGGGTCTCTCAAGAAACTCCGGGATGCCGAACGAGAAGCCGTTGGTGATAAAGGTCTGCGGTGAACGACCGCCAACCGAGTTGGTCGGCTCGCCCGGCAGCGGCGGCTGGCTGATCTGGAACTCTTTATCGCGCCCGTACTGGAAGCGGAATTCGTTGAGCAGCGAGCTCGACAGCGTCGAGTTCAGGCGCAGGCTCAGCCAGTCAATGTTGACGAAGTCGTCGCCGAAGTTGTCACGGGCGCGCGTGTTGATGGCCTGCGTCTGAACGCCAGCGGGCGATTCCCAGCGCAGGCTGTTGAAGGTCGCCGTGAACGTATGGTTGTTGTTGATGTTCCAATCAATCTTCGGCAGGATGAGCCGCTGATCGCCGCGGCGCGGAACTTCGCCGGAAATGCTGTTCAGGAAGTTGAGCGCCCGATCAACCTGGGCCTGGGTCAGGCCTTTGCCGGTTCCCAGCGTGCCGTTGCGATTCGTGCTGCCCGTCGTGCCCGGATAGGCCGGGCAATTAGTCAAGGTGGTCGCCTGTCCCGCCGCGCGTGTGAGCAGGCAGGTATCGGCACGGTTCAGGAAGTCCAGGGCGGTGTAGGTCGAGACGCCCGGGAAGTTGCGCTTCTGCTGGTCGTAAGAGAAGAAGAAGAACGCCTTGTTCTTCACAATCGGTCCGCCGATGGTGCCGCCGTACTGGTGGCGCACGTCTTCCGGCTTGAAGGCGACGGGCGTGAAGACGCCGTTGACGTTCTGCGTGATGAAGCTGCGCGGGTTGCGCGCGCCCCATTTGTTGTTGCGCTGATAGTAGAAAGCGGACCCGTGAAACTCGTTGGTCCCGGACTTGGTCACGGCGTTGACCACGCCGCCGGCCGAGCGTCCGTACTCGGCGGAATAGCTGGAGGTGTTGACCTGGAATTCGCGGATCGCGGCCTGGCTGATCGAATAGCTGATACGCGTGCGCCCGCGCTCTTCGGCGAAGAACGCCTGGTTGTTGTCGCCGCCGTCAACCGTATTGTTGTTGAGCAATCCGGAGATGCCGCGGAACGAGATCAGGCCGAACGTCCCGTCGGGCACTGCGCCCGGCGTGAGCAGCGCAAAGTTAGACCAGCGCCGGCCGTTGATGGGCAGCTCGTTAATCGAGGTCTGGTTGATGTTGGAGGAGAAATCTTGCTGCGCCGTGTTAATGACGGGCGCTTCACTCGTCACCTCTACGTTTGCCGTCTGCGTGCCGAGCGAGAGCGGAGCGTCAAGGGAGTTGACGACGCCGACTTCGACCACGACCTTTTCCAGTGTGTAAGCGCCGAAGCCGGAAGCGTTGATTACGACGGTGTAGGTGCCTGGTTGAAGATTAGTAATGCGGGCACGGCCTTCATCGTCCGTCGTCGCCGTGTCCTCTTTGTTGGTTTCGGTGTTGCGAACCGTCACCGCCGCTCCGGGCACGACCGCGCCCTGCGGATCTGTGACGCTGATGCCGATAGCGCCAGTCGTCGTTGACTGTGCGAATGCCAGCGCGCTCAGTGCAAACACAAGGAGCGTGGCAAAAGAGAGCCGGAAGAATTTGTACATGCTGGGGAACTCCTTCAGAGCAATTTGATGAGTGAAGTTGTTAGCCTATCTGCCGGTCGCGGCAGGCGGGCGCAGAAAGTCGCCCTGGATTCCGAAAACGTTTCAGAACTGCTGATCTCAAAAGGCGTGATACAGACCAAGTGAAACCTAGTGTAGAAGCATTCTTCTATCATGCCGGAAGTCGTTTACGCAAGCCTTACCATGTGGACGAAAGTCGCACTTAATTATCAAACTTTCTGACCACATGGTGGAAGTTGATTTCAGAGCAGTGGAGCAGGTGCCCGGAACAAATCGCTTACGGCAAAACTTATGCCGGGAGGGCGCGCCCGAAGGTCTCAGAACATAAGAATATGATTTGGTGGGGATTATCTACAAACCCGCTCCGGCCGTGGGTATCCTCAAACTCAAAAATTTGGATTTTTCTATGAAATACAGGAAAAGCCGGAAAACAGTGACGAGTGACGAGTGACGAGTGACAAGATAAAACCTGTCCTGGCTTGTCACTCGTCACTCGTCACTTGTCACTGCCTTTACACCCTCTCGCAGATGATGGCGATGCCCTGGCCGCCGCCGATGCAGGCCGTCGCCAACCCGTAGCGGCTGCCGCGCCTCTGCAACTCGTTGAGCACCGTCAGAACCAGACGTGTGCCGCTCGCGCCCAATGGGTGGCCCAGCGCGATGGCGCCACCGTTGACATTCGTCTTCGAGCGATCCAGGCCGAGCTCTTTCTCGACCGCCAGATACTGCGCGGCGAAAGCTTCGTTGACCTCGACGAGGTCAATATCTTCGAGTTTCAATCCGGCCTTCTCCAGAGCTTTGCGCGTCGCCGGCACGGGGCCAATGCCCATCACCTCCGGCTCGACTCCCGCGTAGGCCCAGCTGACGATGCGGCCCAGGGGCTTCAGGTCGCGCGCCTTGACGAACTCCTCGCCACAGATGACGAGCGCCGCCGCGCCGTCAACAATACCGGACGCGTTGCCGGCCGTGACGAAGCCGTCTTTGCTGAAGGCCGGACGGAGTTTCGCTAAGCCTTCCAGTGTGGTCTCGGGGCGCAGGTGATCGTCCGCCTCGAAAAGCTCCACACCTTTGCGCGTCTTGACCTCGACGGGCACGATCTCTTCGGCGAAGATTCCGGCATCCAGGGCGCGCTTGGCCTCTTGCTGAGAGCGCAATGCGTAACGGTCCTGTTCTTCGCGCGAGATTTCGTGACGGCGCGCGAGGTTCTCGGCCGTGCCGGCCATAGGGGTGTTGCAATAGGTGTCCAGGAGCGCGACCATCAAACTGTCTTCGAGTTTGCCCTGCCCTAGGGCAAAGCCAGAGCGCGCCCCGCGAATCACGTGCGGGGCCTGCGACATTGATTCCATGCCGCCGACCAGACACGTCTGCGCCTCGCCGAGTTGAATCATCTGCGCGCCGGAAATGATTGATTGAATGCCGCTGCCGCAGAGGCGATTGACCGTCAGGGCTGGACGATCAAAGGGGATGCCTGCTTTCAGTGCGACGTGGCGCGCGCCGTAAATGGCGTCGCCCGAAGTCTGGAGCGCGTTGCCGATGATCGTGTGATCAATCTCGTCGCCCGCCACGTTCGTCGCTTCGAGCGCCCCGCGCGCCGCCACCGCGCCCAGATCAATCGCCGAAATATCCTTCAACGCGCCGACGTACTCGCCCATCGGCGTCCGCTTGCCGCCCAAGATAAAGAGATCACGAGCCATTAGTTTTAGTTAACCTTTCGATAGTGGAAATACCGACTGTTGTTAGAAACAGAAAAGAGTAACAGAGCGAAAGAGAGAGCGTCAATTTCAGGCGCTTGAGGCTCAGGGTCTATTCATTTTCGGAATTGAGGAAAGTCGAGAAACAGGACTATCCACGAATCTACACGAAATGACACGAAACAAATCATGACGCTTTAGTGTCGTTTCGTGTGGCTTCGTGGATAGTTCCTTGCTCTACTGCGAATGAATAGACCCTGTACCTGCGCCTCTTACTTTGCGATACTTCGAGTTGTATGGTAATTTACCCGGCTCACGACCGCCCTCATCGGCCTCGTGTTGGTTCAGAACCTGCGGTTCATCCCCTTAACCATACTCAATTTATTAAGCTGTAGGAGAACTACCCTTGAGAGATACAACTTACCCCCGTCTTTCCGGGCGCATGACTGCGTTTGCCGGAATCTTGTGCCTGCTTCTGTTAACCTCAGCTCTGCACGTCGCGGCGCAGACCCCATCGGCGGAAGAGCTGAATCGTGATCGCAACCGTGGGCTGGTCATGTTGCAATCAATGCGAGAATATCTGAAAGAGTACTATTACGATCCGAAATATCACGGCCTGGATTTAGAGGCGCGTTTCAAGAACGCCGAAGGGAAGATGAAAGAGGCTGTCAATCTCGGACAGGTTTTAGGCATCATCGCGCAGACGTTAGTCGAGTTGAACGATTCGCATACCTTCTTCGTTCCCCCTCCACGCCCGGTTGATGTGGACTACGGTTGGAAGATGCAGATGATCGGCGATGCCTGTTACGTCGTCGCCGTTAAGCCGGGCAGCGATGCCGAAGCGCAGGGCTTGAAGCCGGGCGATGAGGTCATCTCGCTGGATGGTTTCAAGCCGACGCGGCAGAATCTCTGGAAGATGGAGTACAACTACAATGTCCTCAGACCACAGCCGGGCAAGCGCGTCGTCGTCCGCGCGCCGGATGGCCAGCAACGCGAGCTTGCGTTGAAGGCCAAAGTGGAGAAGAAGCCGAAACAGATTAATCTGACGGAACTCTACAACGACCTTTACGAAGAGAGAGAGGATGAAAGAAAACTGCCCCGCGTCTTCGAGTTGAAGGACGACAATGTTCTCATCTGGAAGCTTCGTGAGTTCGGCCTGACTGAAAGCAAAGTGGACGACACGATGAAAAAAGCCAGAGAGCATAAGGCGCTGATCCTGGACCTGCGCGGCAACGGCGGGGGATATGAGATCACCTTGAAGCGCATGCTCGGTTATTTTTTCGATCGAGAGATAACTGTCGGCGAACTGAAACGCCGCAAGGAGACCAAAACGCTCAAAGCCAAGTCGCGCGGCGATAAAGTTTTCAAAGGCCAGTTGATCGTGCTCGTTGACAGCAATTCCGGTTCAGCCGCGGAGCTTTTCGCGCGCGCCATCCAGATAGAGAAACGCGGAACAGTTCTGGGCGACCGCTCCGCCGGCGCGGTCATGCGCTCCGTCTTTCGGCCCGGATTGCTGGGAGATATGAGCAACGGAAACATGATTCCGTATGGCGCTTCGATCACAGATTCCGACATCATCATGACGGACGGCAACAGTCTGGAGCACGTCGGCGTCGCGCCGGACGAATTGATCCTGCCGACCACCTCCGACCTCGCAAACAGGCGTGACCCGGTGCTGGCACGGGCCGCTGCGCTTGTCGGCGCAACTCTCTCGCCTGAGAAGGCCGCCGAGCTCTTTCCGCTTGAACTGGAGAAATAAGGCGTCTGGAATTGACGACTGAAGGCAAAGGTAAACTTTGCCTTCAGTCGCCGTTCGCCGCCGAGGCGTCAGCTTTAAGGAGAAGATTTGGTTTGAGGGTTCAAAGGTCAATCGGCCTTCGATTAGTGTTGAGCTTGCGGGCGCTAACGGTCGTGTGCTCTCTTCTCGCTGCCTCCGGCGTTCTTCATAGCGCGCGAGCGCAGACCATCAATTTCGAGCGCGACCGCGGACGCGACATCCTGAACCGGTTGAAGGAAGACATTCGGGAAAATTACTACGACCCGAAATTTCGCGGCATTGATCTGGACGCACATTTCCGTCTGGCCGAGGAGAAGATCAAACAGGCCACTTCGGTCGGCCAGATTTTCGGCATCATCGCGCAGGCGCTGGTCTCCTTCAACGATTCGCACACGCGCTTCCTGCCTCCGGAACTGACTACCAATACAGAGTACGGCTGGCAGATGCAGATGATCGGAGAGCGCTGCTACGTGGTCGCCGTCCGGCCCGGGAGCGACGCGGAGGCGCGCGGCCTCAGGCCCGGCGATCAGGTCCACGCCATAGATCAGTTCAAGCCGACGCGCGACAACCTGTGGGTCCTGCAATATCTCTACTACACTCTGAAGCCGCAGCCGGGCATGAAGCTGGACGTCGAGAGTCCTGACGGGCGACGGCGCGAGCTGGTCGTCAAATCCAAGGTCACGCCAGTCGAGCCGCTCAAGACGCGCTACGACGAGGAGCTTTTCCGCACACGCGAAGCCGAGAACGAGGCGAGTCTGAACCGCCACCGTTACGTGGAGGCCGGTGACGAGCTGATGATCTGGAAGATGCCCCGGTTCGACCTGGACGATATTCAGGTGGACGAGCTGATGTCGAAGGCGCGAGGCCGAAAGGCTTTGATTCTGGACCTGCGCGGCAACCCCGGCGGATTTGTCCTGACGCTCCAGCGCCTCGTCGGCCATTTCTTTCCCGCGGACTTGAAGATCGCGGACCTGAAAGGGCGCAGGGAACTGAAGCCGATGGTGGCGAAGACGCGCGGCGATAAGATTTTCAAAGGGCAGCTCATCGTGCTCGTTGACAGCAGATCGGCTTCGGCGGCGGAAGTCTTGGCGCGCGTTGTACAGCTTGAGAAGCGCGGCACGGTCCTGGGCGACCGCTCGGCTGGCGCCGTGATGCGGAGCAAGTATTACCGGCACGAGATGGGCTACGGCAAGGTCATCGTCTTTGGCGCAAGCGTGACGGACGCGGACATGCTGATGACGGATGGCGGCAGCCTTGAGAACATCGGGGTCACGCCGGACGAGCTGTTACTGCCGACCGCCAGAGACATGGCCGAGGGGCGCGACACGGTCCTGGCGCGCGCCATTGCGCTCGCCGGTGGAAAGATCAGCCCGGAGAAAGCGGGCACGCTCTTTCCCTTCGAGTGGCGAAAATAGACCGAACCTCAGCAGGTGGTTATTGAGGGCCGGTGGCGAAAAGCATCGGCCCTCATTTTTTGAAGCGATTCTTGTCCCGGTAGCGGTGCAGCAGCTCTTCCAGAAAACCTTCGTAAGTGAAAGTCGCATAATCGTAGGCGGGGCGCAGCTTGTAGAGGATAGGCAGCGCCACGCGCCAAGCCATCCACAGGCGGACGTGGTCCGGGAGTTCCCAGCGGCGGCGCAGGAACACCTCGACGACTTCGATCTCGCGCTCCGTGATTAAGCTAATCTCCGCCGTGAACTGAACCGGGCGAAACGAGCGGCGCAAAGCCGTGTCTGAGACGGGCGCGTTAAAGACCTGGTCAAACGTCGGGGCTTCCGTTTCGCGTTCCCTGACCACCACGCTTCCGGCAAAGAGGTCGCCGACTCGCTGGTCACGATTGTTGATGAAGACGCAGATGAGGCCTATGGAGTAGAAGGGAATAGGTTGAATGTCGAAGATGCGCAGGAGATTGCGTACGGCTGCCTCCCAGAAAGTGATGGGCCGCCCGTCCTCGCGGATGACGCGCAGCTTCAGCCAGCGCTTGCCGGGCGTCTGCCCGTTCCAGAGCCATTCGAAGAGGATGAAGTAGCCCGCCAGGACGGTAAACCCTGCGAGGATGAGGATGGCGAGCAGCCACTTCGAAGCGCTATCCCTGGCCCCGGACATCAGAATGCTGATGATCCCTCTGACGATGAAGAAGAGCGGGATGAGCTGCAACGTGTGATCGAAGGCGCACGCGAGAAAGCGATTGCCGATGGACGCCAGGGGAAAGTGCAGGGGCACGCGCTCCGGCGTCTCGATAATCAGAATCTCTTCGTTGGCAATTGCCGCAGACATCTCTTAACTATCCGATTGTCTGGGTCTGGGCAGAACCTGTTTATCCCAGGCCACAAATTCCATCTTAAGCTTCTCAAACTCGCGCGCATTCGTCTTCTTGAAGTTGGCGTTCTGGGCGCGCCTGTTTCGGCGTGGAGACAGAGAAACTCTTCGACGTTGTCGCGGCCAGTGCGCCCGTCGCTAGGGCCGCGCCCAGAAACTTACGACGATTTATCGCCCCCGTTTTCACTTTTCTCATTTTTGCTCTCCGCCTCTGGTTCAAATAGGTATCTATATTCATCAACAATCTCAATAACCCTATCTGCTCCACGGATTTTTGCAAAACGGCGTTTCCCGACTTGAAGAAGGGTCGGTTGGTCCTTCTTTACTTCAACTTCAGCATCAACTCGAGTGCATCGCTCCCCGTTGATACGCACGCCCCCTTGCTGAATAAGCCGTCTCGCTTCGGCTGTTGATACTGCAAAATTTGTTTTGAGAAGCAGCTTGATTATTTTCCAATCGCCAGCTAGGACGACGTGTTCTTCTATCTGCTCTGGAGCCTGTTTCTGTTGGTGAACTCGGTAAAAGTGTTCTTCAGCCTTGTTTGCTTCTTCAGCAGAATGGAAATCTGTAATTATGCGTTTAGCTAGTTGCACTTTTAAGTCACGTGGATTGAGATTCCCACCATAAAGAACTTGATTCTGCCACGCTAGGATCTTTGCCATAGATACATCTGTCAATAATTCATAATAGCGCCACATCAACTTATCGGAGATGGACATCACTTTGCCGAACATCTCGGAGGCTGGCTCGTTGATGCCGATGTAGTTGCCCAAACTCTTCGACATCTTCTGGACGCCGTCCGTGCCTTCCAGCAGAGGCGTGATGATGCAGACCTGCGGCTCCTGCTCATACTCGCGTTGCAGGTTGCGCCCCATCAGCAGGTTGAACTTCTGGTCCGTGCCGCCGAGTTCGACGTCCGCCGAAAGCGCGACCGAGTCGTAAGCCTGCGTCAAAGGGTAGAGTAGCTCGTGCAGGGCTATGGGGCGCTCTTCCGCGAGGCGCTTACTGAAATCGTCGCGCTCAAGAATCTGCTTGACAGTGACGTGCGAGGCCAGGCGTATGAAGCCGTCCGAGCCAAGGCGGTCCATCCAGCGCGAGTTGAAATCAATCACAGTCTTTTCGGGGTCGAGCAGCTTGAAGATCTGCTGTTTGTAGGTCTCCGCGTTCTCGGCGATCTCTTCGCGCGTCAACTGCGGGCGCGTCGCGGACTTGCCCGAAGGGTCGCCGATGAGCCCCGTGAAATCGCCTATGAGGAAGATGACCGTGTGGCCCAGTTCCTGAAACGCGCGCAGGCGACGAATGACAACAGCGTGGCCGAGGTGAATGTCCGGCGCGGTCGGGTCTGCGCCGAGCTTGACGCGCAGGGGCACGCCCGTGCGCGCGCTCTTTTCCAGTTTGGCGCGCAAATCTTCCTCGCGGATGATCTCGACGGTCCCTTTGCGCAGGTGATCGAGTTGTTCGTCAATCGTCATTGCTAGATAGTAAATCGTGAATCGTAAATCGTAAATCGTCGAACGGTTTCTCTATTCACGATTTACGATTCACGATTCACGAATAAACGATTCACGATTAAATCGTTTCCAGTTCGGCACGCGTCCGTTCGTTCTCGACGTTGCCGGTGTTGAGCGTCGAGACGGGCTCGAACAGCATCACGTGTGCCTCTTGGTCGGCCACGGGGCGGTGCTCTACGCCGCGCGGGACGATTGTGAACTCGCCCTCTTCGATCCATTCGTTCCGGTCCTCATACTCCATCCGAAAACGCCCCTTGACGACGAGGAACATCTCGTCCTCATGGTCGTGATGGTGCCAGACGAACGGGCCTTGAAATTTTACGAGCTTGACGTACTGCCCGTTCAATTCCCCGACGATTTTAGGACTCCATTGCTCGCTGAACAGCGCCAGCTTCTCTTCGATATTGACTTTGCTCATTTCACGCCTCCGACAAAACCTGGAGCGGACATGTGGCCGCTAACCCAAAGGTGATTGCCCGGACCGAACGTCTTCTTCGCCCGCCCGCCCGCCTGACGCCTCTCCTCTTCGTTCAGCTCTGAGGTGGCGAACGCGCCGGCCTTCCAGCTCATAATCTCCGCTGACGACGAGGGCGACGGCCTCGGCGTAGGCCCTGTGCTCTTCTTTGAGGATGCGCGCCGAGAGGGTGTCGGGCGTGTCGTCGTCCAGGACCGGGACCATGCGCTGCTTGATGATGGGCCCGCCATCGAGCGTCTCGTCAACGAAGTGGACCGTGCAGCCGGAAACTTTTACGCCGTGCTCGATTGCCTGGCGTTGAGCGTCGAGGCCCGGAAACGCCGGCAACAAGCTCGGGTGAATGTTGAGGACGCGGTTGCGAAAGGCTTCGATGAAGCAGGGCGAGAGAAAGCGCATGAAGCCTGCGAGGCAGACGAGATCAACACGATGTTCATGCAGGGCCCGAATTATCTCGCGCTCGTGCTCTTCGCGCGTGCGACCGCGGCGCTCAATCGCCAGCGTCTCGATCCCGCGCGCGGACGCGTGTGTGAGCCCCGGAGCATCCTCGTGGTCGCTGATAACGATGGCAATCTCAGCATCAGGAATCCTTCCCTCGCGCACAGCGTCTGCCAGCGCCAGCATGTTCGAGCCGCGACCGGAGATTAGAATACCAAGACGAAACATAAGTCTGGAGTCTGGAGTCTGGAGTCTGGAGTCCGAGGTCAAAGGCTTTTGGCTTTTGACTTCAGACTCCAGACTCCAGACTTTCTTTATAAAATAACGACTTCGCGGCCGCCTTCCGTCACGCGCCCGATTTCATAAACCGGTTCGCCGCGCGCTTGGAAATGAGATTTGATTGCTTCCGCGTCTTGCGAGCCGGCGACGATGACCATGCCGACGCCCATGTTGAAGGTGCGGAACATCTCCGCGTCCGAGACGTGACCGATCTCCTGCATCAGCTTGAAGATTTCGAGCACAGGCCATGCGTCGCGCGCCAGGCGGACGCTCGTTCCTTCGGGCAGGATGCGCGGGATATTGTCCGTCAAACCGCCGCCAGTGATATGCGCCAGGCCCTTGATGAGCCCCGTATCGAGCAAGCCTTCGAGCGCGGGCAGGTAGCTGATGTGCGGCGCGAGAAGCGCTTCGCCGACGGTCTTTCCGAGCGCCGCGAGATGCGTGTCGGCGGTGTGCGCGGCCGTCTCGAAGAAGAGTTTGCGCGCCAGCGAATAGCCGTTGGTGTGAAGACCGACCGAAGGGAGCGCGAGCACCGTATCGCCCGGCGTGATGCTGTGGCCGTCAATAACTTTGTCACGGTCCACGACGCCGACGATAAAACCTGCGACGTCGTACTCGCCCTCCGCGTAGAAGCCAGGCATCTCTGCCGTCTCGCCGCCGAGCAGGACGCAGCCGTTCTCACGACAACCGTTGGCAATTCCTTCGACGACGCTCGCGACCACTTCGGGGGCGAGCACGCCCGTCGCTATATAGTCCAGAAAGAAGAGCGGCCGCGCGCCCTGAACCAGAATGTCGTTGACGCAGTGGTTGACCAGGTCGCGCCCGACTGTATGGTGCGTCCGAGTCGCAAACGCAATCTTCAATTTCGTGCCGACGCCGTCGGCCGAAGCGACCAGCACGGGCTGCTTCAGGGCCGGAAACGCACCGTCGAACATCCCGCCGAAACTTCCGATCTCGGAGAGCGTCCGCGCGTTAAAGGTTGCGCGCGCCAACTCCTTAATACGCGCCGTCGCGACATTCGCCGCGTCAATCGAGACGCCCGCATCGCTGTAAGAAATAGTTTTCATAAATTTTGAATTTTGAGTTTTGAGTTTTGAATTAAAGCAGTAATTCAACATTCAAAACTCAAAATTCAAAATTATTAAGTCTCATCACTTCTTTTTTTGTTGTCTTTTCGGCGGGTCGTAGTCGCCGTATGTGATGAAGTTGGGCGAAGAGTCGTCCTTCGTCGCTTCGCGGCCAACCCACAGCTCCTTTTTGGTCTCTTCCGCTTTGGTCTCTTTCGTCTCGATCACGTAGAGCTTGCCGTCCTTGACCTTGCCCGTCGTCCTGATGGTGATCTCGCCCTGCAAATCCGTGCGATAGAGGTCTCTGACTTCCGCCGCTTTCAGGCGATTGAGGACGTCCTGGTTCGGGTGACCGTAGCGGTTGAACTTGCTCATGGAGATGATCGCGACCTCCGGTTTGACGCGCTTCAGAAAATCGTCGGAAGAGGCGTATTTCGACCCGTGGTGCGCCACTTTCAGAATCCTCGCCTTGAGGGCACTCTCGTTATCGGCAAAACGGCTGCTGAGCCGCGCTTCCGTCTGCGCTTCGGCGTCGCCCGGCAGCAGCATAGAGAATTCGCCGTAGTCCAGGCGGACGATGATGGAGTTGGCGTTGGACTCGTTACCTTTACGCATCGCCGCAAACTGCTCTCTAGTAAACAGCGGCTCGACGGGAGCGAGCACGGTCAGAATCGCTCCGCCGCCGAGGTCAATCCTTTGGTCCGGCACGGCCTTTTTAAATTCGGTCTTCTCTTCGGAGGCGGCGGCCTGGTCAACGCCGTTCTTAAAACTGTTATAAGCCTTGACGGTCGGAAACTCCGGCACCTTGCGCTGCCTGACGACCTGTTTGGGCTGACTCTTACCCTGCTTTTTATCGGCGCCTCTGGTGGGCGTGGGCTGTGCGGCCGTTTCGTCCGCTGGCAGAGCTTCGGGCGGCGGGAAACCGTTTTCGAGCACCGTGCCGACTTTGAAGTTGGCGAGCACGGCAGCCGCGCCGCCGATGTGGTCCGGGTGATAGTGAGTCAGGATGAAGTAGTCAATCCGCTGCACGTTGTTCGCCTTGAGGGCATCGTACACGGTCTGGCCGCTCTTCTCGTCGCCCGCGTCTATCAACGCCACCTTTTCTGGTCCGACGATGAGAATCGCATCGCCCTGCCCGACATCCAGCACATGAACTCGAAGCTCTTTGCCGGAGGGCGGGGGCAGCGAGTCCTTCTTGCCCCACCAGAGCCACCCGAACTTGTAAGAGGCAAAGAGGACCCCGCCTATCAGAACCACAAGGACGGCGACCGCGCACCCGCACCCGCGTTTTGTTCTAATTATCGCCATAGCTTATTCCGGCTGATGAGACATTATTGAGCCGGCATCTATTAATCGCGTAGTTCGGCTATTCTGTCCAGATCAACCAGAAGTTCCAGCTCAGTCTTTTCATCTCATACATCGCGATAAGCCTCGGCCCGCGCGTTTGAGAGTCACGTCGCGGGCGGCAACAATGAAGGCCGCTAGAGCTTAAAATCCTTTTGGTCCTGCGCGCCGCCCTGTTGCGCGAGCTTGTCCTGCAAGCTCTTGACGCGGGCTGCGGCGCTGGCGCGAGATTCTTTATCGAGCGCGAAGGTGATCCGAAGATGATCGCCGTCGCTCGCGCCTTCCGGGAGCAGCGAGAGGGGAACGTCCATCTGCGTTTGGCGGTCGTCGCCGACGACGAGGACGGCCATTCCGCCATCTTCGATCCGGTCTATCTCGGCACGTATCTGCCTCGACGCCCCGGCGCCCTTTCGTTGATCCTCGCTCTCAGCCATTCATCATTTCCTCTCAAGCATTCCCGGCGGGACTTTTCGATTAACTGCACGGCGCTCATGCTTACCTGTCACTGCCCGCCCTGGTCGTCTTGATTCTGTTTCTTCATTCGGCGCGCGTCGTCCCCTGTTTCGGCGGCCTGCGTCCCGTCCACGAATCGCCGGACGCTGGGTGCTCGGTCCTGACTTCGTAGCCGGACCCGCGCGTGACGATTGTAATCTCACCCTCAAGGTCCGTGCGGTACAGTTTGATGTTCAGCTTGCGTATGCGGTCGAGCGCTTCCTGGCTGGGGTGTCCGTAGCGATTGTTCGCGCCGTCGGAGATGATGGCCACCTCGAACCCGCCCTGACTGAGGAATTTTTCCGAAGAGGCGTAGCGCGAGCCGTGATGGCCGACCTTGAGCACTCTGGCCTTGATATTTGCCCCCGCGTCGAGAAGGCGCGCTTCAGTCTCGGCCTCCGCGTCGCCTGTCAGGAGCATGGAGAAGTCTCCGTAGTCCAGGCGCGTGACCACCGAATTGGCGTTCGGCTCGTTAGCGCCCGAGCGCAACTGGTTTTTGGTGAAGAAGGGCTGAATCGGGGCCAGGACCGTGAGCGTCGCGTTCCCGCCGAGGTCGAACTTCTGTCCGGGCGAGGCCGGAATATATCGCGCGCCGGTCTGGTTGATGGCTTCGAGAAAATCCTCGTAGGTCTTCGTCGTGTTCGGCACGCGACTGTCCAGCACGGCGCTCACTTTCACGGCGCGCAAGACATCGGCGGCGCCGCCGATGTGGTCCGCGTGGGCGTGCGTGGTGACCATCAGGTCAATCTGTTTCACGCCGTAGCGCTCCATCGCCGCCAGCACGTCGCGTCCGCTGCCGGGGGTGCCCGCGTCAACCAGAACGGATTTGCCGCCGGGCGCGATGATTAGGATCGAGTCGCCCTGCCCGACGTTCAGAACATGGACCTGAAGCTCATCGCCCGGCGGCGGGAGCGCCCTCTCGGTCGTCTCCTCCTTCGGCGCTTCCTGCCTCCATTGTCTGTAGAGAAGGATGCCCCCGATGACGAGAACTACGCCGAGGATGGCGAGGCCGATGAGAATGTAGCGCCGGTTTCGCGCCAGCGATCTTTGCGGGGAAGGCTCTTGCGGGCTTCTCTCAGGTCTCATTTGATAGCAGCCTCGTTTTCGTCCTCCACCAGGACGTTGTCCGAAGGCACAGGCTCGTGCTCGCGCGCCCACTGCGTTTCGGCTTCTTTCGTGATGCGCGTCGGATACCGGCAGGTCCAGCAGGCGACGCACGACGAGTCCGGACTGATGCCGGTGGCTTCGAGCATCCCTTCGAGCGAGAGATAGCCGAGCGAGTCCGCCTCTATGAAGCGGCGAATATCTTCAAGATTCATCTGCGCGGCTATCAGGTCCGTCTTGTAGGGCGTGTCCACGCCGTAAAAGCAGGGCGAGATGGTCGGCGGGCAACTGATACGCATGTGAACTTCGCGCGCCCCTGCCTCCCTGACCATCCGCACGATCTTCTTCGAAGTCGTCCCGCGCACAATCGAATCGTCAATCAGGACAACACGACGCCCGTCAATCAGATCGCGCACCGGGTTGAGCTTGATGCGGACGCCGAAGGAGCGGATTGATTGCTTCGGCTCGATGAAGGTGCGCCCGACGTAGTGGTTGCGGACCAGGCCCTGACGGTAGTTGATGCCGCTCTGCGCCGCGTAGCCGATTGCCGCCGCCACGCCGGAGTCCGGCACGGGCACGACGATGTCTGCTTCAGCCGGATGCTCCAAGGCCAGGCGCTTACCCATCTTGTGGCGCGACTCGTTGACCGACTGGCCGAAAATCAGCGAGTCGGGCCGCGCGAAATAGACATGCTCGAAGATGCACATTGAATGCGGGAGGGGGGGCAGAGGTCGCGACGAATGGAGCCCGCTCTCATCAATCGTGATCATCTCGCCGGGCTCGACGTCGCGCACATACTGCGCGTCAATCAGATCGAAGGCGCAGGTCTCCGAGGCGACGACCCAGACGTCGCCCAGGCGTCCCAGCGCCAACGGGCGAAAGCCGCGCGAATCGCGTATGGCGACCAGGGCTTTTGGCGTCAGAAAGAGCATCGAGAACGCGCCCTCCGTCTCGCGCAGGACTTCCGGGATGGCTTCGATGATCGAAGCCGCTCTGGAGCGCGCAACTCCGTGCAGGATGACTTCCGTATCGGAAGTCGAAGAGAAGATCGCCCCTTCGCGTTCCAGTCTTTTTCTCTCTTCCGTGGCAAAAGGCAAATTGCCGTTGTGACAGACGGCGACCTGTCCGTGCTGGCAGGCGACCAGGAAAGGTTGTGCCTCGCGTATCGAGACTTCTCCGGCCGTGGAGTAGCGCACGTGTCCGATGGCGCTCGCGCCCGGCAGTCCGTCAAGGCGGGCCTGATTGAAGACGTCCGAGACGAGGCCCATCGCGCGCTCACTACGCAACTCCGCGCCGTCCGAAGAGACGATGCCGCAGGACTCCTGCCCGCGATGTTGCAAGGCGTAGAGCCCCAGGTAAGTAAGGCGCGCAGCCTCCGGGTGTCCGTAGATGCCGAAGACGCCGCACTCGTCTTTGAATTTATCCGACAGGGAATCGGTCAAGAGATTTCGCCTCGCGTTTGCCATCAACACCATGAAGCTTAGTAAATCGCGGCGCGGGCAGCAAGCGGACAACAGGTTATTGTCCCGAAAGGGCAAAATATAAGAGCTGTATAAAGTCACGGTTTTCTCTTTAGAAGCAGTTTGAAAATTCCTGTTCGCCGCGCAAGCGGCTGACAGAAGGTGGCCAGGCGTGCAACGCCTGGAACATGCGCGGTAATAAATCGGCGCGTTGAAGACGCGCCAAGCCTGTCTGTCGTCAGCGGTTCTCTGCGCATCTTCAATGCGCGGATGATGGCGCATGGATCGTCCCCAGACGTTGCACGTCTGGCTACCTTCTTGATGCGCCTCTGGCGCACAGGAAGTTTCAAAACAGCTCCTCAAAAACAATCCGATAAAACTCTGGCGCGCACTTTTGAATTCGACTAAAATATTTTACGGCGTGTCGGGCGCGGATGCCCGCGCTCAGTCGGCAACCTTACAAATCCTCTGACGTCTTCGGCTCTGGTTTCCTGTCTTCGTTTCTTCGGAAAGCGTGGTTTGAAAAATGGACTCGAATGTCGGTTTGGCGATTCAATGTGTCGGCATCCTGCTGGTCACCTTGCTCTCCTTCTTCATGATGCGCTCGATCCAGTCCGCTCCGATGAGGTACTGGACTATCGCCTGGTCTTGCCTGACGATTGCGCTCGCGAGCCTCTACATAGGTTTCCACCAGGCCGCGCCGTTTCACAAGATTTTTTATACGCTCTACTTTCTCGGCGAATATCTCTTCGGCTTCATGTTCGTGGCGGGCTGCCACAGCCACGCGACCGGTGAAGAGCTTGAGCGCAAACACCTCTTCCTGTTGATTCCATTCGCGCTGATCGCGCTCGTCCTCCCGCACGTTTCCGACGACTTCAACCTGCTCTTCATCGTGCAGGCGCTTCTGATGTCAGGTTTTTTCACGGCATCGTTTCTCGCGCTCAGGCCCGCGCGAAAATTGAGGCAGACGACCCCGGGCGTGCGCGTGATGACGGTCGCGCTCGTGCTGCTCGCGCTCGATTTCCTGCACTACGTGCCCGTCTTCGGCTCATATGAAGGGGCCTGGGGCTTCCATGTCCCGCAGGGCTACCTGCAATACACCTCTATCTTCGATCTGATTCTCGAAATCCTGCTCGGCTTCGGGACGATGATGGTCCTGATGGAAGGGATGCGCCGCGAGGTCGAGGTCGCCAATCGCGAGTTGACGGACGCGCGCGACCGCCTGGAATTCATCGCGCGCGTGGACCCCTTGACGGAAGCCCTGAACCGCCACGCGTTTCATTCACTGCTGAGCAAGAGCCAGGCGGGCGCGGACGTGGCGGCGACCGGGTGCGTGGCCGTGATTGACATCAACAATCTGAAGCCGATCAACGACACGCTCGGGCACGCCGTGGGCGACATGGCGATCAGGTCCGTAGCGCGCGCCGTCCGCTCGCTCATCCGCGCCGACGACATGCTCTTTCGCTGGGGCGGCGACGAATTTCTCCTGCTCATGTTTGGAATGCCCGAGACGGAGGCACAGAAGCGCCTGGACACGCTCAACAAGACGCTCGCGGAAACTACTCTGCACGGCGTCAAAGCGCCGGTCCGCATCTCTGTCTCTCACGGCCTCTGCTGCTTCATGGCGATGACGGAACTGGAGCGCGCCATCGAACAGGCCGACGGAGCGATGTACAGGCGCAAGCAGCTTTACAAAGCTCAAACGCAGTCGGTCGAAAAGCAGGGGCGAAGAGAAGGTGAAAGGATAAATTGACTTCGTCTTGCCGTCCTGCTCGATGCACTTTTATTATCCTGTTCTGCGAACTCTTGTGAAAGCTGCGCAAAGCGTAATCAAGTGGCATGATGCAGCATAACACTATACATTACGCATGTAATACTGCATGGCGCGACTTAATCAGAAATTAGGCGCTTATGAGGATAAGCAGATGAAATATCTGGAATACCTCCAATATCTCCGATATGCTTCCTTTGCATTCAATGGGATTGTGCTGATCATCTGGTTGAAGAGTAAAATGATTCTCAAGGATTTCTTACAAGGTTTATGGAAAGGGAATTTGATAGTAAAAGATGATAAGGAATATATAATCGAATGTACTCTTCTTGTCGTGAAGCATAAAGATCGTAATAACAGTGCGCTTTTATACTATGAACGGAGAAGGCTTGCCTGCGGTACGGTGACGGTTCGGGGCGTTGATAAGCTAGAGAAATATCCTGATGAAAAATGGTTCTTCTGGCATCCATGTTGGAGGCCTATCTTTCAAAGAAAAGCTCATGTTCCTCTAGTAGAGGAAGAGGGTATGAGTGCCGCCGAATCTTTGATGCCTAAACGGTATCAGTGGAAATGTGAAATTACTCGACGCTTCTTCAGGCCCAAAATGAATGTAATAATCACTCATGAGGAGTGCGTATTCGAAGGCGAGTTATATAAACATTGATTGGAGGAAAAATGCTTACTAACGATCAAACATTTGAGAGGTCACTTGAGCGCCTGAATCTGCAAAGCGTTCTATTTGCAGTTACTACAAAAGACAATGGGCCTAAATGGTCTCTGGAAAAAGCTCATAGTGTAGAAACTTGGTATCGAAGATTTTTGTTCCTTGCCTTTAAGTATCCTACACAGCAGCTGGTTCCAACTAGAGATATTGATACATTTTGGCACACCCATATTCTTCATACTAAGAAGTATATTGAGGATTGTAGCCTTTTATTTGGCTACTACTTACATCACTATCCAGATGAGGCTGACGAAGCAATTTCAACTAATACCAGTGAACATTCCTTGTCTATGGAAACGGAGGCTTTATTTGTAAAGCATTTTGGAGAAAGTCCGTTTGATTGCTTTATCAAATCTGAAGGGTATTCAGAAATCTCAGCAGTTCCGTGTAGTAGATGCAGTCGTTGTAGCAGCAGATGTCGGGCAATAGCAGCCTTATAGATAGTATAAGCCGAGTTTAAGAGGCTGATCTTCTGCTGCATGCCGCGGCTCATCTCTTCCAGCGGGGCGGAGAACTTTTTCTCCTCCATCCCCAGTTGTTCGAGAACCTCCATCGCCTCCTTTTCCGCTTTTTCCGGCTTCAGCCCGTAGAGCAGGGCCGTGTAGAGCAGGTTCTCGCGGGCGGAGAGTTTTTTGTAGAAAGCCGCGTCCACGCTGACGCGCCCGATGAGTCGGCGCACCTCGTCCTGCTCCTCCGGCAGACGCTTGCCCAGAAGACGCACCTCGCCCCCGTCGGCGATGAGAAGTGTGGAGAGAATGCGGATCAGCGTTGACTTGCCCGAACCGTTCGGCCCCAGGAGCCCGTAGGTCTCGCCACGCGCCACCTCGAATGAGACGCCATCGAGCGCCCATTCTTCAGAGACTTTCGGTCTGAACAGTCCCTTGCGCTTGCGGAAACTCTTCCGCAGGTCGCGCACCATTATGGCCGGATGTGTCATGGCAAAACCTCCCGTGCGCCGGAGCACACTGTAGAGAAAACGATTCTGATGGATTGGGGATGAACGGAGAGACCGAAGTAAGAGGATCGAGAGCGCAGGATGACGCACCCGTAGAGGGCGCACCGGTCGGTCTCCACCAAAGGTTCCGCTTTGCGGGAACGTGTGTGGAAGGCGCTGTTAAGCTTCTCGCTTACTCGGTCGAGTTAACGGACCTTGAGCATGGGTATCACCTTCATAGTTCCTGTAGCCTACACAGGCTCGGTGCTTTTTGCAAGAGAGAGGTGATAAGAACTGTGGGCTATATCATCCTCAATAGCGGGAGAGCGGTCCACGAAACGACACGAAGCCACACGAAAGGCCGGGGCACTATTTTCGTGTGGCTTCGTGTTAATTCGTGGATCGTTCTTCACCACGCCTTAGAAATCACGAAGTGACGACGGAGAATTAATTGATAAGAGTGAAAGACGAGGCCGCGCCCTCTCTGAAGCTACTTATTCCCGGTAATTTTGAAGGAGTCAAAATATTTAGCGTCATTTTTTGAGACGAGCGCCGGGTTGGCCGATTTCAGGTAGATATATTGAAGCGAATAGATGATGTTTCCGGCATCAATGATCCAGGCGTGCGTGATGATCTCCCCTGCTGCGCTCTTCGACGAAACAAGCAGGTCGCGCCCGGGATGACCGTCCAGAGTGATGTTCTTCTGGCTCAGCAGAGTGCCGCTGTTGGATTTAACAAAGGCGTCTTGGCCTACGTCGAGCGAGTAGGTCATCCCCGCCGGTTTATCGAAATACCCGATCATGTAGAGGCTATTTGCCTCTTCAAAGTAAACAGCATGTTGAGTGATCGTCTCGCCGGTAAACGTCGTCGCCGGCTGTGTCATCAGCTTCGGCTGACTCGGCAACAGGACGCTGAAGCGCCCCTCTGTGGAAGTGTACTTTACCCAGTTCGCAGCATCCTGCGAGCCGTAACTAAAGTTGATAACTATCAGAACGAAAAATGCGGCGAGCAGCTTTTTTCTCATGGCGGTTTCTCCGTTGAAAGAGTGCGGACAGTTACGATATGGGTCTTTTATACCCAGGGATGACGGCTGTCAATAACTAACTGTCAGGGATTGCAGGCGAATAAATGATCCACTAAATCACACGAAACGATACGAAAAGATTTACCGGTTTTGTGTCCTTTCGTGTGAATTCGTGGACAGATTCGCTCTTTCGTCCCCCTTTATCGAAGTCTCTTATTCAAAGCCGCGTGCGGGCAAAGCGGGCGCTCGTTGCAGCCAGTTGTCCTCCGGGTAACGGCAAGAGCCTTCGATGACGTGGAGCGTGTAGGCGTGGCGCGATTTTCGCGAGCGGTTCGGGTGGCTCATGTGCGGGAGCAGTCCGTCGAGAAGGATGAGCGCGCCCTTCTCGACTTCGAGCGGGACGAGTTCGCGGAGCGGCCACGGGTTTTCGTCCAGAGTTTCAAAGCGTGTGCCGCCCCCGTGAGCGCGCCGGAAACGGGATTTGAGCCCAACTTTGTGCCCGCCTGGAATCGCCCACAGGCAGCCATTCTCACGCGTCGCGTCTTCGAGCGCGAACCAGAGGCCGACGACGCTCGTGGGGTCCGTGTAGAGAAAGGTCGCATCCTGATGGCAGGTCACTTCGCCGCCGATGTTCGGCTGCTTGAAGACGTACATGGATTGGATGAGCAGCGGCTCCGTAAAACCCAGATCGGAGACGAGCGAGGCCACCGCGGGCGCTCTTGAGAAATCATTGAAGACTGGGTCCAGGTCGTGCATCGCGTGGCCCATCTTGTTAATCGAACGCTCCTTCGTCTGGCGCAAACGTCCTTCAGGATCGAAAGCCTCCTCCTCGAAGAAGAAGCGAATCTTATCGCCGGAGCCGAGGAAGTAGTCGTCGCTCGTGCGCGTCTGCTCGCGCGTCGAGAAGATCGAACGCACGCCCGACGGGTCGAACTCCTCTACGAGCTGGCGCGCCCTCTCCCGCAGGGCGTCGCAAGCTTTCTCGTCGGCAAAGCCTTCGATGACCAGAAAGCCGTCGCGCCTGTATTGCTCCAATTGTTGTGCGGTGAGTTTCGCCATCAGATTCCACGCGGCCAGGGACAAAGGGAGTTTACCATCCACGAAGCCACACGAAATATCACGAAGGTCAAAGCCTCTTTTCGTGATATTTCGTGTGGCTTCGTGGATAATTCATTCAGTATTCTTACACAAAGGCCGCTCTCTTCGCTATTATGGGTAGGAATCCGACAGTTAAAGGTAGGACCGAATGGGGCAGGTGAAGGTTTACGGCGCGGACTGGTGCGAGGACACTAAGGGGACGCGCGAGTTTCTGGAGAAGCTCGGCGTGGATTACGATTACGTCAACATTGAAGAGAACGAGCAGGCTGCCGACTGGGTGAAAAGGCAGAATGACGGGAGAGAGCGTAAGCCGACGGTGAAAATCGGAGAGCATGTGCTCTCAGTGCCGAGTGATGAAGAGCTTGAGGGCGCGCTCCGCGCGCAAAATCTTTTGAGTTAGTCCAAATCCCACAAAAACGGTAATCTCATTGAAAAGAGAGAGCCTCGCTTACAACCTGGTGACGATGCTGCTGCGTGTGCTGCTTCTGGCCGCGCTCGTCTTCGCGGTCTGGAACATCTACCGCAAGCTGCCGCGCGGCGGCATCGAAGCGTCCGGCAAAGCGGCTGGCGAAACCGCTTTGCAGATCGTCTTGCGGCCATCCCACAGAGATGAGAACGCGGCCGTGAACATCCCCATACAGCTTTACCCCGTTGATGTCTGGGCTGTGCAGCGCGAGTTCGACTCCGAGCGTCTCCCCGGAAAGCGGTTTGACGATTTCCTCAAAGAGCGCATTCGCATGCAGGGGCGCGCGCCCGTCAATGCGCGGCTCGACGAGCGTGGGCAGGTGACCGTCGTCGTCGGCCACGGCAAATGGTGGCTCTACGCGATTCTTTCCGGAGCGAGGAACGCCGAATGGCGCCTGCCTCTTAACATCTCCGGTCGCCAGCAGATAGTGGTCCTGAGCGCCGACAACATGTACACGCGGACCGGAAGATATTAAAGCGGGGGCTGGGGATCAGGGGTCGGGGGCCGGAATCAAAAGGGCCCGCACTGGCCCCCGACCCCTGACCCCTGACCCCCTTATGAGAGCTCTACGCTACGAACACGAGCGGTTGACTGTCGCGGAGATTCCGAAGCCGCAAGGCGCGGGGGAGGCTTTGGTGCGCGTGACGTTGAGCGGGATTTGTAATACGGACATTGAGATCGTGCGCGGGTACGCCGGATTCGAGGGGACCATCGGGCACGAATTTGTCGGCGTGGTCGAAAGCGCGCCCGACGCGGCGCTTGTCGGACGGCGCGTAGTCGGCGAGATCAATGCGGGCTGCGGGCGCTGCGCTCTTTGTCTGAAGGGAGACCCGCGTCATTGCCCGGACCGAACGGTGCTCGGCATTCATGGGCGCGACGGGGCACACGCGGAGTTCCTGCGCCTGCCGGTCGTCAACCTGCTGCCGGTCCCCGAAGAGGTGCCGGACGAGCGGGCAGTGTTTGCGGAGCCGCTCGCAGCCGCTCTGGGAATTACAGAGCGCGTGAAGGTGACCGAGGAGACACGAGTCGCAGTCGTCGGCGACGGGAAACTGGGGCTGCTCTGCGCGCAGGCGCTCGCGCTCACGGGAGCCTCCGTGCTTCTCGTCGGCAAGCACGAGGAGAAGTTGCGCATCGCCTCTCAAAGAGGCATCGAAACAATAATGCCCGGCGAGGCTGTGGCGCGCGCGCGCGCGTTTGACGTCGTGGTCGAGGCTTCCGGTTCCGAAAAGGGGTTCGCCCTGGCGCTCGATCTGCTGCGACCGCGCGGCGTGCTCGTCCTCAAGTCAACTTTTAAGGGGACGACCGAAGTGGACGCGGCGCGCATAGTCGTTGACGAGATCAGCGTCGTGGGCTCCCGCTGCGGTCGTTTCGCGCCCGCGCTCGGGCTGCTCGAAAAGGGCGCGGTGGACGTGGAGAGTTTAATCAGCGAAGAGTACGGGCTGGCCGACGGCGTCCATGCCATGCAACGCGCCACGCAGCCAGGCGTCATCAAAGTTCTGCTCAGACCGTGAAGAGCAGTAGGCAGAAGGCACAAGGCAGTAGGCAGTGGGTCAGGGATGATGAGGTGAGCGCTTAATTGATAACCCCTGCCTCATTCAGCTAAAGCTTACTGCCAACTGCCCGCTGTCAACTGCCAACTTTCTACTGACACTTCCTTTGCGCGGGACGTTTCGTTATACTTGGCTCCTTACTTTTCTGTGCTTGACGAGTTCGGCACAGTAGCGTTGAGCTTGAGTCTCTTCGGTTTTCTCCAGAGGTGATGTGTGATGTACAACCTTCCTAAAGATCAGATAGACAATTCGGAACGAACTATCTTGCGTAAGCTGCGTGTCTGGATCGTGGCGCTGGCCGTGGCGTGCCTGATGGTGGGCATCGGCATCGGAGCGATGTTGTCGGGCCGCCCAGCCGTCGCGCAGAATGATCTGCAGGCCGCCGCGCGCGCCCCGGAAGCTCTTTCGGCTTCGTTTGCCGAAATCGCGAGGCGCGTCGAGCCCGCGGTGGTCAACATTGATACCGTGACGGCCGCGCCGGAATTGGCCGAGCGCGATGACGATAAGGACGACCCGGGCGCGAACAATCCCTTGCTGGATATGCTGCGCCGCCAGGTGCGCCGCCCCGCGCGCGGGGTGGGGAGCGGATTCATCGTTGACCCGAAGGGTTACATTCTAACCAACCAGCACGTCGTGCAGGGCGCGACGCGCATCACAGTGCGCCTCCAATCCGGTGAAGAGTTCCGCGGAGTCGTCAAAGGCATAGACGAGGAGACGGACGTGGCGGTGATCAAGATTGAGGCCCCGCGTGATCTGCCGACAGTGAAACTGGGCAATTCGGACCAGGTGGAGGTCGGTGACTGGGTGCTGGCAATCGGCTCGCCCTTCGGCCTGGATCAGACAGTGACGGCCGGAATCATCTCTAAAAAGGAGCGGCAGGCCGCGCCCTTCACGAGCTTCCAGCAGTTCTTACAGACGGACGCCGCAATCAACCGCGGCAATTCGGGCGGCCCATTAGTCAACATGCGCGGCGAAGTCATCGGCATCAACTCGCAGATCGCCACCTCGACGGGGGATTACAACGGCATCGGCTTCGCCCTGCCCTCGAACGAGGCGAGCTTCGTCTACCAGCAGATCATCGCCGCGGGCAAGGTCCGGCGCGGGTACTTGGGAATCTATCTGGATTCCGTGAGGCCCGAGTTTGCGCGCGTCTATGGTCTCCCCGACACCAAAGGCGCAATCGTGACGGACGTGCGCGACCAGCAGGGGCCTGCGGGCAAAGCCGGGATTGAGGCCAACGACATCATCGTTGAATACAACGGCCAGCCCGTCATCAGCGCGCAGGATTTAATCAACAAGGTTGCGAGCACGGGCGTCGGGCAGACGGTCGCGCTGACCTACATGCGTGACGTTAACGGCAAGCTGGAGCGCCGCACGGCGAACGTTACAATCGGCGAGCGTCCCTCGTCGCTCGCGCCGCGCGACGACGATGAGCCGCTGACGCCACCCAAAGAGAAGACTCAGCCGGAAGTTAACCGCGTCAAGCTGGGCATCACGCTACAGGAGTTGACTCCGCAGCTGGCGACCGAGCGGAAGCTGACTGGCGTGCGTGGTCTCTACGTCAAGGACATAGACCCGAACGGCATCATCGCCGACGCGCGTCCGCGCACGCTGACGGAGGGCGACGTGGTCCTGCGTATCAATCGCACGCCCGTGACGACCCTCGAAGAGTTTGAGCGGATCGTCAATGCTCTCAAGCCCGGCGACGCCGTGGTCCTGAACGTCGCGCGCTACGACAAAGACGCGGGCCGCATCATCCAGAGGGTGGTGCAATTCACTTACCAATAAAGTAGTCTGGAGTCTGGAGTCTGGAGTCCGGAGTCTAAAGCTTGGCTTCTGACTCCGGACTCCAGACTCCAGACTCCAGACTCTTTTTATGGCACAAGCGAAAAAAGCTCTTAGTAAAGATAGAAAGAAAAACGGGCGCAAGAGCGCTCCGGCGTCACGCGCGGGGACGAAAACTTATCACAACTACATCGGCGGCCAGTGGGTCGAGAGTGCGAGCGGGGAATGGTTCGAGAATCTGAACCCGGCGGACACGCGCGATTCAATTGGCCGCTTTCCCGTCTCGACGAAAGAAGATGTTGACAGGGCGGTCGAGGCGGCCCGCGGGGCCTTTGACCGCTGGCGGCACACGCCCGCGCCGCGCCGCGCCGAAATTCTCTTCCGCCTGGGCGAGATTCTGATACGCAACAAAGAGCGGTTCAGCGCCGAGATGACGCGCGAGATGGGAAAGGTGCTGAAGGAGACGGGCGGCGACGTTCAGGAGGCAATTGACTGCACCTTCTACACCGCAGGCGAAGGTCGTCGCCTTCACGGCTTCACGACGCCCGCCGAGATGCCTGACAAGTTCGCCATGTGCGTGCGTCAGCCCGTGGGCCTCTGCGGGCTGATTACGCCCTGGAACTTTCCGATGGCGATTCCGTCATGGAAACTGATTCCCGCGCTCGTCTGCGGCAACACGGTCGTCATCAAGCCCGCCGAAGATACTCCGCTCTCGACCTACAATCTCGTCAAGGCGTGCGAAGAGGCTGGAGTTCCGCCGGGCGTCGTCAACCTTGTGACGGGCTACGGCGAGACCGCCGGGGCAAGCGTAACGAACCATCCGGCGCTTCGCCTGATCTCGTTCACGGGCTCGACCGAAACGGGACGCATCGTCGCCTCCGCCTGCGCCGAGCGCAACGCCATCTGCTCGCTGGAGATGGGCGGCAAGAACGTCATCATCGTGATGGATGACGCGGACATTGACCTCGCTGTCGAGGGCGCTGTCTGGGGCGCATTCGGGACTTCCGGGCAACGATGCACGGCCTCGTCACGCATCGTCGTTCACAAAAAAGTTTACAAGCAGTTCTCGAAGAAACTCGTGGAGCGCGCCAGAAGTTTGCGCGTCGGAAACGGCGCGGACCCGAGGACGGAGATGGGCCCTGTGATTAACGCCGACGCGGTCCACAAGATCATGGGCTACGTCGAAGTCGGAGAGCGCGAAGACGGGGCGACGCTCGCCTGCGGGGGCAAACGCCTGACGAAGGGCGAGCACGCGAACGGTTACTTCATCGAGCCGACTGTCTTCACGGACGTCGCGCCGGAGATGCGCATCGCGCAGGAAGAAATCTTCGGACCCGTGACGGCCGTCATCCCGACCAACTCGCTCGACGAGGCCGTCGAGATCGCCAACAACGTGCGCTACGGATTGTCGGCAGCCATCTACACGCAGGACGTGAATCGCGCTTTCCATGCGATGAACGAGATGTACACGGGCATCTTCTACGTCAACTCTTCGACCATCGGCGCGGAGGTCCACCTGCCGTTCGGCGGCACGAAAGCCACCGGCAACGGGCACCGCGAGGCGGGCACACAGGTCCTGGACATCTTCACCGAGTGGAAGTCCATCTACGTTGACTACAGCGGCAAGCTGCAAAGGGCGCAGATTGATCTGGAAGACAGCGCGGATTGACGCAGGCTATGAAAGAGTGGCCTGAGTTCAACGAGTATGGCGACTTGCCTGTCGGAATTCATCAGGCTACCCTTGCCGAAGTGATTGAGCATTTCGGTAGAAGCACTGTACAGAGGCGGCATGTAGCTGAGAGACTGCTTCGCATTTATGACTTAGCACACAGCACAGGACACGTCGCCAGATTCATCGTGTATGGGTCTTTTGTAACTGCAAAGTTGAATCCGAATGATGTGGATATTTTCCTGTTGATGGATAATGCGTTTGATAAAGATCAAACGTCTGGTGAAATCTCCATACTCTTTGAGCATTTAACGACGGAACACAGCATTGGAGCCAGTATCTTCTGGGTTCGACGCTTATCAATTCTGGATAGCGAAGATGAGATGATTGGGCATTGGCAAATCAAGCGGGACCTGACCAAGCGCGGGATAGTCGAGGTAATAGGCCGTGATTAAAAATGATCTGGAATTACAGGCAATGCTGGAGCGCATTCAGTATTTCCACAGAATAGTCGCTAATTTACGTAAGACCGAAACCAATCCTGCTAATTACAAAGCATCGGCAGGTGGCTTCCTAGCCGAAATTGATCGCATGAATCTAGAAGTGCGCGAGTACTTAATGCTACATCCCAGCGAAGCCCAAGAAGAATTACTGCCTATGGGAACACGCTGATGAGGTACACTGAGCACTTCAACAAACTGTGATCTATGCAGATTACCGTTGTGAAAAAGCCGCAGCAAGGTTCGCTGGCACAAACTATCAAAGGACATTCAGGCTCAACTCTTCCCGACTGATTGGAGAAACAACAGTGATTGTTGGACTGCCGAAAGAGATCAAAGACAACGAGTATCGCGTCGGCCTCACGCCCGCGGGCGCGAGGGCCTTGACGGACGCCGGGCACCGGGTTGTGGTCGAGCGCGACGCGGGCGAGGGCTCTGGTTTCGAGAATGATCTGTACGAGCGCGCGGGCGCGACCATTCTGGAGACGCCGGATGACGTCTGGGGCGAAGGCGAGATGATCGTCAAAGTGAAAGAGCCAATTGCGCCGGAATACCCGCGGATGCGCGAAGGCCAGTTGCTTTTCACTTACCTGCATCTGGCGCCGGATCATGAACTCACCAAGCAACTCCTGGAGCGCAAAGTCACGGGTGTCGCCTACGAGACGATCACGGACCGGCGTGGGACCTTACCGCTTCTGACGCCCATGTCCGAAGTCGCCGGGCGGATGGCGATTCAGGTCGGCGCGACCTACCTGGAGAAAATGAACGGCGGGCGCGGCATCCTTTTGGGCGGCGTCCCCGGCGTCCCGGCCGCGCGGGTCGTCATTATCGGCGGCGGCGTCGTCGGCACGAACGCGGCCAAGATTGCCGTCGGCATGGGGGCGCAGGTCACGATCATTGACAACAATCTGGACCGGCTGCGCGAACTCGACGACATCTTCCTCTCGAAAGTCTCGACGCTCGCCTCCTCCGCCTACATGATTCACGACGCGATCTCACAAGCCGACCTGATAGTCGGCGCGGTGCTCGTCCCCGGTGCGGCTGCGCCGAAACTCGTCACGCGCAGCATGCTCAAGGACGTCCCTAAGGGCGCGGTCATCGTTGACGTCGCGGTTGACCAGGGCGGCTGCATCGAGACGACGCATCCGACGACACACTCGAACCCGACTTACTACGTCGAAGATGTGCTTCACTACTGTGTGGCCAACATGCCCGGCGCCGTGCCGCGCACTTCCACGTTCGCTCTGACGAACGCGACTTTGCCTCACGCTTTGAAACTGGCGAATAAAGGTTTCATGCACGCCATCACCAGCGACCCCGGATTGAAGGAGGGCGTCAACACCTACGCGGGGCGTCTCACCTACGAGGCGGTCGCCGTCGCGCAGGGGCTCGAATACACGCCGCTCGACGAAATGCTCAACGGCACGGGCGCGACGACAACGGCGTAAGAAGGCAAAAGGCAAAAGTAAAAAGGCAAAAGGAAAAACGTGAGAGCGAGTCTCTTGTCTTTCCTTTTGCCTTTTACCTTTTTACTTTTGCCTTCGCTTACGCTGCTTTCAGCAGCAATCTCGCCAGGCAGCCTGTGAGTTCGTCGGGGCGGACGGGCTTGGCCAGATAGACGTCGGGCCGGTCGTTGGCCTCCTGCGCCGCGTCGGCGCGCTCGAACCCGCTCAGAAGAATGACCGGGAGATTGGAAAGCTTCGGATGATGGCGCAGGAAGCGGCAGAACTCATAGCCGTTCAAATGCGGCATGATCGCGTCAGTCACGACGGCGTCAACTGTTGATGTGAGCGCGGCTTTCATAGCCTCCAGGCCGTCGGCGGCCACGACCACGTTGTAGCCGGCGCGCTGCAACATCACTTCAAGGTAACGGCGGATCGAGCGGTCGTCTTCGACGAGCAGAATTGTGCCGCGAGCAGGGCGCATCTGTGCGGTGGGACCATTGAGCGGGGCGGTGCTGGCGGTGGCGTTTTCGTTGGGAGTATTCATCACTCTGGCTGGTCTGACCTCGCTTGCTGGAGAGGGATTCCGGTGCCGCAATCCCGCTGGCCTTATGGCAAGCGGCGTGCCTCTTCACGCCGCTGGCTTCGGAAAGGGTACGGACGGGATGGCCCGAGCTATAGCTTCTGGCCGGATAAACTGCGGCTTTTTAGCCGGAAAGAGACTATTTCGTGTTTGGGAGAATATTTTTTAGGAGAGAGACGGGCAACTCACGTGGCCCGAAAAGAGATTAATCTGATTCAAGCTGACCTGTCAATAGCGGTCAAATTGAAGAGCCGGTCAGTCAAAGTGCAGCACCGCCTGCGGCATTATGCCACGGCAATCTTATCACCCGTTTATCTCTCGCTTGTCCCTCCGGAGTTCCAGCCCCGGCCCCCCAACTCAACAAAACAAAGTGACTTTGTTATACTGACGTTTTCGCCCGGCCTCCTCCCAAAGAGTGGTCGAAGACAATGCGGGTCGAAGTAAGATTTCGGGGCCGTTCGGGATATTCGCCTTTGGAAATCGGATAGAGTTTAGAGGTTTTAATGTACGAGTTTGCAGTCGCCCCAGCCGTCACACAGATTAGACGCCGGGGCGTCGAGATTACGGAGGTCGCGCCCGCGAGCCTGGCCGCCGAGCTGGAATTGGAGGCGGGAGACCGCATCGTCAAAGTCAACGGGCGGGTGGTCCGCGACTATCTGGATTTCCGTTTTCAGACGGGCGGCGAGACGGAACTCGTGCTTGAAGTCCGCAAAAGAAGCGGCGAAGAGTGGGAGCTGGATATTGAGCGCGAGGAGGGCGAAGATTTCGGTCTGGGATTTGAGCAGATCGTGCCGCGCCAGTGCGCCAACGAATGCATCTTCTGCTTCTGTAAAGGAAACCCTGAAACCGCACGCCCGTCCCTCTTCATCCGCGACGAAGATATCCGCCTCTCGTTTCTCTACGGCAACTACACGACGCTGACCTCGATTACAGAGGACGAGATGAGCCGCATCATCGAGCAGCGGCTCACCCCACAGTACGTCTCCGTGCACGCGACCGATCTGGACGTGCGCGCTCATCTGCTCGGGATAGACCGCAGGCGCGCAGACATCTCTGCGAAGATGCGGCGCATGCTGGAAGCCGGGATTGAGATTCACGCTCAGGTCGTCTTATGCCCGGAGATAAACGACCGTGCGATTTTGGAGCGCACCGTCAGAGACCTCGCGGCGCTGCACCCGAAAGTGAAAAGCGTGGCGATTGTCCCGCTGGGGCTGACGCGCTACAACACGGACGAGCGGCTCACTCCCGTGACGCCTGAATTCTGTCGCCGCACAATCGCAGAGGTTAAGCTGCTTCAGAGAGAGTTTCGTCAAACCTTGGGCACGACCTTCGCTTTTTTAGGAGACGAGATCTACCTGCGCGCGGGTCGCCCCGTTCCCTCTCGCAAGCATTACGGCGATTACCCGCAGATCGAAGACGGCATCGGGATGGTCCGGTCTTTCAGTAACGAATTCGAGGCGCTCTTCAGAAGGCTTGCGCGACGTGTCGGCCGCAGCGCCGGAGCCGAGCTTGATGGAACGATCATGACCGGCAAACTCTTCGCGCCCGCTTTGATGAAGATGGTTGATCGCTTGAATGCGCGCTTCGAATCGAAGCTTCGTGTGGTCGGAGTTGAGAACCGTTATTTCGGCGGCGACGTGTCGGTCGCGGGGCTGCTCACCGGAGAATGTTATCTGGCGGCGCGCGAACGGTTGCGAGGCCGTTTCGTCGTCATTTCGGGTGCGTCGCTCAAAAGCGATGACGCCGTCATGCTCGACGGGATGAGGCTCGACGAGTTGCGACGCGAACTGGCGCTCCCCGTTTACGCGCATGACTTCAAGTCGTTTGCGCGAATGATTAGCAGTGGTCAGTGGCCGGTGGTCAGTGGTCAGTGAGAAATAAGGAACGGGATGCACTGAGCTTCTGCTTTTAACTGACCACCGGCCACTGACCACCGACCACTATTATGGGCCAATCGAAAACAGAAACGGAGCAACCGACGCAGACGGGGGGAAAGAAAATCCTGGATGTCGGCTGCGGGAGCAACAAGTATCCGGGCGCTATCGGGATTGACTATAATCCGCGCACGGCGGCGGACGTCATCCACGACCTCGGCGTCGTCCCGTATCCTTTCGACGACGACGAATTCGACGAGGTCATCAGCCGTCACGTCATCGAGCACGTGCCGGACGTGATGGCCTTCGTCTCGGAGCTCCATCGCATCACAAAGCCTGGCGGGCGAATCAAAATCGTCACGCCTCATTATACGAACCCGGACTGGCCCACGGACCCGACGCATCGCAATCACTTCAACAGCTATTCCTTCAACTGCTTCATGCAGGACCGCCGCCTCTTTCCCTTCTACACGGACGTCGAGCTGAAGCCCGTGCGCATTTACGTCAGTCTGGCGAACCTCTGGCGCGCTCTCGGTTTCGAGTTCATCGCCAACCTGGATCAGCGCGACCCCTCCTTCAGGTTCACGCGCAAGTTCTGGGAGTTCTACCTCTCCTATATCTTTCGTGGCAAGGAGCTGCATTTCGAGTTCGAGGTCGTCAAGAGAAGTCCGGACAAACAGGGAAAATAGTCTCACCGGAGAATCAATTGCGCTGCGCGTCAACGGCCGCCGAAGGGCCGACCGGGACGGCAGCCGCGTCCTCGCCTTGCAGCATTGGCCCACCGCAGCAATTCCATAAAATTGGACGGGTGATTTGAAATTTCGGATTTCGCGCCCTGTTTTATGGTTAAGTCCCTTGAAAAAGCGCGAGTTGTGGGCTCCGCCCGCTCTGGAATAGCTTTTGCTGTTCAGGGTTCGCAAGGTGATAGCAAGTATGTCTTTTTTAGTAGAACCCGTCATGCTTATGCAAATTGATCTTGCAGCAAGCGCACCTCATAATCTTCAAGCTACAGCACAATCCCAAATCTCTGGCAATGTGGCTTGCGGATCAATCAAGGGAATGCCAGAAGGAGAATAATATGTTCAAACAGATGATAAGAGTCACCGGTTTGCTTGTCCTGTTTGCGCTGATGGGAGCCGTAAGCCTCAGCTTCGGCCAGGGCCAGAAGGGAACCATCAGTGGAACCGTGACTGACCAGAACGGCGGCGTCGTCGCAGGCGCTACCGTCGAGGCCACGAACGACGCGACAGGCGAAAAGTTTAACGCCGTCACGAGTGACAGCGGGACTTACACCATCCCCAACGTAACCGTCGGCGAATATACCGTGACAACCACTGCCACGGGTTTTGCCACAACGACGTTTAAGTCGGTGAAGACTTCGGTGTCGTTCAATACAACTATTGATGTCGTGTTGCAGCCGCAGGGCGCGTCCGAAACGGTCGTCGTCACCAGCGGCGACGCGCAGACGCAAGTCAACACAACCGACCAGCAGCTCTCGACGCTTCTCGACAACAGGAAGATCGTTGACCTGCCGCTCCTGAATCGCGACCCGAACTCGCTGATTCTGCTTGCCCCTGGAACGGTCCAGACGCAGAGCGGCCTCGGCGGTTTCTCCGTCAACGGTTCGCGCGAGCGCAACAACAACTTCATGGTTGACGGCGTTGACAACAACGATACGGAAGTCCCCGGCATCGCCGGCGGTCTCTCGACCCCGAACATTGACGCCACACAGGAGTTCCGCGTCATCACCGGCAACTTCAACGCCGAGTTCGGCCGCAACACCGGCGCCATCGTGAACGTCGCGACCAAGAACGGGACGAACGAGTTTCACGGCAACGCCTATATCTACTACCGCTCCGACCGCTTCTCGGCACGTGACTTCTTCGATGTCTCCGGCGAAGCGGATGCGCTGCAACGCAAGCAGTTCGGCGCGTCCATCGGCGGCCCGATCAAGAAAGAGAAGATGTTCTTCTTCTTCAACTACGAAGGCGACCGCTTCAACTTCGGCAACCAGGTGTCGCGTGTTGTCCCTTCGGCGTTGTCGCGCACGGGAATCTTCGTGACGCCCGCTCCCGACCCCAGCCTGACCGCGGCACAGAATTCGGCTGCCGGTCGGTTCGGAACCATTGATATTCGTCGGACCGGCTTCAACAATCGCACGGGTACGAACCTCGGCCTCGGTGGCACGGCGGGCAACCTCGACCTCAACCCGGCGATCCTGGCGTTGCTCAACCTTTACCCGCTGGGCAACGATCACGCGAACGACCCGCTGCCGGGCCTGTTTGAAGCATTCAGGTTCAGCTATCTGGCGGTCAACCACGTTGACAGCACTGCCGCCCGTATTGATTACCGGATCAATGAGAAGCACACTCTGACGGGAAGCCACCAGTTCAACACGGGCGTCTTCGCGGCCAGCACGGATACCTTCCCGGGCTTTGGGGATGCCATTCGCAGCCCGCAGCGCGGTCAGGTTCTCTCGCTCAACCTCGTTTCCAATATCAATGCCAACGTAGTCAACTCCTTCACCTTCGGCGGCAACCGTTCGAAGGCCAGATTTAATGGCGATTGCGATGGCAGCGTGAGCTGCATCATTCCGGACAGAATCAATCAGGCTTTCGCAGCTAACGGAGTTGACCTTGCTCAACCGTTCGGCGGCGAAAACGGTCAGGGCTTCACTCTCGGGACCGGCTCGATCACCTCTTTGGGCGTCTTCGACACGCAGTACCGCTTTACAGGTACGACGTTCATGAACGAGCAACTGACCTGGGTTCGCGGCTCCCACACTTTCAGGGGCGGCTACGAGCAGCGCTGGATCTACTCGAACAGCGCGACCAACTTCGGTCGTTCCGAAGCGCTCAGCCTGGCCTTCCCGACAACGTTTGCTTTCCCGATTCTCAGGACCAACGCCGGTGCCAACATCGGCACCACCGGTCTCGGCGGCTCGGTTCAGAACTTCGCGAGCTTCCTTTACGGCCTGGTGGCGTTACAGTCACAGTCGCAGTTCTTCGACAAGAACGGGAACCGCGTTGACCAGAACTACATGGGCTTCCGCGTTCGCGAGTCTGACTTCTTCGTCCAGGATACCTGGAGAGTCAGACCGAACTTCACGCTCAACATCGGACTCCGTTACGAGCTCAAAGGCGTTCCCTTTGAAGTCAACGGACAGCTTTCGACCCTCGTTAACCAGGACCCGAGCCAGAGAGAGCCGTCGGGCGGCTTCGTCTTCCAGCCGGTCGGCAAGAACTCCGGCAACGCGCAGGGTCTCTGGGACAACGACTTTAACAACTTCGCTCCGCGCTTCGGATTCAACTGGAGTCCGGGCTGGGAGAGCGGATTCATTTCCAAGCTGACGGGCGGCCCGGGCAGGATGTCTATCCGTGGTGGTTATGGAATCTTCTATGACCGCGTCTTCGGTAACCTCTTTACCAACGCTCGCGGCAATCCGCCGTTCCAGCAGGATTTCTTTGAGATCCCGTTCAACATAACCTTCTCCGGCACGCTCCAGGAGTTCGGGCGTCCGCCAACGCTGGAATCCAGCCCCAGAGTTCCGAGCACCGCCGAAATCTTCCCGGTGATTTTCGCTCTGCCCGGAAACAACATCTTCCAGTCGAAGTTTGCCACTCCGTATGAGCAGAAATGGAACTTCGGATTCCAGCGCGAGCTGGGCAATCAGTTCCTCTTCGAGGCTGACTATGTCGGCGCGAAGGGCACCAACCTGTTGCGCGTGATTGACGGCCAGCTCTCCAGCGTTCCGCGCTGCAACGCTGTCGCCGCCGCCACGCCTGGCACGGCCAATGACCCGCCCTGCGGTGGCACGATCAGCACCAGCGGAACTACCAACATCATTAACGGTCGGTTCAACGATGCGTTCTTCCAAGTGGCCTTGAATCTCTCGGTCGGTATGTCAACCTATCATGCTTTGCAGACGAGGGTGACCAAGACCCTGACCAACTCCAAGTGGGGCCTGGGTCAGATTCAGGCCGCTTACACCTGGAGCCACTCCATTGACAACGCCAACGATCCTCTGGTCGGTAACGCGGGTGAATCAACCCGCACCTTCCCGCGCGACTCGTCAGGCTTTGCGGGTGGATTCGGCAGGCCCGAGCGTGGTAATTCCGGCTTTGACGTGCGTCATCGCTTCGTTCTCAACTTCGTGTACGATGTGCCGCTCAAGTTTGAGAACGATATGCTTGACCGCATTCTCGGCAACTGGTCAATGTCCGGCATCGTCACCGCTCAGAGCGGACTCCCCTACGGCATCTTCGGCAGTATTGACAGCGCAGGCTCCGGCTTCAGTCAACGCGCCGATTTCGCCAGCCCGGGAAATCCGCTTAACGTTGCACCCTCCACCCTTCCGCCTAATCCGCGCGTGCAGACCGGACCGGACAGAACGATGTTCGCCAATCCGACCCGGCCCACAGGAAATGCGACGTTCGGCGTGCAGGGACAGGTCGGGCGCAACCAGTTCTACGGTCCCGACTTCCAGAAGACCGACTTCTCGCTCATCAAGCGCATTCCGCTTACTGAGCGTTACAAATTCACGGTTCGCGCGGACTTCTTCAATATCTTCAACCGCGTGAACTTCGGCGTACCGGACGGGATCATCACCAACAATACGTTTGGCCGGTCCACGTTCACCGTCAGCACTCCGCGTGTCATTCAGTTCGCCGGTCGCTTCGAGTTCTAATCGAAACGATTTCAGGTAAACTGAGCGCACAGCATTCAGGGCGTTGCCTCTTCGGAAGCAACGCCCTTTTTTTGTCTCGACCTTTTGTTCGAAAGATTAGCAGACTGCTTCTAGCCCGGAGGCCAGCTCAAAGCGCGCCCGCCGAGCACGTGAACATGCAGGTGAAAGACAGACTGGCCCGCGCCCGCGCCCGTGTTGATGACCGTGCGATAGCCCGCCTCGGAAAGCCCCTCTTCGTTGGCGACCCGCGCCGCCACGCGCAGGAGATGCCCGAGGAGCGCCTCATCCCTCTGCCCGGCGTCGTCCAGAGAATCCAGGTGGTCGAGCGGAATGACCAGGACGTGGACCGGCGCCTGCGGGTTGACGTCGCGGAAGGCGATGACGCGCTGGTCCCTGTAGATGACCTCCGCGGGTAGCTCGCCCGCGACGATGCGACAAAAGAGACAGTCCATAAGGCAGTGACAAGTGACAAGTAAAAACAACGAGCAGGAGAACAATACATCTTTTGCTCGTCACTTGTCACTCGTCACTTGTCACTGTCTTATGCAATGGGCCTGTGACGGAATCCCTGACGCGCTCGATTGAAGCGCCGACCGCGCCGAGCTTGGCTTCGATCTTCTCGTAGCCGCGGTCAATGTGATAGACGCGGTCAATCAGAGTTTCGCCACGCGCCGCCAGCCCCGCGAGCACGAGCGAGGCGGAGGCGCGCAGGTCCGAAGCCTGGACACGCGCCCCCGTCAATTCAGTCGGGCCTTCGACGATGGCCGTGTTGCCGCTGATCTGGACGCGCGCCCCCATCCTCTGTATCTCCGAAGCGTGCATGAAGCGATTCTCGAAGATCGTCTCGGTGATCGCGGCGCGCCCCTGGGCCTGCGTCATCAGGGCCATATACTGGGCCTGCATGTCCGTCGGAAAACGCGGGTGCGGCTCCGTCGTGACGTCCTGTGCTCTCAACCCTTCATTGCAGCAGCGCACGCGCAGGGTGCTCTGATTCACCTCTTCGATCTCGACGCCGACTTCGCGCAGTTTACTGATGAGAATGGCGGAATGTTCCGGGCGGCAGCCCTTGATCTCCAATTCACCGCGAGTGATGGCCGCGGCGATCATGAAGGTCCCCGTCTCGATGCGGTCCGGGATGATCGTGTGCTCCGCCCCGCCCAAAGATTCCACGCCTTCGATCTGGATGGTTGGCGTGCCAGCGCCGCGCACGCGCGCCCCCATCTTGTTCAAAAGCTCCGCCAGGTCCGCAATCTCCGGCTCGCGCGCGGCGTTGTTCAGGATGGTCCGTCCTTCAGCGAGCGCCGCGGCCATCATCAGATTTTCGGTCCCCGTCACAGTCACCTTATCGAAATGGACTTCGCCCCCGCGCAGGCGTCCCCCTTTGGGCGCACGCGCCACGACGTCGCCGGACTCAAGCCCGACCTCCGCGCCCAGGTGCTGAAAGCCCGCGAGGTGCAGGTCAATCGGGCGCGTGCCGATGGCGCAGCCCCCTGGCAGAGAGACGCGCGCTTTGCCGAAACGCGCGAGCAGCGGCCCCAGAGCCAGAACGCTCGCGCGCATGGTCTTGACCAGCTCATACGGGGCCTCGAAAAGCTCCACGTGATCGGCAGTGATCTTGTGCGTCCTCAGTTCCGGCGTGAGTACGGTCGCGCCGATGTCTTCCAGGAGCCTCCGCTGCGTGATGATGTCGCGCACGTAAGGCAGGTTGTGCAGCGTAACCGTCTCGGCGGTCAGCAGAGCGGCGGCCATGCAGGGCAGCGCGGAATTCTTCGCGCCGCTGATGGAGACGCGGCCCCTCAGGGGACGCCCGCCCGTGATACGAAATTTATCCATAACCACAGAGTAAAGGAAAAAATTGAAAGGTGGAAGCGCGACGTGATTCGATTGCCGCCCCGTTTGCGCGTTAAGGGATAAGGGGCGCTTTTTGTGGCCGCCCTTCGAGGAGAAAAACTGATGTCAGCGAATCAAATCAGCTTACCTGCATACAGAGAGAGTAATTTCTTCAGCCCCAGATTATTCGGAACCATCGGGATGATCGGCGCCCCTTTCCTGCTTCTGGAATTCATCCTTCCTTATTTATTCGGCGGCGTCGAGCCGAATGGTCAACTTCTGGGCGCTTTGGAAATCGTTTATCTAGGCGGGTGGATTTCGAGCGTGATAGGGATGCGTCAATTGAGAGCGACGGGCAACAGCGGCATCAGCAAGACGATGTTCGCGGTCCAGCTCGCGGGGCTGTTTCTGGCGCTGACATTCACTGTGCTACAGATCGCCCGTCCGAACCTGGACCCGAATAGCCTGCTCCTGCGTGTCACGGACCTGGCCTGGCCCGGCAGCCACCTCTTCATGCTGTTTGTCGGCATAGCTATTATCGCGGGCCGAGTGTGGCGCGGTTGGCGCAGGCTCCCGGCGCTTTTGTGCGGCGCGGGGCTGCCATTGTTTTTCGCGCTCGGCCCCGTCGTCGGTCCCGCTATTGCTTCCATCCCGTTCGCCGTTCTGACCGCCGTCGGGTTCATGTCGCTGGGCTATGCGGTCCGTACGGGTGAGCGTGCTTCGGGCGCGTAACAGAAGGGCATCAGGTTCAGGGAGTCGCTCGTTTCCTCGCAGCCGGGGGGCGGCGCGAGTGGGGGGCTAAAGAAAGAAGAAGCGGCGACTCCCTTGTTCGGTGGCGGCGGCGGCGGATATTATCTTGGGCGGAAAAAGATGAAGAAGAATCGCCGCCCAGTAATCAGGACGCTCCTCCGCTCCATCGGTTTAAGATGTCCCGTCTGCGGTAAGTCTTCCATCGTCCAGAGGCCATTCAAAATCAAGCATCACTGCCCGGCGTGCGACGCGCTCTTTATGCGCGAGGAAGGCTTCTTCGTCGGGGCGATCCTGATTAACGTGGTGACGACCGAAATAGTCATCCTGGCTATTTACCTGCTGACCCTGGTGGTGCTCGGTCTCGATTATCAGTTGGTTCTCACACTGCTTTTCATCTCGGCGCTCCTGTTCCCCATCGCGTTTTATCATCATAGCTGGAGCATCTGGCTCGGCTTCGACCACATCGTGGAGTCTCTACCGAAACGCACAGAGAAAGAGCCCGCGCGTGCCGGAGGTGAAGACGAGTGGCCTGACGAGATAGGGCCTTGATATGTGTTCTCTATGCTAAAATAACGTTACTTTTTTGGGAGGCAGAAGATGGCGAAGAGATTAAAAGATTTAAAGGAGCTTAAGATTGAGCGTCCGCCGCGAGTGAAACTCTCTGTCAAAGAGTCACTGAAGCGGACGCAAGAGTTCGATAAACGAAAGGAGCAATTCATTGCCTCTATTCGAAAAGGCAAGAATTGAAGTTTACCTTCCTGATCTGCCACGCGCTGCTTATCAAGATTTATTGAACGCACTGGCGCGGGAATTTACATATACTTTCGGCGGTTGCACTATTATTCGCGGACTCGATGGCAGCTATCTCTCACAGTCCGGCTTGCAGATTCAAGACCGCGTCAATCTAATTTATACAGATACGCCATACATGTTTGAAGAGAATTTTGGGATCATCTCTACATATGCGGACAAACTCAGAGTTGCTGCTTTGAGCGCTTTAGAAGAAGAAGCGATTCTTGTTGCAATAAGCAAAGTTTATCACGCAGAGTGAAGAAGCCTTACCCGAATCCCTCAAGTAGCTCAAGCACACTTCTACTTTTTCCTCAAAGCGACTGTGCGCGGGATGCCCTGTAGGTCTTTGTGAATCTCTATCAACTGCCAGGCGGTCGGATCAATTAACTCCCGGACCGCTTCGTTCTGATCGAAACCTATCTCCAGCAGCAGGTGTCCGCCCGCCTTGAGAAAACGAGGCGCGTCTCGGACGAGACTCCTGATGATGCGCAGGCCGTCTGTGCCGGGCGTTAAAGCGATCCTGGGCTCATGATCGCGCACCTCGCGTTGCAGCCCCGCGAGCGCGCCTTCGGCGACGTACGGGGGATTGGAGATGATCATCGTGAAGGACATAGCCTCCGGGCTAATCCCACCAAAGCAATCGGACGCGACGAGCGAGAGCCTCTCGGACACGCCCAGTCGCGCGGCGTTGCGCGCGGCCACGCCGAGCGCGCTCTGGGAGATGTCTAACCCGACGGCGCGAAGCTGTGGGCGCTCGTGCAGCAGCGCGATGGGAATGCAGCCCGACCCTGTGCCGACATCGCAGACGAGCGCAGCGTCGGCTCCCTCGTCCAGAAGCTCAAGCGCCGTTTCTATCAACAGCTCCGTTTCGGGGCGCGGGATCAAGACGTCAGGCGTGACCTCAAACTCCAGCCCGTAAAATTCCTGGCGGCCAGTGATGTATTGCAGGGGCCTGCCCGCCGCGCGCAGACGGACCACTTCGCGCAGGCGCGCCAGCTCCGAATCGTCTAGCAGGGTCTCGGGATGCGTGATGAGAAACGTGCGGTCGCGCCCCGTCACGTGTTCGACTAGAGACATGGCTTCGCGGCGCGCCAACGGCACGCCCGCTTCCGCCAGAACCCGCGCCGCCTCCGCTACCAGATGACTGATGCTGAAACTCTCTTGCTCACTCATAGAGCGTGGATCGTAAATCGTAAATCGTAAATCGTAAATGGACGAAGGCGGCTTTCCTCTATTTACGATTCACGATTTACGATTTACGAGCAGACGATTTACGATTTACGATTCACTTCCCTTATAATACCCTCGTTCATCACGCCCGAACAGATTGCTTATCTTTTCGCGTGCAGCGGCCGGCAGCCTGGTCGCAGCGCGCGAGTGGTTGCTGCTGCCGCGGCGTGGCAATAGATTCAAGGAGGTGATTCTGGATGAAGGCGGAATTTCATATCGAGGGGATGCATTGCGATTCGTGCGCCGTGGACATCAGGGAGACTCTGGAAGGGACCGCGGGCGTACACGAGGCGGACGTGACCTTCAAGCGTAAGACGGCTATCGTTGATTTCGATGAAGAGGTCGTGCAGCAGACGACGCTCGTCAAAAAGATACAGGATTTAGGTTACACTGCGACCGTTTCCGGTCAGCCACAAAGTGAGGTTGGAGCATGAGCGAACAAGATGCGGGTGTGGGAAAAGCTACATCGGAAGAGGCCGTGGACGACCGCGGCACAAATCAGTCGGAGGGGCGCGCGCTTTTGAGGCATCTGCGCGACAAAGGGTTCGATGCGAGCGACGAGAAACTGGCCGTCGCTCTTGGACGGCCTACGGAAGAGGTCGAAGCCTGGACAAACGGGCGCGCAGCCGTTGACGACGACGTCGTCATGAAAGCTCGCGGGATTGCGCGCGAGCGGGGCATCGAGATTGAATAAAAAAGTGGTCGGTGGTCGGTGGTCAGTGGTCAGTTAAAAACTGATTTCATCTGACCACTGACCACTGACCACTGACCACTAGCAATGAGCGAAAAGGTTGAGCAGGCGTCGCGTGCGCTCGTCGAATCATATTCGGCAGGCGAGGTAAAGATTCATCATCTGGACCGCCAGCCGCTGCCGTCGCACGCGGAGATAATTCGCGTCCTCGTCACCATTCACGAGCTACTCTTTCCGGGCTACATCGGCGCGCAGGAGCTGACGGGCGCGAGCCTTGTCAGTCATGTCGAATCGCGCATGGCATGGCTTTACGAGGTCCTGACGGAGCAGATGAAGCGCGCCATCGGCCAGGCCAACAAGATCGGCGAGGTCTGTGACGTTACGGAGCGGGAGGCAAATGACTGTGCTGCGGCTTTTCTGAGCCGGCTGCCGCGCCTGCGTGAAGTCCTGGCGACAGATGTGCAGGCGGCCTATGACGGCGACCCGGCGGCGACCGGCCTGGATGAGATCATTTTCAGCTACCCGAGCATCTACGCCGTGATGGTCTATCGCCTCGCGCATGAGCTGCACACAATGCGTGTGCCCCTGATCCCGCGCATCATGACGGAGCACGCGCATCACCGCACGGGCATAGACATCCATCCCGGCACGGAGATCGGCTCGCGCTTCTTCATAGATCACGGGACCGGCGTCGTCATCGGCGGGACGGCCGTCATCGGCAACAACGTCAAAATCTATCAGGGCGTGACGCTCGGCGCTTTCTCTTTCGACAAGGATTCGTCGGGGCGTCTGGTGCGGGACACCAAACGACACCCGACGATTGAAGACGACGTGGTCATTTATGCGGGCGCGACCATCCTGGGAGGCGAGACCGTCATCGGCCGCGGCAGCGTCATCGGCGGCAACGTCTGGCTGACGCATTCGGTCCCGCCGGGCACGCGCGTTCTCCAGGATTCTCCCAACCTGCGAATCATCCCGCCGGACGCTGCCGCGGCTTCCTAAAATGTCTCGCACTTCATATGCGACGCTCTATTTGCCCAGAACGAATATCACAACGATTACAAGTGCAATCACAAAGGGGATGACCAAATAGAGCGTTATGGCCGTCGTATTGGACTTCCCTGACTTGCCATTATAGGTCGTTCCGCAGCCTCGACATTTAACATGGCTGAATAGTCTTGGCCCGATTAGCCCGCCCCACCACGTAAACTTTACTTTCTCCGCGTCGGGCCGGCGGCACGTCGGGCACGGGGCGTACATCTCTGTCCCCGGCGGATAAGCGGGCGGCGGATAACCTTGCCAGCCTCCCGGTTGTGGCGGCGGGTATCCGGGCGGCGGATATCCTGACGGCGGCATCATCGGATTCATTCCCGGTGGCGGCGCTTGCTGATATTGTCCTGCTTGCTGGTAAGCGGGCGGCGGCAACGGCGTCCCGTCGGCCTGGCAGGTGTTTTGGGTATCCAGGTATGAGCGTTGACAGGTAGGACAAGTTCTCATGGATTTTCATGCAGCCTTTGGCTAAAAGTTCGTAAAGCTAGACAGCTGATATGATAAATTCGGCATTAAGTCAATGGTAAACCCTTGTTCTGTAGCTGCTCAGCGAAAATGTCCGCCTTAACTGCTCAGCGACTTTGTCCGCATACTCTCTGGTATGAGGACCCTAACTTTGAGCAGCAAACATCTACGTAAAGCTGAGATTCTGACTCAACTCATCTCAGGTAAGATAAC
>DASVXV010000066.1:0-57872 GCA_036392495.1 Pyrinomonadaceae bacterium | reverse complement strand
GCAAAAATCTTAGGAAAAACGGATCGAACAAATTCAGGTCTGATCTTTGCTGCGCTCTGGTCACTTTCCCAAGTAGTCAGAAATCCTAAGAAAAATGGAGGTTTCTGACTTGTGTAGATACTAATGGCGTGAGCCCTGGGTCACTGGCAGGAAGAAATATCGAAGCCCATGAAATGGGCGACAGCCCTTGAATTACATGCGTGCGTTCAAGGACTGTCGCCCGCTCGCGCGGGCTTGCATTTCAAATCGGCGCTGTGACCCAGGGATGGACGCCCTGGGCTTTAAACGGTCGCCCATTTCATGGGCTTTGATATTTTTCTCGCTTGTGACTCAGGGCTCACGCCCTGGGCTTTATTCTGCCGCCGCTGCCGGGGCTCGATAAATAATCTACGGCATGTTCCAGGGGACCGACGCCTCTGGCTATAATCTTCCGCCCCCTTCAGGGGCTGATGGGTCCTACATCGTCCCAGTTTACTTCGAACTCACGTTAGTTTTAGGTTTCGAGAGTGGCTTCCATAGTGATCTCCGCGTTGAGCACTTTGGAGACAGGGCATCCGGCCTTGGCGTTGTTTGCCGCGGTCTCGAATGCCTGCTGGTCTGCCCCTGGCACTCTGGCGCTCACTTCCAGGTGGACCGAAGTGATTGCAAAACCCTTGTCCGTCTTCTCAAGCCTGACGGTCGCCGTCGTCCTGATGCTCTCCGCCGTCAACTCCGCCTGAGCCAACTGCCCCGAAAGGGCCATCGAGAAACAGCCGGCGTGTGCGGCGGCGATCAACTCCTCTGGATTGGTCCCCACCCCGTCTTCAAAGCGCGTGCTGAAGGAGTATTGCGTGTCGGAAAGAACCCCGCTGTCTGTCGAGATAGTGCCCTGACCGTCTTTGAGGCCACCCTTCCAGACGGCTGATGCTTTTCGTCTCATCTCTTCTCCTATCCAAATGAAATTCTTTCTAAATCTGAATTCAGCTTATCAAGACACTGCTGGTTAAGACCAGTCTCTGCGGCTGGAACGGCCAGGGGCGTCAGCGTTTCGATAAGCTTGCCAGCGCATTCTGGTACTCGGAGACGGAAGACAAGATAGACGGCCACTGCGGCGTTGTCCCGGCCAGCACCTCACGCGCCTTCAGCCCGTAGATGGCCTGGTTGATCTTATTGTCTGGATTGATTACTGCGCTGCCCAGGTCAGCTTCATTCAGATGGAGTCCCTTGACATAGCTGTCGTCAACCATGGCATAGACGATCACATGCGCGGCTCGCAGCTCATTCTCCTGCTCAGGGGTTAACTTCCCGACGGGTCCGGCGACCCCGACCAGCTCGTTCTTAAAATGGAAGGCCCCTTTCTGAAATTCTTCTTTAGCTTTATCGCTCATGAACAGGACGATGATGTCCGGCTTGAGACCTCCGACCCATGTCCTATCGCCGAGCTGGGCGGACCCGAGGCCGTAGTAGGCCGGGGCGGTCCAGCCGCCGGGTTGTCGAGCGCAGATGACGCCGTAACCGAGCATCGCCTTAGGCATCAGGAAGCTCAACTTATCCACCTCCGGGAAGACGCCTATGGCCTGCGCTCTCTCAAGCAGTTCCTGAGGAATGGCGCTGCTGCCGCGTAGATTAACCGCAGTGGTTAAGACCTGCGCGGCATTGCGTGAACGCCGCGCCGCATTATCGAGTTTCGACTTGTCTACCTTTTGCCCGAGCGCAAATCCGGGTAGAAGGAGGACGCAAAGAGAGGCCGCAAGTCTGACGGTTCGCAGACGGGTGGAAGAGGCGAGCGATAGTCTCATTTAATTCTCCGAAATTCCTTTCTTCATATAGAGCCCGGCGTTCAAATCCGGCAACGCCGAGCGAGCGCCATTCTACCTGATTAGCGAAGGCAATGAGGAGAGCCGTTTAAAAAAGCGATGGTTGATCTTCGAGGTCAGCGGCCTCAACGACAGACTGGCCGAGCAATCGTTTCAGCTTGTTGGCGCTCGCGGGCGCGTGCCCTTCGTAGAAGTTGCTGAAATAGGCGAAGACGCGCGGCGCACGCTCCATCAAGCGCGCGATCAACTTTGCCCACTCCTGTAGATTCTCGTCCTGCGCTCGTTGCACCGTGTCGAAGCGCGTGAGGTTGCGCGCTCCCATCCAGCGGATGTAGGCGAAATCAGCGGTCGGGTTTTCCGCCAGATGCCACACCTCCTCGGGCGCAATCCACTGTCCTTCGACGAGCGTGAAGGCGACGTTGTGTTTGCCCAGAAAGTCCAGAACGCTCTGCTTGATCCAGCCGGGACTGCGAAACTCTACGCTGAAGCGTATGTCGCGCGGCAGGCGCGGCAGAAAATCGCGTAGCGCGCGCCCGTTCTCCGGCGTCAACTCGAACTGCGGCGGCATCTGGACGAGCACGACGGCGAGTTTCTCCTTCAAAACACGCGCGCGCTCACAGAAGATTTCTAATAACTCCATGCTTCCGCTTCCGAGCGCGCGCTCGTGTGTGATCTCCTGCGGCAATTTCAGAGAGAACGTAAAGGAAGCGGGCGTGCGCTTCGTCCAGCTTTCGAAAGTAGATTCGGGAGGAATGGCGTAAAAGGTCGAGTCAACCTCCACGCTCTCAAACGCGCGCGCGTAAATTTCGAGCATCGAGGCGGCGCGTGTCCCGTGCGGGTAGAAAACGGGCGCGCCGCCCGCCGGCGTCACCCAGCCGTCATAGTTCCATCCCTGGCAGCCAACATGAACAGCGTTTTGGATTTTAGGAACGTGCATGAAAGTCTGGAGTCTGGAGTCTGGAGGGCTTTGCCCACAAAGTCCACTCTGCCCATAAAGTAGGAAGTTTGCCTATAAAGTCACTCCCGACCATACTTCGCCTTGCCCGGCAACCGCGCGGGCAAGTCCAGATCGTCGTCAACGAGAGTTTCCATGTGAACGCCAGCCACGCGCGCATAAGCTAACAGAATCCTTAAAGGCGGCTCATGGCTTCCCGTCTCATATCTTGAAATCTGGTTATACACGATGAGGTCTTCAACGCCGAGCCGATAAAGCATCTCTGTTTGAGACAGCCCCAGAGCAAGCCGAATCTGTAGCAGCTTTTCGGCAAGACGTTCCTGTCTAATGCGCCCTCCGCGCCCCATCAGAAGTTTCCTCCCGATGGAAGCACAGGCACTTTTAGCTTGCTCTTATTACTGGATAGTAATAATATTTGCCCGCTCAAACCGCTTGCCGTGAGAATGAGCCTTTCATCTCGCACGGCGATGCTCATTACTTCGGTTTGAGGTGTGAGCGACGCATTAGCCGTTGCTGGTTTTCAAAGACTAGAACGCGCGTCATCTTACCAAAAAGGCGTGCATCTTCACACTACTTCTCACAAAGGACGCCACATAATGAAACAAAAAGACGAGACTGAATATCAGGCCAAAGTCATGGATGACAGCGGCCTGACCAGAGGCCGTGTCCCTTATCCGATTCTGAAAGCTTTAGGAGCAAGAGCGGGTGATTTCATGGTTTTTCGCATGGCGGATTCGGACAAGGCCATTATGCGAGTGTCACATTCAAAAAAGAAGTCAGCCAAAAAGCGCCGCTGATTTTGGGAGCGCATGTCAAGGGCAGACTGTGCGCTCTCTCATGGCCGCACGTTCGCCGTTAGGGTGAGAAGCGAACTGTGCGCCACAAGACCGCCGTGCTAGGCCGCTATCCGAGAGGCGCGGCGGTCTTGCTATTTTTTGCGCACAAGAAACGCAAGGAGTTCGTGAGACATCTTCTCGCAAGGGATGACTTGACCACCATCGGTTTCCAAGAAAAGCCGCTCTTGGCGATCAAGTTTTAAGTGGTAGTAATCAGTTTCCTGATTAAATTGGGCGTAACGATCTGTCGGCTTCCAGCTTATTGCTTTTATCACTACACGGCTCGGCATGTGCGTTACGCTGAGCGGCGTATTCGGCCCGCACATCACCGTAAAACTATCCACATTGTCACCGTGAAAGACCAAGTGAGAATTTGAACGCTGGTCGAATTCGTCCGAATAGACATCGTTGATTTCCTCAACGTCCCTTTTGACATCGCGGCGCAGTCTCTCGAAGAACGCTGAACCGAGGTCTGCAAGTAGTCGGCTGCGGCGTGCCCGTTCAGCCTCTTCTACTTCTTGCTGCCTGCGTTCATCAGTAACCCAACTCATAGCTACCTCTCACCCTCAGAATTGCACAGATTCTAACACGTTCGACACCTTCGCCCAAACCGTTTCAACACACCCATTTCAAGACAACCGAATTATTCGACCTTGACATCATAGTACCGCCTGTAGTACCATCCTTTTCGGTTCGTAAACGGAGAACCGGAGAGGCTGATGCGATGAGAATTGAAGATGATATAGAGAGACTTGAGCGCCAAAAGAACAACACACGCTTCGCTGATTTAGCGCGCGTTTGCCAAGATCACTTTGGACGGGAAAGAATGAAGGGGAGTCATCATATATGGAAAACGCCGTGGAAGGGCGATCCGAGAATCAATCTGCAAGAGGTTAAGGGACGCGCCAAACCGTATCAGGTAGAGCAAGTCATTGATGCCTTGCAGAAAAAGTTGGACATAGAACGTCAGGAGAAGGAGCAAACCGCGAAAGGAGATACGCATTATGCCACTGACCAAAACAAATAAAGCGATAGATACGCCTAAATACAAAGTCGAGGAATACTCTTATCATGTAATCTGGTCTGAAGAGGATCAGGCTTTCATCGGTCGCGTCTCTGAATTTCCCTCGCTTGCAGCGCACGGGGATACACGAGAAGAGGCACTAAACGAAATCAGCATTGCGGTTGAGGGTGTTCTAGAGGATTTAGAAGACTCCGGCGAGCATATACCTGAACCTTTTAGTAAGCGACAATATAGTGGCACGCTCAACGTCCGTATGCCGAAGCATATTCACAGACAACTAGCTATTGAGGCAGAGCGTCAGGGAGTGTCACTTAATCAACTAATCGTTTCTAAACTAGCAGTATTAAGCACCTAATACTGACTAGGAAGCGGCAGACTTGTGCTGCCGCTTTCTTGTACCCAAAGTTCTAGCACTCCCCCGCAAAGAGCGCCAACACCACCTACTTCCTCACCGCCCAAGAGAATCAATAATAAATCAATTAAAATCTTTGATTACAATGGTTTAATGCTTGATTTCATGGGCGAAACGATGTATCATGCACGCATCTTTGAAAGCTCTTAGACAAAGAGAAAGTCCAGCCAAGTGCGCTAACACTCAACTGGACTTATTCAACCACAACGTGATTGCGCACGCTGAGGCCGATGCTCCTTCATTGTGCCGCAATCGCCGTAGAAAGGCAAGGCGCACAATGCAAACTCGTCAAGCCAAAGGGCTGGACATCTCCACCCGCGCTAACATCACACAGCAAGGTGATACTTGGTCAGTCCCTTCTTCGCACAGCCGCAAGCGTTACACCGTCCGCTATGACTCTGAACTAAAGACCTGCACATGCCCCGACTTTGAAAAGAGGCATCTACCGTGTAAGCACGTCTATGCCGTCGCCGCGCTCGTCTCTCCGCAACTATTCGTCCAGCCGCCCAAAGCCATCAGGCAGCAAGGCCCGACCTATAAGCAGTCATGGCGTGAATACAACCTCGCGCAGACCCGCGAGAAGGCGCACTTTCAGGAATTGCTCTACCAGCTTTGCCAGAGCATAGATGAGCCTGTGCAGACCTTTGGCCGTCCGCGTATGCCGCTTGCTGATGTGATCTTCGGCGCGGCTTACAAAATCTATTCAACCATCTCAGGCCGTCGCCAGCAATCGGACTTAAAGCAGGCGCACGCGCGCGGGCTGGTCTCACGCTCCGCTCATTACAATACGATTTTCAAGTATCTCGACATGGAGACGTTGACGCCTTACCTGCATCAACTGATTCGTGAGAGTAGCCAGCCATTGAAGGCCGTTGAGTCAGACTTTGCCGTAGATAGCTCCGGCTTTCGGGTTAAAGGATTCGTTCGATGGTTCAATACGAAGTACGGCAAAGACGTTGAAAATCACGATTGGCTGAAAGTACATCTGATGTGCGGCGTGAAAACTAATATTGTGACGAGCGTTGAAATCACAGAGCGCCACGCTAACGACAATCCTTACTTTGAGCCATTAGTCAATAAGACCGTGGCGAGTGGCTTTCAGTTGCGGGAAGTTTCGGCGGACTCTCAGTATTCGAGTCGCGGTAATCTTCGCCTTGTAAAGAAGCATGAGGCGATGCCTTACATTGATTTCAAAGAGAACTCTGTGGGCGGGAGCAAGTGCGAGACATGGAACAGCCTCTTCCACTATTACAGCCTGCACCGTGAAGAGTTCTACCAGCATTATCATAAACGCTCTAACGTGGAATCTACTTTCTGGATGATAAAATCGAAGTTCGGAGAGCAGATCAGAAGTAAGGTTAAAGCGGCGCAGGAAAACGAAGCACTCTTAAAAGTTCTGTGCCATAATATCTGCTGTGTTATTCAATCCATGTATGAGTTTGGAATTGACGCGGACTTTATAGGCAAGAGCGACTTTATGGGCAGCTAGGTCAGTTGCCCATAAAGTCAGTGTAATTTATTCCTTTGTGGGCAAAGCCAGTCTGGAGTCTGGAGTCAAAAGACAAAAGCTCTTTGGCCTCTGACTCGCGACTCCAGACTCCAGACTATCTTTAGTTACGGCAGACGATAATATTAACAATACCCAGCGCGCGCCTCTCAACGCTTTGCAGCTCCAAGCCGGCGCGGCGCGCCTCGTCGGCCGTGCGGCGGTTGAAGTGATCCTCAAAGAGCGCGACCGTGAAAACGTTGAGGGCGTCGAAGAGAAAGCCCAGAAGCCCCTTAGGACGCACATGCTCAAGCAGCGCAATGGTCCCGTTTGGGCGGACCACGCGGCGCAGCTCTTTGAATGCGTCGAGGGGCGAAGCCACAGAACAGAAGACGAGCGTGGCAAAGGCCGCGTCGAACGTGGCGTCCGCGAAGGGAAGGCTCTCGGCGCTCGATTGCACCAGGCGCACGCCCTCGGGCCGAAGCTTGCCGCGCGCGATTTTGAGCATCTCGCAGCTCAATTCGCTCGCCACCCCGTTTGACCCGCGCGGGTAGAAAGGGAAGTTTAAGCCCGTGCCCGCGCCGACCTCCAGAATGCGGCTCTCTTCGGGCAGAGCGTCGAGAGTCTTTGCGCGCAGGCGCGCGAGAAATCTGCGCTCAAGCGGGCCGATAAGGCGGTCATAATTCGGGGCGAAGCGGTCGTAAACGGCCGGCCTGGACGTCTGATTCGGCGCGCTCTTTCTCATTGGCCTCGGAGTCGGGCGGCGTCGGTCCGCTCTCAATTCATTCACCTTACATGGCGGGCAGCGAACAGCTTGACTCTCCTGTTAGGGCTGTCGTATCGTCACGCCACCCGACACAGGTTCACATGCTATCTCTGATTCACCCTCGCAGGGAATCTGCCTCGTAACAAATTCAGCTCCTACAATTCAAAGGCTTCGCCAGCCACATCCGATGAAAGGAAGAGAACATGAACAATCTCGCATACACCTCGCACAAGATCGAGGTCATTGGCCCGAAAGTCGAGGAGAAGATCCGCGAGGAACTGGGCGCGCCCGCCCCTTTGCCCTACCAGGTGGAGGACGGGAACGCAGGTGAAATGAGCGCGGGCAAGTTTTTCAGCGACATCGCCGGGGGACTTCTCGGCGGCAAAGCGGACGTGCTCTTCAATCTCCATTTCGACCTGACGCACCCGCGCCCGACGCACCTGCAAGTCTCCATGAACAGGCAGGGCGTCGGCTCTCACGCCGGAGTGCTGCTCTATTCGACCTGGCTCTCAAAGCCGGTCGCCGGTGAGGTGTGGCTCGAAGACCCCAAGACTTTCGGGAAATCTAAGTTCAAAGGCGACCCGGCGGCGAGCGAGAGACTCAATGCGAACGGCGATCTTATCAAGCGCGCCAACAATTTCGCGCGGACGGAATCACAGTCGGGGGGCCTCAACCTGAAGATCAAGAGACTCTGCAAGATCATGCCGCAGCAGAACGGCACGATGCTGCTGATAGCGACTTTACCGCGACCGACCAAGATGGGATTCAGCGCGGCCGTGGACGCGGCCGAGTTCTTCGACATCGCCTCGATGATAGAGGCGACGCTCTGACACTCTCTTCGGGACGGCCCTCAGCGCAGCATCAGGATCACCTGGCGCTCGCGAGGGCCGTCGAACTCGCAGAGGAAAATACCCTGCCAGCGACCCAGCAGTAGCTCCCCGTCATGAAAGGGCACGGTCAGGCTTGAGCCGAAGAGGCTAGCCTTGATGTGCGCGTCCGAGTTCTCCTCGCCGTGGTGAAAGCCCATCCCGTGCTGTGGGACGAGAGTCCGCAGGGCGTGCAGCATGTCGCGCGGGACGTCCGGGTCCGCGTTCTCGTTGACGGTCAACCCGGCAGTTGTGTGCTGGACGTAGAGCACGCAGACGCCCGCAGAAGCCCCAGCCTCTTTGAGCTTCCGCCTGACTTCATCTGTGAATTCAACCAGTTGTTCGCGCTCTCGCGAGCGAACTTTAAGAACGTACATGCTGCTCCTTGGAGAATGCAAAATGCAAAATTAAAAATGCAAAAGGAGAAGACGTAAGAGCGCATCTTTCGTCCTCGCTTTTGCATTTTACATTTTTAATTTTACATTTCTGCCGGGCTTCTAACTTGAGCGCCCGCTCTTCGTGCGTTGCAGGAGCGCCCAGCCTGTTGGAAGCACTGCGGCTGCGAGCGCAACCTTGATGAGGTCGCCGGGCAAAAACGGCACGACGCCCGTCAACAGTGCCTGGTCAAACGACATGAAGCTGAGACGCCAGACCATGCCGCCGAGCAGGATTAAAAGTGAGCCCAGGAGCATCGCCGCGGCGGCCGAAAGGTAGCGGCGGTCCCAGCCGCGCTCCGCGAGCCAGCCCGTCAGAAAGGCCGCCGCAGGATATGCCCACAGGTAGCCCGCCCAGGGACTGACAGTCAGACGCGCGAGTCCGCTGCCTCCCGCGGCGAAAAACGGCAGTCCGCTCGCGCCTTCGATCAGGTAAGCGATCATCGCCAGCGCGCCCAGCCTGGACCCTAAAAGCGCGCCCGTCAGAAGGACAGCAAAAGTCTGCCCCGTCAGTGGGACGTCGCTCCACGGAGTCGGAATCGCAATCTGCGCCGACAAAGCTGTGAGCAGGCTGAAAGCGATGACAAGAGCAACGGAGCGCACCGCATCAAGCGGCGCGAGCACCACTCCAGCAAGCGTCTCGGCCTTAGCGTAAGAATTGTTCATAAGCTCAACCCCAAATTAATTTTGAATGATGAGTTTCGAATTTTGAATTGTTGCCTTCGATTCAAAACTCATAATTCAAAATTCAAAATTTAAAGAGATCATCCTCTGGCTTCATCCGCTTGCGCCGCCCCGATACGCATCCCGTGGAACGAGCGCCAGACGAAGAAGACCGAGATGAGGAAGAAGACTGCGGCCAGGACGTGCGAGAGCGTCGCTCCCTGATCGCGCGTTAATGTGACGGCCAGCTCGACTGCCAGGAGACCGAAGAGCGTCGTGAACTTGATAATCGGATTGAGCGCCACAGACGACGTGTCCTTGAAAGGATCGCCCACAGTGTCGCCGACGACCGTCGCGTCGTGCAAGGCCGTCCCCTTCGCTTTGAGTTCGACCTCGACCACCTTCTTCGCGTTATCCCATGCGCCCCCGGCATTCGCCATGAAGATCGCCTGGTAAAGTCCGAAGATGGCTATCGAAATCAGATACCCGATAAAGAAATACGGATCAACGAAAGCGAACGAGAGCGTGGCGAAAAAGACCGTCAGGAAGATATTGAACATCCCCTTCTGCGCGTATTGCGTACAGATTTGAACCACCTTCTTGCTGTCTTCGACCGATGCTTTCTCGACACCTTCGAGCCGGATGTTGCGCTTGATAAACTCCACCGCGCGATATGCGCCGGTGGTAACGGCCTGCGTGCTGGCCCCTGTGAACCAGTAGATGATTGCGCCGCCCGTGACGAGGCCGAGCAGGAAGAGCGGGTTGAGCAGCGAGATGCTCTCGAAGAAGGAGGCGACGCCCTGCGTCTCGCTCATGCCCGCTTTGACGGCCTGATTGACAGTCTCCGTGCGCAGCAGTTGGATGATCGAGAAGATCATCGTCGTCGCCCCGACCACCGCCGTGCCGATGAGCACGGGCTTGGCCGTCGCCTTGAAGGTGTTGCCCGCCCCGTCGTTCTCTTCCAGAAGATGCTTGGCGCGCTCGAAGTTAACGTCAACGTTGAACTCCTTCTTCACCTCCGCCTGGACGTTCGGGACCTGCTCGATGAGCGACAACTCGTAAACGGACTGCGCGTTGTCCGTTACAGGTCCGTAAGAGTCAACGGCAATCGTCACCGGCCCCATGCCCAGAAAACCGAAGGCGACGAGGCCGAAGGCGAAGACGGCGGGCGCGGCCATGAGCGCGCCGAGGCCGAGCGTGCTGATGATGAATGCCACCCCCATTAGAATGACGATGCTGATGCCGAGCCAGTAGGCCGAAAAATTTCCCGCGACGAGGCCCGACAAGATGTTGAGCGACGGGCCGCCCTCCTGCGACGAGGTGACCACTTCCTTGACGTGGCGCGATTCGGTCGAGGTGAAGACCTTGACGAGTTCCGGGATGATCGCGCCCGCGAGCGTACCGCAGGAGATGATCGTCGCCAGCTTCCACCAGAGCGAGCCGTCGCCGAGGGTCGGAATAATAAGGTAAGACGCGACGTAAGTGAGCGCGACGGAGACAATCGAGGTCAGCCAGACGAGCGATGTCAAAGGCGCTTCGAAGTTCATCTCATCCGCCTTGGCGTGACGCGCCTTCGCGAAAGCCTCGTTGATGAAGTAAGAGGCAGCGCTCGCCACGATCATCAGGATACGCATGACGAAAATCCAGACGAGAAGCTGAATCCGCACAGTCGTGTCCGGCACGGCGAGCAGAATGAACGTGATGAGCGCCACGCCCGTCACGCCGTAGGTCTCGAAACCGTCAGCGGAGGGGCCGACCGAGTCGCCCGCGTTGTCGCCGGTGCAGTCTGCGATTACGCCTGGGTTGCGCGCGTCGTCCTCCTTAATCTTGAAGACGATCTTCATCAAATCCGAGCCGATGTCCGCGATCTTCGTGAAGATGCCGCCGGCGATGCGCAGGGCGGCCGCACCCAGGGATTCGCCGATGGCGAAGCCTATGAAACAGGCCCCGGCGTAATCGCCCGGAATGAAGAGCAGAATGCAGAGCATGATGAGAAGCTCGACCGAGATGAGCATCATCCCGATGCTCATTCCGGCGCGAAGCGGAATCGCGTAGATCGGGTAGGGCTTACCTGCAAGTCCGGCAAAGGCCGTGCGCGAGTTGGCGAAAGTGTTGACGCGGATTCCAAACCAGGCGACGCCGTAGCTGCCGCCGATGCCTATCAGACTGAAGAGCAGGATGACGGGCAAGGTGATGCCGAGCGGCTTGTCCGGAATGGGCGCAAGCACGCCGAAGTAGAGCACGATGATGGCCGCGATGAAGACCCAGAGAAGCAGGATGAACTTGCCCTGCGTGATGAGGTAGGTCTTGCAGGTCTCGTAGATCAGCTCAGAGATTTCGCGCATCGCGCGGTGCACGGGCAGTTTCTTCAGGTTCATGTAGATGGCAAGCCCGAAGACGAGGCCGAGAACGCAGACGCCGATGCCGATGAGCAGCAAGGTGTGACCGTCAATGCTGTCCCCGAGAAACTTTGTGTCCGCGAGGTTCGGCAGCTTCAACGCGGCCTCTCCCCCGCCGCCCTCGGCTGCGAGCACCGACGCCGCGTTGAATGCCAGGAGCGAAGCGCCGCCAGCGAGAGCCAGCACGGTGCGTTTAGCCCGCAGCGCAATTGACGATAAATATTTGAATGGGACCGAGACCCGTTTGCCGATGAGCAGCAATAGACTGATGCCGAGAATAAAGTAGAGCAATAAATTCTCCACGATTGCGAGATTCCTTTCTGTTCTTCAAATGAATGGCGAGTTGACATCCTCCCTGCATTAAATGCGGGGATTCCCTATCTCGGTAGGGTAGGTACTTGGTTCACGCGGAGAAATAACCTTCTCCATCCCCAAACGCTTAGCCCAAGCGTTGATGTTGATAGCAGCGTTATGGTCACGATGCAAGACTATGCCGCAACTGATACACCGATGCTCCCGTGTGGCAAGAGTTTTTCTGACTCTCGCTCCGCACGCGCTGCAATCCTGAGAGGTGAACGCTGCCGGAACTTTCCACACTCGCCGCCCAGCTTCTTCCGCTTTAGCGTCAAGTATCGCAAGGAAAGTTCCCCAACTAGCGTCCACAATGCTTTTGGCAAGGTGATGGTTCTTCACCATGCCTTTAATGTTCAGTTCTTCCACCGCAATGTCGTCAAACTCGCGGATGAGTTTCAGGCTGGTCTTGTGCAGAAAGTCCAGCCGTTGCCGCTTAACTTTCAAGTGTTGCAATGCCCACAGACGCGCAGCTTTTCGTCTATTGTGGCTGGCGCGTTTCTTCCGGCTGACACAGCGTTGCGCGGTCCTCAATCTTCGTTCTGCCTGCCGAAGATACTGCGGGTTGGCAATGCTCTCGCTCGTCGAGAGCGTGGCGAAGTTCTCAATGCCGACATCTATCCCGATACTCACGCCTGTCTTTGGAATGTAGCGCGATTGATTCAACTCCACACTGAAACTAACATACCACCCATCAACCTCACGTTTAATGGCGACGGTTTTAATCGTGCCTTCAATTGGGCGCGAGAAGCGCACGCGGCAACTGCCTATCTTAGAAAGCGTCAACTTGTCGCCTATGAGTTTCCAGCCGCCTTGCGGAAAGGTGAAAGAATCATAGCGATTCTTGTTACGGAAGCGCGGATAGCCTGCTTTTTCACCTTGTTTGATTCTCCTGAAAAAGCCGTCGAATGCCTTTTGCACGCGCTTGAGAGCGTCTTGCAAGACTTGGCTGTGAACGGAGGCGACATCCGCACGCTCCGCTTTAATGTCAGGCAGTTGGTTGGCTTGGGTCTCGTAATTGAGCGACCGATAGCACTGTTGGTATGCGTCACGTCGTTCTTGCAGGGCAGCGTTGTACAACTCACGGCATACGTCCAGCGTGGCGGTCAACATCTCGTCGACCGCCTGCGAGACGCGTAGCTTATATTTGAACGCCTTTCGCATAGACAGAGTATAACTTTAGATGGCGGCTTGAATGCGCCACCTTGCATGGACGGTGCTTTCATCCCCGCTTGAATAATCGGGATTTTCCCGCACCGAATCTATAATTCAGCCCAGACGTGAACCGTCGGCTTGAAAGAGCGATTCGGACAGACCATGACACACAGGAAGCGCGTCCCGTGTACCAAACCGCTCATAAGCCAAGTCGCGCTAAAAGCGGACATTATGTCCGATTTGTGCTCGAACTGTCCACCAGAGAAGGAAAAAGGAAAAAGGTAAAAGTAAAAAGTGAGGCGGAGAAACACATTCAAGTATCATGTGGCTTCAGCCTTCCTTTTGCCTTTTGCCTTTTACCTTTTTCCTTCTTCCTTACACCGTGCTTGCTTCGGCTAGACCTGCCTCCGGCGTTATCTCCGGGCGCTTGCGGCCTCCCCTCCACCGTCGAATCGAATCAATCAGGATAATTACCGCGGCGATCATCAGAATCGCCGTCAGGGCGACGTTGATGTAGCCTTGCATGCGAGTTCCAGCCCTCTGCGATTGGGGCCAGAAGTTGTCCGTGATTGATTTCCAGCCCGCGACGAGCGTGGTGGTGGCGACAAACGAGAGCGGCACAAGCGTCGTCCAGCTATAGCGCCCCTTACCCGTGTTGAAAAGAATCGTCGTCGCGACGCAGAGCGCCACGGACGCCAGCAGTTGATTGGCGATGCCGAACATCGGCCAGATCGTGGAGATTGAGCCGGACCAGATGAATGCGGCCCACCCGAAGACGACCAGCGCGGTCGTAATGAAGGAACCGGGCAGCCAGTTCGGCTCTTCAAATTTTTTGTAGAACCTCCCGCCAAACTCACCTACAAGGAAGCGTGCGACGCGCGTGCCCGTGTCTATCGTCGTCAGGATAAAGAGCGCCTCGAACATGATGGCGAAGTGATACCAGTACTTCATCAAACCGGAGAGTCCCGGAATGCCGTCAAAAATCTTGGCGATGCCGAGCGCCAGCGTGACCGCGCCGCCGGAGCGCCCGCGGAGGTCCTTTTCACCGGATTCTTCTTGGAGCTTCTCCAGTTCCTTCGGCTGGAGATCGAACCCTTGTTCGGTGTAGTCGTGAATCAGCGTCTGGTATCGCGTCTGCTCAAGCTGCGCGACCGCGGCGGGCTTGTCCCTGCCCTGGGGCATGTTGACTGCGAAGTAGTCGCCCGGAAAGAGCGACGCGGCGGCAATCAAGGCGACCACGCCGACCACGCCTTCCATCAGCATCCCGCCGTAACCGATCATCCGCGCGTCAGTCTCCTTGGCAATCATCTTGGGCGTCGTGCCAGAGGAGATGAGGGCGTGAAATCCGCTGATCGCGCCGCAGGCAATCGTGATGAAAACGAAAGGATAGAGCTGGCCCGGAACCGGCGCGCGCGCGTCACCCGCCACGAGCGGCGTCACCGCGGGCATGTTCAGATGCGGGGCGACGATGATCACGCCCAGAATGAGGAAAGCGACTGTGCCGATCTTGAGATACGAGGAGAGATAATCGCGCGGGCAGAGAAGCATCCAGACGGGCAGGACGCTGGCGATAAAGCCGTAGACGGCCATCATGATGATGATCGTCGTGCGTGAGAAGGTGAACGTCGCGGCCCAGGAGGATTCGGCGATGCGCCCGCCGAGCCAGACCGCAAAAAGTAGTCCGACGACTCCGATGATGCTGGCTTCTACGATCCGGCCGGGCCGGATGCGGTACATGTAGAGGCCCATCAGCAGCGCGAGCGGGATTGTGAAGGCCACAGTGAACGTTCCCCAGGGGGATTCCGCGAGCGCGTTGACGACGACGAGTCCCAGGCCCGCAAGCGCGATGACGACGATAAAGAGAATCGCGATGCCCGCGACCAGACCCGAGAGCGGGCTGATCTCCGTGCGTGCAATCTCCGCCAGAGACTTTCCGCGCCTGCGAACGCTGCCCGCGAGAATCATAAAATCGTGCACCGCGCCGCCCAGGCAGACGCCGATGACGAGCCACAACAGTCCCGGCAGAAATCCGAACTGCGCCGCCAGGACCGGCCCAACGAGCGGCCCCGCGCCCGAGATGGCAGCGAAGTGGTGGCCGAACAGGACCCACTTGTTCGTCGGGTAATAGTTGTGACCGTCGTACATCGTCTGCGACGGGACGGGGCGCGCGTCGTCGAGAGCCAGGACCTTCGCCGCGATGAAAGCGGAGTAGTAGCGATAGGCGATGGCCATCACACACAACGCGCCGATGATGATTGGCAACGCGCTCATTCGACAATCCTCCTCTGGAAAGACTATCAAGATAGTTATTTTCTGAAGGCGTGCGCAAGATATAACGATTCGAGAGGGGGAGACAATGAGAGAGGCCCCGTTTCGAAACAAAATCCAGCCCTGACGCCCCGCACGGATGGAAAGATGCCGGACGTAGATTTTGATTGATTTCACGTCATAGAGCGGTTAAGCTGCACAGGATGTGGGAGTCTCCTCAAGTGTTCGCCAGAGCCTTACGGCGACGCTTTTGCACACACTACTCCAAGACCGCGCGTGAAGCGGTCATGCCGAGGATGAAACTTTGAATCGAGCGAGCTGTCTAGAAGATTGACAGTACGCTTTGGAGCAGGCTCAATGTAAATTCTGTCACAGGATCGAGCGTGGTCGCCCCAGGGCAGCTCATAGCGTCCGTAATGCCGGTGATCTCCTGTTCTATTACTGTGGCATTTTGGGGCGGATCTATTACGCCGGGACAGGGCATTTCACCCGCAAAAGCTGACAAAGCGATTGTCAAAGTCAGGACTAACGCGGCCAAGGTTTTCCGAAGGGTGGTTTTCATTATCTTTACTCCTATGAGAATTCTCTTGAGCAGAAAAAATGGTCGAGCGTTGCAGCTATACGGACCACGAACAGTTGCATGATAACACTGTATCAAGCTAAAACATCACTCTGCAAATCCTTTTGCAAACCACAGAAAGGTATTGTCCTCACATGAATTTAACTTCTCAGGCCCTTCGGCAGCTGGATAATCCCTCGCTTAACCTTGCGGAGCGGGCTCTGTTACGCTGTCAACTCGCAAAAGAACTGGAAAATTCAGGCGACTACGAAGGCGCGCGTAACGCTATGGGCGAGTTGTGGCAGCGCATCGGCGAGCGCCCGCGTCTGGATGGGCTCGATCAAAGCACCGCAGCAGAATTGCTGCTGCGCTCGGGGACTCTGACGGGGTGGATTGGAAGCGCCAATCAGGTTGACGGGGCGCAGGAGATAGCCAAAGACCTGATCAGCGAGAGCGCGACGCTCTTTGAATCATTGCAGCAGACTGAAAAGGCGGCCGAAGCGTATGTTGATCTGGCGATCTGCTACTGGCGCGAGGGCGCTTTTGATGAAGCGCGAGTGACGCTGCGTGAGGTCCTGAGCAGGCTCGGCGATCAGGAGAGCGAGCAGAAGGCCAGGGCTCTGCTCAACAGCGGCATAGTCGAAATGCAATTGGGCCGCTTAAACGATGCGCTCCGCATCATGACGGAAGCTGTGCCTCTATTTGAAAAGAACCAGAGTCACGCAGCCAAAGGTAGATTTCACGTTCAGCTTGCCCTCGTCTTAAGTAGACTTGGCGCAGCCGAGCACCGCGAGGATTACACGGATCACGCCCTGGTTGAATACGAGGCCGCGAGCTATCACTTCGAGCAGGCGGGACACACGCGCTTCCGCGCGCGCGTCGAAAACAATTTAGGCTACCTGCTCTTTATTGCAGGGAAATTTGCCGAGGCCCAGGAACATCTGGACCGCGCGCATCTGCTCTTCACGAGCCTCAAAGATATTGGGAGCGCCGCGCAGGTGGATGAGACGCGCGCGCGGATGCTCTTGGCGCAGAAGCGAAATTCCGAAGCTGAAAAACTGGCTCGTTCGGCCATTCGCATGCTGGAGAAGGGGGACGAGCAGTGGCCGTTGGCTGAGGCTTTGACGACGCACGGCGTGGCCCTCAATCGGCTCGGACGTTACGAGGAGTCGCGCCTGACGCTTGAGCGCGCGATGGATGTGGGCGCTCAAGCCGGGCACAATGAAGGCGCGGGTATGGCCGCGTTGACGATCATCGAAGAGTTGGACGGACGGCTCAGAGCCGAGGAGATGTCAAACCTCTACGAGCGTGCCGACGAGTTGCTCGCCAGCTCACAGAACGCGGAAGCCCTGACCCGCCTGCGCGCCGCGGCGCGCCGCGTTTTGGAGGCCGGGCGCACTCGCGCGCGTGACGCCGCGCCGCCGAAGTTCGTTTACGCCGACGATCAAACCGCTGAACTACTGCGCGCAGCCCATCGCATCGCGGGCACGCGCTCGCCTGTGCTCATCACGGGCGAGACGGGCACAGGCAAAGAGCTTCTGGCGCGCATGGTTCATGAGTGGAGCGGCCGGGCCGGGCAGTTCATTGCCCTTAACTGTGCTGCCCTCACCGAACAGTTGCTCGAATCCCTGCTCTTCGGCCACCGGAAAGGCAGCTTCATGGATGCCGTCCAGGATAACGTGGGTATCGTGCGCCAGGCCGCCGGCGGCACACTCTTTCTGGACGAGATCGCGGAACTCAGTCTGGCTAATCAAGGTAAAATCTTACGCCTGATCGAACACGGCGAGGCGCACGCGGTCGGCGCCGCGCAGCCCGAACACATTGACGTGCGAATCGTAGCTTCCACCGGCCACAACCTCAAAGAGCGCGTCGCTCAAAAACAGTTTCGCGACGACCTGCTTTATCGGCTCAACACTTTTCATCTGGAAATTCCGCCCCTCAGGAAACGCACGGAGGACATCCCGGCGCTGGCCGCACACTTCGCCAAAGAGTTTACGGAGCGTCACAACCGCCGCGTGCGATTTACGCCCGAAGCCATTGAGGCCATGCGGCGACTGCCGCTCAAAGGCAATGCGCGTGAATTGCGCTCGCTGATCGAGCGGACAGTGTTGACGGCCGCCGACCGCACGGAGATTAAACGAGACGCGGTCGAAGTCCTCGCCGCCAGACAGACCAATAAGGCTGCGCTGGACGACGCCTGGGCGGGCTGCTCGTTTGAGGAAGAGGTCTTGCGCTATGAGGCGAGCCTGATCAAACTGGCGCTCGAAAATGGCAGGGGCAGCGTCACAAACGCCGCGCGTCTTCTGGGCGTCACGCACCAACGGCTCTGTTCAATGCTCCAGGGCCGCCACAAAGAGCTGCTGACGGCGAAAAAGCCCGCGCAGCAGCGCCGCAGAAGTATCATCCGCAAATCATATGTTCGTAAATCGTGAATCGTGAATCGTAAATAGAAAGAGCGTTCGACAATTTACGATTCACGATTTACGATTTACGAACAATTATATTTCGCGTCGCGAGTTCCGAGACGAAGGCGTCTGGTGGGACTGAGCGTTCCTGTGGGACTGCGCCTTTCTCTCGAATCAGCCCGCGCGCCATCATCTGCGCAATGATCGAGGCCGGAAAGGCCGTCGTTCGCATCATCGCGCTCAGGCCCGTCGCCTCATCAAAGCGATCAATGATGTCGTAGCGCAGAGTCTTCACAACGCCGCCAGCCAGCCCTTGAAACTCCACGCGAACCAGCACCACGTCCGGCTCGTCCGACGAAAGATGTCGCACGAGTATCTCGGCGAGCACGTGTCTGGGGCTCACGCGCGCTCCCTTAACTTCGATCTCTTCGCTGCTTGTCAGCCCCAGGTCCATTAGCAGGCGGAATTTTTCACAGTGCCCCGGGTAGCGAATCGTTTTGTAATCGAGTTCCCGGACGCGCCCCAGAAAACTTTCCGGCAACGTGGAGATTCCCCCGGAAGTCTGGAAGGCTTCCATCTCCCCGAAAGGCTGCGGAAACTCAAGACGCTCAATCTCGGTCAGCGAATCAACTTCTACGATTCGCCCCTCGCGGACGACGCGCGCACGCTCGACATATTCATTAATCAGACCTTCGACGGAAAAGACTATCTGGTAGTTGAGGGGCGGGCGCGGGTTTTGCGGCAATCCGCCGACGCGTATCCGGACTGTTTGTAGCTCTTCGAAACGCTCCGCGCCGTGCGCAACCAGAATTGAAACCATGCCCGGCGCGAGTCCGCAGTCGGGGATGATGTTGATGCCAGCACGCCGCGCCTCCTCGTCAAGCGCCAGCTCCTCGGCCACGACGCGGTTGTTGCCGCCCAGATCGCAGAAGTTAACACGCGCCTCGACGGCCGCGCGCGCCAGCCGCAGGTTGTGATGATAGACGACGCAGCTGATCGCGGCGTCGTGCCCGCGCATCAATTCGATCACCTGTCCGTTATCAATAACATCAACCTGCACGGGCTTGAGCTTGTCGCTCTTGATCGTTTCCGCAACCGCCCGGGCGCGCTCCATCTCAAGGTCTGCGACCGTGACAGCCTCGACGTCCGCGCTGCGCGCCAGATCGAACGCCGCGCCGAGTCCCATTCGACCTGCGCCGAGAATAAGAATCTTCATAAGGGAAGTCTAGCGAGTCTAGCGAGTCTGTCGAGTCCGCTTGATTAAATTTGTGCTGAGCGCAGCCGCTGCGATAATGCCATCGTCACTTTCATCTGATTAACAAAAACTCGATGGACTCGACAGACTCGCTAGACTAAGATCGTGTCACAGGTTTCCAGCGTCTCTCCAGATATTCGGCCACGCGCGTCAGCGGGAAGGTCAGCAAGAGATAGAAGATTGCGACCATCGGCCAGATGGTCAAGGGGGCTGCGTAACTGTTAGCCAGTTGCCGCCCGACCTGCGTCAATTCCGCGAGCGCCAGCACGGAGGCAAGCGATGAGTCTTTCAGCAGCGCAATCGCTTCGTTCGTCAGAGGCGGAACGACCCGCCGGAAAGTTTGTGGAAGAATGATGCGGCGCATAGCCTGCCCGTAGCTCATCCCCAGGGATCGCGCCGCCTCCATCTGCCCTGCGTCTATGGAAAGGATGCCGGCGCGGATGATTTCAGCAATATAAGCGGCGCTGTTGAGCGTCAGCGCGATCACTGCGCTGACGAAGGCCGGGAGTGTTATGCCCGTGACCGGGGGAAGGCCGAAGTGTATGAAGATGATCTGCACCAGCAAAGGGGTCCCGCGAATCACTTCGACGTAGATGGCCGCGGGAATCGAGAGCACGCGCAGTCCCTGCAATCGTGCGAGCGCGAGGAGCAAGCCTATGGGCAGTCCAAAAAGCAAACTCAGCAGCGCCAGGCGCGCGGTCATCCAGACGCCAGTGAGAAATGCCGGGAGCGTGCGGCGCAGGAGACTCAGATCGAAGGCTCTTGAGCTGGTCTGCGGGGCCTGTTTTTCGGCTGCGGCCAGAGCCGCTTCGCCAAACCAACGTTTGTGTATTTGATCGTATTCGCCGCTCGCTCTGATCTTCTTGAGCGCCTCATTAACGGCCTGTTGCAGGTCTTCATTGCCCTGTGCCAGCGCGATGCCGAATTTCTCGTCCGTAAACTGCTCGCCGACCGTCTTTAAATCTTTGTAGCTCTGCCGAATCTTGTAGCGCAGGACGGGCGCGTCGGCCACCACCGCGTCAATTCGCTGGTTGCGTAGATCGAGCATCGCTAAATCTATGGCGTCGTATTTAGAGAGCTCGACGCCCTCCTGCTTCTCAAAGTATTCCTGCGCGGTGGTCCCGAGTTGGACGCCGACACGTTTGCCTCGCAGGTCCTCCGGTTTGGCGATCCCTTGCGTCTCAGTACGCACGGCGATCATCTGACCCGCGTCGTAGTAAGGGTCTGAGAAGAGCAGGGAAGTTTTTCGCTCCGGCGTGATCGTCACGCTCGACATGACGATATCGAATGAGCCATTTTGGAGCGCCGGGAAGATGCCATCGAAATTCGAGTTGATGAAAACGGGACGCACCCCGAGTTCCCTCGCAATAGCGTTGCCTAAATCAATATCAAAGCCGACGTACTCTCCATCCTCCACGCTCTCAAGCGGCGCGTAGGTGGCGTCCGTGCCGATGCGGAGCTCGCCGCTGCTGCGGACGCGGTCAAGCGCCGCTTGTTTACGCGAACAACTTTGAAAAGCCAAGAGAGAGAAAACAAAGAGAACTACAGCAATGCTCCGCTTATATTGGCTCATGAGATTTTGTCACTCTTCCTGTCCGAGAGTTCCCCGCGTGCCCTTGTCTGTGTCCAGCTTCAACGCTTCAGGTTGGTCTGTGTCGGCGGAATCGTCATCCTCGTGGAAGCTGCGCATGAACGCCTGCGTCTCCGCCCTCTGCGGATTGCTAAAGACCTCCTGCGCCGTTCCGGCTTCGACGGCGTGGCCGCCCTCGAAATAGATAACCTGGTCCGAGATGCGCCGCGCAAAATTCATGTCGTGCGAAACGACGACGAGCGTCTTGCCCAGATCGTCGAGCGCGCGCAGCATCCGGGCGACGCTCTGGATCAACTGCGGATCGAGCGCCGATGTCGGCTCATCGAACAAGATCACGTCGGGCTCCATGGCGAGCGCGCGCGCGATGGCGACGCGCTGCTGCTGTCCGCCTGAGAGCTGCGCCGGAAAAGCGTCTTCTTTGTCGGCGAGGCCGACTTTGTGCAGGTAATGGCGGGCGACTTCTTCGGCCTCCTTGCGCTGCATCCCCTTGACGGTCATCGGCGCTTCCGTGCAGTTGCCGAGCGCCGTCAGGTGTGGGAAGAGGTTGAAATTTTGAAAGACGATGCCGACGCGCTCGCGCAAGCGACGCGTCAACTCCTTCTCTTCGGTGGCCGTGAGCCGGCGCTCTTCCGCTCCCAGAACTTCGACGCCGCCGATCACTAACCGTCCGCGGTCAAATTTCTCCAGCCTGTTCATGCAGCGCAGCATCGTTGACTTGCCGCAGCCCGAGGGGCCTAAGATGGTCGTCAACTGTCCTTCCTTGATCTGAAAGGTGGCGTTGTTGAGAACAGTGTTTGTCCCGTAGCGTTTGACTATATTTGTGACTTCGATCACGCGGACGTCTCCTGAAATAACTTTGACTTCCAATATCAAGAATGCGGGTTTGCCGAGCGAGGCGTGCGGCGGAGTCTAGCAAAAGTATCGTGAATCGTAAATCGTGAATCGTAAATAGAGAAAAGACGCTTTCGACGATTTACGATTCACGATTTACGATTTACGAACAAACGATTTACGATTTACGCGCCGCATGTTAGACTCCGCCGCGATTCCATTATTATCTTCAGGCGACCATGCGAGAAGAGCGCGACGCTAAATTTCGTCCGGTTCACCAGAACCTGGACACGGCTTACGTCAACCTGGCTGCGTTGCTGCGCTATTTACAGCAGCGCGAATTCGCGGGAAGGGTCCACGTCGAGCTGGATGAGTACGAGGCGGACGTCCTGTTCGATGCGACGGGGCGGCCGCGCGCGCGGGAGACGGACCATGCGACGGGCCGCCAGGCCGAAGGCGAAGACGCCTTGCAGCGCCTGCTGGTCCGCGCCAGCGAGCCTGGCGGTCTCGTCAGCGTTTATCAAAAGGAAGTCGAGGACGCGGGCGGCGAAGAACCTTCCGGGGCTGAATCTGATTCGGAGGACGGGACGGCCGAAGGCGCGGCGGCGGCGTCCGATGAAGAGAGGGAGTGGGACGAGCTGGTGAGTCTGAGCGGCGAAGTTATTGCCACAATCGAGCGCGCGGCGCTGAGCGCGGGCGCGGATTTCAAGAGCATCTTCCGCTCCGTACGGCTGGGTATGGCGGACGATTACGCATTCCTGGACCCGTCGCTGGGCCGCTTCGAATACCAGCACGGGAGAGTTCGGCTGCGCGTGCAGCCGGGCGTGAGCGCATACGTTTCGAGCATTTCAGAGGCCATGCGCCGCGTCGTTAACGCCATCGCTACGGGGCCGCGGCGTGCCTCGCTGCGCGAGCGCGTCGCGCTTGAGCTGGCGGTCCTGGCGCGTCGGCGCCAGTCGCAACTGGCGAAATTCAAATTCACCCCGCAGCTTGACCGCATCGCGGGAACGCGCGTGTTGTGAAAACAATTATGAATTTTGAGTTTTGAATTTTTAATTAAAATCCGAAATTCAAAATTCAACATTCAAAATTCAACATTATGTTTAAGTGGACCGCATTCTGGATGGCTTTTGGCACGTTGTTTCTGGCCGAGATGGGTGATAAAACGCAGCTGGCGGCGATTACGCTCGCAGCCCAGACGCGGTCGCCCGTCGCGGTCTTTCTCGGGGCGGCGCTGGCGCTCGCTCTGGTCTCCTTGATCGGCGTCGCCGTCGGCACGGCCCTCGGCAAATATTTGCCCGAGGATATAATTCATAAGACGGCGGCAGCCGCTTTCATAGTCATCGGCGTTCTGATGCTCTGGGGGAAAATGTGAAAGGAAAAAGATCGTAAATCGTAAATCGCGAATCGTAAATAGAAAGAACCAGGGCGCTCGTCTATTTACGATTCACGATTTACGATTTACGATTCACTCGTCATGTTTCCATTCAAAAATATTCTATTCCCGACCGACTTTACGCCGCACGCGCGGGCGGCCCTGAAGTACGCGGCGGCTTTTGCGCGCGAGGGGGGCGGGCGCGTCGTGCTTTTCAGCGTCCAGGAGGGCAGCGTGCCCGCGAATCTCTTGACGCTGCCGGAGCGCGTCTTCGAGGAGTCGGATAAACGCTGGCTGCAAACTTTGCGCGCGGAGGTCAAAGACATCCTGGCGGACCCGCTGCTCGCCGGGCTCGAAGTTGACCCGGTCATCATAGAGGGCGAGCCCGCGCCGGAGATCGCGCGCGCCGTGCGCGACTTTAACATAGACCTCGTGACCATCGTCACGCACGGCCGCAAAGGTCTCTCAAGAGCGCTCTGGGGTTCGACTGCCGAGGAGATTATCGCAGAGGCCCCTTGCCCGGTGTTGACGATCCGGCCCCCACAGCGCGATTTCGTCGAGCACAGGGAGAGCCACACGGAGATTCGGCTCAACCGCGTGCTTTTGGCGACCAACTTTCGCCCGTCCTCGATCAACGCTTCGAAGTTTGCGGCGGAGTTCGCCGGGCGCTTTGGCGCGGAACTTCACACGCTCTACGTGATCGGCGACTACATGGAGCAGATGGCAGAGATTTTCCCGGAGAGCGCCGGGACGAAGGTTTCGCAACTGCGCGAGTACGTCATGGAGAAGATGGGAAGCTTCGAGCGCGAGGCCGGGGGGCGCGTCATCGCGCACGTCGCCGAAGGAAGACCTTACGAAGAGGTCGTGAGGCTGGCGACTGACAAGGACGTGGACTTGATCGTCATCGGCACGAGCGTCCACTCAACGATTTTCGGGGGCGCGCCGGTTCTAGGCCCTGAGATCGAGCGCGTCGTGCGCAACGCGCCCTGCCCCGTGCTCTGCGTCCCCTCGGGCAAGGTCGTCACCCCTCACCCGGCGCGCGTCGCGGAGCCCGTGCCTCAAATGTAGTGATGAGTAATGAGTGATGAGTTAGAGCGTGTTTTGACTCATCACTCATCACTCATCACTCATCACTGTTTTATTGTCCGCTTTGCATCGGAAGCCCCGCGTTCACCCAGGCATCGGTTCCGCCGAGGAGGGCCGCCGCGTTCTCGATTCCGTTCTTTTTCATGGTCAGCACCGCACCGGCGCTGGAATGCTCGGCCGGTCAAGAGCAGTAGGTGACTATCATCTTGTCGCGCGGCAATTCATCGAGCCGTGAGGCCACCTGAGCCGCTGGGATATTGATCGAGCCCTTGATGTGATTCTGCTTGTAAGTATCTGCTGACCGCACGTCAACTACGATGGCCGTGCCTTTGCTGAGCGCATCTCGCAATTCAACGGTCGTAATGCGCCGGACCCCGTCATCCGGCGTGGCGGGCGGCGTGATTATTATGGGCGTGGATGCGGTCGAAGGCGTCTGGGCGGTCGAAGTCGAAACGGTCGGCTGCTTCACCGCGTTCGCGCCATTACTTGCCCCCGCGTTGCTGCTCGTCTGTTGATTCACCTGATTCGTCGAACCACACGCCGTCATCAGCACAGCCGCGAGCGCGACCGCCGACAGCGAAAAGAAAAGACGCATTTAATAAACCCCTTTCGATTGCGGATTGCGGAATGCGGATTGAAAACAAGATGCGGGAATCTTTCTAAATCCGCAATCCGAAATCCGCATTCCGCAATCGGCTCACTGTTTTTCCGTCGGGTAGCCTGCGTTGACCCAGGCGTTATAGCCGCCTAGAAGGGCGGCTGTGTTCTCGATTCCGTTCTCTTTCATGATCCGCGCCGCACGGGCGCTGGAGTGTTCGGCCGGTCAAGAGCAGTAGGTGATGATCACCTTGTCGCGCGGCAGCTCTTTGGCGCGCGCTTCGAGGTCCTGTGATGGAATCCAACGTGCGCCCTTGATGTGTCCGGCTTTGAAAGACTCCTCGCCGCGCACGTCAACGATGACGGCTTTACCGCTCTGCATGGCTTGATGCGCCTCTTCCGGCGTGATGCGGCGCACGCCGTCACCTTCCGTTTGCGGCTGCGTCACCGACGAAGAGGGACTTGAAGTAGCTGTAGATGGCGGCGCGACCTCGCGCCGGGTCACAGTCGTCTGCTTTGTGCGGGAGGTGTAGCGCTTTTTGGTTTTGCCTTTTTTCGTCTGTCCCGCGACCCCTCCGGTCAGCAGAGCGAGCACGAGCAGGACCGCGATTGATAATAAAATCCTGTAACGCATCGAATTTTATCTCCCGAAATTTGAGGAGGCCGAAACCTTCGGTCGTACTGGCCGCCGCTAGCTTCTCGGCCCGGATAGTTCTAACATTTTCTCCACCGCATCGCAAAAGCCGCGCGCGCTTTATTCGTTCGTTTCGGGAACTGAGGTAGAATAGCTCATCGGTATTTGAAGGCGCGCCCATTTAGCTCTAAACTCTTTAACACCCGATTCTCTTGAATTGAAATCGTTGACTCATCCATCTGAAGGCTTGCGAGGGTTGATTGATGTCGCAGCCGACCTATCTACAATCCGGTAACCGTGTCGGCGTCGTCGGCGCTGGGCCCGCGGGCTCTTTCTTCGCCATCGAGCTGCTGCGCCGCGCACGCTCGCTCGGCCTCACCATCAAGGTAGATATTTACGACGGCAAGAATTTCGCCAAGAAGGGCGCGCCCGGCTGCAACATGTGCGCCGGGGCTGTCAACTATCGCCTCATTCAGGAGATCGAGCGCTCGACGACGACCATCCCGCGCGAAGTCATCCACTACGAAATTGAAGGCTACGCGGTCCATTACCAGGATTCGACCGCACGCCTTGAGAATGATCCGTTGAAGAAGATTTACGGCGTCTATCGAGGTGCTGGACCCGTGAGCACTGAGAACCCTGACGGCGCGCGGAGCTTCGATCAGTTCCTGCTCAGCCAGGCCATCAAACTTGGCGCGACTCATATCCCGCAGAACGTTCAGGACATTGACGTGCCGACCACGCTCGAAAGCCGTCCGGTTCTCAATCTGGTGGACAACTCAAGCGTCGAATACGACCTGGTCGTCGGAGCTTTCGGCGTCAATTCACAGCTCGCGAATCGCCTGCTCTACGGCTACCAGCCCCCGCCGACCTGGAAGACCTGCGTCATCGAAGCGCGCGTCCCCGAAGAGTTCCAGCGCGAAAAGCTGCACAAGATGATTCACTTCTTCGTCCTCAAGCAGCCGGACATACGCTACATCGCGCTCATCCCCAAAGGGGAGCACGTCACCATCACGGCCATCGGCGAAGACGTGAACGTCGTCTCGACCGAACGTCTCGTGCGCGATTCCTACATGCGCGATTACCTGCCGCCGGACTGGAAGCTGGATTGTCATTGCCACCCGCGCGTGGCCCTGGGTGCGGCGCGCCTCCCATACAGCGAGCGCTTCGTCATCGTCGGCGACGCGTCCGACTCGCGCTATTTGAAGAACGGTGTGGAGTCCGCGCTGGTGACGGCGCGTCTCGCAGTGGATTGCGTCATCAATCACGGGCTGACGGCGCGCGATTTCGAAAAGCATTTCTGGCGGCAGTGTAGCCGCGTCTTCGGGCGCGACAATATTTACGGCCGGATGCTGTTCGAAATTTACGACCGCGTCTTCCCGCACCCTTTGCTCGCCCCCGTCTACTTCGCCGTGCTCCGTTCGGAAAAGAGACTGAAGCATCCGGGCGCGCTGCTTTCGAACGCGCTCCTGGCGGCCTTCACTGGCGATCAATCGTACAAGCGCATCCTTTTGAGCGCCATGAACCCGCGCCTGGCCGGGCGCATGGTGGGCCGCGGCGTGGCCCTGGCCTTCAATCGCGTGAAAAGCTCAGTCTCGCGCACGGAGCGGCAGGCGGTTCGCGGCCTGCGCCTGCGCGACGGCTCGCGCGTCGCCATCGTCGGGGGTGGTCCGGGCGGGGCCGCATGCGCCATCCGCCTCCTGAGGAATGCGCGCACGCGACACATAAATTTGCGCGTGACGATTTACGAGCCGAAGCACTTTCCGCGCCACCATAACCCCTGCATCGGCGTGCTCGCGCCTCCGACCGCGCAGTTCCTGCACGACAAGCTGAAGATAGACCTGCCGGCCACGATGATCAGGCGCACGATCAAGGGCTATCGTCTGCACGGCGACCGGAGCGAGATAGAGCTGCGCGCGCCCACCAACGAAGAGCCTTCGCTGATGGTCTCGCGCTCCGAGTTCGATCACCTGTTGCTGGAGCGCGCCGTCGCAGAAGGGGCGCGCGTTCTGAACGACCGCGTCACAGGGCTGGAGTTTCACCCGGACAATCCTGAGCACCCTGTGCGCGTCTATTCCGAGGGCGCGTCGCACTCGGCAGACATGATCGTCGCCGCGTGCGGGCTCGACGACGGGCTGCTTTCGGTGCTCGAACAGGTCAGCCCGCGCCGCCGCAGCTACCGCCGCCCGAAAGAGTACATGCACTCGATCATCGTCAAGCTGCCCTGCGACGAGCGTTACATAGAGAAGCGCCTGCACGGCGAGATCCACGCCTTCCTGCTTTCGGATTTGCCGCGCATAGAGTTCGGCGCGATCACGCCGAAGCTGGATCACGTGCTGGTCAACATCGCTGGCCGGCGCGTGCGCTCCACAGACATGGAAGATTTTCTGTTGCACCGTCAGGTTCGCCCGCTCCTGCCGCGCTTCAATTTGCAGCAGCTCAACTACTACGAGGGCCGCGCGCCGGTGCGCCACGCGCGCAACGTTTCGTGGGACCGGTTCGTGGCCGTCGGCGACGCCACGGGCTGGCTCCGCCCCTTCAAAGGCATGGGCATCACGACGGCGATTCAGACTGGAGCGACCGCCGCGGACGTGATGATGGAGCGCGGCATTGACGGGGTCGCGCTCGAAGCCTACGGCCTGCGCCTGCGCGACCTGACGGAAGACCATTATCACGGGCGTGCGCTTCGTCGTCTCTGCCGCACAGGGATGAGCATGGGCGTGATGGACGGCGTGATCGAACTCGCCAAGACCAATCAGGACCTGTACACCATCCTCTACGACACCATCTCGGGCCAGTACTCTTACCGGCGCATCTTCCGCGACCTCCTGCGCTCGACGCTCTTCTTCAAGATGAGCGCCCTCACGATCAAGCGCGCTTTGCGTCCCGCCGGATGATGGATTTTGATTCTCAATCAGACACTACCCAAAAATCTTGTGGTGGGTCGGATTCTTTTCTGAACGCCTGCTATGTAACGTGGCGCGCGATCCATCATACGCGACAAAAGTCATTGCCCCTCGGGGTCAGCCCACACCGCCGTTCCATACGCAAGCACCTCGGTTAACCCAGGCGATAGTTCCGTGGCATCGTATCGAAAACTTATTATCGCGTTCGCGCCCAATTGCGCCGCCTCTTGCACCATGTTTGAAAAAGCGGTAGCGCGCGCTTGTTCACAGACGTAGATCATTGAAGTGACTTGGCCGCCCGCTATCGACTTGAAAGTGGCAGCGACGTTCGCTGCCGCGCTGGCCGCCCGCACAGTTAGGCCCCGCACTATGCCCATGGCGTAAGCGATCTTAAAACCGGGGATTTCGAGTCCGGCGGTGACTAGGGCGGGGTGAATCGGCCAACTGGGGGCGGGCTGTTGATGGGGTGGGACCTGGGGGCGTTGTGGGAGTGGCTGTTGGCTCATTGGTTGTCCTTTCAAGGGGTGGCTTTGAAATCGGGTTCAGAATACATTAGAAGTCAGCAGAGTTGTATGCCGTGGGTGGTCGGCTGATCCACCACCAAAAATCTTGCATGTTTATAAAAAAGTGCTATAGTGCGGCTTCCTCCCAGTCCGATATAACTTGCCCAGCGTTTAATTGATAGTTTCAGCCTTGCCCGGCTCGCTCGCAACGCGCTATTGCGTACCCGCGTGCGAGGCAGAGCTTTACTGTTTACGGCCTTATACCTGTGTATCTAGGCAACGGGAGTTCTTTGTCAGGCTCGTTGATTTACGGCAGTGCTTAAGATAGTTCTGGGCCGCTTTTAAGTGCTGCTCTCACCCACAACTTTTTCTTTCCGAGGAGGACGAATGAAAAAAATCTTCACCATATTTGCCTCAATTCTCTTGTGTGTCATGGCGCTGGCGCCGACGCCGTCCGAAGGACGAAAGGGCGTGACGCGCGCGGACAATCAAAAATCTCAGGGCAAGATTCACCGTAAAGGCAAGGACAAGATTGCAGATCAGTACATCGTCGTCTTCAAGGACCAGACGACGGGCGACTTCTCCGTGGCAGAGGAACTGGCGGACCTGATGGTCAAGACCTACGGGGGCAAGATCAAGCATCTCTATAAACACGCGCTCAACGGCTTCGCCGTCAACATGCCGGAAGAGGCTGCGCTCATGTTAAGCGAAGACCCGCGCGTCGAGTACGTGGAAGAGGACGGCGTGATGACTGCCAACGCGACGCAGACCGGCGCCACGTGGGGGCTTGATCGCATAGACCAGCGCGACCGCCCGCTCAACGGCACCTACGTTTACAACTTCACGGGCTCGGGAGTCCGTGCCTACGTCATAGACACAGGCATTCGCACCAGCCACACGCAGTTCGGGGGGCGCGCCTCGGCCGTCTATGACGCCTTTGGCGGCAACGGCCAGGATTGCAACGGGCACGGCACGCATGTGGCGGGCACAATCGGCGGTTCCACCTACGGGGTTGCCAAGAGCGCTTACCTGCGCGCCGTGCGCGTCCTCAACTGTAGCGGCTCCGGCAGCACCTCGGGCGTCATCGCCGGCGTCAACTGGGTGACGCAGAATCACATCAGTCCGTCTGTGGCGAACATGAGTCTCGGCGGCGGGGCCAGCTCGTCTCTGGACACGGCGGTTCAAAACTCAATCAACTCGGGAGTCACTTACGCCATCGCCGCCGGCAACAGCAACACGGACGCCTGCACGCAATCTCCGGCACGCGTCGGCGCGGCCATCACCGTCGGCTCGACGACCAGTTCGGACGCGCGTTCCTCTTTCTCCAACTACGGCACGTGCGTTGACATCTTCGCGCCGGGCTCCAGTATCACTTCGGCCTGGAGCACCAGCGACACGGCGACCAACACCATTAGCGGCACTTCGATGGCGACGCCGCACGTGGCGGGTGTCGCCGCGCTTTACCTGCAAAGGTTCCCGTCCGCATCGCCCGCAACTGTGCGAAGCGCCATCGTCAACGCCTCGACGACCGGCAGGCTGACGGGCATCGGCTCAGGCTCACCGAATCGCCTCTTGTATTCGTTGCTGCCCTGAGCGTTGATGTAATGCTCAGCCCCGTCAGGGGCGTTATATCAGTAGCCCGGGGCGTAAGCCCCGGGTTAAGACGCAAACAAAATATTGAAGCCCCGTAGGGGCGACAGAAACATCTGTCGCCCCTACGGGGCTCGATTATTATCTTATAACGTATACCCAGGGCTTACGCCCTGGGCTAAACTCTTCCGCCCCTGACGTGGCTTCTTGCTCTTTACTCTGCTCGCCCGCCCTTAGATGCCCCTGAGAGAATTAAGAAAGATGTTGGAACGAGCTGCGCCGTTAAGTTAAGATGCGCCCACAAAATGAGAGCGCTACCGATTTATCAATCCAGCAACCATCCGGCACAATGGGCGAAGGTGATTGACCACACGCGCTGCATCGGGTGTCACGCCTGCACGACTGCCTGCAAGTCCGAGAACGAAGTGCCGCTTGCTGTGACGCGCACTTACGTCAAGCACGTTGATGTAGGGCTCTTTCCGCAAACGCGCCGCGCGCATCAGGTGACGCGCTGCAATCAGTGCGCGCACGCCCCGTGCGTCACGGCCTGTCCGACGACGGCCATGTTCAAGCGCCCGGACGGCATCGTTGATTTCGACAAGTCAATCTGTATCGGCTGCAAGGCTTGCATGGCCGCGTGCCCTTACGACGCGATCTTCATCAACCCGGAAGATCATTCGGCGGAAAAGTGTAACTTCTGCGCGCACCGCATAGACATGGGGCTTGAGCCCGCGTGTGTCGTGGTCTGCCCGACGGAGGCAATTCTCGTCGGCGACATGCATGACCCGGCGTCGAAGGTCGCTGAGATCGTTAACCGCGAGCCGGTCACAGTGCGTCGCCCGGAGAAAGAGACTCTGCCGAAACTCTTTTACAAGGGAGCGCACCAGGCGACCCTGGACCCGCTGGCGGCGAAGCGTCCCGCTGGCGGACTCTTCATGTGGAGCGAGCAGCTTGAAGATGCCGGCACAGTCGTGTCCGGCAACCCGGATTACAACAACACCTCTGCCGCCGCGCTCCTCTCTTACGACGTGCCGCACTCGATCCCCTGGGACTGGCGCGTGAGTCTCTACACCTGGACGAAAGGGATTGCCGCGGGCGCTTACCTGATTCCGCTCTTGCTGGTCATCTTCGGCCTGATGGAGACGGACAATCCTCTCTGGCTCTGGGTCGCGCCGGTCGTCTCGGGCGCATTCTTAGCGATAACGGGCGGTTTGCTGGTCTGGGACCTGGAGCACCCGGAGCGTTTCTATCTGATCTTCACGCGCCCGCAGTGGCGCAGTTGGCTCGTTAAAGGGGCTTTCATCATCGCAGCCTACGCGCTCGTGCTTGCGCTGCATTTCCTGGCGAGCGTCATCGGTAGCCGCGTCCTCCAGCGCTGGCTGATCTTGCCGGGTTTGCCGCTCGCCGTGCTGACGGCTGTTTACACAGCATATCTTTTCGCGCAGGCGAAGGCGCGCGACCTGTGGCAGAACCCACTCTTGCCGCCGCACCTGGTCTTGCAGGCGCTCGTCGCGGGTACGGCCGCGCTCCTGCCATTCGCTGCGTGGCGAGCGCCGCAACTTTTCTTTGCGCTCTTTTGGGCGCTCGGAGTCACGAGCCTTCTGCACCTTCTGATAGTCTGGGGCGAAGTTACTTTGACGCACCCGACGGCGCATGCGCGGCTCGCGGTCCGTGAGATGTTGAGGGGCAGATACAGCGCTTTCTTCTGGTCCGGGGTCGTCTTGAGCCTGCTCGGCGCTCTTGCTCCCTGGCTCAGCCTGCTGGGGGATTACGATGTTCCTTTGGGCCTCGCCTCTTCAGCGCTCGCGCTCGCGGGACTGCTGCTTTACGAGCACGCTTACGTTCAGGCGGGACAATCTGTGCCGTTGGCCTGAGGTGATGGCGGCGCGCGAGATCGTAATTGTCGGATGAGTTCGTCCGGGAGATTATTCCTATGGGAACATTTTACGTCAGGTGCAAGATCGAGAACCCGGTTGACCGTAAGAAGGCCGCTGTCATCCCTAAGCTTCTTGTGGACACGGGGAGTGATTACACGTGGGTGCCTGCGACAATCCTGGACAAACTCGGCATTGATCGGGAGAAGAAAGATTTGCCGTTTGTGATGGCTAACGGGCAGCAGATCACACGCAGCGTCGGCTTTGCGATTATTCGCCTGGACAAGTTTTTTACGATTGACGAAGTGGTGTTCGCAGAAAAAGGCGACCTCCTGCTTCTCGGCGCGAGAACACTTGAAGGGCTGAACCTGGCAGTGGATTCAAAAAGGAAGAAACTCGTCGCGGCGGGGCCTCTTCTAGCTGCCCGGACGAAAGGCGTCGCTTAGCTTGAAAGGTTAGAAATATGGTTGAGCGTATGGAATGGATCAAACGGCAATTCTCGTTCGGGCTCCCGCTGGGGGTGTACCCGAACGTCGTGGAGCGCGTGCGCGGGACCCCTGCGAGGCTCGAAGACCTGACGCGCTCGCTGCCTGAGGAGATACTGACGCGGCGCGACAGCGACAAGTGGTCAATCCAGGAACAGGCAGGGCATCTACTGGACCTGGAGTCTCTGGGAATGAATCGCCTCGACGATTTCGAAGCAGGGCGCGAGACGCTCCAGGCGGCGGACATGGAGAACCGCAGGACGCACGGAGCGAATCACAACGCGGACTCAATCGAAAACATCCTCTCGACCTTTCGCCGCGAGCGAATGGAGTTCGTCCGCAGGCTCGATGCCTACGACGAAGAGTTCGTGAAGAGGACGGCGCTCCACCCGCGCCTTCAGATGCAGATACGCGTGCTCGACCTCGTTTTCTTCATCGCCGAGCACGACGATCATCACCTGGCGCGGATTTCGGAGTTGAAGCGCTTATTTATAAAGTGACCATGAAACTTAACGAGTTGAACCAACGTGTCAGCGCGGCGCGCAAGGAGACCGAAGGAAGGGGCGAGACTTTCTATCCGGGGCCGAGCCGCATTCACCTGGCGGCGTTTCCGCCGAAAGAGCGTTGGGACGATTGGGTCGAGCTGGACTCAAGGGCCTGGCCCGAGCGCAAGGAGCGCCGCTACATGCTCGTGCCGACGACCTGCTTCAACTGCGAATCGGCCTGCGGTCTCCTGGCTTACATAGATCGTGAGAGCTTGCAGGTCCAGAAGTTCGAGGGGAACCCGGAGCATCCTGGCTCGCGCGGGCGCAACTGCGCCAAAGGCCCAGCCACGCTCAATCAGGTCACGGACCCAGACCGCATTCTTTATCCTTTGAAGCGCGCCGGGCGGCGCGGCGAGGGCAAATGGACGCGCGTCAGTTGGGACGAGGCGCTGAACGACATCGCTGGGCGCATCCGCAAAGCCATCACCGAGGGCAGGCATAACGAAGTCATGTACCACGTGGGCCGCCCCGGCGAGGACGGGTTCACCGAAAGAGTCCTGGCGTCCTGGGGCGTGGACGGCCACAACTCGCACACGAACGTCTGCTCGTCCAACGCGCGCGCAGGCTATCAATACTGGCTGGGGCTCGACCGCCCCAGCCCGGACCACGCGAACGCGCGCGTCATCCTCCTCATCAGCTCGCACCTTGAGGCGGGCCACTACTTCAACCCGCACGCGCAGCGTGTGATCGAGGGAAAAGCGCAGGGGGCGAAGCTCATAGTCTTCGACACGCGGCTCTCGAACACGGCGACGCACGCGGACTTCTGGGTCTCGCCCTATCCTGGGTCGGAAGCTGCGATCCTGCTCTCGATTGCGAACTACCTGATTCAGCACAATCTCTACGACCGCGAGTTCGTGCGCCGCTGGTGGAACTGGGAAGAGTACATGGCGGTCGAGCGCCCGGAGATTAAGACCACCTTTGAAAACTTCGAGAGCGAGCTGAAGAAGCTTTACGAGAGCTACACCTTCAAGTTTGCCGCCGCTGAATCCGGCGTTGACTCCGGGGTGATTGAAGAGATTGCGAAAACGGTGGCGAGCGCCGGGACGCGCTTTTCGAGCCACAACTGGCGCTCGGCTGCCGCGGGCAATAGCGGCGGCTGGACCGTGGCGCGTTCCCTCTTCATGCTCAACGCGCTGCTCGGCGCAGTGGCGACCGAAGGCGGTGTCTTCCCGAACGCCTGGAACAAGTTTGTCCCGAAACCCATCTACATGCCGCCGCATCCGAAAAGCTGGAACGAGCTGACCTGGCCGCGCGAATACCCTCTGGCAATGAACGAGCTCTCCTTCCTGCTGCCGCACTTCTTGAAAGACGGGCGAGGGAAGCTGGAGGTCTATTTCACGCGCGTTTACAACCCCGTGTGGACGAACCCCGACGGCTTCTCCTGGATAGAGGCTTTGACGGACGTGGACCGAGTCGGCTGCTATGTTGCGCTGACGCCGACCTGGAACGAGACGGCCTATTTCGCGGACTATATTCTGCCGATGGGTCACGGGAGCGAGCGGCACGACATACATTCTTACGAGACGCACGACGCGCAGTGGATAGGCTTTCGCCAGCCTGTGCTGCGCGCGGCGCGAGAGCGTATGGGCGTTCATGTGAGCGACACGCGCCTCGTGAATCCAGGCGAGGTCTGGGAAGAGAACGAGTTCTGGCTGGAACTCACCTGGCGCATTGACCCTATGGGCGAACTGGGCATTCGCCAGTTCGCCGAATCGAAACGTCATCCTGGCGAGCGTCTGAGCGTTGACGAATACTACGGCTACATCTTCGAGAACTCCGTGCCGGGGTTGAAGGAGCGGGCCGCGGCCGAAGGTTTGACGCCGCTTGAATTCATGCGGCGCTACGGCGCATTCGAAATCAGCAAAAAGGTCGGTGCCGTTTACGAAGAGGAGGTCCCGCAATCAGAGCTTGAAGACGTTCGCGTGGACAGTTTCGGTCGCGTCTATACGAAAACCCCTAAGCCCGCTTCGCCGAACATCGTGCCCATCGCGAGCCCGGACCCTGACGATGAAGGGCGGCGGCTCGTCGGCGTTAAAGTCGGCGACCGTGTGGTGCGCGGCTTCCCGACGCCGAGCGGGCGGCTTGAGTTCTACTCGCGCACGCTTGCCGACTGGGGATGGCATGAGGAGAGCATCCCCGTTTACATCAAGAGCCACGTGCACCCTGAAAACCTCGCCGACGATCAGACGGTTCTCATCTCCACTTTCCGCCTGGCCGTACAGATTCACACGCGGAGTGCCAACGCCAAGTGGCTGGACGAAATCGCGCACACCAATCCTTTGTGGATTCACCCGGCACACGCCGCGCGGCTCAAGGTGCGGACCGGCGATCTGGTCCGCGTCGAGACGGAGATCGGGCACTTCGTCGTCCGCGCGTGGGTCACGGAAGGGATTCGGCCAGGCATAGTCGCGTGCAGCCACCACATGGGACGCTGGAAGTTGACGGAGGAGGGGCAGCGCCAGTTGATGGCGACCGTCGCGCTCAATCATCAGGGAAGCCGCTGGGGTTTAAAGCGCGAGCGTGGAGTTGCGCCTTACGAGTCCGCGGACCCGGACACACAGCGCATCTGGTGGACCGACGTCGGCGTGCATCAGAACTTAACTTTTCCTGTTCATCCCGATCCTGTGTCGGGGCAGCACTGCTGGCATCAGGCAGTGCGCGTGAAGAAGGCCGGGGCAGAGGACCGCTACGGAGACATCAACGTTGATGTGAAGCTGGCGCACGAGGTTTATCAGAAGTGGCTCGCGATGACACGCCCCGCGGACACTCACTCGCCCGACGGCACGCGCCGCCCCTACTGGCTCCTGCGCCCGCTCAAACCCGCCAGAGAGTATTTCCGCCTGCCGGAAGAAGGGGAATTAGTGGGCGCGGACTGATGCCTGTGGCTCACAGTCGGACTCATTCGGTAACGAGCGCAGCGATGCAACGGTCGAGCGCGGCACATTTGGTTTCGTAGAAGTGTTAGTTGAAATTAAGGGGCGCAGCCTAAGCCTTTATTCGTAGTGATATTTGCAGGAGATGATAATAACTTGCTCGTCCGTCACCTTATAGACGAGACGATGTTCATCTGTGATGCGACGCGACCAATAACCTTTCAACTCATGCTTCAACGGCTCAGGCTTGCCGACACCCTCGAATGGACTTCGCGCGGTTTCGCTAATCAGGCGGCGGATACGCTCGAAGAGCTTCTTATCCGTCTTCGCCCAGTCGCTGTAATCATCAAAAGCTGTTCGGTGAAAAGCAATCAACCTCACTGAAACTGCTCCTGATCTGGCGCGACGATGTTCTGTGCGGTTTCAACGTCGGCGACGGCGCGCAAGAGGTGTTCGCGGTTTGCGGGAGAGCGCAGGAGATAAGCAGTTTCATCACGCTCATAGACGGCGATTTCGATCTCTTTATCTTTGAACAATTCCTTGAGGGCATCGAGGAACCGTTGATCAAGTTCGTCGGCTTTGACACGGTAGATAGCGTCCATACTTAACTCCTTCGCTGGTTCGAGCGCAGCAAGCTTAACGCTTTTCGTCTGATGCTTCAACAATCACCAGCTCATCGGTAATCAACTCGGAAAGCTCGTAAACGAAGTTATGGATTTGGCGGAAAGTGCGCGGCGCATTCGGTTTCGTGGAAATGTAGGTTGCCGCGTGGTTTCGTGAGTCAAAAGGTCAGACCCGCTTCGTTCCGGTGTGGAGTATTTGGACAGCTTCGGCCGGAACCTGGATGGGAACGAAATATTTCGCGGGATAGAGATAATCTTCGCCCGTTTCATCAACAACGCGAATGTAGTTGTTGACGGCGGCGCGATCATCCGGCAAGGCTTCATAAACCTTGCGAACTTCGAGCGATTCGGGATAGCCTCCGTCGTCGATGCACAGCACGTATGGGCTAATCAAATCATTTGACACGGCAGCTAATAGAGACGGGTGAGGTGAGGATCAGGCCGTTTGCAGTTCGCGGACGTGAGCCATGTCGCGCCGTGCGAGCGGGCGGACTTGGGATGCCAGTAGGGTGATGACCGCGATGGTTTCTCCGGTGAGCGTCATGAACTCGACTTCGTAACCTGCGCCGTTCTGGTGGAGGTGCACGACCGTGCCGATGTCGCCTGCCTTGAGACCTTCTTCGTGTAAGTCTTCTGTTAAGACAATGCAATCGTGTTCTTTAATCATATCTTGCCTCTAAAGGATAAGCCGTGATGAGACGGGGCGCAAGCTCGCCATGATCCAACTGCCAGACGGTGCGGACACGTGGTGTGCGCCCGTCCGGTGTGTTCAAATCCCCCTCCACTTCAAATCGCGGCCCGAAAAGAGTCTCTCTGGCGCTGCTCACCGCATAACGCTGACCATGTTCGCGTAGCGCCTGAGCCAGCGTCTCCCAAGCTTCAGCATCGAACCCAAACGCACTAAAGAAACGCGCTTTGCTCGCGCCGTACACATGTTCTGTGTTGAGCAAGTATTCAGTGATCTTCTCGCGCTCCACCAGCGCAAGATGTGCGTTCGGTAGTTTCAATTGCCTCTTCCTTCGACAATCGCAAGCTCATCCGACGCCACCTTGTAAAGCTCGTAAATAAGATTGTCAATCTGGCGGTCAAGGACGGTACATTTCGATTCTAGGGCGGTTGAACGATACTGCACAAATGGAAGATAAAATATACATAAACGCCGTGCTTGAAAATCCAACTTTCCGTGCTGAAGATTTACCCACACCAACTGATTGAAGAGCGCGAGCCGCCAACAGAGCAGGAAGAAGAGAGCAATGATCAGCCTGGGTTACCAATTTAATACGCTCAAAAGAATTCCCCATTAGATTTTACGCGGGTGTTCAACTTTGAAACGGCGTGCCTGGCGAAATGTCTAATAAGGGCCAATTGCAGAGCTGATGCGTCCCAGAGTCGGACAGGTGCGGTCAAATTGCTGGTTGTCAGGGAGTGTGTTGATTGGTTAGACTCACATTTACGGGCCCACATCCTTCTGGCGGGCCTTGAGAAATAATCAGAAAAGCAGAGAAAGCATCTTCCACGCGCCCAAGTGACTATGCTTTTACGCGAGCCTTGACGCTGATCCCCTGTCAGTATTTCAGCGTCGAGGGTTATACAGGAAAGGTCAATTATCATAATGAGTGTCTGTTCCCCTTCCCCCGGTGGTGATCTACGTTCGCCTTCATTCATTCGCTTCACCCTCTTACAAAGACCAAACGTCGTCATCGGCTTCGTCTTCGCAGCGCTCTGCCTGATGTTGAGCGTCTCTTCCGTTTCGGCGCAGACGAGACAAAAGCGCGCGAAGGCCAAGTCCGAGGAGCGCGCCCGACGGGTTAATAACGAAGAGCTGGCGGAAGAAGAGCAATCGGACGAGCCGGATGATTCGTGGAGGGCGAAGCAGAATCCACAGGTCCGAAAAACTGCCCTGACCTATTCCCCGAGGACAGGAAACCAGGGCCCGGAGCAGCGCCCGGCCCTGACCAACGACATCGTGATCATTTCACGCGCGCCCGAAAGGGCTGCCGCGCGCAGCCCGCTCGCGCCGCGTGTCAGCGCGGGGGCCGCCAACATCCCCTCAATCTGGCCCGTGGTCGGAACATTGCGCAGCGGCGTCGGCATGCGCAACAATCCTTTCGGCGGATCATCCGTTGAATACCATAAAGGGCAGGACATCTCCGCCCCGATGGGGACGCCCATTAACGTCACAGCCGACGGCGTGGTGGTCGTCGCCGGGTGGCGCAAAGGCTATGGAAACGGAATCTACGTTGATCACGGCAACGGCATCATGACGCGCTACGGCCATCTCTCGCGGATAGACGTCGTCGTCGGCCAGTTCGTCAAGAAGGGCGACCACCTCGGGCTGGTCGGATCAACAGGGCGCTCGACTGGTCCGCACCTGCACTACGAAGTACGCATCAATGGGGAAGCGACCAACCCGCTCCCGTATCTCTCAGCGCCCGCGCCGACATCGCAGGTTGGCGGGCAGTGAAAATTTCACCTCTGATTAATGGCTATCGCGTGTCTTAGTTTTTCTTTAGCGATCTTATTCATTTCTGTGGATAGTTTTCAGCCCCGTTAGGGGCGACAGAATGTAGCCAGGGGCGTGAGCCCCTGGAACACGCACGTAAATATGTTTCGAGCCCCGAAGGGGCGACAGACGCTCTGTCGCCCCTGCCGGGGCTCGAATATTTTTTTTATGCCCTAACCCAGGGCTGGCGCCCTGGGCTAATATCTTCCGCCCCTAACGGGGCTTCGTCATCTTCACTTTGTTTGCCTGACCTGTGAAACGAAGCAAAGGACAAATCCTTCGACTCGGACTTATAAATCCATAGCGATTCGCGCTCACCTCTTCACAATCGGCAGCATGATTGATGAGGGTTGCGCGAGGCTTCGGTAGATGCGCTCGGTCGCTTTTTGAAATTCTGCCGTCCCGGCCTGTTTATAGTTCGGCAGGAACTTTTGCGGGTTGCGCGCCACTAGCGGAAACCAGGTGCTCTGGATTTGCACCATGATGCGGTGGCCCTTCTTGAAGGTGTGCACGATGCCCGGCATCACGTAAGAGAGCTTCGTCACCACGTTCGGCTTTAAGGGCTCCGGCTTTTCAAAGCTGTTGCGAAAGCGTGCGGGCATCGGTTCGCCGCGCAGGAGCATCTGGTAGCCGCCCGGCTGGAACACACAGGCCATAGAGCCTTCGGGCGGCTTCACTCTTTCGGGCTGCCCGTTCGGCAACTTTTTCCCTGTTTCCGGATACTGGTAGTCGTCCGGGAAAACGTCAATCAGCTTGACGACGAAATCCGAATCCGTCCCGCTCGAAGAGATGAAAAGCTGCGGCTTGATGTCGCCGGCGACCGTCAGGTCCTCTGTCAATACTTCTGTCTGGTAAACGAGAACGTCCGGGCGGCCCGCTACGAAACGCTGGTCCTCGGTCATGAACTCGCGCGGGTAGTTGAGCGTGATCTTTTGCGTGTACGGCACGGGATTAGAGGGGTCGCTCACGTACTCGTCATACGCCGCGCCCTTCGCGGCGCCCGCTGGTTTCTCAAAAGAGAGTTTCCCGTTCGCGTGTAAATAGAGCGGCGTGTCTGTGGAGACGGACGGCGACCATGTGGAATAATCACGCCATGCGTTCGTGCCCGTGTCGAAGGCATTGACCTCTTTGATCTGCGAGATGGTGCCCTTGCCTTTCAGGAAATAGTTGAAGAAGGGCAGCTCGAATTTTTCACGGTAGAAGAGGGAGTTCTTCTGCCCGAAATAGGCCGTCCCGAGCCAGTCGCCTTCCGAGCGCGCCCAGCCGCCGTGAAACCAGGGGCCCATCACCAGCACGTTGTAGATGCCTGGATTCTGGCGCTCTATGTACTGGTAGGTCCGGAGCGCGCCGTAGAGGTCTTCGTCGTCGTACCAGCCGCCGACCGTCATTACGGCTGCCCTGATGTTCTTCAGGTTCGGCAGGATGTTGCGCTCCTTCCAGAACTGGTCGTAGTTCGGGTGCGCCATCATCTCGTCCCAGGGCTTGACGCGCGCCCCAAACTGCTTCTGGTACATGTCGCCTGAATTCCCGATTCCTCCCAGGTCCAGATAGAACCTGTAGCCGTCCTGCGTCCCCCACTTGAACTGTTTGAGATAATCGAAGGTCGCGGTCGGGATGGGGCGTGGCTGCCCGAAGAACGCATAGAAGTTGTAGTTCTGCGCCAGAAAGAGCGCGCCGTTGTGGTGCATGTCGTCGCCGTGAAACCAGTCGGAGACAGGCGCCTGCGGGCTGATGGCTTTGATCGCCGGGTGGCCGTCAATTCCGGCCATGGAGGCGTAGAAGCCCGGATACGAGATGCCGTAAACGCCGACGCGCCCGTTGTTGTTCGCGACCGATTTGATGAGCCACTCGACAGTGTCATAGGTGTCCGTGGTTTCGTCCGTCTGGTTCCCTGTCTTATTCGGAATGTACGGGCGGATGTCCACGTATTCGCCCTCGCTCATGAAACGCCCGCGCACGTCCTGGTAGACGAAGATGTAGCCTTCGCGCGCGAAAAGCTCACTGGGGCCGATCAGGGTTTTATACTTGTCCGCGCCATAGGGCGAGACGGTGTAGGGAGTGCGGCCCAGCAGGATCGGATATTTTTGTTTGGCGTTCTTGGGCTCGTAAATCGAGGTGAAGAGCTTGACGCCGTCACGCATCGGAATCCGTTCCTCGCGCTTGGTGTAATTCTTCTGGATGTAATCGGCGAGTTCCTTCTGCTCCGGCGTCAACTCGCCCTGCGCCAGCAAAGAGACAGAAGACAAGAAGAGGAATAAAACTAGAGCGGCGACACGCAAGAGACGATTCGGCTTCATAAATTTCCTCGTTAAGAGATGGACTTTGAGTGCATTCTCTCTCAATAGAGAATCGGAGGCAAGACATCTCAGAAGGCGACTCGAAAAATGAATTTCATACAGAATCCAGCCAGCACAAGTGTTGGTTCCGTTGCGCCGTTGGTCGTTCAAGCAGCAAATCGAGCCAGAAGCTGCTCAACTTCTTTCGGGAATGAGATGGGAATGAAGAATTCTTCGGGATAAACCGCAGCTTCGCCCGTTTCATCTGTGAGGCGAACGAAACCGGCCTTTGAGAAAGTAGCAGCGTAAATCTTGAGCGGAATCAAGAGGGTTGGATCGTCGGTTTGCAGGCAAATAACAAAACCGGTCTCAGGTGGTGACGGAGGCGACGAGATTTCAACCGTCAGTGTGCGTGCCGGGCCTGTTTTGCCGCGAAGAATCTGCTTGGCCTCGCGCACAGCTTCGAGCAAGCCCTGAAAATCTTTCTCTTTCATCTTCGGTCAAAACCTTATATGTTATTGCTACTTTAAGCCGCTGTGAATGGTCAGAAATGAACGCGAACATCGCTGATGCATAACGCGCATTTTACCATGACCGTTAATGAATGATGGTGAATGAGCGGGACGCGTTTGGTTTGGAGTGCAAAAACTCTACTGCTCAAAGAATTTCTTTAAGTCCGACTTTATTCAAGTATGGAACTCTTTCGCGCCCTCGCTGTGCTGGCAGAGCCCCCGACGGAGAAGACCGCGCACCTGGTTGAATCGCTTGGACTCGGAGACACACCGGGTGCGGACGAGTACACGGAGCTTTTCGTCTTCCAGCTCTACCCTTACGCCTCCGTCTATCTGGGGAGGGAGGGGATGATGGGCGGCGAGGCGCGCGACCGCGTCGCGGGGTTCTGGCGCGCACTGGGACAGACGCCGCCAGCGGAGCCGGACCATCTGTCCGTCATGCTCGCGCTATACGCGCGGCTCGCGGAGCTTGAAGAGGCTGAAAGCGATGCGGCGAGGCGCGCCGGTTGGCGCAACGCGCGGAGGGCTTTTCTCTGGGAACATCTTTTAAGCTGGCTGCCCGTTTACCTCTCCAAGCTTGCGGAGATTGCGCCGCCGGTCTTTAAGAGCTGGGGGGAAATGCTCATGCGCGCGCTCACCGAAGAGTCTGAAATCGTGGGCGGTCAAGAGGCCTTGCCCGTTCATCTACGCGTTGCGCCTGGCCTCGTTGATCCGAGAAGCGGCCGCGCCGAAGATTTTTTGCAGTCGCTGCTCGCGCCCGTGCGCTTCGGCGGGATTCTGGCGCGCGCGGACCTTGTGCGCGGGGCGCGCCGCCTGGACTTGAGTTTGAGAATGGGCGAGCGCCGGTTCATCCTCAAAAGCCTGTTCGCGCAGGACGCGCGTGCGGTCCTCGTGTGGTTGGAGGAAGAGGCCATAAGCTGGTCCGAGCGTCATCGGTCGAATCAGAAGAGTCTCGGCAGCAGCAGCCGTGCGTGGGGAGAAAAAGCTGAAGCCGCGGCCACACTTCTCAGAGAGCTTAGACTAACGACGCCGGAAGTGATATAAGCCTCCCGTCGTCCCGAAAATTGTGTCCGCAGGAGGTTCGTGTCCCGTGTACTTCAAACAATTCTATCTGGGATGCCTCGCGCACGCTTCCTACCTGATCGGCTCGGACGGCGAGGCCGCGGTCGTGGACCCGCAGCGCGACGTGGACCGTTACATCATCGAAGCCGCCGCCGCCGGGCTGGAAATCAAGTACGTGATCGAGACACACCTCCACGCGGATTTCGTCAGCGGCCACCGTGAGCTGGCCTCGCGCACACGCGCCGAGATCGTCTTCAGCGAAAAAGCCGCCGCGACGTTTCCTCATAGAGCCGTGCGGGACGGAGACGAACTCAAGGTGGGCCGTGTTCGCTTACGGTTTATCGAAACCCCTGGCCACACGCCCGAGAGCATCTGCGTGCTTGTGACCAACACAGATGTCTCAGAAGAGCCGCAAAAGGTTCTGACCGGAGACACGCTTTTCATAGGCGATGTCGGTCGCCCGGACCTGGCTGGCGCGCGCGGCTACACCTCCGAACAGATGGCCGGGATGCTCTACGACAGCCTGCATCAAAAGCTCCTGAAGCTGGACGACGCCGTCGAAGTCTATCCGGCGCACGGCGCGGGCTCTATGTGCGGGCGCAACATCTCCAAAGAGACCTCTTCGACCATCGGCCAGCAGCGCGCTTTCAATTACGCGCTCAAGCCGATGTCGAAAGAGGAGTTCGTCCGGATGATGACGACGGACCTGCAACCCGCGCCCGCCTATTTCTCTCACGACGCCGAAGCGAATCGCGCCGGCGCGGTCGCGCTCAAAGAACTGGCGCGGCCACGTGCGCTCTCGCCCCAAGAGGTCCGCGACTATGCAGCCGAGGGCCACCTGGTCCTGGACGTGCGTTCGGCGGATGAGTACGGTGCGGGACACGTCCCCGGCGCTCTCAACATAGGTCTCGGGGGGCAGTTCGCCTCCTGGGCCGGAACGCTGATCGCGATGGGCACCCCGCTCATCGTCGTCGCAGACACGAACGTGCAGGTTGATGAAGCGATCATGCGCCTGGCGCGCGTCGGTCACGAGAGCGTGAAAGGATTTTTGAAGGGCGGCATGGATGCCTGGAAGCAGGCCGCTTTTGAGACCGCGTCGGTAACCCAAATCTCCGTAGGTGATTTGCGCGAGCGTCTGGAGCAGGGCGGCGATTTGCAGGTGATTGACGTGCGCCGCCCCGTCGAGTATGCGGGCGGCCACGTCCCTGGCGCCGCCAGCCTGCCCCTCGCGCCGCAACTCGAAGAGCAGACCGCGCAGTTCAACCCGCAGCGCCCGACCGCGATCATCTGCGCCGGGGGGTATCGTTCCAGCGCCGCCGCGAGTCTGCTGGCGCGTGGCGGCTTTCAACAGCTCTTCAACGTCACGGGCGGGACGAACGCCTGGGTTAATGCCGGTTACGCGGTCGAATAGCCCGGGGTCACCAATCAAAAGAGAATTCGCTCGTCCCCTAATCACAAGAATTCATCCCTATAATTCATGCGGCGCAAAGCCAGGGTGCCGGAGTGCGGAAGAGCGTGCGCTAAAAACCTTTTTGAAATGGCGAATGTGTGCTATAGATGCGCCTTACCTTAGCAACTGAAAATAGCGCGGGCGGTTAAACCGGATGAGAAATGAGGGAGGTCTCTATTCCTTATGCGGACGAGTGCACTCAAAAACAGGTCGCGGACCAGTCTCTTTCCGCCCCTTCTCATGCCGCTTTTAGCGTCGAAGCGCGCGAGACTAATTCGGGTAAGCCCGAGGGAGGTGACGGGGCTGCGATGAGAGACTCGACCAGCAAGAGGTCCTGGCGACAGGACAGAACCTTGCGCGCCGGCTTGATCTTGGCGCTTCTGGCGGTCCTGGCGGTGAGCACTAGCTGCCTGCCGGGGTCGAACAAGGGCGGGCGGACCATTACGGTTTACGGTTTCTCCGTGATGAAGGACGTGATGGATAAGGAGATTATCCCCGCGTTCAAGGCCAAGTGGAAGCAGGAGCGCAAGGAGGATTTAAACTTCACGACCTCTTTCGCCGGATCGGAAATCGTCACGAACCAGATTATTCAGGGCGTCAGCGAGGCGGAAATCGCCATCCTCTCCATCGAGCGCGACGTGGACCGTCTGCAACAGGCGGGCGCGGTGACCTCGGATTGGCGGCAGTTGCCCGCGCGAGGCATCGTCAACAAAACGCCTTTCGTCATCGTCGTGCAGCAGGGCAACCCGAAGGGCATACGCGATTTCGCGGACCTGGCAAAGCCCGGCGTCCGTTTAATTCACCCGGACCCGATCAGCTCTGGCGGCGCGCAATGGTCTCTGCTCGCCATCTACGGCTCGGAGCTGATTAAGTCCGAGAAAGCGACCGGGAAGCGCGACGAGGCGCGAGCCTTTCAGACGCTCAAGTCCATCTGGCCGAACGTCAACGCGACGCCGGACTCTGCGCGCGCCGCCCGCACATTGTTTGAGCAGGGTTACGGCGACGCGCTCATTACTTATGAGCTCGACGCGCTTTCCATGAAGCAGTCCGGCAAGGGCTATGAGATCGTGGTCCCGGAGGCGACGATCTTCAGCGAGCACCCGGCCGTCGTCATTGACCGCAAAGTGACGCCCGAAGAGCGCCCCATCGTGGACGCCTTCATGCAATATCTCTGGAGCGAAGAGGCCCAGCGTGTGTTCGTCAAATACAATCTCCGCTCAGTTACGAACGACGCGTTAAATGCCGAGAACAAAGAGTTCACCGAGATCAAGCTGCCTTTCACGGTCAGCGACCTGGGCGGCTGGAGTAAAGCTTATCCTGACATCATCGAGCGCGTCTGGCGCGACCAGGTGCAGAAAAAATAGTGACAAGTGACAAGTGACGAGTGACAAGCAAGAACTTGTCTTTAACTCGTCACTTGTCACTCGTCACTCGTCACTGTTTTCGTATGAGCACTAAGCTATCACCTTTGAGGCATGTGCGCGGCTTCGATGTCGTGCGCCCCTTGAGCATCGCGACCATGATCGCGATCATGCTGCCGCTCGTGCTGCTGCCGCTGGCTTCGATCTTCATCTTCGGGACGAGCAAGGGATTAGACAGTTTCTGGAAATCAATCACGGCGGACGAGGCCGTCTTCGCTCTGAAGCTCTCGCTCGTGACGAGCTTCTGGGCGACGGCCTTCAACGTCGTCTTCGGACTCTTCGCGGCATACGTGCTTTCGCGCTACAACTTTCGCGGGCGCAACGCGGTGATTATCATCATCTCGCTGCCGACGGCGATCCCGACGGCGGTCGCGGGCTTTGCGCTGATTCTGCTGTGGGGGCCTTACGGGGTGTTGGGGCGATTTCTTGAGCCGCAGGGCATCCACGTGATGCTGACGGCCTGGGCGATTATCCTCGCCAACATCTTCGTCACCTTCCCGCTCGCCTTCGGCGTCATCAAGCCGGTCTTCGACACGATGAGCCGTTCGCTCGAAGAGGCTTCGGCCACCATCGGCGCGACACGCTGGCAGACCTTCTGGCACGTCACGCTGCCCTCTCTTCGCGGTGCCATCGTGACGGGCGCGCTCCTGACGTTTGCGCGCGCCTTGGGCGAGTTCGGCTCAACCATTCTGGTTTCCGGCAACCTCGCGATGCAGACACAGACCGCGCCGCTCTACATCTACACGGAGTTCCAGAACAATCACGTCCCGGAGGCGAACGCCGTCGCCATCGTGCTCGTGCTTCTCTCTTTCGGCATCTTCAGCGTTCTTTTCCTGGCGCGCGACTGGCTGGACACTGAGTGAAATTATTAATGTTGAGTTTTGAATTATGAATTGAGGATTTTAATTCAAAATTCAAAACTCAAAATTCAAAATTGATAAAATGCAGTCGGGTGAGTTTAAAACCATCTCGGGCGACGAGCAGAAAGCGACGGAGACGCCGCAGCAGGCGACGCACGGCGTGGCCGCGAGCGTACGCGCCATCAGCAAGAGCTTTAAGAAGGCGCGGGTCCTCGAAGACATAGATTTCGACGTGGCCGAAGGCGAATCGCTCGTCCTGCTCGGGGCTTCGGGCAGCGGGAAGACTACGATCCTGCGGATCATCGCGGGGCTGGAGGAACCGGACACGGGACGCGTCATCCTTCACGGCAAGGACGTGACGGAATTACCGGCGCGCGAGCGCGGCGTCGGCGTCATCTTTCAATCTTACGCACTTTTCCCGCGCATGAACGTCGAGCAGAACATAGGCTACGGCCTGCGCATCCGCCATCGCGCGCGCCGCGAGATCAAAGAGACTGTTGATGGTTTGATCGAGCTGGTCGGCCTCGAAGAGCACCGCAAGAAATATCCCTCGCAGCTTTCTGGCGGGCAGCAGCAGCGAGTCGCGATTGCGCGCACGCTCGCCTATAAGCCGCAGGTCCTGCTCTTCGACGAGCCTTTCGGCGCGCTCGACGCACAGATGCGCGTCCGCCTGCGCCGCGAGATTCACACGCTTCTCAAGAAGGTCAATTTGCCAGCCATCTTTATCACGCACGACCAGGAAGAGGCCCTGGAGCTAGGCGACCGCATCGCCGTCCTCAATGCCGGGCGACTCGAACAGATCGGCACGCCGGACGAAGTTTACAACCGCCCGGAGACCGAATACGTCGCGACGTTCCTGGGCGCCGCCAATCTCCTGCTCGGCGTCGTCAATGACGAGACGGTCGAGATCGGCACGGCCTCCATCCCCGCGCAGGAAGAGGCCGCGCGCTTCCGCGACGGCCAGTCCGTGAAGCTGGTCTTTCGCCCCGAAGACGTCTGCCTGAGCCTGACGGGGAGGCTGCCGGAAGCCTGTCGCCGCCTGACCAACGGCGTCATCGAAGAGATCAGTTTCGTCGGGGCCTACGAGCGCCTCATGGTCCGGCTGGACCTCGTGGCGCGCCAGGCAACCGAAGGCGCGCCGCCTCTCTATAACGTCACCATCAACACGCCCGAGAAGAGGACGGGCATTCCCATCATCGTCACGCGCCCCAAGCCGGAAGCCGCGGCGAACCGTCTGAGTGTCAATGAGCGCGTCGCCGTCGGTCTCCGCGCCTTCCGTGTGCTGCCGAACTACACGCTCGCATCCGAGCGCGCCGGGCGCATCCTCGATTCCAACAAGCGTTAAGAGCAATTCGGGCCAGACGTAAAAAAGCCGGTCCGAAGAGTCGCCCCCGACAAGCGACTTTTCGGACCGGCGGGGCAACCGCAGACGCCTCTCGTGAAAGCGTCGTCGGCGGTTGGGGCGAGATAAGTTAAAACTCATCAGCGCCAAAAGAGTTCTTTACTCGACCTTGAAGCTCGCACCATTGGCAATGTCGGAAGCGAACAACAGGCCGACGCCGACCTGCCCTCTGGCTTCGGTCGTGGTCGAAGTCATGCCGACCACGTCATAGCCGAGCGCGCTCGCCGCTTTGAGCTTATCAACCGAGAGGCGGATGATGATTTGATTGCCGACGATCTGGCCGGAGTCGGGCGTGCCAAGACTGGTCTGTTGATTGACCGCTCCGAGCGTGATCTTGCCGTAGCCGAAGGTAGTCGTCCCAGTGTTGGTGGTCGTCGCCGTCACGTAAATGGTCGTCTCCTGATTGTTAGCCGGATTCTTAAAGTTTGAGCTTTGCACCCAGGACGTGCCGTAGGTCCGCAGCGAGAGGTTCTTCATCGTCAAGGTGTAAACGATTTGACGAGTTGCAGGATCGTAGGCGAAGTCAGCCCACAGGATGTCCTGCGCGTCCGTTGTGCCTGCGATGTTAATCCCGGTCTCGAAAAGCTGGTCGCCTTCCGGGTCAACGATCTCCGGGCCGCCCGGCTGCGGAAAGAGATTGTACGGATGATCCACGGGGCTCAGCCCCAGCACGCGGCGCACGGCGTTGCGCGCGTCAACGTAGCCCGCGCCGACTTCTCTTTCCGTATATGGCATCGGGTTCGCAGTCTCGCGCAAGATCGTCACAACCTGATCGGGCGTCAGCGTCGAGTCGGCTTCGAGCATGAGCGCGACCACGCCTGAGACGTGCGGGCAGGCGAAACTCGTTCCCCGCGAGGTCGTGTAGAACGGCAGGTAAGCTGGCGGAATCGTAGAAAGGTCATTAGCGCCGACGAAGATCGGAATGGCGCCGATTGTGTTTGTCAATCCCGCCCCCTTCATGCGCGCGCTCTTGATGTCAACGCCGGGGGCCGTAATGTCCGGCCTCAGGTTCGGCGGAGCGTTCGGGTCGGCGGGCTGTCCGGCAACGTCCGTGCCCGTGCCGTTGTTTACGCCGCGCGAGCTAAAATCCGCCGGCGTGCCCAATCCACGCTTCAGGCCGGCCGCGACCGAGATCGTCCAGGGCATCGTCGAATATGGGTTAATTGAGGTCGGCGTATCGTAGGAGTTCCCGGCGGCGAAAACGACGACGATGTTGCGGTCGTGCGCCTCGCGCGTCGCGTAGTTAATCGGGTTCGCCGGGTCAATGCCGAAGGCGTCCAAGCCGCTGCCCCACGAGTTGTTTATGACGCGAATGTTGTAGTCGAACTGGTGGACGAGCAGGTAATCGTAAGCGCAAAGGATGGTGACGAGCGGGAGTCCAAGCTCGTTGCCGGAGTTGACGCCAATAAGATGTGCGCCCTGCGCGACGCCGCCGTAGAAGTTGCCCGACTGCGCGCCGGTTCCGGCGGCAACCGCCGCGCCGTGCGTCCCGTGACCGGACTCGACGTCCGAGTGCTGCTGATTCTCCACGTAAATCGGCGGGTTAAAGCCGGTCTCTTCGTAAATAATGTCGAAGACATTGATGCCGATGTTGACGGCTAGCCCGCCGTCGCCGACCGTCGTCTCAGAGACCGGCTGGATGACGTTCTGCACTGTCTTGGACCCGTACTTGAGATCGTTGTGCGTCGCGTCAATCCCCGTATCAATGTATCCGATACCGATACCTTTGCCCGAAATAGGGAAGCCAGGATTATTCTGATTCAGGCGCGTCACTTCGCGGTCGGCCATTAACTGTGGCACGCCGATGAAGCGGCGGCTCTCGTTCGTAAAGGTCTTCATCACGCGGTTGGCCGAAATGGAACGGACGCCCGGCTGCGTCTGAAGCCCCGCTAATTGCGTCGCGTTCACAGTCGCCACGACCATCGGCAGCTCGCGCAACGCGATGCCCTTCGTGATGCCGACTGATTGCAGGCGGCTGAAATCGTCCGCCGCGGGCTTGGACTCGTAGGTGATGACGACTGGGATCGCCGCGTCCCCACCCTGGAGATTGAAATATTTAAGGATAAGCGGATCCACTTTTGCGCCGCCGACGGCAGTCGCCGCCGCCGCGTCCGCCGCCTGCGCCGAACTATGACTCCCGGACGACGGAAGGTAAAAGACCGAGGTGAAGACGAGTGCGAAAGCCGCCAGCGTCAGAGCCGCGCGCGAAGTTAAGATTCTCATCGCTGCCTTAGTTAACATTTTCATTTCCCCTTTCCGCGCCCGTCCGTCTGGTGAGCGCGCCGCCGGAAGTTTCATCCCGCGCGTCAGGCGCGAGGCTCTCCCCATCATGGTCTCAAACTTTCGATTCAGAGGGCGGCCTGGAGAGAGTTCGATAAGCCGCCCTCTGAATCAGCGGGTGCCCCCGACTGCACCCGGCAAACGGTTGACTACAGCAGCTTCGCCGTCACCGACTTGGTCAGCGGGTTGACGGTGAAGCGCAGCACCTTCGGCGCGGTCGGCAACCCGAGCGGGTTGCTCGCGGAAGAGCCGCCCGACGCGCCGGCGCCCGACGCCTCGCCTCCGCCACCAGCCCCTGCGCCCGTCGCCCCGTTCTGGTAAGCGGTGATGACGACGTCGATGTTGAACATCTCGGCCGTGGGGTCATTGAACTGCAAGGTCCGCTTGCCCGTCTTCTCCGTGGGCGAGAAGATCTGGTCCGCGCCGAGCAGGTTCGAGTAGCCAAACAGCGCGGCCGTCTGCGCGCTCTTGCCGTTGCCGCCGTTGTCGGCGTTCTTCACCGTGACGGTCCCGGAGGTGGAGCTGACGCCGACGACGTTGAGTTCGACCAGAGGCACGTAAGTGTTGGTCGAGTTGTTCGTCAGGTCCAGGTCGAGCTTGAAGACGCTGCCGTCGAAGGACGGGTTCGACATGGCCCAGGCGGTCGTGGGCGTGATGTCCACTTTGCCCCGCAGGTCAACCAAGATGCTCTGCACGTTGCTCGGCCCGGTCACGTAGAAGCCGATCTGCCCGGGGAAGATGGCCCTGACGCGGTACGAGTGCGTGCCGTTGGTTTGACCCGTGATGGTCTGGCTGGTGACGCTGCCGTCCACCTGGCCGACGACCTGGTAGTTCGTCCCATCGGTCGAGTGTTCGATCTCGAACTTGTTGGCGTCGCCCACGGGCTGCCACGAAAGAGTGTAGCTGCCGTCGAAATCCACCTGCTTGTTCTGGGCGTCGGTGAACTCGCCTGTGATGGCCTGTAGGTTGGGCGCCGCCAGGCCCTTCGAGACGCTGCCGGTCATGGCGTAGTCGGTCGAGCCGTTGGCGAAGCCGACGACGCGCAGGGTGTAAGTGCCGGGAGCACCAAGCACCGTCGAGATGTGTTCCGGGCCGCCCGGTTCTGCCGAGTACGTGACCTCATTGCCGTCCGCGTCGTACAGGTAGAGATCAAGGTCTGCGACCACGTCGTCAACCATCTCGTCCCAATTAAGAGTAACGTCGAGTTGCGCCCCCGGCGTGGTGGTTGTGAAGGTGTGGTCATTGTAGGTCGTGCCTTCAATCAACTGCACGCCGCCGTCGCTGGCCTGAATCGTCCCGGCGAAGTTGAGCGGCTCGCTGCCAGCAGATCCCGCCGGGGCGGTCGGTACGAGCTTCATGTAGAAAGGCATGCGCAGTGATTCGTCTGCGCTCCTCGCCTGCACGTACCACTGCATCTGCAGGGTCTCGGTGACGTCGCGGATGATGTTCCCGTCAACGTTGGCGTTGACCGTGAAGGTCGCCGTGCCGCCAGCCGGGACAGTCACCGACTGCGCGCTGAGCGTCGCGGTAATCCCGTTCCGCTCAAGCAGGCGATTGTTGGCGACCGAAAGGTTGTAGGTCCCGCCCTGGCCCGAAAGGTCGCGGACCGTGACGCTGACGCTCTGCGTGGACGTGATGCGGTTGTTGATGACCGGCACCGCCCCGAAGGAGTGGCTGCCGAGGATGCCGGGAGTGCTGAGGCTGTCGCCGGCGACCCCCATCAGCGCCTTCGCGTTGACGGCCTCTTTGACATCTATCAAACCGCCGCCCTGATCAATGATGGACTCGATGTTCGGCCCGTCAGCTTTCGGCGTGCCGGATGAGCTGCGCATGTTCGTCGCCGTGTTGATGAGCGCGGTGCGAATCATGTCGGGCGACCAGTCGCGGTGCGCCTGCTTCATGAGCACCGCCGCGCCAGCCACGTGCGGCGTCGCCATCGAAGTGCCGTCAATGTGTATGTAAAACGGCGTTTTCTCGGTTGCTGCGGCGAGACCGCCGAGTACGGACGCGGGCGGCACCGCAGCGAGCACGAGCACGCCCGGCGCGGAAACATCCGGCTTAATCTGGCCCAGTCCCTGCACGGGGCCGCGCGAGCTGAAGTCGCCCATCGCGCCCATGAACTCTGCGTTCGACTTCCTGAGTTTAACCTGCTTGGCCGAGATCGCGCCGACAGCGTCGGAGCCGATGATGGACTTCAGGTATTCGCCGTTCCTCCTCGACACGCCGAACACCGGGATCGCCGTGGCGTAGGTGGTGACGCCGGTTATCTCCTCGTCCGGGTTCTCGGCGTTGTTGTAAAAGATGACCGCGATGGCCCCCTTGCCCGCGGCCTGAGCCGCCTTGCTGGCGAAGGCGCCCGTGCCTTGATTCGTGCCCGTGTTCGGTTCCTTCACTTCAACAGTGCTGCCCCGGCGCATGAGCGCGATGCGCCCGCGGACGGAGTCGGGTATCTGGTCGGGGGTATCCCCGAGGTTGCAATAGACGTAGTTGTTGGTGAGGATCGCTGGCGGCGTGGCGCTCCCGGTCAGCACGTTGGCGTTCATGCCGCTGTTGCCGCCGATTACGTCCACGGCATAAGCCTGCCCGACGTTGCCCGGGTGCGTGGTCGCGCCCACCGAGATGACGTGTGTGCCGGCGGCTGGCGAACCCGTAGTGCCCTCGCCGGGGCCTGAGTTGCCGGAGGCGGCGACGACCGTCGCGCCTAGAAGAGACGCGTTGCTGGCCGCTACTGCCGTCGCGGTGTCGGGGCCGCCCGATCCGCCGAGGCTCATGTTAATGACATTAGCGACCGGCTTCGGAAGTCCGTTCAAAGTGAGCTTTGAGACCGAATCTTCGAGCGCCAGCATGATACTTGCGCCGAGGCACCCGCCGACGGGCGCCACCTGGCCGACTGTTGAGAGGCTATCGCTGCAGACCTTGTAGGCCATGATCTTGGTCTGCGGCGCGACGCCGTGCAGTTCCACATCGTCAGCCGTCAACGGTAGCCCGTCAGGGCCGGGAGCCTTGGCGTAGAATCCGGCGATGGTCGAAGCGACGTGCGTGCCGTGACCGAAACCGTCTTCAACGGCGTCCGCGAGCGGCAGGTAATAGACTATTTTCTTATTCGTGTTAACGGGTAATGGGTCGGGGGCGACGCCGAGGCGAGGAAGATTCGTGTCGCCGAACATTGGGTGCGTCCAGTCCACGCCCGTGTCTATGACCGAGACATACATCCCCTGACCCTCGTAGCCGTCGTTTGCCGTGTCGTACGGGGTCACCTCTTTCGTCGTGCCGTAAACCTGCGGCGCGTTTATGTAGTTGACGCTCTTGTTGAGCATCGGCTGAAGCACGGTCTCAGGCGAAACCCTCTTCACCTGCGGCATCGCGGCGATGGTTTCGATGGCTGACTTGGGCACGCTCAATGCCACGCCGTTATAGACGAGCGTGTAGCGGTACTCCACCTTGGCGGCGATGGCGCCGCCGAAGTTTTTAATCTCCTGCGACCTGACGGTGTATTGAACGCCGCTGGCCGAGAGCGCCTTCAAGAATTCGTCTTGCTTGGCACTCAACTGGCTGCGATAGCTTTGCAGCGCCTCGTCCGAGACGGCGCCGCCAGCCTTCTCGGTTTTGGCCTTATAGACCGCGCCCGGATCGTCGCGAAGCTCGACGATCACAGGGGTCATGCCGTCGGAGGCCGAGGCGGTGGCCGTCGTCTGCCCGCTCCTGAGAAGCGCAAAACCTAATCCGCCGAGGATCACGAGCACCAGAATCAATCTGTACTTAGAAATTTTACTTAGCATGTCATCATCTCCATCAATAGTTTGATTAGTGATCAGTCAAGCGAGGAGCGGATTGCCAGTCCCCACTCTTCAAGGGGTCGTAAAAGTCTTGACGCCGCCCTTTCCGGGAGCGGCGTCAAGACCGCTGTTGGGTTAGTTGCCTGTGCTGAAGCTCTTTGCGAAGGCGTTGAGCTTGGCGGCCATCTGGGCGCGCGTGACTGTCCCGTTCGGGTTAACCTTCGGGCCGGGGATAGCCATGAATCCCGTCGGCGTCTGCTGCACCGAGGTGACAGAGAATTCCAAGAACCCCTTGTCGATGGCGATCTGCACGTAGCCGCGCAGCTCGCTCGGAATCTCCGCGTTGTCCAGGACCGGCTTGGTTTGACCGTCCGAATCCTTAGCCTTGACCGTGGTGCCCGCCAGCGCCCTGGCCTCGGAGTCGAGGCCGAGCGCGCGGATGAAGGCGACAGCCAGATCAACCCGCGTGATCAATCCGCCGGGGTTGAAGGAATTGCCGCTGTAGCTCATCAAGCCCGCGGGGACGAAGTTCCAGTCGCGCAGCGTGGAGCCTTTGGCCGTCGCAGCCTCGGCGATCGCGGCGAGGTCGCCGGAAACGTCGGCGAACTTCGGCGTGGCCCCGAGCGACTGGCGCAGCGGCGTGTTCCACATCAGCAGCCGCGCGAAGTCTCCGCGCGTGACGGCCTGGTCCGGGCGGAACGTGCCGTCGCTGTAGAGGTCCATCAAGCGGTAAACCACCGCCTGCCTGATCTGCTTCTGCTGCTCGGCGGAGAGACCGCCGATGTCCGGGACGCTCTGCAAGGTGAAGACCGAGCGTCTGATCGTGCCGTCCACGCGCTCCGGCACGGCGATGCCGACGGGCGAAGAAGCCTGCGGCGCGCTCGCCAGCCCGCGCACGCCGCGTACTTCCGCCACCCACTGCCCCGGCGCGGGGTTCTGGACGACGATGCGACGGCTGGGGGCGTCGAGCGCTGGCAGTGCCAGGCCGCTGTTGTAAGCGCACGGCGGCACGCCCTGCGGGTCGGACGCGAGCGGCACGCACCCCGGCGGGTAGAGCGCCAGGCCCAGAGAGTTACCCGTCTCGCGCGTCGCCGCGTTGGTGCCGAAGTTAATCCGCACGTCGAGGACGCCCAGGTCATCCGAGACGTTGAAGCGGTAGGCGTTGGTGTTCGTGGCCTGCGGGCCGGGCGTCTGCGGCGTGTAGTTAACGGTGAAAGTCTTCAGCGGGTCGTTGGTGGTCGTGTAGGTCGCGTTGTAGGAGCGCGTGTCGGTCGCGCCAGTGAACGAGCCGTAGCCCTTCGAGCGGTTGAAGACTTTGTCAACGGCCGCGTGAGAGTTGATGTAGCCAGCGCCGACCTGGTACTCGTCGTAGCCGGGCATCTGCGAGGCCGTCTGCTGCAAGATTTGTTTGACCTCGTCCGGGTTGAGCGTCGGGTCCGCATCGAGCATTAGCGCGACCGTGCCCGAGACGAACGGCGTCGCCATCGAGGTCCCGCTGATCTGCGTGTAGAAGGGCAGGTACGCCGCATCTAGTTCCGTGTCGTCTGTCAGCCCGTTGGCGACCACGTTGCTCGACGAGCGGGTCGAGACGACGGCGGCACTGAATTTGGCAGAGTTGCTATCGAACTCGCGCCCCGTGCCTGGGGCGACGACGGTCGGCGCGTCGTAGTCGTCATTCGGGTCGGAGTTGGCGAGCCGTTGCGCGCGCGACGTGCCGCGCGAGGAGAAGCCTGCGAGGCCGCCCTCTTTTGTGCCCGCGCCGACCGAGATCACCCACGGCGCTTTGGCGTAAGGGTTGTGCGTGTCGGGCGCGGGGCCGTCGTTGCCCGCCGCGATGACCGTGATGATGTTGCGGTCGTAAGCGTCTTTAGTCGCGATGTTGATCGGATTGTCCGGGTTGAAGGCGCCCGAAGAACCCCACGAATTGGAGATGACGCGAATGTTGTAAAGGAACTGGTTGGCGAGCGACCACTCGTAGCCGCCGAGCGCATTCAGGATGAAGAGGCCCGCGCCGGAGCCTGTGCCGATCAGCTTCGCGCCGGGCGCGACGCCCGCGTAGCGCCCCCCGGACCTCTGCCCCGAGCCGCCCACGATGCCGGCGCAGTGTGTGCCGTGCCCGACGTGCGTGTCCGTGTTAGGGACGTTCTCGACTGTCAGGAGAATGAAGAAGCCGTCAAGTTCCGGCAGCAGGATGACGGAGTTTTCCGTGTCCGAGTCCGTCAGGACCTGCACGTTCTGAACGACGTGCGTGCCGAACTTGAGGTCGTCGTGCGTGGCGTCTATGCCCGAGTCGTTGATGACGACCGAGAAGTCGCCCTTGCCGGAGACGGGCAGTCCGCCGTTGAGCGTCGTGAGCGCACTATCGCTGCGTAATCTGTCCACGCCGGCCAGCACGCGCGCCTGGTTCATGTAGTAGTAGAGCGGGTCGTTCGTCCAGATGGAGCGGACGGCGCTGTTGGCCGCGAGAGCGCGCACCTGGCCGGCCGTGGGCGCGACCACGACCATGCCGAGCTGCGGGAGCGTATATCCCCCCTTGATGCCCAGCCCGCGCAGGATGTTCAAGTGTGAAGCGTTAAGGCCGTTAGTCGTATTGAATGAGACGATGAGCGTGCCGGCGCTGGCCGCATCGGTCAAGCCGCCGAGTCTGGCCTGAAGCGTCGGGCTGAGTGTCGCGGCTCTGGCCGTGGCGAGGGCGGAGCAGATAATCAAGGCTGCGATAAACGTGTTTGCGATTTTCTTTAACATTTCGGTGCTTCCTCCAAATCGGGACTAGCGTGTCGGGTTGCTAAGGTTTTCAATTCCGGGTTGAGCCTTTCGGGCCGAGCGATCCATTCCCAGTGAACTAACAGGCACAAATTTACGGATTCGGATTGAGAAAAACTTGAGCGGGCGGGCGGGCGCAAGAATGCGCGTTTTCCTTAGGAAATCGGGCGTTTTCGCGGGGTTTTAGAGACTTGAGGAAAACTTGAGCCCGAAGGCAGTAGGCAGTGGTCAGTGGTCAGTGGTCAGTGGTCAGTAATCAGTCAGCCCCGCTAGGGGCGACAGCATAAAGCCCAGGGCGTGAGCCATTAGTATCTACACAAGTCAGAAACCTCCATTTTTCTTAGGATTTCTGACTACTTGGGAAAGTGACCAGAGCGCAGCAAAGATCAGACCTGAATTTGTTCGATCCGTTTTTCCTAAGATT
>DASVXV010000065.1:0-38423 GCA_036392495.1 Pyrinomonadaceae bacterium | reverse complement strand
TCTCGACGGAAAGAGAACGATCCACGAAGCCACACGAAACGACACGAAATTGCTGTGGTTTGTTTCGTGTGGTTTCGTGTGGTTTCGTGGACAGTGCTGTTTCTCTACTTTCCTCAGTCTCGAAAATGAATAGACCCTGATCTACCTTTTGCCCGCTTGCTTCTCCCCTACCCTTTCCGTATAATCCTTCGTTCGCTCGGAGCACGGTGGTGTCATCCGGTGGGTTCGCGCCCACTTTTTCTTTTGGGCGAGAATGATTTTTGAAACCGTTGCGAGGGGGTTGCGAGATGGGGCAGGGTTCGATTGGAGAGCGTGTGCGCGAGATTGCCGAGCGTGTGGCGTTAGATCACGGGCTTGAGCTTGTTCATGCGGAAGTCGTCGGCCCGGACAATAAGCCCATCGTTCGCATCTTCATTGACAAGCCTGAGGGCGTCACACACGAGGATTGCTCGGAAGTGAGCCTCCACGTCGGCACCGTTCTGGATGTGGAAGATTTCATCCATTCGGCCTATACCCTGGAGGTCTCAAGCCCCGGCCTGGAGCGCGGGCTTTACAAGCCGCAGGATTACGAGCGCTTCACAGGGCATCTCGCGAAGATGAAGTCGCGCGTGGCCGTTAACGGCCAGCGCAACTTTCGCGGGCGCATCCTGGGCCTGGACGGCGACGAGGTCGTCTTTGAAGACAAGACGAGCGGGCGCGTCACAGTCCCCTTTGACGCCATTGTCAAAGCGAACCTCGAAATTGACGTCGAAGAGGAGTTTCGCCGCGCCAAAAGATTCGACGAGATAGCGAACGCCGCCAAAAGCGACGGTCGCAAACACTGATTCGTTAATCGTAAATCGTGAATCGTAAATAGACGATACGCTTTTCACGATTCACGATTTACGATTCACGATTTACGAACATATGAGCACATCAATCGCGCAGAACATTGACGCCCTTTGCCAGGAGAAAGGCGTGGACCGCGAGATCGTCATCGAGGCGATGAAGGAAGCGGTGCGCGCCGCCGCCCGCAAGCAGTTCAAGTCCGGCGAAGACATACAGGTTGACTGGAACCCGGATACGGGCATCGAGCTTTCCGCCTCCAAGGTGGTCGTTGACGAAGTCACGGACTCCGCCACCGAACTGTCAATCGAGGAAGCGCGCGAGATGGCCGGCGACGACGTAGAGATCGGCGACGCCCTGCTCCTGCCCCTGCCGATGGAAGAGCTCGGGCGCATCGCCGCCCAGACGGCCAAGCAGATTCTTTTCCAGAAAGTGCGCGACGCCGAGCGCTCCAACATCTACGACCAGTACATAGACAAGATCGGCGACCTCGTCAACGGCTTCATCAAACGCTTCGAGCGCGGCAATATCATCGTTGACCTCGGAAACATGGAAGCCATCCTCCCGCGTTCGCAGCAGTCGCGCGGCGAGCAGTGGAACCAGGGAGAGCGTGTCCGCGTCGTCATCAACAACGTCTCCAAAGAATCCAAGGGGCCGCAGGTCGAAGTCTCGCGCACGAGCCCTGAGCTTTTGCGCCGTCTCTTCGAGATGGAAGTGCCGGAGATTTACGACGAGACGGTCGTCATCAAGTCTTGCGTCCGCGAGCCGGGCGAGCGCGCCAAGATCGCCGTCACCTCTAACGAGCGCGACGTTGACCCTGTGGGCGCGTGCGTCGGCATGAAGGGCTCGCGCGTGCAGGCGATTATCCGCGAGCTGCGCGGCGAGAAGATTGACATCATAGAGTGGTCCGACGAGCCCTCGGTCTTCGCAGCCAATGCGCTCTCTCCAGCCAAAGTCAATCAGGTCCGCATCACGGACATCGAAAACCGCCAGATGGAAGTCATCGTCAACGAGGACCAGCTCTCTCTCGCCATCGGCAAGCGCGGGCAGAACGTACGCCTCGCCACGAAACTGGTCGGCTGGAACATAGACATCCGCAGCGAGGAAGAACTCAAGAAAGAGGTCGCCGAACAGATGGGTGCGCTCATCGCTTCCGGCGGCAGTGTCCCGCTCTCCGCGATTGAAGGCGTTACGGCGCAGCAGGCCGACGCTCTCTCAGAGCACGGCATCGAAGATATTGACGCGCTGGCGAACACTTCAGTTGACGACCTGGTCGAATACCTGGACGTCAGTCTCGACGAAGCCGAAGCCATGTTGACCGCGGCGCAGGCCGTCGTCAGCGCGCGCGACGCGAGCAAGCAGACGAGCGAGGGAGAAGACGCCATCACGGAAGGCGACGGGGAAGAAGCCCCGAGCACTGAAGAGGCATCTGCGCCCGCAGGAGAGGGCGAGCCGGAAGAAGTGCTTGAGCCCGTAGCGCAGCACGCTGTCTCCGCCGAACTCGACCCGACGATGGACCCCGGCGAGGTAGAGCCTTCCGACGAGATGATCGCTGAGGGCTATGACGAGGCGGTCGAACAGGGCGCGCCGTTCACGGCCGAGTCTGAAATTCTGGCCGGAGATTCCGCTGACCCCGTCGCCCTGACCGAGGCCGATCCTATTAGCGAGGACGAGCTTCTGCTCCAGGAAGTCGGGCGCGACCTGCGCCCGGACACGGTCACGCCCTCGCCGGACATTACGTCAACGGGCGCGGCCATGATCGAGGCCGCCGAGAAGGTCGGCGAGGGCGAGCCCCCCGTCGAGGAAGATGAAGCCATTTCGCCCCGCGCCGATTTCGCGAGCGAGGCGTCAGCCCCCGAAGTTCAAACAAGTTCCGCTCCCGTACCGCAAGAGGCCGCGACGGTCGAGAGCGCTGAGGACGAGAAGCAAATGGAAGCTTCCGAAGACAATGCGGCCCAATAACCACGGCGTGCGCGCTCGCATAAAAAGCGCGTTTCGCTGCTTGCCCGCAAAACCCCATACGGCAGCGCTCTTCTGAACAAGCGCGCTTTCGCAGAAAGGTTTTGAGGGCAAGAGTTCTCAACCTTTTTGGAGCGCGCGACGCCGTTTTAATCTGTAGCGTCGAAGAAGGAGTGCATGACCGTTACTTCCAAGGTTCGTCTGTACGATCTAGCCAAAGAACTGAAGCAGGACACCAAGCGCCTCATCGAAGAAGTTCGACGCGAGGGCGTGGATGTCAGTGTGCCCTCCAACTCTATCTCGAAAGAGTTGGCGGACAAGATTCGCAACCGGTATTTTCCGAAGAAGGAAGCTTCCGCCCCGCGCAAGGTCGTCGTCGTCAAACGAGCGCGCCCCGTCGCGACGGAAGAAGCGCCGATTGCGGAAGAGGAAGCAGTTTCTGCCGCCCCTGAGGCTCCCATAGCGGAGGACGAACCCGTACAGCCCACGCCGACCGAACAACCCGCCGCGGCCAAGCCCACGGCGGTGCGACAGATCAGGAAACTGACCCCGGCGACGCGCGCCGAGCGGCCCGCGACCGCAGGGGCGGCTGCGCCTGCGCAACAACCCGTGGAGGAACCACTGCCCGCAGCCTCCGATTTAGCAGACATTTCATCCGCGCCCGAAGCAGCACCTTCAGAGCCCGCTCAACAGGCGGCGGAAGAAGTCCCGTCGGCTCAACCCAAGCCCGCCGCGCCTCCTCCGCCCCCTTCGAGACAGGTCCGAGTCCTGCGGCCCACAGCCGAGGCTTTGAGCGCGGGCGTTCGGATAGGCGAGCGAGCCCCAGCCCCTGTCCCGACCCCCGCGCCCGTCAGCCCGCGCGAGCGGCGCGAACGGCAGGAGCGCGCAGAGCGCGGCGAGCGTGGCGTTGATCGCGGCGAGCGCAGGCCGCGCGCCGCTAACGCCGGAGGGGCCGGTCTGGAACGCGGCGGAACGCCCGGCGAAACGGCTACGCCGCAGATCACATACATCCCTTCCCCGACAGATGGGCGCGGACGCGGACGCGGGCGCAGCGGACGACACGCCACAGTGCGCGGCCAGAAATCGCATGAAGGCGGAAAGAGCAGTCGCTTCGACCGCGACTACATCCCGCCGCCGAAAGCCCTCTCGCTCGAAGACCGCATCGCGGGTCGCATTATGGACGTAACGACCGTGGGCGCGGGCGAGCTCAAACCGGCGCGCCTCATAGAAGGCTCGACCGTCAAGGAGTTTGCGGAAAAGCTCGGCATCAAACCGAAGGACGTCGTGACGCTGCTCTTGCAGCGAGGCGTTTTCGCAACCATTAACCAGCCCTTGAACGACGACGTAGCTGTTGATCTGGGCAAGCGCTTCGGCTATGAGGTGACCTTCGTGCCGTTTGAAGAGATGGTCGCCGAAGAGGAGTTCGAAGAGCTGATCGCCGCGGACGCGGACGACGTGGAACTCCCGCGAGCGCCCGTAGTCACAGTCATGGGCCACGTGGACCACGGCAAGACCTCGCTTCTGGACGCCATTCGCGCCACAGACGTTGCGGCAGGCGAAGCCGGCGGCATCACGCAGCACATCGGAGCCTACAGCGTGCAGGTGCCGAGCCCGGACAACCCCGCCGAGATGCGCCGCGTTGTCTTTCTGGATACGCCCGGCCACGAAGCTTTCACGATGATGCGCGCACGCGGGGCCAAGGCCACGGACGTGGTCGTGCTCGTGGTTGCGGCGGACGACGGCGTCATGCCGCAGACGATTGAGGCCATAGAGCACTCGCGCGCGGCAGGCGTGCCCATCGTCGTCGCCATCAATAAGATTGACCGCCCGGACGCCAACCCGGAGCGCGTCAAGCAGGAGCTTTCCAATCAAGGCTTGCAGCCCGTCGAGTGGGGCGGCGAAACCGAAATGGTTCAGGTCTCCGCCAAGCGGCGTGAGAACCTGGAGACTTTGCTTGAGACCATCCTGCTGACGGCGGATATTCTGAATCTCAAGGCCAGCCCGACACGTCTCGCTTCGGGCGTCGTGCTCGAAGCCAAGCTCGACCGCGGGCGCGGCTCCGTCGCCACGGTCCTGGTGCAGCAAGGCACCCTGCGTGTTCACGAGCCTTTTATCGTCGGCCAGATTTTCGGCAAGGTCCGCGCGATGTTTGACGACAGGGGCCAGGCGATTACGGAAGCCGGACCGGCCACGCCCGTCGAAGTCCTCGGGCTTCAGGGAGTGCCGCAGGCTGGCGAGAGCTTCCAGGTCGTCGCCGACATCACCAAAGCGCAGAGCATCTCTCATCACAGGCAGATGCTGACGCGCCAGCAGACGCTTTTGCAGACGACCAAGCGCGGCATCGAAGCGCTCGGCCAGACGGAAGTCAAAGAGCTGCTGGTCATCATCAAGGCTGACGTGCAGGGCTCCGTCGAAGTTTTGAAGAGCACTTTGCAGAAGCTCTCGACCGAGCAGGTCAAGGTCAAAGTCATACGCTCCGGCGTGGGCGCGATCACAGAATCCGATGTCCTTTTGGCCTCGGCGACACAGGCCGGGGCGTCCTCGACCGCGGTCGTCATCATCGGCTTCAACGTGCGCCCGGAAACGCGCGCCGCCGACTTGGCCAAGCAGGAGAGCGTTGACATTCGCCTGCACTCAATCATTTACAAGGTCGAGGAAGAGATTCGCGCCGCGATGATCGGGATGCTCGAAGCCATTGAGAAGGAGAGAATCCTGGGCAAGGCGGATGTGCGCGAAGTCTTCCGCGTGCCGCGCGTCGGCGCGGTCGCCGGCTGCATGGTCGTTGACGGCACGATTCGCCGCAACGCGCGCGCGCGCCTGATTCGCGACGGCGTCGTCTTCTGGGAGGGCGGCATCGCGTCTCTGCGTCGCTTCAAGGACGACGCGGCGGAAGTGCGCGAAGGCTTCGAGTGCGGCATCGGCCTGGAGAACTTTAACGACGTCAAGGTCGGCGACCAGATCGAGGCGTACATCATCGAGAAGGTCGCAGCAACGGAACTATAAAGTGGTCAGTGGTCGGTGGTCAGTGGTCAGTTAAAAACTGATTTCCAACTGGCCACTGACCACCGACCACTGACCACTGTTTATGCGTAGGCCCGAGAGAGTCGCCGACATGCTGCGCGAGGAGATCATGCAGATCGTCGGCTACGAGTTGGAAGACCCCAGAGTGCAGGCGGTCACGGTGACGGACGTTCGCCTGGCGGAGAATCTGCGCGACGCGAGCGTGTACGTGCTAGTCGAAGGCGGCGAAGACGAGATCCTCGCGGCGATGACCGCGCTGCAGCACGCAGCCCCTTACGTGCGTAAGCAGGTCGGGTTCTCACTGAATCTGCGCTACACGCCGGAGATTCATTTCATCCGCGACACGGTCGAAGAGCGGGGCGCGCGCGTTGACAAATTGCTGAAAGAGATCGAACGGGAATCAGAGAATCAAGCAGGAGAGTTCCCGGAAGAAAGGATGAATGATGAACGCGGAATGATGAATGATGAAGTAGAGAGCAGTTAGCTTTTTATTCATCGTTCATCGTTCCGCGTTCATCGTTTAGATAATCATGCTTAGTCAAGTTGTCGAGTTGATTGAAAAGAAGAGACGCTTCGCGATCACCTCACACATTCGCCCGGACGGCGACAGCCTGGGTTCGAGCCTCGGCCTTTTCTGGCTCTTGCGCGCGCTCGACAAGGAAGTGGAAGCCATCATGCGCGACCCCGTCCCACACGCTTACCAGAAGTTGCCGGGATCCGGCGAGGTCCGCGTCACGCCCGCCGTGGACCGCCCTTACGACGCGGTCTTCGTCATCGAATGTTCGGACATCACACGCCCCGGCCTCATTGATCTTGAAAATCAATTTGTCGTCAACATTGACCACCACTCGACGACGGCGCTCTTCGGCAAAATCAACTGGATAGACTCGACCGCTTCGGCGGTCGGCGAGATGATCTACAACCTGTGCAAAGCCACGGGCGTGCGCGTGACGCGCGAGATCGCCGAATGCGTCTACACGGCGCTCATCACCGACACGGGCTCGTTTCATTACTCGAACACGAGCGAGCGCACGTTTAAGGTCGCTTCCGAATTGGTCCGCGCCGGGGTCAAGCCCGCGAAAATCTCGCAGGCCGTCTTCAGCAATTATCCCTGGTCCAAGATAGAACTGCTCGGCGAAGTCCTGGCGACCGTCAAGCGTGACGAGACGGGGCGCGTCGCCTGGATGCACCAGACGCTCCAGATGCAGGAGCGCGCCGGGGCGTCCGAAGAGGATGCGGACGGATTCGTCAACTATCCCCTGACCTGCGGCTCGGTCGAGGCGGTCGCGCTCCTCAAGGAGTGCTCGCCGGGCATCTACCGCACCAGCTTGCGCTCGAAAGGCGACGTCAACGTCGCCCGCATCGCAGAAAAGTTCGGCGGCGGCGGCCACCGCAACGCCGCCGGCTGCACCTTGCGCGGCGAGCTCGAAGAGGCCGAGCGCACCATCGTGCGCCTGCTTCAGGATGCCGTCGAGCACCGTAACGGAGACCGCGACAATTCGCCCGCCCCGACGGAAACCAGCACCCGAACGGAAGCAGCAGCGTGACACAGGGGACGGGGGTCAGGGGTCGGGGGCCGGATGTAAAGCATCTTTTATTCCGGCCCCCGACCCCTGGCCCCCGTCCCCTTTTTACCCATGAGCACTAAAGAGAAGAAATACAAGTGGCGGCGGCGTGATTATCAGGAGCAGACGCGCGGCCTGTTGATGGTTCACACGGGCAACGGCAAAGGGAAGACGACGTGCGCGTTGGGGCTGATGATGCGCGCCGCCGGGCGCGGGCTTAACTGCTGCATGATTCAGTTCATGAAGTCCAGGAACGACCGTTACGGCGAACACGTCTCGGCCGAAAAGCTTGGAATCGAAGTCCACACGATGGGCGACGGGTTCACCTGGGACACGAAGGACCCGGAACAGGACCGCCGGACGGCGCGCGAGACCTGGTCCCTCTGTGTGGAGAAGATGCGGAGCGCGGAGTATGACCTGCTGGTCTTTGACGAGCTGGTTTACGTCCTGAGCTACGAGATGCTGCCCGTTGAAGAAGTCCTGGCGGAGTTTCGCGCCGTCCGCGCCGCGCAGCCCGCGCTGCACATCGTGGTCACGGGCCGCGACGCCCCGCCCGCGCTCATCGAAGCCGCGGACCTGGTCACGGAGATGCGCGACATCAAGCATCCCTTCAACGCGGGCATCCGCGCCCAACAGGGAATAGAATTTTAACGATGAACGCGGAACGATGAACGATGAATAAAAAGCCGATTGCCTTTCAGTTCATCGTTCCGCGTTCATCGTTTTTATGTTACTCTCTCGGTCGTTCCTTTTTGCAATAATGAATTGACTAGAGATGGTGTGAGATGCGGAAAGTGAAGGAGGCTCCTTTCCTTCATCATTCATCGTTCCGCGTTCATCGTTTCCCTTATGCCCTGGTTTCGCAAGAAGAATCAGAAGATTGAGAGCGTGCCCGCTGAGGAGCGCGTGGTCAAGACCGAAGGCATCTTCGTCAAATGCGACCAGTGCGATGCGCCGCTCTTCAAACCGGACCTCGAAGAATCACTGCAAGTCTGCCAGCACTGCGGCTACCATTTCCGCATCGGGGCGCGCGAGCGTCTCAGTATGCTCTTCGACGAAGGCAAGTATGAGGAGCTGGACGCGGAAGTCGTCTCGACCGACCCTCTGAAGTTTGTTGACAGCAAGCCGTACCCGGAGCGCCTCAAGCAGGCGCAGGAGTTGACGGGCCTGCCCGAAGCCATTATTAACGGGCGCGGGCTGGTGGGCGGCCATCTCGTCTTCGCTGGCGCGATGGACATGCTTTTTATCGGCGGCTCGATGGGCTCGGCGGTCGGCGAAAAGGTGACGCGCCTGACTCATCACGCGATTCGTGAACGCGGCGCTGTCGTCATCTTCGCGGCGTCTGGCGGCGCGCGGATGCAGGAAGGAACGTTGAGCCTGATGCAGATGGCGAAAATCGCTTCGGCGCTCGCGCAGCTCGATGAAGAACGCCTCCCTTTCATCTCTGTGCTGACGGACCCGACCACTGGCGGCGTAACGGCGAGCTTCGCCATGCTCGGCGACCTGATTATCGCCGAGCCGAAAGCCCTCATAGGCTTCGCGGGCCCGCGCGTCATTGAGCAGACGATCCGCCAGAAGCTGCCGAAGAATTTTCAGCGCTCGGAATTCCTGCTCGACCACGGAATGCTCGACCAGATCGTGGACCGGCGCGAGATGCGCGACTTCATCATCAAGGCCCTGAACTTCATGATGAACCCTGCAACTATCAAGCGTAAAGAGGCGGGCGCGGGAGACAGCAGTTGAGCAGGTCCTGGCCGCCCGCGCCTGCGAAGTCTTAAACCGGAAGCGTCGCAACGAAAGCGCACGGCTCCGTAGAGTCTCCGCAATGCCCCTCATCATCATGTCAGTGAATTCGGCCATCCTGTTTTCGCTGGGAATCTGCGCCCTGTCGGCTCTCCTCGAAGGGCTTTGTGCGGGCTCGGGTGGAAAACAATACATGGCGCGGCTCCGCCTCCCGTCTTATTCGGCGCCGCTCTGGGGGTGGTACGTTATCGGCGTCCTCTATTACGTCGTCTGCTTTGTGATTCTGTATCGCATTTTCAGAGATCAGAGCGCAGGCACTATCAGAAACGTCGCGCTGGTGTTGATCTTAGTCATGATGGGCGTCAACGCTCTCTGGAATTACATCTTCTTTCGCGCCCGGAATCTTTATCTCAGTTTCATAATCTTCATTCCCTACAACGCGATTGCCATCGCCCTCTTCGTCTGCCTGCTATTGTTTGACAGGGTCGCGGCGTTCGTTCTCTCGCCGTATCTGGTGTATCTGGTTTACGCGAATCTGTGGGGGTACGGGCTGTGGCGACTTAACGCGAAGCCGGCCGTTGCCCCCGAGCCCGGTTCATGGCTTTAGACGATAAAGATTTCCCGAATCGAGAAGGCCGGATGTTTGAAGAGGCGCTTCAGTATCTTTTAAGCCTGGGTCACGAGACCCTGGCCATCAAGCTCGGCCTCACCAACACGGAGCGCCTTCTGGAAGCCCTCGGTAATCCACAGAAATCTTTCCCCTCCGTCCAGATCGCAGGCACCAACGGCAAGGGCTCGACCGCCGTCATGCTCGAATCCATCTGTCTCGGCGCGAGGGTCAAGACGGGTCTCTACACTTCGCCGCACCTGGTCAGTATCACCGAACGCGTCCGCATCAATAGCACGGAGATTACGCCGGAGGATTTCGCGCGCCTGACTTTCGAGGTCAGGGAGAGGGCGCAAAGGCTACTCGCCGAAGGCGCGCTTCAAACGCTCCCGACGTTCTTCGAGCATTTAACCGCCATAGCTTTTCTAGCCTTCAGCCGGGCACGTGTTCGACTGGCGATTCTCGAAACGGGTCTGGGCGGGCGTCTCGACGCGACCACGACCGCGCAAGCTGAAACGGTCGTCCTCACGCCCATCGCGCTCGATCATCAGGAGTATTTAGGCGAGACCTTGCGAGAGATTGCGGCGGAGAAAGCGGCAATCATTCGCCCCGGAGTGACGGCCATCGTCGCGCCGCAGGAGACGGAAGCTCTCGACGTGATACTGGAGCGCTGCGAGGCGTGCGGCGTCGTGCCACGCGTGGGCGATTGCCGTGTAAAGATAAGGGGCGCGGACCAGACGGGGCGTGTGCGCGCAGACTTCATCACGAAGAGAGACTTTTACGAAAATGTGCTGCTGGGGCTGCGTGGCCGGCACCAAACGATTAATGCTTCAGTCGCCATCTCGGCTGCGGAGGCTTTGCGCGAGCGGGGTTTCGAGGTTTCGCGCGAGGCCATCATCGAGGGACTCGAACGTAGCCGACACAGTGGGCGTCTTGATCTACGTGAGGGGCGGCCCGCGCTCCTGTTTGACGGCGCGCACAACGCGGCGGGTGCGAGCGCGCTCCGAGCTTATCTGGATGAGTTCACAAAGGCTCCCGTAACACTTCTTTTCGGCGCGATGCGTGACAAAGATCTGGCCGAGATCGCCGGCATCCTCTTCCCTGTCGCTCAACACTTAATTCTTACAGAGCCATCGAACCCGCGGGCCGCAACCGTCGAAACGCTCCAGCGCCTCGTGCCCCCGGACTTTGACTCAAACAGCCTGACGCTCGCTCCGTCCCCCGCCGAAGCATTACGCACGGCTTACGATCTCACGCCCCCCGACGGTCTCATCTGCGTCACAGGCTCGCTCTATCTCATCGGCGAAATCCTTCAATTGCGGATTTCGGATTGCGGAATGCAGATTTAAGAGAGCAGAAAGCAGAAGGCACAAGGCAGAAGGCAGTCAAGGCAAAACGCTCCGGGCTTTTACTGCCTACTGCTTTCTGCTTTCTGCCTTCTGCTTTTCTCAATCCGCATTCCGAAATCGGCACGCTTTCTTGACTTTTGCCTTCCCCCTATTTACTTTTGCCTTCAATCATGGCGACACCCGGTACAGAAGCCCCTGAAGTTCTCAGCACCGAAGAGATTTATCACGGGCGCATCATAGACGTTTCAGTTTACACAGTGCGCGAGCAGGGCGTGACATACAAGCGCGAGGTCGTGCATCATCCGGGCGGAGCCGGCGTGGTCGCAGTCTTTGACGACCGTACAATCGCGCTCGTACGGCAATATCGCCAGCCGCCCGTGCGCTACGTGCTGGAGCTTCCGGCCGGGCGGCTCTCGCCTCCCGAACGCCCCGAAGAGTGCGCGGCGCGCGAGCTTGAGGAAGAGATAGGGGTACGCGCCGGCCGTCTTGAGAAGCTGACGGAGTTTTTCACGACGCCCGGTTTCTGCGAAGAGAAGCTCTGGATTTACCTGGCAACCGATTTGGCGGAGACGCAGCAGAACCTTGAAGGGGACGAGTTACTTGAGATCGTCCGCGTCTCTTTCACGCGCGCCTTCGAGATGATTTCGGACGGCGAGATCGAAGACGCCAAGACGATCATAGGCGTGATGCTGGCCTCGCAGCGCCTGGGTCTGACGATGCCAGGCGCGGAGTATCCGGCGGTCTGAAGTGTGATTCCAGAGAGAGCACGAGGAGCACGGAGCTGATGGCGGCCTGCACACACCTTTCCGAGATGCGCGAAGTCGAGCCGAGCGCGCGTGGGTGCGAGGACTGCCTGAAGATTGGCGACGCGTGGGTGCATCTGCGTCTCTGCAAGTCTTGCGGGCACGTCGGCTGCTGCGACAGCTCCAGAAACAAGCACGCCACGAAGCACTATCATCAGACCGCACACCCCATTATCAAGTCGTTCGAGCCCGGCGAGGAGTGGGGATATTGCTACGTTGACGATGCATTCTTTGAATCAATCTAGGAAAGGCAGAATCCAGAATCCAGAATTCAGAATCCAGAAGAAAAGAAAGAATGGTTCTCCGCCTTATTCATTCTGAATTCTGGATTCCGGCTCCTGACTTCTGTTTTAGCAATGCAGGCAGAAAAGAGACTTGAGCGCGAAACTATTGAGATGGACGCCCCGCGCACAGCGCCCCCGCGCCGCCCGCACCTGCTCAACTACATCCACTCGATCATCGCCATCCCGCTCATCTACCTTTACACGATTATCATGGGCAGCCTCTCGCTCATTCTCTCTCTTTACGACCCGAGGGGCAGGCGTCAGCACTGGTGCGCGCGCCACTGGTGTCGCATGATCGCGTTCACGGCCGGCGCGCCCGTGCGCGTTTATGGCGCGCACCACATACAACCCGAGACCTCTTACGTCTTTCTCTCGACGCACCAGAGCTACATGGACATCCCTGCGATGCTCGGCTACCTGCCCGCGCAGCTTCGCATCGCCGCCAAGAAATCTCTCTTCAGAGTCCCCTTCATGGGCTGGCACCTGACGCGCGCAGGCCATATCCCGATTGATCGCAGCTCCACGCAGAACGCCGTCGCCAGCATGCAGCGGGCCGCCAATTATCTCAGAGACGGCATCTGCGCTTTTATTTTCCCGGAAGGCACGCGCTCGCGCGACGGCTACCTTCACAGATTCAAGAAGGGCGGTTTCAAGCTGGCGATTCAGGCCGGGGCTCCCATCGTTCCGATCACGATCATCGGCTCGCGCCAGGTCCTGCCGCCTGATGAGATCATCTTCCGCCCTGGCCCGATTGACATGTACGTGGATGCGCCGATTCCCACAGCGGGGCTGACGGACGCGGACATCGAGACGCTGATGGAGACCGTTTACGAACGCATGGCCGCGCATTTCAGAGAGTCGTCAATCGCCAATCGTAAATCGTGAATCGTAAATCGTGAATGGATAAAACCAAGCTTTTTCTATTCACGATTTACGATTTACGATTCACTAATCTTTGCCTTTTCAGTTCGACTCTTTTAGACTCGTTTACATCGTGAACACACCGAACGAATCAGCATCCGCACAGGTTGAGACGCCGAATCGCATGGAGCAGCCTCCAGGTTACGGGCCTCCTCCTGCTGGCCCGCCAGCGCCCGCCGCAGTGCTTGACCCGAACAATCCGCCTTGGGGAATGATTGCCGGAATCCTGACGTGGTTCGGAAGCGTGCTCTTACTGTTTGTGATGTCTTTTCTCTTCCTTGTGCCTTATCTCTTTGTATATAAGGGCAAGACTGAAGAGCTTCTCACAGATAAAACCGCCATCTTTCTTCAGATACTCTCCACCATTCCGGCGCATCTCTTAACGCTCGTTATCGTCTGGGCAGTAGTCACGCACTTCGGTAAGCGCCCTTTCTGGCGCACACTCGGTCTAACCTGGAGCGAAAGAGTTGGAGTCTGGACGAGCATCGGGCTGGCCGTCGGATTGCTCGCCATCGGCCTGGTGATTTCGCAACTCATCGGGGGCAACAAGCCGACGGCGATTGACCAGATAATCAACAGCTCCGCGGCTTCCAGATATACTTTGGCGCTGATAGCAGCGCTGACTGCCCCATTGGTCGAGGAGCTGGTTTATCGAGGCGTCCTCTATTCGGCCCTACAGAAAACGCTCAACATGTTCTGGGCGATAATCGGGGTCTCAATTCTCTTCACGCTCGTACACCTCTTGCAGTACTACAACAATCCAGGCGTCATCATCGCAATCTCTGTCCTCAGCCTTTCGCTCACACTCGTGCGCGCGTTCACGGGCAGGCTCTTGCCGTGCGTCGTCATACACTTTATCTTCAACGGTCTTCAATCTCTCTGGATCATCCTCTACCCTTACTTCGAGCACACGGGCACTGGAGGGTAAAGAGTACGCCGTTCCTATCATCATGTTCTCGCGCGCTCTGTCCACACACCCGTATGAAAGTAGAGGTCACAGCAAGGGGTCAGACGTGTGACGCCGGGACCACCCGCTGATTTTTATGGCTTACGAAGTTATCGTTGTCGGGGCAGGGCTCGGCGGATTGACCACCGCCGCGCTTCTGGCTGCGCGCGGTGTGAGCGTGTGCCTCATCGAGAAAGAATCGAGTGTGGGCGGTTGCGCCGCTGGTTTCCAAAAGTTCGGCTACGATTTTGAATTGGGCGCGGGGCTTTACAGCTCCTGGCAGCCGGGCGAGATTCACGAACGCATCTTCGCGGAACTGCCCGTCGGCGCGCCAGAAGTCCGTCGCCTCTCCCCCGCATACGTCGTCCGCTTGCCAGACCACACGGAAATCAGTATCGCAGGCAGCGTTGAGGAGTTCGAAACGAGCCTGCGCGAGGGTTTTCCGGAGTGCCAGGATGCCGCTATCAAATTCTACCGAGAGCTTGCCTCCGGCGGCGGCACGGAGGGTCAAACCGTGGCGCAGCAGCTGACTCAAACCTCTCTGCGCTTCCGCCGTTTCATCGGCGCGCAACTGCAAACTCTCATCCAGTGCGACAGCGAGCTTTGCGCCTACCCTCAGGCAGCGGAGGCTCTCCTGATTCCGCGTCGCGGCGTGTACGCGATTCGCGGCGGCGCGGCGGCGTTGGCAGATTCATTGCTGGAGGCGGTAAGGAAGAGCGGCGGCACCGTGCGTCTGGACACGACGGCGCTCAGGCTCGCTTACGATTCGGGCGGGCGCGCTATTGGGGTTGATTTGCTGAGCGGCGAGAGGGTGTTGGCCGCACGCGCCATCGTCAGCAACCTGACCGTCTGGGACACCTACGGCAAGCTCGTCGGGTTAAACCGCACTCCCACGGATGTTCGTAGCGGCCTCAAGAATCTTCAAGGTCGCGGCGCGTACCTCCTCTTTTCGGGCTTGGAGGAGGAGGCTGCGGCAGAGCTTCCGGCGGACCACGTTCTCGCTGTGACTGACTGGGGGGAGGAAGAAAGCTCTGAGCCGGAGGAGGCCGAGTTCATGTTCGCGGCGGCGCCCGCCTGGGACCCGCGCGCGCCCGCTGGCCGCCGCGCCGTCACCGTCTCCGTCTTCACGGATGCCGCGCAGTGGTTCGCCTTTCACGAAGACGAGGGCGAGCACGAGGAACAGGACCAGATGATGCTCGAAGCCTTGTGGGAGCGCATTCACAAAGCCATGCCGGAACTGGGCAGCCGTGCGGAAGTAATTGAGACGATGACGCCGCGCGATTTCTACAGGAATACACGTCGCAAGCTGGGGATGGTGGGCGGCGTCAATCCATCGCTTTCGGGACCTGACGCCCACACATACCGGACTACCCTTCCGAATCTTTTCATGGTCGGCGACACAGTTTTTCCGGGTCACGGAGTCGCGGCGGTCGCCCGCTGCGGTTTCGCTGTGGCAAACGAGATCGCCCCGCCAATCAAACGCTGATTGCGCGGGGCGAAATTCGCAGGATTCACAGCCCTGGCCGAAATCCCATCTCTCTTTAGTTCGGACTCTGAGTCGTGTAATCCCTCCTCGGTCCACGCTCGATGCCGGTGTCGGCCGGCGCAGGCGGCGGAGAGGCCTGCGGCGGAGGCGTCGGCTGCGGAGGAGGCGCTGACTGAGAAGGGGTCGGATTTGAGTTACCGTTCCCGTTGCCGTTGCCGCCAGACGAGCCCGTTGATCCGCTCCCGGACGAGCCGTTACCAGTCACCTGCGGTCCATCGCCGCCCTGCGGCCAGTTGTTGCCGTTGCCGTTGTAGTTGATTCCTCTGCCGTAACTGTGGCCGTAGGGTGACGACCCGGAACGGGAGCCTACCGGAAGGAAGCAGTGGCTGCGCGTGCCCGGGTCATAGACCCAGAGGCCCTGTGTATCGCGCCTGGAGTTGGCCCAGCTCCACCCATTGAAACTGTTCCAGTCGAAATCATTAAAGGCCGTCAGCAGCGGGCGGGTCTGGAGCCTGCGATTGGCGCGCGCCAAGAGCTCTGCGCGGTCCTTGCTCCAGAGGTCCAGCGAATCCTGCTCCTTCTTATTCAATTTTGCGACTTCCAGGATCCCGCGCCCGACGAGGACTTTTTGCCCGCCTTTGATCTCGGTCGTCGCGCCTTTAACCAGAATCAAGCGCCCTTTGCGGACAAGGATTTCGGTCGTCTCGTCCGGCCGAACGTTGAAGCGGTAAATCCCGCCCTTGATGATGACGGCCTCTGTCTGGGGGGTGTTGATTCCGATGGCGAGCTTGATGCCGTCCCCGCCTGTGGCTTCGACTACGGCGCTGCCCTTGAGCAGGCGGACGAGCAGATTGTCTAGCGAGGCGTTCGCCAACTCGAACTCCGAGTTCTCGTCCACACGCAGGTAGGAGCCGGGGTTGAGCAGCACCTCGACTCGCCCGCCCGCTGCGGTCGTGACTTTATCCCCCGTCTTCAGGTCATCACTCGAAGTCAACTCGCGCTCGCGGCCCACACCTTTGCGCTGGACCGTGACGTTGCCGGAGACGTAATTGATGCCGCCGGCGGTCGCCGAAATGATGTACTTCTCCCTGTTCTGTGCCCGCGCGCTCGCGGCCATCCCGAATGCAAGCGATAACGCCAGGCCGACGAGGCTTAACGTGTGACGTGACCCGCTCTTCATCTGTAATACTCCTTTTGTGTGGCTGCTGGTTTCGCGCCAGGGGCCTTTTGGCTCGCTGTCGCGCCCCGGTCAGGTTTTCGTGCATTCTAGCACAAGCCCCGGCAAGAACCCTCCTGGAATTCCAGAACGGCGGAACAAATAATTTTCTTGACACGTATAATTGTACGGTGTATATAAACACTATACAATTTCCGAGGATGGGTGTGATGTACATCGTTATTGACGAAAATGACCGTCGCCCGATCTACCAGCAGGTGGTGGACGAGATCAAGGCTCTGATTGCGCGGGGCGAACTGAAAGAGGGGACAATGTTGCCGCCCGTGCGCCAGGTGGCCGCAGACCTGGGGGTCAACCTGAACACGATCGCTTTCGCTTACCGCGAGTTGCAGCGCGAGGGCCTGATCAACGTGCGCCACGGGGCTGGCGCCGTGGTCGCGCCGCGCGTCCATGCGCAGGGAAAGACGGACGACGAGCTCCGCAAGCCTTTGCGCGCCGCCCTGACTCAATTCGTGCTGGCCGGCCTGCCGCGCGCCGAGATCATGTCAATCGTCGGCGACGAGCTGCGCGGGCTCTTGAAAGGAAACAGATAGGAGGCATCCACAGATGTCGAATACGTTTATGCTCTTACTCCCGGTTGATTTGATCATGCTGGTGGCTCTGATGTTTATGCCGGTGATGCGCGGCGAGGACGCTTTCTTCGGCGTGCGCGTGAGCCCGGAAGTCTATCGCGGCGAGGGCCGTCGCGTCCTGCGCCGCTACTGGTTCTGGCTCATCTTGAGCTTCATCCAGATCGAAGCCATCGGCCTCGTCGTCACGTATTACAGGGAGCAGACGGAGTTCGCGCAGATCGTGCCACACTTTCTGTTCCCGTCATGCGCGATGCTCTTCTATGTGATCTTCTATCGGCAGGCGAAGCGGCTTGAGCTGGTGGAAGAGCACCAGCGGTTCGCCACTGCGCTCAAGACGCGCCACCTGGGCGACTACACGAATCTGGCGCTGGAGATAGCAATCGTCGCTCTCACCATCGCGCCCGTGCTACTGCTGATCTACTACTACCCGCAGCTTCCCGAGCGCATTCCCACACACTGGAACTGGAAAGGCGAGCCAGACGAGTGGACCCGCAAGAGTTACTTTGCGGTCTTCTCGCTCGCGGCGATGATGGTCTATATGCAGGTCCTCTTGCTGGTAATCAAGCACGGCGTGCTCGGCGTAAAGATGACTTTGCCGGCGGAGCATACGGAAGAGTACCTGCGCCTGAAAGAGGAAGCGCTCACGCTCACCGTCAGATTCATGGACTGGATGCGCCTGTTGCTGTGCATCATGCTGGGCAGCCTGACGGCCAACGTAGCCTTCCGTTCCGTCGAGCATCTACATTTTCTAGCGAGGGCGGTCACGATTGCCGAGTGGACTGCCGGCCTGCTGATGGCCGTCGCCATCGCCGTCGCAATCTACCGCTTCTACAAGGTTGATCGCCGATTAAGGACAGAGGTCGGTCGCGTCTATGTGCAGAGACAGAAGGACGCAGCACACTGGTACATGGGCGGACTGATCTACTTCAACCGCGAAGACCCTGCGCTCTGGGTCGAGAAGCTGGTCGGCTGGGGTTACACGGTCAATATGGGCAACAAGTGGGCCTATCTCTATCTGTCCATCATGATCGCAGTCCCGCTCCTGCTCTTCCTGCCCCTGGAGAGTATCGGTCCTTGAGGAGATGGCGACTGAATCCAGCGTTCGCCATATGCAGTGCCGATGAAAGGTTGTCATACAATCTTTAAATTTGAGGAGACGGCCATGAAGCCATTTATACTTTCCATTCTTCTTCTAGGGCTGATCGCAACCGCCTGCGCCGGGAAAAAGGAGGCCAGCGCTAATTCCAACGCCAATTCCGCGCCGAAGAGCGAAGGCGCTGAATACAGCGCACCGGCGGACGCGCCGTTTACGGCGGAAGAGGTCACGGTCAACGCCAAAGGCTTCACGCTCGCGGGCACTCTGCTGCTGCCGAAATCTGGCGCGCGTCCCTTCCCCGCCGTCATCACCATCACTGGCTCCGGCCAGCAAACGCGCGACGAGCCTCTTCCGCTTCCGGGTCTAGAAAAATACGGTCTGATGCGCCAGGTCGCCGAGACCCTGGCGAGCCGCGGGATAGCTGTGCTCCGTGTGGATGACCGCGGCGTCGGCAAGTCCACAGGGGCAGAGACGCTTCCATTAGCCACGACTTCAAGCTTCGCCGACGACGTGCGCGCGGAGGTCGCGTACCTGCGCTCGCGCCCCGAAATTGATCCAAAGAGAATCGCGCTTGTCGGCCACAGCGAAGGCGGCATCATCGCGCCGATGGTCGCGGCAGCAGATGCAGAGATTGCGGCCATAGTGCTGATGGCCGGGAGCGGCAAGCGAGGCGATCAAATCAGCATAGATCAATTAAATGATGCTCTTGAGCGCGAAAAGACCATGAGTGAAGAGGAGAAGAACAAGCAGCGCGCGCAGCAACAGGAAATAATTCGCGCGGTGCAGTCGGGTGGAGATCTATCGAAGTATCCGGCAGAGGTGAGTCTCCCCTGGATCAAAGAGTTCTGGACCTACGACCCGCTGCCGACGATCGGCAAAGTGCGCCAGCCGATTCTCATCCTGCAAGGCGCGCTCGACCGCCAGGTAACAGCCGAGCAGGCCCAGATGCTTGAGAAAGCCGCGCGCGATGGCGGCAACAAGGACGTGACCGTGCGCGTCTTCCAGAATCTCAACCATCTGTTTTTGCCTGCTAAGACCGGAGGGTTCGACGAATACTCGAAGCTTGAGACCAGCACGGTCGGCGAAGACGTCCTGAAGACGCTGGGCGACTGGCTGGAAGGTAAATTAAGGCAAAGTAAAATATAGAGCGCCTCATTTCGTGGCCTCCGTGGATGCGTTCAACACCTCTCGGACCTTGCGCGCCAGGGCGTCGGGCGCGAACGGCTTCTGGATAAAGTTTGCTCCCTCGTCCAGGACTCCTTGATGGACGATGGCGTTATCCGTATAGCCGGACATGTAGAGCACTTTCATCTCAGGCCGTAACTGATTCAAACGCTCTACCAGTTGTCGCCCACCCATCTCAGGCATAATGACGTCCGTAATGAGCAAGTCAATTGGCTCTTTTTCACGCTCACAAATTAGAAGTGCCGCGCCGCCGTTCGAAGCCTCCAGCACTCGATAGCCGTATGTCTCTAGTATCTCTCTGGCGAGTGCCCGCACCAACTCCTCGTCTTCGGCCAGTAGGATCGTCTCTGTCCCTTGTAGAATCTCTTCAATTTCAGGGGTTCGCTTGTACTCTTGAGCGCCTTCATCAACACGCGGCAGATAGACCTTAAAGGTCGTGCCCCGACCGACTTCACTATAAACCCAGACGTTGCCGCCCGACTGCTTAACGATTCCATAAACAGTGGAAAGACCGAGTCCGGTACCCTTACCAGTCTCCTTTGTGGTGAAGAATGGCTCAAAGATCCGCACCCTGGTATTCTCGTCCATTCCAATACCAGTGTCAGAGACTGCCAGCATCACGTAATGACCAGGGGTAACGCTAGTGTGCTGCCTGGCGTATGCCTCATCGAGGTAAACGTTCTCGGTCTCGATGGTCAATTTCCCTCCGCTTGGCATCGCGTCACGCGCATTTACCACCAAGTTCATCAACACTTGTTCAATCTGGCCGGGGTCTGCTTTGATGCTACCAAGCTCCGGCTCTAATGCAGTCCGCAAATCTACATCTTCTCCGATGAGTCGCCGGAGCATCTTTTCCAACTCTGAAAGGACCGCGTTAATGTTGAGGACTACGGGCTGCAAGACCTGCTTGCGGCTGAAGGCGAGAAGCTGGCGCGTTAAAGCCGCCGCACGGTCGCCAGCTTTTTTAATCTCCTCAAGGTTGCGACGCAAAGGGTCTTCCGCTTGCAGTTTCCTCATGGCGAGGTCGCTGTAGCCGGTGATCGCGGTGAGCAGGTTGTTGAAGTCGTGCGCTATTCCCCCCGCCAGTTGCCCGACGGCTTCCATCTTCTGCGACTGGCGGAGCTGTTCTTCAAGCTTTTTGCGCTCAGTGATGTCGCGCACGGCAGCCAGGCGTGCAGGTTCTCCCTCATACAAACAGTTCTTTGCCGAGACCTCGATGTTGATGTGAGTCCCGTCTTTCTTCAACCCGAGCGTCTCATACACCAGCTCGTCCTCTGCGATTTTGGAGCGAACGTAGTCCCTCTGCTCGGGCGGGATAAGCTCTAAGACATCTCGGCCAATGAGTTCTTCTATGCTGTATCCGAACATCTCGGCGTAAGAGCGATTGGCTCCCTTGATTATCCTGTCCTGCTGAATCACCACGCCATCGAAAGCCGTATCAACTAACCCTTTATATCTTTCCTGGCTCTCCCGTAGCTCCTCCTCAACCCGCTTGCGCTCCGTGATGTCGGTCAACATCGCCAGAGCGCCGGTGACTTCACCCTGCTCGTCTCGGATCGGCGTCGCCGAGAGAATTACCCAGACGTTTGAGCCGTCCTTGCGCCGCAGTCGCAGGTCGTACTGCTCTTTGATTCCCTGAAGCCGCCTCTGCCAACTGGCTTTCACCTCCTCGCTGGTGGCTTCGTCTAGAACCTCAAAAGCGGAGCGCCCGATCATCTCTTCCACAGTGTAACCAAGCATGTCTGCGAGACGCTGGTTAGCGTAAGTGATGTGCGCCTTAGCATCAGCTACCCAAATGCCTTCATAAGCCGTATCAATTAAGCGGCGATACTGCGCCTCACTTCCGCGCAACTCGGCTTTGGCCCCTCTTCGTTCGCGGCGGTTCTTCGTCTCCTCAAGTTCCCGCTCAATGGCCGGGGCGAGCCGCGCCAGATTATCTTTCATCAAGTAATCGTGAGCGCCGGCGCGCATGGCTTCGACCGCGACCTCTTCGCCGATAGTCCCTGAAATAATGATGAATGGGATGTCCAGCCCCGTTTCTTTCAGGAGCGCCAGCGCAGAAAGCGCGCTGAAGTGGGGCATCGAGTAGTCGCATAGAATCACGTCCCACTCCCGCGCTGAAAGCGCAGCTCTCATCGCTTCAGGCGTATCCACCCGCTCGGAGGTAAGGTTATATCCGGCGCGCTTGAGGTGGCGCGTGAGAAGCGCCACGTCCCGCTCTTGATCTTCGACGTGTAAGACTCGTAAGGTTCTATTCATGCTTTGACGTTTATTCGGTGGGTGCAACCTCGTTCAATACGAGCCAGTACAATCCCAACTGCCGCGTTGCCTCTAAGAACTGCTCAAAGTCCACAGGCTTTCTGACATAACTGTTGGCTCCGAGGTCGTAGCTCTTAATCATGTCCTCTTCTTCGCTTGAGGAGGTGAAGATAACTACCGGAAGACGCCTGGTGCGCTCCTCAGAGCGTATCTTTTGCAAGACCTGAAGGCCGCTCACCTTTGGCAATTTTAAGTCCAGCAGGATAAGTTGCGGCATTACGTTCATATCGCGCCCCGCATACGTTCCGGTGCCGAAGAGATAGTTAAGGGCTTCGATCCCGTCGCGCGCGACGACGACCTCGTTGACGATGTTGCTTTTCTTCAAAGCGCGGCGAGTTAAGGCTTCGTCTCTGGCATTATCTTCCACCAATAGGATCACTTTGTCATCCATCTCTTATCTCCTTGAAATCAGGAAGCGTAAAGTAGAAGGTCGCCCCCTGATCTGACACTCCTTCAGCCCAGACGCGACCGCCGTGACGGTTGACGATGCGCTGGACGGTCGCCAGCCCTATCCCTGTGCCCTCGAACTCATCCACAGTGTGGAGGCGCTGGAACGCACTGAATAACTTATCGGCATAAGCCATATCGAAGCCAGCTCCATTATCGCGGACGAAAAAGATTGTCTCGCCGTCTTTCTGCTCATGCCCGAAGGTAATCTCCGGTTGTTCCCGCTTCGAGGTGAACTTCCACGCATTACCCAACAGATTGCTGAGAATGATTCGGAGCAGCCGCTTATCGCCGCGCGTCGAAAGTCCTTCCTCAATTTGAACGGTCACGGCCCGCGTGGGTTCTCTTTTTTGCAACTCAGCCATTATTTCATCAGCCAGGTGACTTAGATTAACGACCTCCCGCCGCATCTCGCTGCGGGTTACACGCGCAAGCTGCAACACGTCATCAATCAGTTGCGCCATCTCCTGGCTTGCGCCGCGCACCTCTTGCAGATAGCTCTTGCCCTCATCGTCCAGTTTGTCCGCGTAATCTTCAAGGAGCGCCTGGCTAAAACCATTGATATGACGAAGCGGCGCACGTAAATCATGCGAGACAGAGTAAGAGAAGGCTTCGAGTTCCTTGTTGGCCGCTTGCAGTTGCCTAGTGCGGTCGGCCACACGTTGCTCAAGCTCTTCGTTGAGACGGCGAACTTCTTCTTCCGCTCGCCTGCGCTCCGTGATGTCGTTATTGACTTCAAGAATAGCTTTCGGCTTGCCCTGCTCGTCCCTGTGTAATACCCAATGGCTGGCGACAACAATGCGCTCGCCATCTCGTCTGGTATGGACTATTTCGCCTTCCCAATGTCCATGAGCAAAAAGCCTGGCTTTGATCTCCTCTAGTGGCCGGGGAAACTCCGTCTTAAAAAGGCTGTGGGTGGTCTTCTCAAGAGCTTCCTCCTGCTTCCAGCCGTACATCTCTTCCGAACCTCTGTTCCAGAAGATGATTCGGCCACTCAGGTCGCGAATCAATACAGGAGCAAGGTCAAGGATTCGTGCCTGTTCCTTTAATGCCTCCTCTGCGCGCTTACGGTCAGTTATGTCGCGTAAGATCACGGTGTAGAGTTTCTGTCCATCCGACTCTATCTGAGAGATGGATGCTTCTATCGGAAACTCCTCTCCATCTGCACGCAGCCCGAAGAGCGCGCCGAGTGCTCCCATCGAGCGTCTCGTGACGTGCGCCCTACCAAAATTCTCAATGTGTCCCTGGTGAGCAGCGCGGAAGCGTTCCGGGATGAAGCGGTCGAGCGGTTGCCCAATAGCATCCTCAGCCGGGTAGAGAAACATCTTTTCAGCCGCCGTATTGAAAAGGATGATGCGCTGTTCTTCATCAACAGTAATGATAGCGTCCATTGCAGAGCCGATCACCCCGGCCAGTTGCTCCTGGCTGCGGCGCAACGTCTCCTCCGCGCGCTTACGCTCGGTAATGTCCAGAACCGTCCCCAGGACCATCATGCCTTGCTCAGTCTCAATCGGGTTCAAGCCGATCTCGACGGGGAACTCCGTGCCATCTTTTCGCAAGCCGTAGAGGTCTCGCCCCGCGCCCATCGGCCTCGTCGCGGGGTTGGCTATAAAACTGTTGCGGTAAGCTGGATGGCGCGCGCGGAAACGCTCAGGCACGAGTAGCTCAACAGGTTGGCCGAGCAGTTCGTCGCGCGTGTAGCCAAACGACTTTTCGATCTGGGTATTGACCAGAATTATCTTGCCTCCACGGTCAACCATCACCATCCCGTTAGGCGCACCTTCGATAACTTGACGGAACTGCTTTTCGGCGCGCTCACGTTCCGTGATGTCGCGCATGATGACGGTGTAGAGCTTCTGTCCCCCGGCTTCGACCTGCGAGATCGAAGCCTCAACGGGAAACTCCTCTCCGTCAGCGCGCAGCCCGTAAACCGCACGCGCCCCGGCCATCGCGCGAGTGGTCACGCCTGTCTGTCCGAAGGATTGAATATATGACGAATGAAGGGCGCGAAAGCGCGCGGGGATAAAGCGATCAAGCGACTGCCCAATGGCTTCGCTTGCAGGACAGCGGAACATCTGCTCGGCAGCGCGATTGAACACGAGTATACGCTGCTCTTCGTCAACGGTGATAATAGCGTCCATCGCCGAGTTGACGATGCCTGCGAGACGAGCCTGGCTCTCGCGTAGCGCCTCGTCAGCCTGCTGACTCTCCATGATGTCGCGCTTGCTTGCTGTCATACTATTAGTGTTTGTAGAGCGGGCGGTGTGGCGTCTGAGCCATTAGTGAGCGAATTTGTGCGTGGGTGTTGCCCCTCAGCAAACGATGCTTCTGTTTTAACCGCTGCACGAGGACTTTGGAAATCCCCGCTCGGTCATATACGATCAGCGGAGTCTTTGGTATCGGCTTAAGTCTGATTATTCTGTAGGTGTTTGTCCTACACGGCGGGATAATGAGAATGGATCTCAGTGTAAAGATACTCTTAGCACTAAGAGACGCAGGAGGTGGGAGTCTCTCCATGACATCTTCCTTTATTTACCTACTTGTGTCGGGTGGCTTAAAAGCCTCAGGCGGTAATTCTATCCGGCCAACGTTGCACAGCTTGGATGCACGACGCCGCATATTCTGTATCCGGGATATGAGGGGAGACCAATGCGAGGATGAGCTTCGTCGAGCAATATGCTTTATTACCGGGCTAAGGTTAGAGCTATATTGTTAGAGAGGGCGATCTATATCAGGATTCAAAAGCTAATGTGTTAAGCGGCTGTCCCTCTAAACTGATTTTGGTCGGGTTGGACGCTAGGGGAGCATCCATTTTATAGGCACCTGACTTTATTTTTAGGCAAAGGGTATTTTGTAGGCAAAACTAGCCAAAGTCGCGCGACCCAAAAACTAAAGGATCAAAAAGGGCGTCTGTTATGGTCGCCTCTTTCATTTATAATGATAAAATCCGAAGGATTTGATAGACAGTGGAGGGGCAAATATGAGAACAACTCGGAAGCGCATAGTAGTCTTTATATTGCTTAGCCTGTGCTCCTGTTCAAAACGAACTCAGGGTCCGAAGTCTAACCTTGTCGGTACGTGGAAAGAGTCGGGACAGGTTCAACGTATCTGGGAGATTCGTGAGGACGGGACCATTTTTGCCACGACCGTAAATTCCCCTTACGAGCCCGGGCCTGGCAAGTACAAATATATAAGTAACCCTACTTCCGGGCACAATTTCATTGTCGAGTGGAGCCGTGAAGATTCAGGGAAGCCCCCGGAGGTCTTTCAATATGATGTAGTAGTTCAGGGGGATGAGCTTCTGATAGATGGGCCATATGATGCCGAAGGCAAAAGGCTTAACCAGATGCAGATGCGTAGAGTTGGGGATTAAGAGTAAAAAGGCAAAAGGGAAAGACGAGAGGTTCGTTCTTCCCTTTTGCCTTTTTCCTTCTACTGTTGCGTCAGCTCGCTGGCGGTATTGACATCCGCCTCGGCGCCGCGAATGACGATCACAGCGTCACCCGCTCGACGCACAATCGTAACGTGTCTGCCTTCGCGCCAGCTCATCTGCTCAACTCCGTCCGGCTGTGCCTGGGAATTGATCTCGGTGCCTTTGCGCCGGCGCAGCGCGTTGTACGCGGCGAAGAATTCTTCGGCATCCGCCGTTTTGTCCCAGACTGTTTTCCAGACGAAGAGCGGTGTGCCTCCGTCCTTTTCAAAAAGGTAAGCGCGGTCGCCCCCCCAGCCGCTCGCAGCACGCACCGCATCTTTTTCCGAAACGCCCGCCATCAGGAGCCCGCGCACTCCTATCTCGCCGAGCGGAGTCGAAGCCGTGTTCTTCCACCCGGCGATGACGAACTCCAACACATCAAGCGAGACTTCGCGCGGGGCTTCGTTCTTCTGGTATTTTTCGGGATGAAGAATCTGCTCGCTCGACAGAGGCGGACGCTCGAAAAGCTCGTCCACGCCCCGCTCGCCCTGGCTGCGCCGGACCGACTCCACAAACCGCGCGCCGTCCCGGTAACGGAAGATGAAAGTCTCCGTCAGCAGCGGCGGGAAGAGCGCGCCGATCTCTTTGCGATAACTGCTGAAACGATCCGTCTCCTGCTTCGAAATCTCTTCGAGCGGCCGGCGCGTGTAGGCGTCTCCCTGCTCCATGCGCCGCTGGACGTTCATCGCGTCGCCTTCGATGACAGCAAAGACCGCTTCCGTCCGGTCGAAGTTATAGGGTCGGACCAGGAGCAGCTTCATCAAGTCGAAATGCTGGTCCTGCAAGGCGTGCGTCATCTCGTGGGTCAGCAATGAGTCGTCCTTGAACTTGTCAACGATCAGGACCTGCTTGTCCAGTGGCGAATAGGTTGCGCCCGCCGAGAGAGCTGTGAAGCTCGCCGTCAGAGAGGCCAGATCGGTCCCTTCAGGCAGCACGCCGCCCGCGCTCGCCAGCTTGCTCAAAGCGCGCAGATCGTCGCCGCCCAGAACATGAGCCATCTCGCTGGCGCGCGTGCCGTATTCCCAGCCGGAAAGCTCTGCCATCCCGACTTCGCCCGTAAACTCCAGCCCGCGCAAACTGGCGGCCGTTCGCTGCGCCTGGTCTCTCAGCTCTCTTAATTTCGGCGAGAGTGGTCGCGCGGGCAACGGGGGCAATTTGCGCGCCGCCGGCATAGCGACCGCCGGAGCCACACTCGTCCGCGCCGTGCGCTTATTCCCGCAAGCGGCGAGCAATAAGAACGCAATAATGAGAGCGAAAATGAAAGTGATTTCCCTGCCCTTTACTCGCATAGCCCCTCTTAGACGCATGAACCCGGCTTTGCGATGCACTCAATAAGGCAAAAGTAAAAAGGTAAAAGGCAAAAGGGAAGACAAGAAGCTTGCTCTTCATCTTCACTTTTTCCTTTTTACTTTTTACTTTTGCCTTAATCCTCTTTCCACCAGCGGCGAGCGAACCATTCGATTGAGAGCAGGAGAGGAATGATGATGGCCAGAGGCCACCAGGTCCGCAGTTCCCAGGTCCGGCGGATCGTCTCTTTGCTCGATGAAGCTGCGGCCAATCGTTCGATGAGCGCCTCTATCTCGACAGGGGAAGCGAGAAAATCTCCCCCCGTCTCACGCGAGGCGCGGCGCAGTGTATCCGAGGCCGCGCCAGTTTCCAGCGGAGTCGCTCGGACCACACTGAAACGCTTCTCGACGCTTCCGGTCTTCCCATTAGCAACGTAGTCCGCTTCAATGGCAAACCTGCCGCGCGCGCGCAAAGGGACGCGCGCGCGCCAGACGGTCCGGTCCGGCGACGTGGGCGCGAAGGCCAATTCCTGCGGCTCCGCGTCCATCGCCGAAGCATCAACTATCTCGTCCGTCAATGGCTGAAGACGCGCGCTCAGTTTCTCGATCCTGGCCGCGGCAAACGACGCATCGCGCACGTGAATCTCCGCTAGTGTCGAACCGCCTTCCGCCGGCGATTCATCGCTTAAGATTATCTCCGCGGCCGGGCGCGCCCCCTCGCTCATCCACAGCACGATTCCCTGCCACAATGCGCCGAACGGACCGCTCGCGCCGTCCTCCTGATCGCTGGCGCCCGTGCGCATCCGCCAGGAATCGGCCGGGGCGAAAAGAAGCGTGCGCCCCGCGCCGTAGCGCATCGCCACGATTAAGGGAGCGCCCGCGTTCTCCGTGCCGCTCGCACCGGGCTGTCCCGCGACGGCCAGCACAGCCGCCGAGGGGCGAAGCGCGGCCAACCTTAATCCCTGCCCTGAGAGCTTTGCCACCTTCTCCCCGGCCTCTTCTCTGGCGCTCAAGTAACCTCTGAGCGGACCGCCCGCCCCAGCCCCTGTCGGCGTCAGGGCAATGCCAGCGCCCATCTTCTCCGCTTCCAGGGGGCGGCCTTGCGAGACTGTTTGCGCCTGCGCCGAAAAGCTCTGAGAGCTGATCTCCGCGGGCAGAAGTGTATAGAGCCTTCCGCCGGGGGCTGCGATTGATCCGTTGAAACTGTTGCCGCCCAGAACGATCAGCCCGCCGCCACGCCGGTCAACCCAAAGGTTGAGGCGTGAAATCTCTGAAGCGGAAAGAAAACCGTTCTCCGTCGCGCCCACGATCACGCACTCGTAAGCATTCAGACTCGCGGCGTTCTGTAGAATCGCGTGCAATCTAGCTTCAGGCGCGCCCGCCGATTTTGTACTTCTGGCGACGTCTATCTCCCCCGTTTTCTCCGCGCTCTTTTCCTCAACGCCTTCGGACACTCCGACCGTCGCCGCGCGGCTCACCTGCGCGAAGTAATCAACCTCGAAAAGTCCTGTCTCTTCGAGCGCGCGCCGAATGAACTTGGCTTCCCAGGTCGGCTCCGCTTCGAAGAAGAGGACGCGCGTCGGCCGCTCTTCGACGTAAAGGCTGAAGGGGCGCTCTCTTTGCGCCAGGGCATCTTCGGCGCTGGCCGCTTCGACCTTCGCTGTATAATCAATCCACCCGGCGACCTTCGGCACGACCATGAGCGTCACGGCCTGGTGCTCATTGCTGGTCGTCCATACGAGGCGCGCTGAAGCCTGCACCTTCGCGTCATCCGAGATCGTTAAAAGCGATTCGCGCCCCTGCATCCCTCGCGCATGGACCGTGCAGCGCACCGCGACCGGCACGCCGCGAAGGGAGCGCCCGGCAACCGTCACGCTCTCAAGCGCGACGGTTGCCTCTTCGCTCACCCCGGAATCAGCAATCACGTAAACGGGTGCACCGCCCGCACGCGCGCTTGCACGTTCGACTTCGTCCCGCGCCTCTTCAGCGCTCATCGCGCCATCAGTTAAAACGGCGGCAGCCACAAAACCCTCACCCCTCCAGGATGCGGCGCCGCCCTCAGAATCCTGTCTCACGACCTCAAAACCTTTTTTCTCCAGCGCGGAAACCACCTGCCTCGCAGTTCCCTCGTGGACGCCCGCGCGCACGTCTTCCACGCCTGCCCCCGAAACGGTACTGCGCGTCGAGCGCAATAGAATCCGCGCCCGCGTCGCCGCATCGTATTCGACCACTAAGCCTGCGAGCGCGCACGAAAGCAGCGCGAGCGTGACGGCGCGCAAACAGAGCAGCGAGAGCTTAACGTTGCGCGGACGCCCCTCAAGGCTGCGCCAGTAACGCACGAGCGCATAAATCGAGACGAGGATGACAGCAACCAGCAGCGCGCGTCCCACAGGCGACAATGAAAGGCTCTGGAGATAAAAGGCAGTAGGCAGTGAGCAGTGAACAGTGAGCAGACGCCGTGTTAGGGGAGCTGTCTGCTTGCTGCCTTCTGCCTTCTGCCTGCTGCCTTCTGCTTTCATCTTCCACCTGCCAGACGACGGAAGTATTCCGCGGCGCGGGCGGCGTCATCCGGTAAAAGAGATTTTGTGTCGCCGCTCGCGGCCTGTGTGCGGCTCTCCGCAATGGCGAAGAGATTCGACGCCGCCTGCGTGAGCAGCGCTAAGGGCTTGCTGAGCCGTGCGGCGAACTGGTCCGCATTGCCGCCGCTGTCCAGGCGCGCCAACTCTATCTCCACGACGCGCAGTTGCCCCGCCGCCTCCGCGATGGTCGCAGCATGATTACCGCTCTGGACCGAGATGAGCCGGTCCGCAGAAGCCTTCGCCCTTTGCGCGGCGCGCTCTATCGCCCTGGCGCGCGAATTCTGAGCCGCCCCGAGGGTCTCCTGGAGGTCATTCAGTGCCGCATACGCGTCAGCGAGCGCTGCGCGGACGGGCGCGGATTCCGCGGAGGCCTGGCGTCGCGAGAGTTTTTCCAGCCGCGTCTCAATCTCCGCCAACTCGCCCACGTAACGCCGCTTGAGGTCTATGGGCTTACTCTGCGGCAGAATCGGCGGGATGTAGCGCACGGCCGCTTGCGCATGCTTCAGGCGTGCCAGCGCTTCGCGTTCGTGCTTGAGTGCCAGCGCGGTCTCCGCATTCGTCAAAGCGTCTTCCGCATCCCACATCGCGCGAATGGCGTAGGTCAGCTCTTTGACGGACGTGGACGAGCCCGGCGGTGGCTCCGGGATGCCGTGAAAGTGCGGCGCGGTCCTCTCGTCTTCTGCCGCGCGCACCTGCTCCTCGATGGTCGGCTGAGCGCCCTCCGTATTCATCTCCTCCTGTTCAGCCTCTTCAAGGTTGAGGTACTCGTTAAAAGAGTTCTTGAACTCGCGCTGGTCCGCGGCGATGTCGTTGGCGCGCCTCTTCAACTCGGCCGGAGAGAGGCGTGTGCGCTCTTTGTGCAGTTTCTCCGTCTTGATGATGATCTGCCTCTGGCTGAGGAGAAAGCGCCCGATCTCGTTCGGCATCAGATCGCTCAGATTCAACTTCGCGAGTTCCGGCGCGGCCAGCGCGATGGCGAGGCTTCCGCTGCGCCCCAGGTTATTCGCATTCGGGTTGCGGTCGGATGCTTCGATCCAGAAGACGAGCGTGTCGCCGGGCTGCATGTCCAGACGCCTGAGGTCGAGCGACGTTGCGCCGCGCCACTCGCGCGCGCTCGCGCGCTCGACCATGCCGACGCTCAACTCGCCGTTTGTGAACTTCGCCGCATCGCCCTCGCCGCGGCTCTTGATATATTTAAGCTTGAGCCCGGCCAGTCCCAGATCGTCTTTAGCAGTCCAGCTAACCCTCACAGCCCTGTCCGGCAGGGCGCGCAATAACTGGTCGCTCAAAGGCTCCGTAATGTGCGCCTCAGGCACCGCGTCCGTATAAACTTCGACGGCGCGAACCAGCGGCGCAGGGCCATCCCCTTCACCGCCGACGAGCCGCGTTTCAAATGCCCCGCTCACGTTAGCCGTGAATGTCCCGCTAAATTGCCCCGCCCCCACGGCGCGCATCGAATTGCTGGACCCGTTAAAGCTGAGCGCCGCGCCGACGACCGGGCCGGCCGTGTTGAGAATCACTTCGATCTGTGAGCCTGCGAGCGCGCGGACCGGCGCGTCGCCTGAAACTTCTTCAGCGCTTAAGTCCGAATAGGCCGGGGGCACAACGCGCACGCGCATGCCTTCGACCGAGATGGGCATGTTCAAAGCACTTTGATTCGGCGCAACGCCTATCGCCGCCTGCGCCAAAGAAACGTCATCAGAAGCCAGCCAGACCACGCGCCTCGCCTCGCGCGCGAAACCTGCCGGGGAGATGAAGTGGAGCGCGAGCGCCAGAAGCAGGACGAATGAGAGCACGATTGCGCCGCGTACTGCTCCCCGGCGCGGCGCGACACGCCTTTCATCAATTCCAGCCAGAAGGACGCACGCCTGCCTCTCTAAACGCGCGAGCATGTACGACTCCGCCTCAGGCGCGACGACGAAACTCTCCGCCAGCGTTACCAGAGCATTCTGATCGCTTCCCGTAGCGCGTTCGATTTCGCGCGCCATCTCGACGAGCGTTCGACGCCGCAGAAGAGGCCAGACGGCGCGGACCATGAAAATCAGTGCGGTGAGGAGCGTCGCCGCGAGAAGGATGGCTCGCGCAACGCGCGGCAGCGGCCGGGCGGAATCGAGGAAGGCTATTAACAGGAGCGCGGCGAGCGCGGCGGTTAAAGAGACGGTCACGCCCGCGATTGACCTGAAAAGCTGGCGTTGAAAATTCAACTGGCGCAGGGAGGCGCTGACGTGCGGGCGCACGCTCTCTTCTCCGATGCGTATGGCCGGCGACGCCGCGCTCATGGCTTATTCGCCCTCCTGCTGAGCCAGAGTTCGCCGCCGCGTGGCGACGAACAGTTCGGCAATCAGCAACAGAAAAGCCGCGCCCAGAAAATATCTCCAGACAAAACCTTCACGTTCCGTTGCATCGAGCCGGTTGCCCTCACTTGCGGTCCAGCCCTGCGTGGGCTTCTCCGAGGAGAGCAATCTATTAAGGCTCTCTTCAGAGAGGAGTGCGCGTTCGGATTCCTCCGCGGGCGGGTTGAAGGCCAGGAACTTTTGGTTCCCCGCAAATTCCAGGCGATAAATCCCCGGTACATTAAAATAGTCCATCGGGCGTGACGCTAGCTCGCGCGCCTTCGGCTCGACCACGCGGCCCGCCATGTTCGTTATCTTCACATTCGTCTCGGGTTTTGTGTCCAGGCGGACCGCTTCACCGATGCTGCGCGAAATCGGCTCGCGCGTGATGTTGCTCGCACGCACAATCGCCGACGCGAGCAACGGAAAGACAGGAGAAGAGCCCAGGTCGTTCGACGCGCGTTCGACAGAGGTTCCGATTGCCAGTATCTCCCCTTCACCGACGCGCAAGGAGACGAGCGCGGGGTTTTCGTCATTCCAGCGCGCCAGCGTCAAACCGTAAGCTCGCGGTGCGATGGCGTACCCGGCAGTTACCTGGACCGCCCGAAGTGTATTCATGGCGCTTTCGTCCAGCGCTCGCATCTGTGGCGCACCCGCGTCCGCCGAGCCAAAGCTCAAAGCCTTTCCGCTCGAACGCGAGACGCTCTCGAACGGTAAGCCACGCCCGGCTTCGTCGCGCGCCAGAAGGTTCCAGGACTCTGTATCCAGGTCGCCTCCCAGGCACATCCAGACGGTTCCCCCCTCCCGCGCGTACTCTGTCAGGGCGGCCACCTCATTCGTCTTCGGCGTGCCGTGAAGCGTGAGAACTACTAGCGAATACTGCGCCAAATCCTCTGCCCTTTCCGGCAACTCGCGCTGCCGGTCAAGCGCTCCCCGTGCCGCTCCTTCATCGCCTGCGACTTCGAGCGCCGCGCGCAGGTAGAGGCTCGCGTCTTTTCCATCTTCGATTAAGAGGACACGCGTCTCTCGCGGCGCGTGGAAGGCAAAAAAGCGTTCGTCGTCGGCGTCGAATTCATCCGGCTCAAGGACGCCTGCGCGTGCAGTTATCTGCCCGTTGCTTTCGGTCCGCCATTCGAGTGCCGGACCTGAGCCCTCGTTTGCGTCCATCGTCCAGGCGCGCACGGCCGCGCCGCGCCCTGCGCTTTCGGAAACCATCTCGGTCGCCGAAAGCTCTATGCCGTTCGCGCTCTTGCTCACGCTCTCATTAATCAGGTAAGCATTACGCTCCACGCTCTGGCCGACCGGGTAAGCCCTGAGACGCAATGCGGCGTCGTGTGGACCGAGCCTTTTTTCAATCCCGGCTGTCTGGAAATCGGAGATGATGTCCACATCAGATACGCCCGGCGGCTCAATTGTGCGCCGCGCGCGGACTTCCGCCAGGGCCGCGTTGTAATCGGCCGCGCCTCCCCCGGGCTCGTAACGCTCGACCGCTTCGAGCAGCTTGCCCCGGTCCGAAGAAGCCTCTACGAGCACGGCCGCTGTGGACGAAAAAGAGATGAGGCTGGCCCGCTCGCCGTCTCTGAGTTTGTTGATGATGGCGCGCGCCTGCTCGCGCGCTGCCTCCGCGCGCCCGTGCGTTCTCATGCTGAGCGAAGCGTCAAGCAGGAGGAACCGGACCTGGGGATTTCGCTGCGCGTTGGAAGTTAGAAAAGGGCGCGCCAACCCCAAGATGAGCAGGATGAGTGCGGCGGCGCGCAGGGCTAGAAGCAGTGGCTGCCGGATGCGGCGCGGGTAAAGCTTGAAACTGGGCGTCTCGCGCAGGAACGCGAGCGACGGAAAATCGAGCCGCCGCGCACGACGCCGCACCAGCAGGTGAATCAAGAGCGGCAACGCGACGAGGGAGAGCCCGATGAGCGTCAGCGGGGACAGAAAGCTCATGAGCTAACAATAAGCCAGGAGCCGTAGAAAGTTAAACGCCCGCGAAGGCGGCTGCCGCGCTCTTACTTTTTCCCCTTCGCCTTCCCGGCCCGCCTCCGGCGCAAATAGACTGCGAGAGCTTTATCAAGCGGATCGTGTGAGTCCAGCACCGCGTAGTCCGCGCCCGTGCGCTCGAATTCGTGTCGGAAGAAAGAGCGCAACTCCTCGACGCGCTCCGTGTACTCGCGCCGGACGCGGTCCGCGTCGGCCAGCAGCGTCTCGTTCGTCTCCAGATCGCGAAATTCGTAAGTCCCGCGCTTTTCGAGGAACATCTCCGCGCGGTCGAGCAGGTGAAAGACGATCACGTCATGGCGTGCGCGGCGCACGCGCGTCACCGCGTCAACAATCTCCTGCGGCCGGTCGTAAAGGTCCGAGACGAGAATTGCCAAGCCCCGCCGCTTCCACTGCGCCGCCTGCCGCAGAAGAACAGGACCGATGCTCGTCCGCCCGCGCGCTTCGAGTTGTTCGAGGGCAACGAGAATCAGTTGCAGGTGGCGCTCGCCGCCGCGCGCCGGAATCAATGTCTGGACCTCTTCGTTGAAAGAGACGAGCCCGACGCGGTCGCCCTGTCTGGTCGCCAGGTAAGCGAGCGCGGCCGCAAGATAGCGTGCGTAATCGAGCTTGCTCACGTCGCGCGGCGTGAATTGAAGCGAGGCGCTCGCGTCCAGCAGGAGGCGCACAGGCGCGTTCGTCTCCTCTTCGGATTCTTTGACGTAGAGCCTGTCCGTGCGCGCGTAGACGCGCCAGTCAATCCGACGCATTTCGTCGCCGGCGATGTATGGCCGGTGCTCCGCGAACTCTTGCGAGAGCCCGTGATAGGGACTCTTGTGCAGGCCGATGAGAAAGCCTTCGACGACCGTGCGCGCCACCAGGTCCAGACGACCGATGGCAGCAAGGACTGCGGGACTGAGCAGACGTTCGGACATAGAAGTCTGGAGTCTGAAGTCTGGAGTCAAAAGCCTTTGTCCTTTGACTCTCGACTCCAGACTCCAGACTCCAGACTCACTTAGCGTAGTAGCCGCGTCGTGTGCGCGCGGCCAGATCGGGGCGGTTGACGAGCCGTACGGAGACAGTGCGCCAGGAGCCGTCGCGGCGCTTGTTCGTCGGGTGGTAGCCGATGCTGTAGATGGTGCCCAGGTCGCGGATCACCTGCCCGTAGACGCCGTTCAAATCTTCCAGCTTGCGCGCCTGGTAAAGCAGGCTGCCGCTTTCCCCTGCGAGTTCAGTGAGCTGCTGGCGCGCGATTTTGTAAGTAGTTTCGGTGGCGCGGTGTTTTTTAATCTCCTCGCGCTCCGTGTCCAGATAGATTGGGATGATGATGGTGTCCGAAGCCTTGACTATTTCGAGAAGCTGCTCGTAGCTCGTCGTCGAGCCGGGGCCGTTGACGTCCGGCAGCGCGTTGTCCACCCCGTCTGACATGACGACTACCGCCTGACGCCGCACGTCCAGGTAGCTGCCCGACGACTTTCCGCGAGTCCCGAAGATGTCTTTGAGAACGAAGCGCAAGGCGTCCCAGAAATTCGTGCCGCCGCGCGGCTTCTCTATCTTCTTGATGCGCTCCGTCAATTGTTCGCGGTCGGTCGTCAGCGGCGAGACGACGAAAGGCATGTCCGTAAAGGTCACGACGCCGATGCGGTCGGTCGGACGCGATGCCTGGACGAAACGAATCGCGGACTTACGCACCATGTCGAGCTTGTCCGAAGTAGAGCCCGAGAGGTCCAGCAAAAGCACCAAGTCGAACGGCGACGCAGCGGAGGCGAAGAAACTTATCTCCTCGGCCACGCCGTTCTCCATCACGGCAAAGTCCTTCTGCAGTAACTCACCCACGGGGCGCTGGCGGTCCAGACTAAAGACGCTGACATTGAGGTCAACCAGTTCCGTGTCAACGCGTATCGTCTCAATCTCGTCATCCTTCTGCTGCGAAATTGACTGGGGCGGGGGCGGCGGGGGCTCATCCTGCGCCTGAACGGGTAATGCAAAATTAAAAATTAAAAATGCAAAAGTGAAAACGAAGAGCAGGCCCCTCATTCTCAATTTTGCATTTTTAATTTTTAATTTTGCATTAATTAGCATAGTAGCCACGTTTGCCGCGCGCGACGGCGTCGGGGCGTCCGACGGCGACGCGGATCGCGCGCCACTTTCCGTCGCGCAGTCTGTTTGTCGGGCGATAAGAGAGGCTGTAAACGGTGCCCAGATCGGCGACGACGCGGTCGTAAGCGTCCGCCAAATCCTCAAGCTTCTCGACTTCGTAAAAGAGGCCGCCGCCTGCTTCCGATAATTCCTCCATGCGGTCGTAAGCAAGATCGAACGTTTCCTCCTGGATGTCAAGCACGCTCAAAGGCTCGTAGGTCGTGTCGAGCCAGAGAGTATAAAGCACCCCGTCAAACTCGCGCACGCGCGAGAGGAGCTCGTTGTAGCTGATCGTGGAGCCTTCGCCGGAGACGTTCGGGAGCGTGCTATCGAGCCCGTCGCTCATCAGGACGATGGCGTTGCGCCGCGAATCCTTCGAGTCTTTCAAGACCTCGTCGAGCGCGTAGGCGAGCGAGTCGTAAACTTTGGTGCTGGCGCGCGGCTCCACTATCTGGCCGATGCTGCGGCGCAGGGCCTCCCGATCATCTGTCAGGCGGGAGACGACTATCGGCGTTTTGGCGAAAGTGATGATGCCGATGCGGTCTGCGGGTCGCGCGGCGTTGACGAAGTGCAGGGCCGCGTCGCGGATCAGCCCGATCTTCTCCTTCGTGGAGAATGAAAGGTCCATCAAAAGGATGAGGTTGAAAGGCGCGCTCGACGACTCGAAGTGCGTGATCTGTTGCTCTGAGCCGTCCTCGAACAGCTTGAAATCGCCCTCAGCCAATCCCTTCAGGCCGCGATTCGTTCCGCGGTCAATGACGCTGACGTTGAGCGTGACGAGTTCAGTGTCAACGCGGACCACGTCTCCTTCGTCAACCTCTTCGGGTCCGGCGAGCGGTGTGGAAGGCGTCCCAGCCCCGGCTTTATTCTTATCTGCGCCGATGAGGGTCGGGACGCTCCGGCGCGCCTCGCTCGGAATCGCCTGGTCTCTCGGGCCCTCAGGCGAAGCGACGACTATCCGCCCGCGCTCGGAGCGCAAACGCACAGGCTTGTCTCCGGCTCCCAGACGGCACTTCGAATAAATGTCCTCGCGCCCCAAACGTGGCGCGCAATTCTCGAAAGCGGTGTTCCCGGTCAGGGCTTCCGCTGTGATGTTCGCGCCGCTCGCCGGGGACAGGAGCGCGTGAATGTTGCCTGAGACCGTTTGCGCCGAAAGCTCTGCGGGCGCGCCGCGAATCACTATCGCGCCAGTCGTAGTGATGATCTCCGTGCGTGCGCGCTCAGGGACGCGCAACGTGAGGTCAACTCGCGTCGGAGGGCTACTGCCTGTTTCTCCGCGACCGACGCTGACGGCGAGCGACTGTTCGGTTCTCCCGATGATGACGGGCGAGCGCTTCGGCGCTGGCCCTTCGACCGCGGCGGTGACCGAGACGTAATTTTCGCCCCAGACCTCGACGCTGATGCCACCGCGCCTGTTCTCGACGCGCAGGACGTTGCCCGGAGGGAGATCGGCCCGAATCCCTTCGTCGCCCGCAGGCCCGGAAATGGCCTGTGGCGCAAAAAGAAGAATCAAGAGCAGGGCGGAAAGGGCGGGAGAGAGAAATTTAGCGCGACATTGATAAAACATGACCGCTCCCATCGTAAATCGTGAATCGTAAATCGTAAATCGTAAATAGAGAAAACACGTTTCTTCTATTCACGATTCACAATTCACGATTTACGATTTACGATTCACGATTTACGATTCACGACCTACGGTTCACGCGCTTGTTTGAGCAATTCCGCGACGATGGCCTCCGAGGTGATGCCTTCGGCCTCGGCGCGGAAGTTGGGGAGAATGCGATGCCTCAGGACAGGGTACGCCATCGCGCGCACATCATCAAACCCGACGGCGAAGCGGCCGTCAAAGAGCGCGCTCGCCTTCGCCCCCAGAATCAAAGATTGCCCGGCGCGCGGCCCCGCGCCCCAGCGCACATTCTCGTTGACGAAAGCGCCCGCCTCATCCCTGCCAGGGCGGCTCGCGCGCACGAGCTGCGCGGCAAAGTCTATGATATTCGAGGCCGCAGGCACATCACGCACGATCTCCTGGATTCTTAAAAGCGCTGCTCCGTCCAAGACGGGACGCACATTGTCTTCGCGGTTTGCCGTCGTCTCTGCGATGATCCGCTTCTCCTCCTCAGCCTCCGGGTAGTCAATTACTATCTCGAACATGAAGCGGTCAAGCTGCGCTTCGGGCAGGTGGTATGTGCCCTCCTGCTCGATAGGATTTTCGGTGGCGAGCACGAAGAAGGGGGCTTCGAGTGTGTAGCGCACGCCCCCGGCGGTCACCTGATGCTCCTGC
>DASVXV010000064.1:0-86044 GCA_036392495.1 Pyrinomonadaceae bacterium | reverse complement strand
GGTCTATTCATTTTCGAGACTGAGGAAAGTAGAGAAACAGCACTGTCCACGAAACCACACGAAACAAACCACAGCAATTTCGTGTCGTTTCGTGTGGCTTCGTGGATCGTTCTCTTTCCGTCGAGAATGAATAGACCCTGGGGTTTGCCCCGCTCTTCTTATTTTGTGCGCTAATCTGTGCTACTCTAATCCTATCCAAACGCTCGTTGATTCCTGCTCCCGACCGGAGAATTACGCCCGAATTCTATGCTGAACGACGCCGTCTCTTTTTATCATCAGCTTTTGACGAAAGATGATCTCGCGGAATCCTCGCGGGCCATGCTCGACGAAGGTTTAGAACGCGCGCGCCTGATCTTCGGAGGACGACGCCTTTCGCCGTACCTGCGCCCGCATTTTGTCACCGAGACGGATTTCGCGCGCATCACAAACATCTGCGAAACAATCTGGGGCGCGATACAGAAGGTCAAGGACGCCGCGGTCGAAGACGAGAGCCTGATCGGCGAACTCGGATTGACAGAGAAGGAAAAGGAGTTGGTCGCCATTGACCCTGGCTATCGCGAAGTCTCTCCGACTGCCCGGCTGGACTCATTCCTGACGGAGAAGGCTTATAGCTTCGTAGAGCTCAACGGCGAAAGCCCCGCCGGAATCGCCTACGCCGACGCGGCCTTCGACATCTTCTCGGAGCTTCCCGTCATGCGTAGTTTCAACGAGCGGTACAGGACCCGCCCGCTCTACGGGCGACGCCTGATGCTGGACGTGCTGCTTCGCGCACACGAAGAATATCTGGGACGCAAACCCGAACGCCCGCCGCAGATCGCCATCATTGATCTCAAGGACATGCCGACGCAGAAAGAGTTCGAACTGTTCAAGGACTTCTTCGAGGCGGAAGGCTTCCCCTCAATCATCAGTTCGCCGGACGAATTGGATTGGGACGGTAGCCGTTTGCGCGCACGCGATTTCGAAATTGACATCGTTTACAAGAGGCTCCTGGTCAACGAGTATCTCCCGATCATTGAAGAGAGCCCCGCACTGCTCGACGCCTACAGGGCCGGCGCCATCTGCATGGTCAACAGTTTCCGCTCCAAGCTGATACACAAAAAGGCCCTCTTCGCAGTCCTGACGGATGAGCGGCATGCGGGGCTCTTCACGGAAGAGGAGCGCGCGGCCATCCGTGCGCACGTTCCCTGGACGCGCCGCGTGCGCGCCGAAAAGAGTCAATATTACGGCAAGGAGATTGACCTTCTCGACTTCATCTCGAAGACGAGCGAGCGGCTGGTCCTCAAGCCGAACGACGATTACGGCGGGCACGGGATTTACATCGGCTGGAACACGGACGAGATTAGCTGGGAGGAGGGAATCCGCAATGCGCTCGCGAACGGAGATTATCTGGTTCAGGAACGCGTGCCGACCGCACGCGAAGTCTTCCCGGCCTTGAAGGAAGACGGCTCGGTCGAATTCGCCGAACAGCTGGTTGATTTAGACCCGCTGCTCTTCTACGGCAAAGTGGGCTCAGCTTTCACCAGGCTTTCGTTCACGGAGCTCGCTAATGTCACCTCCGGGGGCGGGATGGTCCCGACTTTCATTATCAGCGAAAAGTAGCGGATTCGCGCTCTTAAAATCGAGTACAATGGGGTTGCTCTGATCAGTTCCGTGAGAGACGAGGGACAGTTTACGTGGCCGAAGAGTTTGACGAAAGAGCGGGCCTCCAGAATGAGGAGCGCCGCCAACATGATCGCACGCGCCTGATCGTGGACGTCTATTTCAACGGGGCGGACGCGACGGGCGTGGCGAGCACGAAGGACATCAGTCTTGGCGGCCTCTACATGAACACACAGACAGTCATCCCCGAAGGCTCGGTCCTGACGCTGCGAATTCCGCTCAGTAACGAGCAGCAGGTTATTGTTAACGGCGAGGTCATGTACAGTAACCCCGGGCACGGCGTCGGCGTCCGTTTCCAGGGCTTGTCTGAGAAGGACCGTGCGCTGATGGAGCGCGAGCTGCCGACGCCCTGACGAATCGGGCGCAGAAGACGTGAGGGCGCGTCGCCCCCGCCATTGTCTCGGAGGTCAAAAGGAGACCTGAAACATGTTCGATCAATTCACGCTGGGTATCGAAGAAGAGTTTCAGATTGTGGACCCGCTGACGCGCGAGCTGCGTTCGCACGTCTCGGAATTCCTAGACGAAGGCAAGATGCTTCTCGGCGAGCAGATCAAGCCCGAGATGATTCAGTCCATGATCGAGGTCGGCACGGGAATCTGCCGCAACATCGGGGAAGCCCGCGCGGACATCTCGCGCCTGCGCGGCATCATTTCGCATCTGGCGCGAAACAAGGGGCTGGCGATAGTGGCCGCCTCGACGCACCCGATTTCGCGCTGGCAGGATCAGCAGATATTTGAAGACGAGCGCTATGAGGTGCTCGTCCAGGAACTTCAATCCGTCGCGCGCTCGCTCCTGATCTTCGGCCTACACGTCCACGTCGGCATCGCGGACCCCGAACGCGCCGTCCACATTATGAATGCCGCGCGTTATTTCCTGCCGCACGTGCTGGCGCTCTCGACCTCTTCGCCCTTCTGGATGGGGCTCAATACCGGGTTGAAATCATATCGCTCCGAAGTCTTCAAGCAGTTCCCGCGCACGGACATCCCGGACCACTTCGATTCCTATAGCTCGTTTCAGCGTTACGTTGATTTGCTGATCAAGACCGGCTGTATTGATAACGGCAAGAAAATCTGGTGGGACGTGCGCCCGCACCCGTTCTTCCCGACGCTCGAATTCCGCATCTGCGACATCCCGACGCGCGTGGACGACACCATCAGTATCGCCGCGCTCTTCCAGGCCATCGTCGCCAAGCTCAACAAACTGATCGAAAAGAACCTGGGCTTTCGTCTCTACCGCCGGATGCTCGTGCAGGAGAACAAATGGCGCGCCATCCGCTGGGGACTCGACGGCAAGATGATTGACTTCGGCAAACAGAAGGAAGTCCCCGTGCGGGACCTGATTCACGAGCTTTTGGAATTCGTGGACGACGTGCTCGATGACCTGGACTCGCGCAAGGAGGTCGAGCACATTCACACGATCCTGGAGCGCGGAACGTCCGCCGACGAGCAGTTGCAGGTCTATCGTGAGACGAACGACCTCAAAGCGGTCGTGGACCGTCTGCTGGAAAGAACGATGGAGAATGTGCCCGCCGACGTGGACTTGAGACCGATGCCTGCCGTGCAGGGGACGATCTCGAAGTAAAGGAAGAATAAAAACACAGGTTCAGACTGTACGGTAAGCAGCGCCGTCAGAAAAGCCGGCTTCCGCGAAAGATAATCAGGTAGCCGTGAATCAACATCGGCAGAGAACCGGCCAAAGCCCCCGCAACCAAAACTGTCACTTTAACCAGTCGGCTTTCAGCAACCGTTTTAAAGAACCAGCAATAATAGGGCAGATAGAGAAGGATGGCTGTTGCCAGACCGGGGACATAACGCCCGTCTGCCAGACCGCCGACGATATGTAGGACGGCATTCGCCAGCATCAGGAAGCCGAACCAGACAATAGCTAGAGCGAAGGCGAAGGCAGTGCGCGAGAACCACACGATTCCGACGACGATCAGGGTGATGGCTAAGGCGGAGAAGTTCACTCTCCAAAAGAGTCCGGAAGTGATCCCGCGCGAGACGTGCCCGTTAAACCACTGCACGAATCCGGGCGCTTCTTCCAAAAAATGGCAGACGAAAATCAGTGGGGCAAAGAGAAGCAGGCGTGAAGCATGTTTTATCGCTCGTTCATTCATTCAATTTTGGAGCCGGTTTCTAAGCTTTTCCGCAATCTCATTCAACTCTTTCCGCTCAGGTCTTCGGGAATATCCAGGGGGCAGGACCAGACGGAAACCGTCTCCCGGATAACGCGGGAAGATGTGCAAGTGTACGTGGAAAACTTCCTGCCCGGCAGCCTCGCCATCCGCCAGAAAGAAGTTCACCCCCTCACATTTCAAGCCGCTCGCGCGCAAGGCCGCCGTCAGACGCTGCGCCACACGAAACATCTGCGCGCCCTCTTCTTCCTTCAGGTCCGCCAGGTATGGAGCATGCCTGTTGGGGGTCACCAGCACGTGGCCTTGATTCACTGGCTGAATATCCATGAACGCCGAACAGAGCTCATCCTGATGAATCATGCTGACTTCGAGTTCACCCGATAAGAGCTTGCAGATGATGCAATCAACGGTCTCTTTCATGGAGATTCAATTGAGTTGATGAAAGGCTTGCTTCATTATTGAGGTCTAAATTTCAGCGCTACTTTTCTGCTTTCATCCTTCGCGCCAAACACCATAACGTCTGTGCATATGACGCGATGGCTTTTATCTTTGTCCCCCTCAAAGATGAAGGGCGTATCTGTGGTAGAAGCGCAGACTCTGTATTTGTCGGGAATATCTTTCACTTTCAATGAATAATCTCCCGCGTCGTCTGTCTTGGTGCAGGGGATTCTGCCATTGATGGGGCGCACTGCCGGTACTAAGCAAACTGATATTCCAGGCATCCGTCTGGATCGCTCATCTTTAACATCGCCCCGGATGTGATAGGTGTATCTTTGAGGCTCAGTTGGGGTCGTCTGCGGAAGAACCGCAGAACCGGCAATCAGTATCATCATAATTGTAAGGATGAATTTCATTACAGCTCCTTTCGAGTCAGAAGACGAACGGGATCATCCTCGCCGTTCGCTTCCTGTAACTGTCATACCCTTGAACTGACTCGCCTAAATATTTCTCTTCTTTAGCAATCGTCCTTACGGTTTCCAGCATAAGATACATGAAGATGGCCAGAAACCAGAGAGAACCGCTGAGGACGAAATCGCCGATCGCGATTATTAACTTCGCAAAATACATCGGGTGCCTTGTGAATTTATATGGGCCGCTGGAGATTAACTCGAAAGGCAGGTGGGAATCGAAACACGGCGAATAATTTCTGCCCAGGCGGGCCAACGCTTTGAAATACAACACTGTGGCAAGGCTGATCAGGATAACGCCCGCAAAGCGCATTGAATTGCTATCATGAATCTTGAGCAGGAGCTGAGAGTTTGACCAGAAAGAGGCGAGGCAAAGAATATTCTGTAAGATAAATAAGAAGTAGCTGACAACCTTATATCTACTGTTTGTGTCGCCCCGCGCTCTATTGTCTGCGTAGCGCCTGCCTTTTCTGATTTCGATATGTCTGGCAGCCCAGACGAATGCCCAGCTTATCTGAAAGACGGTAAAAAATATCGGATAAAATTCTTCTGTCCACATATTCGGCAACATCACGCTCGGCATTGCCTGCGCCCACATCCAGGCTTCTCACGCGGCCGAAAGCATACAATATATTTACCTGCGGATAAAAACTACAGAGGAATACCCGGCCCCAGAGCCCCGATAAATATCAGACCGATCAGCGCGCCGGCCACAATCCACCCGATACTTCTGGGGACTACGAAAGGATGCGACGCAGGCGTCGGCGCTTCGGGAATCGTCAGCGGCAGAAGTAAGAGCCACACCATCACACCGAAAGTGCCGCCAGCCGCCTGAAGTTGCGCCACTTTGTAATCAAGCTGGCTAAACAAGCCTGATGTAACTGTAACGACGCCTCCGGCGACGTAAGAAGGCACGATCAGCTTCCACGCAATTGATCTCGCGGCAGGCCCTCCAGAGCCAATCAGCCTGACCAGCTCGGCGCGACAAAGCCGAAAAGTGAGCCAGCAGATTGTCCCGCCCGCTAAAACCAGGGCACTCCTCCAAAACCATTGCCCGGGAAGCTCATAAATCAGATAGTACGCATCCCCGAACTTGATGATCGGGGCTACTGTCATGTACGTGGAAGGGAGAAACAGATTCACGCACATGGTGAGCCAGAGGAAGTAGCGCAGCGTGGGAGTCGTTCGTAAGGTACGAAGTAGCCCCAGACAGACAAACCCAAGAATCCAATTCGCCGAGCTGCCAGCGATAAGGATGATGTTGTATTTCCACGTAGGAGGGTATGCGATGAGTGGAATGTCGGTGCTGGAGAGTTGTACGCATCTATAGCCCAGAAGGGCTGCCATCGTACAGTGCCCGACAATTTCATGGCAGATGTTTAAAGCCGCGTAAGCGATAATAGCAATCGCAACAACAGTGATGCGATCTGATGATGCTGTTCTCTGCATACGGGGCTCTCAAGTCTGGTTAAGCGCACCACCGATGCTGAAATCCGTCAAAGGAAATTTTAAAGGGCTGAAAGCAGACAACCTCTCAAATGCGCTGCGCCTAATGCCCGAATCTAACCGGGTTGGAAGGATTGTATCAAGCATTCAATCCCCACGAATGACATGCAAGCTAATTCCGCTCCGGTTGAATGAGTTGTTAAGCATCGCCTATGGGTTCGATCTCCCACATCTTTCTTTATCTCATTACAATACTATTCAACGAAAGCATTTTCCCATTGAATGATATAGGAACCGGCTCTATGGAATCGGGGACATCTCTGACAGCATGTATGTGAAGATGGGGTTCACTGGTGTGCCCCGCATTGCCGACTCTGCCAAGCGGTTGACCTTCTTCAATAGATTGCCCCTGTCGTATCAAAAGACTGCCGCTCGTCATATGTGCCAACGTCACCCTCACGCCCTTACAACGAATCACGATGTGATTACTAGGCTGATGACCTTCGTCGCCGATAGGATTATCAGGCACTCCATCAAACACCTCGATAACTTCTCCGCTACATGGGCTATAAACTGTTTCCCCGAAGATGGCATATGAAGATAGTTCCCGTGGATAAATACCCGTTGCTCTATTTCCTGCCCAATTTAGTTTCACAATATCCATCGCATAATCTTCTTTGTTATTAGTGCCGGTACGATGGAACGGGCTGGTGATGACGCTGTTGCCGCCTTGAATCACATAGTAAACGCCATTTGAGAAAGGAAAGGCCAACTCGACAGAAGGAGACGGGTAGAAATATGAGCTTATCGCCATAATGTTCAATGGCAACAACACCAAAAGCAGAATTACTTTAACCGCATTGGCTACCCTATCGCCGACTGAAGAAGGAGTTTCTTGATGAGCGTCTTTAATTTTTTTGAATGAGAAGTAAGCGGCGAGCGCAAAAAGAACTACCAGAAGGTAACGAAGGTAATAACTCGTAAATGCCCACGGCGTTGCGATAAAAGTTAGTAGTGAAAGAGCACCGACAAGAGATAATGTCAGCACCCAATCCAGCCTATTCTTTGTTCTCTTTTTCCACAGCCACGCGATTGAGAGAAACGGCAATAACGATGAAATTAAGACTGCAAGCCAAATTTTGAGTGTCAGCATTTCCCAGCCTCCATCTCAAGAAGATGCCTAACGCCCGAATCGAATGGCGCGCACGTACCAATAATACCCCGAAAGCCTAGCGTTAGAGGTTAGCTTATTGCGCGACCATTCCAATGAGTTGTTAGACATCGGGGTTCACCTATTGGGCCATCCTTTTTCAGTCCGTGGGCTCTGCGTAGCTGAATGTCACCTGGGCCTCGGCCACTTTCTTCCCGTTCACTAATTTCGACAAGCGCCCCTTTATTTCGACGAAGTCGTACTCGGTTGCACCATTAAAGACGGTGCCCCTAAACTGAAAGCTGACGCCCCTGATGGCCTGCGACTCGAACGTGAGCACGTCACTCTCCATCGCCGCCTTTTTCAGCTTGAACGTGCGCCCCCTTTTCCCCTGTAGCTCACCCTTGAGGCTGGCGGGCGAGTCTGCGACCATGCGTTTTTTGTCCGGCCCCAGTCTGAAAGACCCGCCCTCAAGGTACAGGTATTCTAACTCGGCGAACCCTTTCGGCGTTTTGCCGTCAATGAAGAAGCGGCCTTCGCCGAAGCTCAAAGTGCGGTTATCCGACTGGGTTTGAACCGCCTCAGCGATAGCCCCGTGGATGGGGCCTGCGCCGCGAACTTGTGCGCCGACAGTGAACATCAGTGACACTATAACCGCCAGAATAGACCTGCGCTTGATTTCTCTCATATAGTCTCCTTCAAAGTCTCAGTAGCTAAAGCGAAAGAGGTCTAACGTCCGAATTAACCCGCGGCGAGCGCAGGCATTCAATTTACACCGTTAGGAAACATCATGAAAACTATGCTGTCGAGGCGTCGGGTTGAAGGAGTTGTTAGGCGCGGCATAAACGGAAAGCGATTTCTACAACAGAGCTTTGAACTCATCAACCGTGAGACCTGCCTGCCGGATAATAGCTCTTAATGTTCCTTTAGCCACCTCGTTGTGGTCGGGAACAACGATACGCCGATGAGGAGCTTCAGAAGAGTTCAGTACAAAGTCACAGGGACACGGAGGCACGAAGCACCGGGTGCTTCGTGCGCCTCCCTGCATGCTTGCCGAAGCGCCTTACTTTCCTAACCACCTGACCGCCGGTAACTTCGTCGCGTTTCACACCCTCAGCGCTTGACTGGCGGTGCGTCATCAGGTGCCAAGTACGCGCCGATCGCTCGAAAGAGAGCGTCGTCGGAGTTCGCATACGCGCCCGACGAGTCGAAGGCCCCTTCGTCGAACGTCACCGCGACCGCTATCGCGATCCTCTTCGACGGTAGGTAGGCCATGACCCCGGCCTCTCCAGAGAACAGCGGATTCTGGACGAGCCACGAGCCCGAGATGACTATCCCGATCCCGTAGGTGTAGAAGTCACTCATCGTAGCGCATGTCGTACAGCCCTTGAGCGGCTTTCCGAAGCCGCGAAGCCTTGGATCGATCTGGAGCCGGTGCGACTCGGGCGACAGCAACCGGCCCGAGCCGATTGCTTCGGCCGACGTCGCCATGTCGTAGATGTTGGTGTACTGAATCGCCCCTTGCGTGATCGACCACGACGGGTTCCAGTACGTCGACTCCTCGTAGAAGCGCGACGACGCCGCTATGCCGAGCATCTTACGTCGCTCTGACGTGAAGGCGTGGAGCACCGGCTGGGCGATCTCAGGCGTCCCGCCGGGGTCCAAGGTGTTACGTAGCTTCAACGGGCCGAAGATCCGCTCCTGCATCAGCTTCGGGATCGTTTTGCCCGTGATCTTCTCGATCGCCAAGCCCAAGATCACGTAGTTCGTATGCGCGTAGTTCCAGTTCGTGCCCGGATCGTACCAGAGCGATTGGAGGCTCGCGTACGAGAGCAGATCCTGCGCAGTCCATTGGCGGAACGGATTCTCGAGCTGGGCCTTGTTGAACTCAGTATTTTTGATCACGTAGTCGTGATACCCGGAGGTCATCTGGGCGAGCTGGCCGAGCGTGACCCGATTCGAGTTCGGGATGTTCGGAAGCCACTTCGAGAGCTTGTCGTCGAGGGTGACCTTTTTCTCGTCGACCAGTTGCAGCAACAGCGTGGCGACGTAGGAGATAGCGACGGCGCCGTTGCGAAAGTGCATGTCCTTGGTGGCGGGCACGCCGGTCATCGACTCGCCCATCGCTTCGGTGACGACCTCCTTGCCGTCGATCGTCACGCGCACGATCACCGCCTTGAGGTGGTCGGCGGCCATCCGTTCGCGGACAATGCGGCGGATACCCGCAGCCTGCGACGAATCCTCTGAGGCCCTCCCTTGGCTGGCCGTCGAAGGCGATGCGGCCGCCGGTTCCCCGTTGGCGCTTAGGGCCGGTGCGGGCAAGGCCGCGGTCAGGCAGCCGGCGAGCAGAAGGTGGACAACTCGCCGTCCACGTCCGGCGTCTCAGTGGGGTTCCACAATCGATCGTGAACGGAGCGGCAGTCGAAGAGTGATCATAGTTCCACGTATTGTAACAAGTCAGGCGCGACCAAGGAAGCAGCAGGGTGAGGAGGGCGGCGTCTCTGCTGAGAAAGCATCCGCCCGACTGGCGTAGAGGGCGATATCCGGGAGCCAGAAGGCTAGAGCACCTGTGAGCACACAGAGGAGAGCCCTGGTCATGTGTTTACCTCCACGCGAGAGCTGATCACAGGAGACTAGTGCTGTGTAATGAAAGTTTTTGGCTTTAATTAGTTGCCACTAGCTTCAGCTAGTGGACAAAGTTGACAAGAAAATGTTTGGCTTTAGCCGAACCCTTCGGCTAAAGCCGAGTTCTTTCTGGCCTGATTATCCTCCAGCTAAAGCTGGAGGCAATTCAAAAACTTCGATTACACAGCACTAGCGCCTAACGCATATTATACGCCCTAATAGGCGCCACGAATTACGCCCATTCGGGCGCCTAAGTAAGCTTGGGTTTTAAAATCCCCGGGAATTTGATGGGCGCTACGGGATTATACGCCTGGATGATTTGGTGATTAGACGCCTCTGTCTTTCAGCTTTTTCCAGCCTCGGCGTGTTTGATGGATTCGCGCAGGAAATTCTCGAAGATGATGCGGCCGTCGCGCGATTCGTTCGGGTGCTCCCAGCGCGTGGCGCGCGTCTTGTCCCAATCCTCGAATGACTTTTCGAGGTGAAACTGGACGGTGTAGATGAGCTGCCCGTCCGCGCGCTTGACCATCATCTGATTGCGGCAGAGGTAGGCCGTGGCGAGAAGTTTGAACCCCTCCGGAATCTGGTCTAGCTGCAACCCGTGGTTCTGCCAGACCCGCAGGATGCGTGCCTCCGTCGTGTAGTCCTGCCAGATGCCAGAGTGCGTGTCGTGGATGCCATCGAATATCGGATCGTCCGGGTCCGTGATGCGTATGAAGCGGTACTGATACTCGAACGGTCTCCCCTCACGGTGCTCGTGCTGCTCCATGTGGTCGAGCGTTATCACGCGCGCCCCGAAACTCATCCCGACGAGTTGGTGCCCGCCGCAGATGCCGAGCACAGCCGAGCGTGTCTTGAGAATAAAATCCCTGAAAGTTTCCAGATTGGCGGGGTTGTAATAGTCGAAATCGCGCAGCGTGCCGCTCAAAACAATGGCGTCCGGGCGAAAATCTTTTTCCGCACGGGCAATCTCGGAGAAATGCGTGACCATCATCTCCGGGTGCCGGACGAGCCGCGAGACGTTGTTGCGTATGTTGTCGAGCGCCAGGACGGCTATCTCACGCTCGCGCTGAAGGTTCGACTTCGTGTTGCGTCCCCATTCTTTGACGGCAAGCTCCGAAAGGTCGCCCTCGTCGCGCAGGAGGTCGTCCACGATGAGGACACGTGCCCGCTCGATCCGTTTCTCAATGGGCTCGTAACGGCAGAATGCACGTTGATTGAAAGGGAATGGGAGAGGTTCCTGTTTGTCTATCGGGATGTTTTCGTTAAGCAATATCTCTTCCGCCATGTTCCTGATAATGTGCGATCAAAATTCTATAAAATTTAGCCGCGCCGCTGTTTCGTGTTCTGGTTAAACTGCGGAACGGCAGTGCCCGCGCCCGCCGCCTCGATCTCTCTTCTAGCGTCCTCGATCAACAGATTCCGCAGGCGCGAGCGGAAAGCCGGCTTGCGTTTATCCGCGGCGCGCTCGACCAATAATAACATGCGGTGCCAGGAGGATTCGAGTTCATCCGCGAGACGCGAAATCCGGCTGATGTCGTACGGCACGGCGACCTCGCGGCAACCCAGCCTGGCGAAAACCGCCAGGTAACGCGCCGTCGCCAGGTCCGGGCACATCATACGGTTTCGCCCGGTTTTCAACTCGACCCCGAGCAGCGTGTGCTGAATCTCGACGCCGGCCCCCTTCGCCGGCAGATTCAAATGATGAGAGCGCGTCCGCATTTGCAGGATACGCTCGCGATAAATGCGGCCGAACCATACAGCGTCGAGCGCGGCCTTGATCTCTTCAACCGCCTGCGCGAAAGACTGCGGGCGCGGGCGCGTACTGGGGAGCGTCTCCGGCGCGGTCTCTAAAGCGATACTCTCGCCTGCCTTCATCGCAATTCGACTCTTACGGCGATCAACGCGCGGCCCGCACCGCGGCGGGCTTCCTCTGAAACGCATCAATCACATGATTCGGAAACAGCCCCAGGTAAAAGACACCCGCGACCGTAATGATTATCGCCAGGGCGATGCTCGCGGGCACGCGCGGCGCGGTCCATTCTGTCGTCCGCTCGCGGAAGAACATGACGATTATCAAGCGCAGGTAATAGTACGCGGAGACTGCCGTGTTCAGTACGGCGATGACCACCAGCGCGTAATAACCTTTCTGAAGCGCTGCCCCGAAAACCACTACCTTGCCCATAAAACCCGCGGTCAAAGGCAGGCCCAGGAGGCTCAGCAGAAAGAGCGAGAGCGTAAAGGAGAGCGCCGGGGCGCGAAAGCCTATGCCGCTATAGTCTTCGACGTCCGTGCGCCGGTCGTTGGCGCGCGCGATTAAGGTGACGATGGCGAAAGCGCCCAGATTCATGACGGCGTAAGTCAGCATGTAGAAGGCGACCGCCGCCAGGGCCCCCTCTCTTTCAGACCCCTCTCCGGCCCCCGCCGCAATAAATCCAATGAGGGCGTAACCGGCGTGGGCGATTGAAGAGTAAGCGAGCATCCGCTTAACGTTATTCTGGACGATGGCGACGATGTTGCCGACCGTCATGGTGATTATCGTCAGAACCACCAGCGCGCTCACCCACGGAATAGTGGCTTGCCCGCCGGCAAGGGAAGTGCCCGCAGCCGTGGCAAAAGGAAAACCGAAGACGAAGACGCGTAGGAAGGATGCGAAGCCAGCGGCCTTTGGCCCGGCGGCCATAAAAGCCGTGACAGGGGTGGGAGCTCCTTCGTAAACGTCAGGCGTCCAGACGTGAAAAGGGGCGGTGGCGATTTTAAAACCGAAACCGACGAGCATCATCGCCGCGCCCGCGTAGAGAAGCTCCGGGTATTGTGCTTCACCTAATCGGGCCGCGATAGATGTGATGTTGGTCGTTCCAGGGTAACCGGTTTTTGTCACAGTCCCGCCGTAAACTAGCGCGATGCCGTAAAGCAGGAACGCGGAGGAGAACGAGCCGAGAATAAAATATTTGAGCGAAGATTCGTTCGAGCGCAGGTCCGTGCGGCGGAAACCAGCCAGAACGTATGTCGCAATCGAAAGGATTTCGAGGCCGAGGAAAATGATTACCAGATCATTGCCGGAGGCCATCAGCATCATTCCCGTCGTGGCGAAGAGCAGCAGGGAATGAAATTCTCCCGCCGGGAGCTTTTCGTTCTCGACCCAGACCATAGAGATGAGTATGGTGAGGGCCGAGACGAGCAGGAAGATGAGCGTGAAGCTCAGGCGCAGCTCGTCCAGCACGATCATGTCGCCGAAGCCGCGCGGGGGCCTCTCCGTCCAGTTCATCCACATCCAGATTGCCGCCACGGCCGCCGCGCCAAGCCCCGCCAGCGAAAGCCCGCCGGTGAGCCAGCGCTGCCTGCGGCGCACGAAGGCGTCCACCAGCATGGCCAGCACACCTGCGCCCGCGACAATCATCTCCGGCAAAATCAGGCCGAAATTGACGTTCGGGTTGTTAATCACCGGAACTTGAAAAGCTAAAGAGAAATCCATCGCCTCAATCTGAAAGTTTTGACCTACCTGCCCGTCGAATCCCTCAGGGCGCCGGCGGCCAGAAGCTTGTCGAGCCTTTCGCGCATCTTTGCCATGTAAATGGGGACAGCCGCCATGCCGACGTGGTTCGGCACGGAAATGTACCCGTCCTTATTGAAGAAAAGGATGGTCGGCAGGCGCAGACGCGCAGAGAATCTGGCAAAAGTCGCTTTGTCCGGATCACGCAGGACCGGAAAAGAGATCTTCAGCTTCTTCGCATAGTCGCGCAAACCCCCGTCGGAGACCTCCTCCTCGCTCTCAATGCTCACCCAGAGAAATTTCACGGGCTTATCCTTATACTCTTTCTTCAACTGCTCAAGCGCTTTCAGCTCTTCCTTACAGGGCTGGCACCACGTCGCGCCGAATGAGACCAGGACCACGTTGCCGCGCAGGGCAGCGATGTCATAAGTCTTGCCATCAGCGCCGCGAAGTCTGAAGCCTGTCTCCCCGATTGAATTCACGCCCTGGCCGCGAGCTACGAGAGCCAGAGCGCTGGAAAGAGAAAGAAAGAAAAATATGGAGAAGCAAAGTTTCTTCATAAGATCGTTATCAATTGCCACTAGCTTTAGCTAGTGGGCAAGTGTTATTAAGTAGAAGCGGCTTTAGCCAAAACATAAATAGAACCTATTTCCTTATTGCTTCAGCTTAATCCTTCGGCTAAAGCCGAAAGGTTTATGATTTAACCCACTAGCTAAAGCTAGTGGCAATTGAAATAAGTTCAACAAAAATCCAACCCAGCAGCTTAGATGAAAGGGCTTTTCGCCTGTTTACCGGTTCACGACCGGCAACTCGCGTCTGCTCGTCTCCGGTATCGTACCGCCGCGCTGCGGATTGACGACGCGGTCGCGGACCTCCATCACGCTCGCGCGCGAGCGATTGAGAAACGGGCGCGGATAAACGCCCATCAAAAGCATCAGGATGAGTAGCGGGACGAGCAATCCCGCCTCGCGCGTATTCAAATCTTTCAGCTTCGCGTTCTCCGGGTCTCTGATGCGGCCGAAGACGACGCGCTGCAACATCCAGAGCATATAGACGGCAGCCCAGATGACGCCCGTCGCCGCCAGCGCGGTCGCCCACCACGGCCAGGAAACGGCCTTCGACGTCCACATCCCGATCACTATCAGAAACTCGCCGACAAACCCGTTGAGCAGCGGCAGGCCGATTGACGAAAGCGATGCGATGACGAAGAGTGCTGAGAACCAGGGCATTGAATGAGCCAGCCCCCCGAAATCCGAGATCATGCGCGTGTGCCTGCGGTCGTAAATCATCCCGACGAAAAGAAAGAGCGCGCCGGTCGAGACGCCGTGATTGAGCATCTGATAGAGCGCACCCTGCATGCCCATCTCCGTAAACGAGAAGATGCCGAGCACGACGAATCCCATGTGGCTGACGGACGAGTAGGCGACGAGTCTTTTCACGTCCGGCTGCACCATCGCCACGAGCGCGCCGTAGATGATGCCGATAATAGCCAGAACGATCATCAGCGGCGCGAAATAGCGCGACGCCGTCGGGAAGAGCGCCAGGTTAAAGCGCAGCAGCCCGTAAGTGCCCATCTTGAGAAGCACGCCCGCGAGAATCACGGAGCCAGCGGTCGGCGCTTCAGTGTGTGCGTCCGGCAGCCATGTGTGTAGAGGGAAGAGCGGAACTTTGATACAGAGGGCGAAAGCGAAGGCAAAAAATAGCCAGAACTCCGCTCGCCCCAGTATCGCGAAGTTCATGGACCCGTCCTTCAGCGACTGAAGCAGAGTCACATAATCGAAGGTGCCGTAACCGACCTGGTTCGCGTGTATGAAATAGAGCGCGATGATGCCGACGAGCATCAGCAGGCTGCCGATGGCCGTGTAGATGAAAAACTTCGTCGCCGCATAAATCCTGCGCTCGCCGCCCCAGATGCCTATCAGGAAAAACATGGGGATGAGCGACGCCTCGAAGAAGAGATAGAACAGCAGCAGGTCCAGGGAGACGAAGACGCCGATCATGGCGCTCTCCAGGATGAGCATGAAGGCGTAGAAGGCGAGCGTGCGTTTCTTGATGGAATTCCAGCTCGAAAGAATCGAGATGGGAACGAGCAGCGTGGTCAGGATCACCAGCCAGAGGCTGATACCGTCAACGCCGAGGTGATAACGTGCGCCGATGGAGCTGATCCAGACATTATTCTGGACGAATCGGAAACCATCCGCACTGACTCCACCAGTGCCCAGAAGCAGGAGCGAGATAGCAAAGGTCACCAGCGAGAAGATGAGCGCGATCCAGCGGTAATGCGTCTCGCTCTTACGCCAGGCAAGGCCGTGCCCGATGGCCGCGATGGCTCCGACAGTCGGCAGGAGAATCAGGATTGTGAGCAAGTATTGCTGCATATTTTAGGAACGATGAGTGCTGAATGATGAATGCTGAATCAAATGCTTTTCATTCATCGTTCCGCGTTCATTATTCATCATTTCCTTCGTGCCTCTGTGGCTAAAATCTTTGTTCTAACGAATAAAAATGAAGTAAGTGAAATAGCCTATGACTGCGAGCGCCCCGAGCAAGATAATCGCCGCGTAGCTCCGGACAAAGCCCATTTGCAGGTAGCGCACGACGCCACCTATCTCCGCGATGCCGCGCCCGAGCCCGTTAACGATGCCGTCAATCACGCCGACGTCAAAAATCTTCCAGAGCCCTTCACGCGAGCCGACTTTAACGGGGTTGACGAGAGTCGCGTTGTAAGCTTCGTCAACGTAATATTTGTTTTCGAGCAGCCGCGGCATGCGCCTGAGCGGATGCTTCCTGAACATCAGCCATCCCACACCGATTCCGATGAGCGCGATGACGACTGAAACGCCTGTGAATAGTCTCTCCTGTCCGACCTCTTCCGGGGAGTGCGGGGCCTCGCCTTCGGGCGCGTGTGGCGTCCCCGTTTCTGCCTTGAGTGCAGGCTCCCCGTCGTGAGCCTGCGGCGCTTTCATGAGCAATTCCGCCTTTTCAGTTTGAGCCCCGGATTCGACGACCGCATGGCCCTCGCCCTTCTCACCGGGTTTGAAAATGACTGGCTCAAGCGTCCGCTCGAAATAGTTCGGAGTGTGTAAACCGACCATAGAGCCAAGCGCGTAAGGGATGCCGACCAGGCCGCCGAGGGTCGAAAGAATCGCGAGCACGACGAGTGGCACAGTCATCACCCACGGCGACTCGTGCGGCTTGAACGGTCCATGCCCGTGCCCGTGTCCGCCGCCGACGCCATGGACCGCGTGTACCTCTTCCTCTTCGCCTGTGTGCTCGCCCGGTTCATGATGCGGGCGGTCGCCGGCAGAGGGCGCCTGGGCGTCATGCGGCTTCTGGCCTTCGTCGTAGGCGTGTGCGTGCGCTTCGTCAGCCTGCCCGCCTGCGTGCGCCTCCTCGAAGCGCTCTTTGCCCCAGAAGGTCATCACCATCATGCGCGTCATGTAAATGGCAGTCAGCAGAGCCGTCACCGCGCCGACCACCCAGAGGATTTTGCCTGCGCTGCTCGATTGGCCGAAAACCCCCGTGCTCCAGGTCTTCCAGAGAATCTCGTCTTTCGAGAAGAAGCCAGCGAAGATTGGGATGCCGCTGATCGCGAGCCAGCCGATGAACATCGTGATGAATGTTATCGGCATATACTTTTTCAGCCCGCCCATGCGCCGCATGTCCTGCTCGTGGTGCATCCCGTGAATCACGGAGCCCGAGCCGAGGAACAGAAGGGCCTTGAAGAAGGCGTGCGTCATCACGTGGAAAATCGCTGCGATGTATGCGCCCACGCCGCAAGCCAGCATCATGTAGCCGAGCTGCGAGACGGTCGAGTAGGCCAGGACCTTCTTGATGTCGTTCTGCGCCATTCCGATGGTCGCTGCGAAAATCGCCGTGGCCGCGCCGACAATGGCGATGATGAACATGGCCGTCGGCGCGTTCGTGTAGATGGCGTTGCAGCGCACGATCATGTAAACGCCCGCCGTGACCATCGTCGCCGCGTGAATCAACGCGGAGACGGGCGTTGGGCCCGCCATCGCGTCCGGCAGCCAGACGAAGAGCGGAATCTGCGCTGACTTTCCGGTCGCGCCGATGAAAAGGAGAATGGCCGCGGTGGTCAATCCCCCGGCGAAAAGCGTGCCCCACCCGAAAGCCTCAAACCCTTTGGCGGACACAAGCGTGTCAAAGGCATTCGTGACGCCGAGGTCCGGTTTATCGAAGAAGCTGATCGAGGGTGCCCCCGCCTGCAAGGTGATGTAAAAGATCAACGCAATGCCGAGCACGACGCCCCAGTCGCCGATGCGGTTGGCGACAAAAGCCTTCTTGGCGGCATCGCCGGCCTCCCTGCGGTCCACGTAATAGCCGATCAGCAAATAAGAGCAGAGGCCGACTCCCTCCCAGCCGACGAACATCAGGAGCAGGTTGTCGGCCAGGATCAGCGTCAGCATCGAGAACATGAAGAGATTCAGGTAGGCGAAGAAGCGGTAATAACCCGGATCGCCGTGCATGTACCCGGTCGCGAAGATGTGAATCAGGAGTCCGACGAAGGTGACGAAGAGAACGTAGATGCCGCTCAGGCGGTCCATAGCGAAGCCGAAGTCCGCGCGAAAGCCACCGACGTCGAGCCACGTCCAGAGGTGGTCCGCGACCGGCGCAACGCCCGCGACCGTCTCCGAGGTCAGCGCCCCTCCCTGTTTGAAAGCAAGGTAAAAGGCAACGACCGTCGAGACGCCGACCGCCAGACACGCGACCAGCCCGATGAACGACTCCCTGCGCACACGCCTGCCGACGAACCAGTTAATGGCTGCCCCCAGAAGCGGCGCAAAGATGATGTAACGTATCATGATAAAGTTTTGAATTTTGAGTTTTGAATTTTGAATTACAGGTTTTTCTTTTAATTCAAAATTCAAAACTCAAAATTCATAATTTGAGTAAGTTCGCATCGTCAACATCCAAAGATTCACGGTTGCGGAAGATGGCGATGATGATGCCTAGCCCGACCGCAGCCTCGGCGGCCGCAACCGTCATCACGATGAAGACGAAAAGTTGTCCCGTCACATCCCTGAAATAGCTCGAAAACGCCACGAACGTCAGGTTCACTGCGTTGAGCATCAACTCGATGCACATAAACATCGAGATCACGTTGCGCTTGATGATGACGCCGACCACCCCGATTGTGAACAGGATGGCCGAGAGCGCCAGATACCATGAGAGATGCGGAACGGTGTTCATAATCTCAATCTATCTTCGATTCGTCGTGCGGGTCATCTTCCCCCAGGAGCCGCGCAGCCTCTACGGTCGAACGCGTGACGACGGGCGTCGCATCCCCGACGGCCTGTGGGTCCACAGTCTGTTTCGTGAGCACCTGCGCGCCCGGAACCACGTGCGCCCCCGGCGGGACATCGGTCGCGCGCTGCGCCAGGGTCATTGCCCCGACAATCGCCATCAGGAGCAGGACCGAAGTTATCTCGAACGGCAGCAGGTAAGTCGTGAAAAGCCCCGTGCCGATACTTGCCGTCAGGCCGACGTTCGAGGAACTCGGGTCCGGCGGCGAGGGATGAGCCTCCACGAAGTAAAGCACGAAAGCAGCCTCCGCGATCAGCACCCCTGCCAGCAGCACTGCCGTCGGAATCAGAAAGCGCAGGCGCATACGCTTTTTGGCCTCTTCCTCGACGTTCAGGAGCATGATGACGAAGACCACGAGCACCATAATCGCGCCCGCGTAAACGATCACCTGGACAGCCGCGATGAAGGGCGCGGCCAGCATCACGTACAGGGCCGCAAGCGAGATGAAGACGCCGATGAGCGAAATGGCGCTGTAAAGCGGGTTGCGCTGCACCACCATCGCGATGGCGCAGCCGACAGCGAGTCCCGCGAAAAGAATGAAGAGAAGCCCGGTCATCAGCAAACGGACAAGGAAAGAATCGAACACGTGTTCGACGCTTCCTTGTTAAAAATCAGACCCAACCGAAATAAGCGAGCGTCGCCGTCAGGATAATGTTCAGGATGGCGACGGGCAGCAAAAACTTCCAGCCGAAGTTCATCAGCTGGTCGAAGCGAAAGCGCGGCAACGTCCCGCGCAGCCAGATGTAAAGGAACAGGAAAAAGATGACTTTGAACAAAAATCCCAGGAGACTGATAAAGGCGTAAAGGAATGAGCCGGGCGCGACCAGGTATTCGAGCCAGGGCACGTTCCAGCCGCCCAGGAAAAGCGTCGTCGCCAGCATCGAGACCGTCAGCATGTTGACGTACTCCGCCATGAAGAAGAGCGCGAATTTCATGGCGGAATATTCTGTGTGAAAGCCCGCGACCAACTCCGTTTCGGCTTCCGGCAAGTCGAAGGGGACGCGGTTCGTTTCGGCGATGGCCGAGGTTAAATAAACTATGAAGCCGATAAACTGCGGTCCGAGATTCCAGCGTGGCATGAACCCCCAGACGTAGCCGCTCTGCTGCTCGACGATCTGATAAATGTCGAGCGTCCCGCTCATCAGGATGACGCCGACGAGCGAGAGCCCCAAAGAGAGTTCGTAGGAGATGAGCTGAGAGGAGGCGCGCAAGCCTCCCATCAGGCTGTACTTGTTATTCGAGGACCAGCCGGCCAGGGCGATACCGTAAACGCCGACCGAAGTGATGCCGAGGACGTACAGCAGGCCGACGTCGAGGCGCGTGATGACTAGCTGGACCGTGCCGAACCAGGGCAGCGTGACTTCGGGACCGAATGGATAGACGATCATCGTCATCAGCGCCGTCATGATCGCGATCACGGGGGCCAGGAAATAGACGAAGCGCGTTGATTTATCCGGAACGATGTCTTCCTTAAGGATGAATTTGAGCAGGTCCGCAAAGGGCTGGAGCATGCCGCCCGGGCCGACACGATTCGGCCCGAGCCGCCCCTGGATGAGGGCCAGCACGCGGCGCTCGGCCAGCACCGTGTAGGCGACTATCAACAGGATGCCCGTGAAAGCCACCGTGATCGCCAGCAGCTTCAGGCTAATTTGGCCTATCACATACCAATTCATTGGATTAAACGATGAACGATGAACGCGGAACGATGAACTGTTTTACTTCCGCGTTCATCGTTCATAATTCATCGTTTCTTTTCAGTCTCCCGCCACAGCTTCTCGTCGCAAGCTCTGATCAATCGTAATCTGGTAAAGGGGGGAAATCGCTACAGAAGGGGGCTCCGGATTGCCGGCCGCGAGCAGCGGGAACTGCGGGACTTTGCCAGTCAGGGTCCCCGGCTTGAAAAGCTCGTGGCCGACTTCAGGCGTCCCAACGATTTTCGGCGCAGTCTCGCTCATCCCCTCGACGCTCAGGCGCAAGCCCTCAGCCTCTTTCGTCAAATCGAGCCGCTCCGACAACGCGTGCTTCACCTGCACAGGCTTCGTCTCGTCCTTCAGCAGCGGGTAACGCAATCCCTCGTAAGCCGGAACCTTGGCGGCAATCTCTTTGAAGACGTTGCTCGCGGACATCTGAAATCCGAAATCAACGTCGAGGGCGCGCGCCAGTTGGTCCGTAATCATCCAATCCTGCTTCGATTGATGGACCGGGGGGATTGATTGGCGCACGCGCTGGACGAACCCGTCGTTGTTCGTAAATGTCCCATCCGTCTCCGCAAACGATGCTGCGGGCAGGACGACGTCGGCAAACGCGGTCGTCGCGGTCTCGAAAAGCTCCTGAACAACCAGGAAGTCCAGCTTCGAGAGGGTGTCCTCCCGCCCAGCGAAATGCTCCTGTAGAAAACTACCCGCGATATAGAGCGCGCGCACCTCGTCGCCCACCGCGTCGAGAATCTGGCCCGCGCTCTTCCCGCTCTTCATCAAGCCCATGTCGTGCGCGCCGACACTGTTGTTGTAAAGAGGAAGCGGGTGAAGCAGGACGCGGCGATTCTCTGCGCCAAAGGCAAAAGGAAGCTGGGCGGCGATGGCTTGTCCGGCAGGGCTCAATTCGCCCCCGAACATGATGACGACGTCCCCTTCCGTCTCCTTCAGAGTCTTGTACATCTGTTCGAGCGCGCTCACTTCGACGCCCATCTTGCTTGCAGCCAGTTTATTCTGCGCCTGATCTGCGAGAGCCAGAACGGCTGCGTCTTCGGAGCGCGGGCGGATGTGTATGAACTGCGACGCCTGCTGTTTGAGCCGAATTTCGCGGCTGTTGACGATGATTAATCTAGCACCGCCATTGCGGACCGCCTGCCGCATCTGCTTTCCGGTCAGGGGCTGCAACTCTTCCGGCTCGCCCCCGATGAGAAGGATGGTTTTGGCGTGACGAATATCCCTGTGGGTCGCCAGCGGCGCGCCCAGATGCTCGAAGAAGGGAACCAGGCTGAACGCGTCTGTCGCAGTATAGTTCTCGGTCCCGACAACTTCGGTGGCGAATTTATAGAGCAGGTAATTGGCCTCGTTCGTGATGCGTGGGCTTCCGACCACTGCGATTGACGAAGGGCCGTGGGCGTTGGCGATCTCTTCGAGCCTGGAGGCGACGTGGCGTAGGGCTTCGTCCCAGGTCGCTGGAATCAACTTCCCGCCCTTCTTGTAGCGAATGAGTGGAGTGCGCAGCCTCTCCTCGTGATTAACGAAGGGGTGGCCGAAGCGCCCCTTGATGCAGAGGAATTCGCCGTTCAGGCCGTTGACGTATCGGTCGCGCGCCACGACGCGCATCAGCACGCCCGCTCGGGAGCCTAAAGAAGCCTGGCAACCGTCGGAGCAGAATGTGCAGGTCGAGACGGTCTGATCTAGTTCCCAGGGCCTTGATTGATGGCGATAGGTCGCGTCCAGAAGCGTTCCAGTCGGGCAGACCTCGATGCAGTTGCCGCACTGCGAGCAGTTGAGCCAGCCGCCGTAGGTCCCTATGACGGTGTTCGCGCCACGGCCCCCGGCTTCAATCGCGTCCTCGCCCATCCACTCGTCGCAGACGCGCGTACAGCGCTTGCAGAGAATGCAGCGCTGCGGGTCGTTCGCCACGATTGGTGAGAGATATTTCTCTGGCTGCGCGTTCTTACGTTCCGCGAACCGCTCTTCGAGGCCGCCCCAATCGAAAGCCATCTCTTGCAGCTCGCATTCGCCGCCGCGATCACAGATGGGGCAGTCGAGCGGGTGATTGGCGAGCAGGAATTCGACCATCGCGCGCTGGGCCTTTTCAATCTCGTCGCTCTCTGTGGTGACGACCATCCCGTCCGTGCAGGTGATCGTGCAGGAAGTCTGGAGCTTCGGCATCTTCTCGATGCGGACTAGACACATGCGGCACGAAGCCTGAAGCGCGAGGTCCGCGTAATAACAGAAGGAGGGAATAGAGAAACCCTTTTCACGGCAGACATCAATCAGCCGCGCGCCCTTCGCGACCTGAAAGTCCTGACCGTTAATAGTGACTTTGATTAACTCTGCTGACATCTATTTACTCGGTAACCGCTTAATAGAAACTCCGCCGCTACGCGGCGTTTTCGTCGTTGCTTCAACAATCCTGACTCTTAATGCGCCGCGACGTTCATCTCTTCCGCCGGCTCGGCTAACTGCAAAAGATGCCGCTTGAAATCCTCCGGAAACTTCTTGATCGCCGATTGAATCGGCCACGCTGCCGCATCGCCCAGCGGGCAGAAGGATTTCCCCTCGATGTTGTCGCACAAATCCAGGATCAACTGCGCATCCTCAGGCCGCCCTTCGCCGCGCGCGATGCGCTTGAAGATTTTGACGAGCCAATCCGTGCCCTCGCGACATGGCGTACACCAGCCGCAGGATTCGTGCTTGTAAAACTCTGTCAGGTTTTTCGTGGACTCGAAAACATCCACGGTCTCGTCCATCACAATGAAACCGCCCGAGCCGACCATCGAGCCTCCGACGACCAATCCCTCGTAATCCATCCGCACGTCTTTACCCAGGATGTCTTCCGCGGGCATGATGTACACACTTGAGCCCCCCGGAATCACGGCCTTCAGCTTCTTGCGGTCGCGGATGCCGCCGCAGTCCTCCATGATGAACTTTTCCATGTCGTCGTAGCCCATCGGAAGCTCATAGACGCCCGGAAACTGGACGTGGCCTGAGACGGACCAGAGTTTTGTCCCGCCGCTCTTCTCCGTGCCCAGCTTTTTATAGGCCTCGCCGCCCATCAGGATAATCGGCGGCACTGCCGAGAGCGTTTCGACGTTGTTGACGACGGTCGGCGACTGGTAAAGGCCAGCCACAGCAGGGAAGGGCGGCTTCATGCGCGGGTGCCCGCGCAGTCCTTCGAGCGAATTCAAAAGCGCGGTCTCCTCGCCGCAGATGTACGCGCCCGCGCCCGTGTGCGTGTAGACCTCGCAGGAGAAATCCGACTTCAAAATGTTCTTGCCGACGAAGCCGGCCTCGCGCGCTTCCTCTATGGCGCGGTCCATGATGTCAATGAGGTAGCGATACTCGCCGCGCGTGTAGATGTATGTGGCCTTCGAGCCGAGCGCGTAGGCCGCGATCAACATGCCTTCGATCAGCATGTGTGGGTCGCGCTCCATCAGATAGCGGTCCTTAAACGTGCCCGGCTCGGATTCGTCTGCGTTGCAGACGACATACTTGGGCTTCGGCGAGTCTTTCGGCACGAAACTCCACTTCATCCCGGTGGGGAAGCCCGCGCCGCCGCGACCGCGCAGCGCGGATTTCTTCACCTCCTCGATGACCTCTTCGGGTTTCATCGAGTCGAGGACTTTTCGGAGCGCGTCGTAAGCGCCGTGCCGCCTCGCCACTTCGAGAGTGTGCGAGTTCTCGGATTTGAAGCGAGCCAGCAAGAGAGGCTCGCACCCTATGGCTTCGATCCGCATAAGTAAGCTAAGGCTTCTTGTCGCCGGCCTTGTCCGGCGTGACCACAGTCGTGTGGCTGTTAACGAAATATTTTACGCGCAAATAGAAGGTGCATTGCACGCGCGGTTCCAGCCCGATGGGAGTCAGCACCAGATCGAATCTCCCCGGGGGAAGCGGGTCGAAGTAAAAGGTGCTGTTTTTGCGCCGCTCGACCACGCGATAGTTATCATCCACCGTGCCAGACTCGTAGGCCTTGTAGGAGTTGTACGCCTCGTATGGTTGAAAGGCGTCGAAGTTCTCAGCCGAGACGGAGATGGGCTGGAGCTTGATGCCGAGTTTGGCGTAAGACTCCTCTTTCTGCTTGAGGATTTTCTGCGCCTCAGCAACCATCTGCGCGCGCACTGCGCTCAAATCTCCCGTGACGTAATCCACTTTCACCAGATCGTAAATGCCAGCCTGCGCCGCGAGCGGCACGATTCTATCCAGCAGTGTGTGCTCCTTGTAACGCACGGCCAGGTTTTCCTTGATCTGAAAACCGGAAACTTTCTCGCGCGCCGTCGTCCCCTTAACCACATAATCGTAAACGCGATTCTGTGTGATGAAGTCCAGATACGTGTCTTCGGGCCGAATCCCGAGCGAGCTCAGGCTGCTCTGGAACGCGGCGATCTGTGTTTGCAGCTTTTTGTTGGCCGCCTGTAGCGTATCCGCCTCCTGTGCCAGCCCGAATACGGCCACGTACTCCTTAGTTTCAAGGCTCGTTAGAATCTTCGCATCCAAAAACTGATAAGTCGTCACGAGCAGATTTTCCTGCTCGGAGACCACCTGATCGGTCGTGGTCAACGGGTAATTCGGGTAACGCCGTGTGACATCCCCGCCTTGTTGTGTCCCCTGGTTGCCGTACACGCGGTTGCCAGCTTCCTGCGCCAGAACTTCGAGCGAGCAGAGGGAGATGAGAAGGGATAAGCAGAGAATCTTTTTCATAGTCAGGCTCCTTTAGCAGAATTTGCCTGCTGTGATGCCTCCTCTGATTCGTCCAGTTGTTCTCCCACGGTCAAGTTAAGGCAAAGAGTCCAGGATTTCATCCACCTTGTCGGTCGTCAAATTCTCGTGATAGTCAAACCCGATCTGGAACATCGGCGCGGTGCCGCACGAGCCCAGACATTCGACCAGCGAAACAGTAAAGCGTCCGTCCGGGGTGGTCTCGCCCGGCCGGATTCCGAGTTTCCGGCACACGTGCTCTGTAATCTTCGGCTCGCCCATGATCTTGCACGAAAGCGTCTTGCAAATCTGGATGTGATATTTCCCGACGGGCTCTGTATTGATCATCGAATAGAAGGTCGCGACCTCCCAGATGTCCGTAATACGCACACCCAGACGGTCCGCCAGATAAGCCACGCCCGGCGGGTCCAGGTATCCTCCGCGCTCTCGCTGCACGATGAACATCAAAGGCAGGATGGCCGAGCGCTTCACAGGGTACTTCGCCAGATGAGTGTCAATCTCCGCCTCCACCTCCGGCGAGAAGACAGCCATCTCCTCAGGGACTTTCGCCTCCTGCGGCAAAGGGTTGTTGGGTGTGAACTGTTGCGACATAGTCGAATTTTGAATTTTGAGTTTTGAATTTTGAATTGAAGACTTAGAATTCAAAATTCAAAACTCAAAATTCATAATTATCTGTCTATTTCTCCGAGCACGATGTCGAGCGAGCCGATGATGGCGACGACGTCCGCCACCATTTCGCCTTCGGCCATGTGCGGCAGGGCCGAAAGATTGACGAAGCTCGGGCCGCGGAAATGCACGCGCGCTGGCTTCGGTCCGCCGTTGGATTTCATATAGACGCCGAGTTCGCCTTTCGATGCTTCAATCGCGTGATAGACTTCGCCTTCGGTAACGTTGAAACCTTCGGCCACAATTAAAAAGTGGTGGATGAGTGCGTCCATGTGCTTCTTCATCGCTTCGCGGTCCGGGAGCACGACCTTCGGCGCGTCCGCCTTCACGGGGCCGGGACGCAGGCGCGAGAGAGCCTGAACGACGATCTTGTGCGACTCTTTCATCTCGCGCATACGCACCATGTAGCGCGCCCAGACATCACAGTCCTGCTCGACCGGGACCTCGAAATCATAGTTCTCGTAGCCCGTATAGGGGTTTGAGCGGCGAATGTCCAGATTGATGCCGCTGCCGCGCAGGCATGGACCCGACAGCCCCCAATCAATCGCATCCTCTGCTGAGATGTAGCCGATGCCCTGCGTGCGTTTCTGGAAAATCTTGTTGCCCGTCAGGAGCGTGTGAAACTCTCCCAGGGCTTTCAGGAAATCGTCCGTAAACTGTTTGACGCGCCGCTCGAAGCCGGACGGCAGGTCCATCATCAAGCCGCCGATGCGGAAATAAGAGGGCGTTAGCCTCCCGCCCGACGCGGCTTCGATGAGGTTCAAAATCTTCTCGCGCTCGCGGAAGCAGTAGAAGAAGACCGTCATCGCTCCGATGTCCAGGGCGTGCGTGCCCAGCCAGACCAGATGCGAGGCGATGCGCTGCAACTCGCAGGTCAGAACACGAATGACCTGCGCGCGCTCGGGAATCTCCAGCCCTAGAAGTTTCTCTGCGGCCATCACGTAGACGAGGTTGTTCCCCAGAGGGTTCAAATAATCCATCCTGTCCGTGATGACTATGCCCTGCTGATACTTCTTATACTCGAAGAGCTTCTCCATCCCCGTATGCAGGTAGCCGATGTCGGGCGTGGCCTTGACGACCATCTCGCCGTCGAGAATCAGCTCAAGGCGCAGCACGCCATGCGTCGAAGGGTGCTGCGGCCCCATGGAGATCGTCATCTGCGTATCGAGCGGACGATCCACAATCTCGAATTGCGGCGGAAGAGCGCTCATAAAAGACGTAAATCGTGAATCGTAAATCGTGAATCGTCGAACGGTCTTACTCTATTTACGATTCACGATTTACGATTTACTAGGTTAGGCTGTACGGTTCGTAACCGCGCAGCGGAAAATCTTTGCGGAGCGAATGGCCCTGCCAGTCGTCCGGCAACAGGATGCGACGCAGGTCCGGGTGACCGTCAAAGATCACCCCGAAGTGATCGAAGGTCTCGCGCTCATGCCAGTTGGCAGTGCGCCAGACGGACGTCACCGTCCGCACGTGCGTGTCGTCATCGTCGAGTAAAACTTTCAGGCGCAGGCGATGATGTTTCGTCGTCGAGAAGAGGTGATAGTTGACCTCGAAGCGCGGCTCCTCCTCTGGCCCACGGTCTGCTCCGCACAGGTCCGAAAGGAAATTAAATTCAAGTTCCGGCGCGGCCTTCAGGAACGAACAGACGTTGACAATCTCCGCGCGGGGCACGATGACGGTAATCTCGCCGAACGCTACGATTACCTCTTTGACCCACTCGGCATTCTGACGCAGCAACGCCGCCACCAGAGGCGACGGCGTCTCACTGTTAGTCGGCGTTAATGCAGTTTCCGGCTCGCCAGCGTTCCCCGCCTGCTGCTCTCTTTCGTTCGACATTGTCTCTTCTTTACCCTGCTCCTGACCCAAATCTGTTGCGCCAAAGCCACGGATTCTTTCTTTAATCTCAGGAAGAGCGGCGGCGCTCATGGCGCGAAGGAATCGTGTAGGGGCGCGAAACCTTTTCCGCGGCAGCTTCATTCAGCGCTGACACACCCGAAGCGGGAAGCGTCCCGGGCGGCACGGCCTCGCGCGCCTCCTCGACCGGAATGTCCTTGCGGTCGCGCGCCGACTCCTTGGAAACTTTCTGCTGAAGCATCATCACGGCGTGAATCAGCATTTCGGGGCGCGGCGGGCACCCGGGGATGTAGACATCCACTGGCACGACTTTATCCACTCCCTGGACGATCGCGTAGTTGTCAAAGACGCCGCCCGAGGTCGCGCAAGCGCCCATCGAGATGACCCACTTCGGCTCGGGCATCTGGTCGTAGATGCGTCTTAAAACGGGCGCCATCTTGCGCGAGACGCGGCCAGAGACGATCATCACGTCCGCTTGCCGCGGGCTGGCGCGAAAGACTTCCGAGCCGAAACGCGCCAGGTCGTTTCGCGACGAAGTCGCATTCATCATCTCGATGGCGCAGCAGGCCAGGCCGAACGTCGCGGGCCAGAGAGAGGACTTGCGCGCCCAGTTAATTAGCGAGTCCAGCCGCGTGGTCAGAACATCCGGCAACGCTTCGGCGATTTTTTGTTCGAGCCCCATAACGCGATAAATCCTTTCCGGCTCGCCCCGTCAGGCGGCACGCTGCCCCGCATCCTTCTCTCGCTTCTGCATCTCACGGAGCGCGAGCGCTTCAGCTTCCGCCTCACGCCGCGCGCGCTGGCCCCAATCGAACGCGCCCTTCTTCACGACGTAGATGTACCCGACCAGGAGCAGCACGACGAAGAGCATCATCTCAATATAGATGAGAGTCTTCGCCCAGGGCTCATGCGCGGCGAACGCCTTGAAGACGACGGCCCAGGGAATCAGGAAAATGACTTCGATGTCGAAGAGGATGAAGATCATCGCGATCAAGTAGAACTTGACCGAGAAGCGCTCGCGCGCGGACCCGACAGGGTCCTTGCCGCATTCATACGGCATCAATTTCGTGCGCGTCTGTTTGCGCTGGCCGACGAACTGCGAGAGAAGTATATTGACGACGGCGAAGCCACCGGCAACCACGAACATGAGCAGTATCGGCAAATAATCTTTGAGATTAAAACCGTTCATCCCTGGCCGCTTCCGCTAAACATACACCTCTCGCCGCAGCCCGACACTTAAATTAAGAATGACGGCCCGGGGCGTCTCAGTGGAGATTGAGAATCATGGTACAAAGTGAATCGTAGTTCATGAGTTGATGAGTGTCAAGCAAAGTTTCGGGAGGGGGAAGGCCTTCCAGACAAGATGATTGACCCGCCGAAAATCGTTATGTTAATGTTCACTACAGCCCCGCTTCCGTAATCCCAGATGAGCATTCGTTAATCTACTTGAGCAGCGAAAGATCGTGATTACCGGCTTCAATACCGACGTTGAGCATGGCGGAGTGGTTTATCACGTGCAGACTGAGGACAAGGGGCTGAAGTCGCCTCTGATCCTTTCGCTCGTCTATGTCGGCGGGACCATCATTGCCAGCAAGCGCACGCCCTACGACGACCTGATCGCGGCCGGGTTCGACGAAGATAAACTGGCAGAGCGGCTCCAGCGGCAGCACAGGCTGATCTGCGCCGCCATTCACTCCGGGCGCATCGAAGACCTCAAACGGCAAACCGAGCGCGAGGCGGCCATGCGCTCCAAATCAACCCAACAAGAGGAACCGGAAGAGGCGCAGGCTCAGCCACCCGTAGAAGCCCCTCCGCCCGTGGAAACACCTCCACCCGTGGAAGCGCCTCCGCCCGTGGAGTCTCCCCCAGCCGAAGAGTTCATCATTTATCACGGCTTCGATCACGACGCGCCGGTGGCTCCGCCCATGCCGACCGCGCCCGCGGCTCCTGTCATAGAAGAGCTGCCGGCGCCTGCCCCTGACCCGGTCGCGAGTCTTCCGCAGTACAACCCTGTGGATCATGTGGACTATAGCCGCGTCGTTGACTACGGGGGTAATTTCGCTAACCCGGACGACCTGCAAATAACTCTGCTCGAAGAGAAGAAGTTCGTGGCGGGCGAGTTCGTGAAGATCAATCTGCACGTCGGGCGTGGGCCGAAAGGGCTTCAAAGCGTTCCCAATGTCGCGATCAGCCTGAAAGTTCTGGGCTCCAGCTTCAGACCGCTGATTTTTTCCGGGAAGACGGGGGGCGACGGGACGGCCATCTTCTACGCGATGCTCCCCTATTTCACATCGGGTCGCGCTGCGATTCTCATCAGCGCGACCCTCAAGGGCGAGCGGACCGAACTGCGCCGCGTGATTCATCAGGCCTGAAGCCAAGGGATTTAGTCGGTTTTGCGAATAGAGATCAACGGCGAATCGCGGGACGTGCCCGCCAGTATCAACCTCAAGGAGTTGATAGATCACCTCGCGCTCGCGCCAGAGCGCCTGGCGATTGAGCTCAACCGCGAGGTCGTCCGTAGGTCCGACTGGCAGCAAACCGCACTTCAGGAGGGCGACCGCGTCGAGATCGTCCATTTTGTCGGAGGAGGAATGAAGGCAGTGACAAGTGACAAGTGACGAGTGACGAGTTAGTGACGGTTTTTAACTTATCACTTGTCACTCGTCACTTGTCACTGTTTTATTGTAAAGTGACATTATGTCGGCAGCAGTTCAAGCAGAGAATCAAAAACTGATTATCGCGGGGCGCGAATACAGTTCGCGTCTGATTATCGGGACGGGCAAGTATCGCACCTTTGAAGAGATGAAGGCGGCGCACCGAGCGTCGGGCGCTGAGATGGTGACGGTGGCGGTCCGCCGCGTTCCGCTCGACCGCAGTTCTGAATCTTTCCTGGATCACCTGGACCCTAAGCTCGCCATTCTTCCGAACACCGCCGGCTGCTACACGGCTGACGAGGCGATACGCACGGCGCGGCTCGCGCGCGAAGCACTCAATACGGAACTCATCAAGCTGGAGGTCATCGGCGACCAGACGACGCTCTTTCCGGATAACGAGCAGACCCTGGAAGCCGCCCGCGTGCTCGTCAAAGAAGGCTTCGTCGTCCTGCCATATTTTACGGACGACCTGATCATGGCGAAGAAGCTTTTGGACGCTGGCTGCGCCGCCGTCATGCCCCTGGCCGCACCCATCGGCTCCGGGTTAGGAGTTCAAAACCCTGCGAACCTGCGCATCATGCGTGAGCAACTACCCACCGCCACAATCATCGTTGACGCGGGCGTCGGCACGGCAAGTGATGCCGCGATTGCGATGGAACTCGGCGCGGACGCCGTCCTCATGAACACCGCCATCGCCGAAGCGCAAGACGCAGAAAAGATGGCCTCCGCCATGCGCCTCGCTATCGAAGCCGGGCGATTAGCCTATCTTGCGGGGCGAATGCCCAAGCGCCTCTACGCCAGCGCGTCTAGCCCTCTGACGGGAGTTGTGCGTTAATAATTATTATTCAGAATAAAAGTTTGCCCGCCGTATTTTGAGACAATTTACGGTGGGCATAAATTATGTCTTTCGCCTCAAGCCTGTTCCGAACGGAAGCCGAAAAATACTCACGGACAGGGAGAGGGCGCTGCGCTTGAGTTTTTGGGCACAGGACTCGAAGTATTCACAGTCGTCACAGTAAAGTCTGACGCATTGTTGCCTGTATCTGTACAGCCGTTGCTATTTCTCACTGCGACCTTAGTCGCGCTCAGTACAGCGGTGGGAGTTGTTTCTGAACAATTTGCGCTGCCGTAGCCTAGTAGATCAACGACAGTAACCCCAGTCGGACAACCTGTTGTGGTCGTCGCCACAGTTGTGCCGAGGACCAACGCAACTTTTCCATCTGTTGCGCTCATATTAATGCCTGTATTGGTCACATCAGCCGTAAAATTAGTGCCGACAGTCGGAGTAACGGGAGCAAGCTTGATGAGGAAGTATTGACCCGGAGCTACTGTCCCTGTTGTCAGGTCAACTTTATTTCCGGCGCTGAAGGTCCCCGCAGCCGAAGCATACTGCACAGAGTAAGGCGTAACAGAAAAGTCTATAGTGGCAGTGCCGCGATTGAAAAGCTGGACGAAATCGCTCCCGTAAGCCGCGCCCGAATTGCTGCCGCCGCCGTAAACCTGGCTGATGACGAGCTGCGGGGTCGCCGCTGCGTCATCGTTGGTGATTGTGCCCAGGCCCGTGGTGTCTCCGGCGGTCGCGCCCGTGACTCCTGTGATATTGACGAAGAAAGTCTCGTTAGGTTCGGTCGTAGTGTCGCCGTTGACGGTGACGCTGACGGTGGTGGAAGAGTTGCCCTCTGTAATACTGCCGCTGCCGCCAACGATGGCGACGTAGTCGCTGCCAGCGGTCGCTGGGTTTGTCGTGCCGTCGGCGGTGTTGACAGTAAAGCTGACGCCGCCCACCCCGGCTGGCGAGGACAGTTGGACCGTGAAGTTGAAAGTGGTCGTCCCGCTGTTAGTCTCCGCCTGCGTCACATCATTAATCGAGAGCGCGGGGGTAGCGGCGGTAATGCCCGCAGTGATGCTGAAGTCATCAACGGCAAGTCCGTCGTCTGAGCCCGTGGCGTCTAAATCCGTCCAGCGAATCCAGACGGTCGCTCCCGGCGCGATTGAGAGGCCGGTGATAGTGTGGCTGATCGCGGTGCGGTTGGCCGGGTCGTTGCCGTCCTTCGCGCCCGTCGTCGTGGTGTTCGGCGTCGTGAAGTCGAGCGGGTCCACATCCGTCCACGTTCCCGTCGTCAGGCTCGTGGCGCTGGTGCTGTACTGGAAGTCAATGCGATCCGTGCGGCCCGCATTGCCGAGTCGCCACTCTTCGCCCGTGTAGCTGATCTGCAACGTGTTTATAGTCGAGCTGGTATCGTTGCGGAAGAAAGCGCCGAAGGTCGGCACGAGGCTGCCGGTCCGGAGTCCGCCCAGGGCACGGTCGGACGCTCCCGTTGTGCCGTAGCTATAGGTGTCGCCGGTCGTGCTGCTGCCGTTGTTGGCCGTGTATGTCGTGTTCGCGCTCGTCCCACTCTCGGCACGCGTCCAAGCCGCCGGGGTCGTGCTCGACACGCCGCTCTGGGCGAGGACATCGAAGTTCTCCGTGTAGGCCGTGTTCAGGGCGGCGATGCTGAACGGGTCATCCAGGAAGATCGTGCCGAGCGCCTGGCTGTCGGCGATGGTCGCAACCGTAGCCCCGGACAGATTCACCAGGAACATCTCGTCGCCTTCGGCGTTCGTGTCGCCGTTGATCGTCACGGTGAAAGTCTCGGACGTGTCACCAGGTGTGAAGTTGAGCGTGCCGCTCGTCGAGGCATAGTCGTTGTCGGCCACGGTCGCGCTTGAGTCCGCAGTCGCGTAGTTGACGCTCACCGTTGACTGTGCCGTGCCCGTCAATGTCACGGTGAAGGTCATGAGCGAAGTGCCCGCATTGCCTTCCGTCACACTCGCGTCGGCTATCGTGAGCGTGGGCTGCGCGTCGTCATTCGTGATTGTGCCGACGCCTTGGCCGTCTGTGACGGTCGCCCCCGTGACGCTGGTTACGTTAACGAAGAAGGTCTCGTTCGGCTCGAAGATCGTGTCGCCATTGACCGTCACGTCGAAAGTAAAAGTCTGGCTCCCCTCGGGAATGGTTTGCGCCGTGAGGCTCCTGGCGACATAGTCGCTGCCCGCGAGCGCCGTATCGTCGGCGGTGGCGATATCGAAGGTGACGCCGCCTGCCAGAGCAGACGAGGACAGTTGGACTGTGAAGGTGAAGGTCGTCGTCCCGCTGTTGGTCTCTGCCTGTGTCACGTCGTTGATGGAGAGTGTAGGCGGGGAATCGTCGTTCTGAATAGTTCCCAACCCCTGTCCATCCGAAACGGTCGCGCCCGTGACGTTCGTGACGTTGACGAAGAACGTTTCATTGGGCTCTATGCTCGTGTCGCCGTTAACGGTCACGTCAAAGGTATAAGTCTGACTCCCGGCGGCGATGGTTTGCCCCGTCAGACTACGAGCCACGTAATCATTGTCTTCGCTGACAGGCGTGTCGTCCTGTGCCGTATCGTCGGCGGTAGCGATGTCGAAAGTTACAGTCGAGGGCGCGGGGGCCGACAGGCTGACGGTGAAAGTGAACGTGGTCGTCCCCGTGTTAGTCTCGTTCTGTGCGACATCATTGATGGAGAGCGTCGGATTATCGTCGTTCTGGATCGTCCCCGTTCCTTGCCCGTCTGAAACAGTCGCACCCGCCACGTTCGTGACGTTAACGAAGAAAGTTTCGTTAGGTTCAACGGCTGTATCGCCGTTGACCGTGACGGTGAACGTATAGGTTTGCTGCCCGGCTGGAATAATCTGGTTCGTCAGACTCTTAGCCACGTAATCATTATCCTCAGTAGCGGGCGTGTCGTCCTGCGCTGTTCCGTCGGCAGTAGCAATGTCGAAGGTGACGTCCGCCCCTTGCGCTGGCGCGGACAACTGGACTGTGAAGGTCGCCGTGACAGTTCCGCCGTTGCCCTCCGTGACCGACACGTCATTGATCGAAAGGCTCGGAGCGGCGGCACTACAATTATTCAATGGCGAACTGGTGTTACGCGGGTTAGGCGCGAAAGTGAAGAAGTCTGCCGCGTTGTTGTTCGTATCGGTGCAGCCACCAGCTTTCCGCAAATCGGCGGTCGTAGCGCTCGGCGCGGGCGCGGGACCGCTCCCTTCATAGCATTGACCGGTGGCGGTTGCGGTGCTGCCGTATCCAACAAAGTCCGCGATGATGGAGTTGTTCGGATTTAATGGAGGAGTACCGTCGTCGCCGGGACAGGTGCTGGCGGGTAGCGCCGCCGTGCCGACCACAAGTGCTACCTTGCCGGAAGTCGCTGACATGTTGATGCTGCCGCTAGCATCCGGCGTCGGCAGGGCCGAGCCATTGGAGCCGCCCGAGGCTTCCTGTACCAGGAAGTATTGTCCAGGCGCGATGGTGCCAGACGTGATATTCGTCTTGTTACTGGCAGAGGTCGAGCCGAATGAGCCTGTCGTCCCGACATATTGCACGGAGTAGGGCGTTACAGAAAAATCAACGGTCGTCGTGCCACGGTTGAAAATTTCGATGAAGTCGTTCTGGAGTACCGCACCCGCGTTGCCACCGCTTTGGTATAACTGACTGATGACAAGATTGGCCGTGTCGTCGTTCTGAATTGTTCCGAGCCCCTGAGCATCCCCGACGTCCGCGCCTGAGACATTGGTGACATTGACGAAGAAGGTCTCGTCCGCTTCGACCAGCGTGTCGCCGTTGACCGTGACGTCGAAAGTATAAGTCTGCTGCCCGGTGGGAATCGTCTGGCCGGTCAGACTCTTCGCCACATAATCGTTATTAGCTGTGGTCGCAGTGTTGTCCTGCGTCGCGATGTCGAACGTCACGCCGCTTCCAGGGGCGGGTAACGACAAACTGACTGTGAAGGTGAAGGTCTTCGTGCCACTGTTGCCTTCGGTTGCCGAGACATCGTTGATTGAAAGCGTCGCGCTGTCGTCGTTCTGGATTGTGCCCTGTCCCTGGCCGTCGCCGCCTGTCAGCGTCGCGCCCGAAACGTTCGTCACGTTGACGAAGAAAGTCTCGCTCGGCTCAATGACCGTATCCCCGTTGACCGTCACGTCGAAGGTGTAGGTCTGATTTCCGGCGGCAATGGTCTGACCCGTCAGACTCCTGGCGACGTAATCGTTGTTGGCAACGGTGGCCGTTCCGTCCGCAGTGGCGATGTCGAAGGTGACGCCGCCCGCCGGGGCAGCTGACGACAGGCTGACGGTGAACGTGAAAGTGGTGGTTCCCGTGTTCCCTTCGTTTGCCGAGACATCGTTAATGGTCAGTGTTGGCGGCGGCGGATTAACCGTCAGCGTGGCCGTGCCCTGTTGACCGCCCGCGCGTGCGCGAATGGTCGTGCTGCCCGTTGCGAGAGCTGTCGCAGTGGTGGTTTGCCCGGTCGCAGGCTGCACTGTCGCCTTCGTCGGATCGCTCGAATCCCAGATGAAGGAGACGTTCTGGACTTCGATTTCGGGCCCGCCCGTATTGCTGAAAGCGCGTGCCGTGAACCCTTGCGTCTGGCCGATGTTGGCCGTGGCCGAAGGCGGTGTGACCTCGATGCGCGTGATGGGCGGCGAGCCGAAAGGCGTTCCGTCCGCGCGCGTGCCGGGGCTGAAGGCCCGCCCGTCCGCGTTTGCAGCGGTCGTGTGCTTGACGAATTCGCCTGTCAGATCAGGGGAGCGGGTCAGCGATTGATTGTCATTACCTTCTGCGGCATAAGTATGCGTGGCAATCTGTATGTCCACGCCGCCGACGGGCAGCTTGACGTTAACCGTGTCGCCCGTATTGCCCAGGCTGAGCGAGCTGGTTGTGAAGATCAAAGCTCCACCGAAAGCCGGATCGCTGGTGGGCGGGTTGCCTCCGCCAAAGATTACTACGGCGCGGCCCGCAGCCAGCGTCGTGTTCGCGGGGAAGGTGAAGCGGTTGCTTGTCGAATCCGCTACGATCACGCCAGAGATGTCCACAGGCGCATTTGAATTATTGACCAGCTCAACAAATTCGTCGTCATCGGCGTCGCGCGTCCCGTCACGGTTGCTATCGCCTGCCGTCCCATCAGGCGGGTCCGCGAGTATTTCGTTAATCACGAGCGGGACTTGAACCACAAGGCTCGCAGTGCCCGATGTCGTCGTGCCTGTAGCATCCAAAGTCGAAGCGGTAATCGTCACGGTGCCAATACCGACGCCTGTTGCCAGCCCATTCGAGTTAATTGTCGCGACGTTCGTGTCACTTGAACTCCAGGTAAAGGTCGCATTCGCAACCGGCTGGTTGTTCTGATCAAACGCTGTGGCGGTGAACTGCTGCGTCTGGCCGCGATTGATCGTACTGTTGGCCGGAGCGACCTCGACGCGCGACACAGACGGCGGAGGCTCATTAACCGTCAGCGTCGCCTGGCTGCTCGTGACGGTCGTCGTGCCGTCCGTGGCCTGCGCCGTGATGTGCGCCGTGCCCGCGCTGCGGCCGGTGACGGTCGCCGTGGCAATGCCAGTGTTCGGGTCAGTCGTGACCCCGTCCACAGTGGCGACGGCTGTGTTGTCCGAAGCGAAAGTTATCGTCACACCCGTCATCGGGCGATTGAACTGGTCGCGCGCCTGTGCAGTGAACTGCGTGGTCTGCCCTGTAGTGACGCTGGCAGACGGAGGCGAGATCGAGACGCTCGTCAACCGGCCGATACCCGTGGCGAAGGGCGTACCGTTGGCGCGCGTGCCCGGACTGAAGGGACCGACGCTGTTCGGCGCTGTAGAGTGAAGCACGAAGTTGCCGCAGGTGCCGTCCCCTGCATCGGGCGAGCGCGTTAAAGACTGGTTGGAGTCGCCGTCCAGCCCCGTCGAGCCACCGTAAGTGACGATGTTGACGATCTCTTGTGAAGACGTGCGGAATGTAATCACGCCGCCAGCGTTGTTCAGCGACAGCCCGCCGGACGATGCCTTGAAGACCTGAGCGCCGCCGAACGCGGGGTTGGTCGGGGTGATTGTGCCACCGCCGAAAATGACGATTGCCGAGCGCGCCGGGAAGAGTGTGCCGGACGGGAATGTGTGACGCACTGTATCGGACGTCGCGGTCGAGCTGCGCGTCAGCAGTTGATAGCCGCTGATGTCAATATGGGCATCAGTCGTGTTGACCAGCTCGACGAATTCGTCGTCTGTCCCGCTGCGGGTTCCGTCGTGGTTGGCGTCCCCGTTAGTTCCATCCGGCGGGTCCGCCAGAAACTCGTTGATGACGATGTCGCGGCAGGCGTTACCGGAGAAGGTGATGATGGCCGGATTGCTGTCACGATTGTCTGCGCGGACCACAAGGTTGACGGGACCCGCGCCGCGCAAATCCGAGGGCACCAGGACGTGAACTTCGTCCATGCCGGGCATGTCGGGCGAAGGTATGAAGGATTCGACCGTGAGCGCTCGCCCACCAGCGGTGGCTGTGACCTGTGTTGCATGGCGCACGCCCGTCGTGAAAATGATAAGACGCAGGTTGCCGCTTGTCGGATCGAACGGTCCAGGTTGCAGCGTATCGGCGTTTAAAACGACAGCCTCGCCGACTCCGTCGCCGCTGTAGGTGAAGATGCCCGGGGCAGCGTTTAAGACCGTCACGTTACCCTTAGACTGAAAGCCCTCGCTGTTGGTAACGATGACTTCGGCTGTGCCGAGTTCGGTCTCGTGCGGAACGATGAAGTTGACGCGCGTCGGCGAGACGAAGGAGATTTGGGCGCGGCGACCGTTGACTGTGACGGTCGTTCCGCCGAGCGTCGTCGGAAAACTGTTGTTCTGTTTCTGCGCCTGCTCCGTAGTGAAGGCCAGCGCGCCGCCCAATGCTGAGGCGTTGCTGTCGGGCGCGATGGCCTTGTCCGTGGCAGGCTCGTGGCCGAATGACGCCTCGTTCAGGATCGTCAGCGTTCCGACGGTCGGGCGCGGAGCAGTCCCGGTCGCATAAATCTCGGAGTTGTTCTCCATGCCGGTAGTGACTACTGCGCCGGATAGAGTGCGCGGGAAGTTGAACGCTACGATTGAGCCATCGTCGTTGAGAGATGAAACGACCTCTGCGAGACGAGTGCTTCCCGAAAACCCGTCCGCGTTCGACGGGGCATTGGTGACGCGCGCGTATTGCCCGGTCGGAATGTCGTAGGTGTAAAGCTCTATGCTGTTGTCCGTGTTGCTGAAGCCAGGGATGGGGCGTCGTGTGGCGAAGGCGATCCGGGTCCCGTCGCCGCTGATGGTCGGATGAAGCGGGACCTCTGTCTCACGGACTCCGAGCGCAGTGATCTGCCGCGTGGCGTTGGTCGTCCGGCCGTCGAAAAGGAAGACCTGACTGCTGTTGGTTGCAATGTCCGCCGCATAAACAATACGCGAGCCGTCATCGCTGATCGCACGCCCGTAGGTGAAGGCCAGATTGGTGACGTTACTTGCGAGGATGCGCGTCGTCCCGCCAATGCGGTCCTGTAGGACGAGGTCGCGCTGCGTGCTCTGGGTCGCGCCGTTGTCACGTAGGTACGCGACGCGCGTCCCGTCGCCGCTGATCTTGGCGTCAGACGCCCCGACCGTGCCGGAGGTATTCGTCAGTTGCGTAAAAGTGTTTGAGCTTGTATCGAAAACGAAGATTTCGAGGTTGTTGTCGCCGTTCAGACCCGCGAGATTACGATTTGAAGAGAAGGCTATGAAGCGCCCGTCGTCCGTGAGCGAGGGTTGAAAGTTGCCGTCGCGCACTCGCGTCGAAGGGGCTGCGGGCGTGGTCCTGGTAATCTGGCGAAGGGCGGAGCCGTCGAAGTAGAAGATTTCCGAGTTGCCGTCCGTGTTTGTGCCGAGCGGGTCGTCTTTCGAGGCGAAAGCGATGATCGAGCCGTCCTGCGAAATGCCCGGGGCAGGAGCGCGCGTCGCACCCAGCTGGGAGAAGGTGGCCGGGTCCGTTGAGATGTCTGCACGGATGGCACGGAAGCTGTTCGCGCCGCCGGCTTGCGCCAAATCTTCTGTTGACTCGAAGGCGATGCGGCGACCGTTGCCGCTTAAGGACGGGTTGATGTTGATGCCTTCTTCGGTCGTGTTCGTGATGCGTCTGAGCGCGCTCGATTGCGAACGCGCGCTCCAAAGCCCGAGCAGGCAGAGAGCCAGCGCGAGGCAAACGAAAGCGGCAAGAGTTCTCAGACGAAGCACCGAGGTGATTGCTCCGGTACGAAAAAATTTGGGCTGCGCCTCTCTACAAGGCCACAGCAACCGGATCAACTAACGTTGATATAGAGCAAGCGGGGGATTTACTTCACGTAAACCGGCAACACAAACATTTGCGTTGCAACGTTCAGATCTTAAGTGTCGGCGGGGACATTCTATATCTTTAAGGACAAAATACAAAGAGGTGTGGAAGAAAAATAATTAACCCAAGTTGCTAGTTAGCGGTTTGCCAGTTCTTTGAGAACAAAAGAGAATCCCCTCAACTTCGTCGCCAAACGAAAGTAGGAGGGGGAGCGGTGATCGATCACACGACCGAACTCTACTGCATCATTGATGATTTGCTCAAGGCCAAAGGACACCGAGAGGACGCGCGTCGCATCATGTCGGATGCTGAGGTTCTGACGACAGCGCTGGTCTCGGCGCACCGGGCAAAGGGCGACGCTCCCTGCGCTTGCGATGCACTCGACGAGTGCGCGTCTTCTTCACCAGCCCTGCGCCTTGCAAAGCCTTCTTGACCCAGGTGTAGCTCAAGCAGATGTCGTGCTCCGTCTTCAGCTTCTCGTGGAAATGGCGGACGTTGAAGTCGAAGTACTGCTCACGGTAGAGCACCAACACACGCTCGACCGTCTCCAAGGGCACGCGCTTCGGAGAGGGGCGCCCCCAGCGGTGGTCAAAGAGTCCGTTGTAACCGTGCTCTTCGTAGCGCCTGCGCCAGCGTCGCATCTGTCGACAACTGAGGCCGAGAATCTCAGCGGCCTGCCACTAGGTAATCTTCTTGGCAATGGCATGTAGCATCACTTCTTGGATCTTCATGGCCCGCTCCACGGCAGCTGGTGAGTAGTGCATCAGGGTTGGCCTCCTGAGTGACTACCTTACGCCGCCAAAAGCGGACAGTTGATGTGTGAATAACATTGCCTCAATTTATTGTTGACATCCGTTGTGGAGAGGCATATCCTACCGACGCTTTAGCTCTGTTCCTTACGCACTCGCTATCTAATTCTGACCTCGCGTCAGTCATACTTCTCCAAAAGGCTTTTTATCTAGGATTTTGCATTCCTTGTTAGACTTACAGAGGTTTTAGCATAATCTACAATTAGGAATGATCTATGCTCACTATTGAAACAGCCAAAAGAAACTTGGTGAAGATTGTTTTCATGCTTGCCGTTGTTATCCTTGCTGTAGCCTTTGGCATAGATTTAGCTCTTCAGAGTAGAACCGAAGCTGTAACTGCTGAGAGCGCCGTCACGAACAGTTGGCTACTTGGACAGATGACAAGTCTGAACGATCCTGAGTTCCATGAATTATGGTCAAGGCTTCAAGAAAAGCTTAAGGCTTATGATAAATTTTTTCAAAACCCGGAAAGTGTCGCCGAGTCACAATCATTAGTAGAGCCAAAGGATTTTAGTAAGGTTAATGCAGTTAATCAGGGAAGTAAATCTCATTGGGAATTAAATCCCCCTTATGATGCAGGTATGGATATCAATTTTAACTTTGCTATATCGGTTTTGTCGAAAGGTTTTGACTCAAACCCTGAGGTACTTAAACCGGATAGAGACCGCTATGACAGAGTAATGGGAGCGATTATTTCATCATTTACACAAAGTCAAACTAAAGACCTTAAGCCAGACGAATACTCTGACCGAATGCTCGATTTCTTTAATATTAAAGAATTGGCTAAGAATAAAATTCCGGGGTTAAGGATCCGATGGATATATATTGCTAGTACTAAAGGTGCATTCGCAATATATCCAGCTAGTACTCAGACTTTTAACGAGTTTAATTTGAATACAAGGCCGTGGTACAGATCAGTCATTTTTAATGACCCCAGATACAAATCCGAGAGCGTAATTCCCGGAGACCCTAACGCTTTTGGATTAGTCACATTCTATGAAGATTTTGTCGGCAAAGACTACACGCGCACTTTCTGGCATAAAGTATCGGCAAATAGTGTGGATTATATTATATGCGTTGACCTAGTGCTGCCGCGACGGGATTTACGATACCGAAATGATGTCTTTGATAAAATTCCGCCGGTTAACACTAGTTCCACTGGGGGAGGAGGATATTTAAGGGCTGTTAAGGTCGGAGCCGTATCCAGCCTTACATTTCTGATCTTTGGATTGGGATTCACCTTGCTAGGTGGCAGATGGTCAAGGAGCTTAGCCAGGAGAATCATCACTGCTAAAATGTCTCCCAAAGAAACTGAAACTGGTAACCGATTCAGACCGATCTTCCGCGCCCTTGCAGCCAGAGACAGAAGCAGATCGCTCCATAGCGAAGCGACGGCTGGCACCTCTAGCGTTAAAAAGACTAGCTTTACCGCCATGATAGTGATGAACGTTGCAAAACTCCAACATGAGGCACAGCACATTAGACAAAGGGCAAGCACTTCTACGATAACGGAGTCTATCAACCTTGAAAACTTGGATAACGATATACACACACGTGGAATTGAAAAGTGGGAAATTTATCGGCGTAAGGGGCACTGGGTCGGTCGTTGTAGACTATGTAGCCAAGAAGTTCAATATCAAGATAAAGAAGTAAGAATTGGCGAAGCTACAATTAAGCACGGAATTGATTCAAAGCCCGATGTGGCTCTTAATATAGATACACATTTACACAGTACAGATTCTCCGACTATTAAAAATAGTATTATCTGGCAAGTCTTAGATACTGAGACTAAACATCTTGGGGATGATTATGAGTTGAAGCCTTATCCAGATCCGCGCGTACCACCAGAAGTCAAATCCCATAACTTTGCTCGTGAGATTCTTGACAAGTACCGGCTATTAACTGAAGGTCGTTATGAAACTGACGACTCAGTGGAGCTAAGCAAAGAGTTATTCAGAAATCGAGACGTTAGATCAGCGTGCACCATCCATTATTTTCAATACCTGATCGATTCAGGAGAGAATGCGATGGCGGTATTGCGCGAAGGTAACGATATTGAGCGTATTCTGATCACAGATACCAGAGACATGCTGGACTCATTTATCACAAGAAACCGTAACATACTAATCAATCTCTTAAGCCAAAGGAAAAACTTGCAGCTTTACACAATTTCCCTTGATAAAATGCATATTGCTCCAATCGAAACATATCCAGAGTTGGACTTCGCTATTGCCTATGGAACGGACGACTTTAAGTATTTGATTATCTCACACCCTAGGGATAAAGGAAGAGGAGGCAACATACGCGGGTATGTAAGTTGGAGAGAGGTAGACATTAGCTTTTGTGAGACACTATTCGAGCGATTAAAAGACTTCAAGCAATCGTTAAAACTTGACGACTTAAAAATAAACTCAGAGGATTAATCCCGCTCAGGATTCGTAATTTGCCGGCCTTAGTATTCAAAAATCGTATGAAATGAGGGATTGTATTCATATCTTTCCGCGGCTACGCAATAGAAGTAGCCAAGATAAATCATAACAAATCATGCTATTTGGTGGAGCCCCCACTTCTGGCCTGAAGTAGCGCAGGCGGCGCACGAAGCAGGTATCGAGTTGGTGGCGCTGCCGACCTATGCGCCCTGGCTCAACCCCGTAGAGAAGCTGTGGCGCAAGCTCAAGCAAGCGGTGCTGTATCTGCATCGCTTGGGCGATGACTGGCAAGGGCTGCAACGTCACGTCACCAGCTTCCTTGATAGTTTCGCTGCTGGCTCGGCGCAGTTGCTGCACTATGTTGGGTTATTACCGAACTAAATTGTCAAAGACCATTAGATTCACGCTGGCGTTCAAGTTTGTTGTTTCAGTACAGGACTTTAATTCATAGTCCAGAACTTTATTCCGTAGTACAAAACTTTAATTCATCAGCCCATCACCGCTTGCCCATGAAATACCCCTAGCTGGTATGACTGGCTAGGGGTATTTCGTAGGACGCTAACTTTTCCCAGATACGGTAATTATTTTCTGGGGACGCTAATTATTTTTCTTCCACAAGCGGAAAGGCATTAAGCCTCCAGGGGGGATAAATGGATAGCCCCTTTCATCAACCCGTGATATTCTTCGCGCGCCGGACGGCGCATTTCAGTACGGAAATCATTAGTCCCCGCTCATAATTGAATAAAGCCTTTGTCTAATGAAGAGCCCTCGAAGAGAAACGTCGGATGCGCTTTACCCACGCGTCGTCGGGGCTTCCTGGTCTGAGCTGGCCGAGCCGTGCGGCGATTTCATCTTTTCGAGAAGAAGCTGAATGGGACGGGCCAATTCACAGTCCGCCACGGCAGCAGAGGAGATTGAAAGATGAAGATTGTGATCACAGGAGCGACCGGACTCGTCGGATCGGCGTTGTTACCCTCGCTGAGAGCGAAAGGGCATCAGGTGATACGTCTGGTACGCTCGACACCGAAGGACGGCGCGACTGAAATTTTCTGGGACCCGGAGAAGGGCAGCCTGGACCCGGGCGAAGTTGAGGGCATTGATGCGGTTGTTCATCTGGCTGGCGAGAGCATCGCAGAGGGACGCTGGACGGACGAGAAGAAGAGAAGAATTCGTGAAAGCCGCGTCAAAGGAACAAAGCTGCTCAGCGAAACGCTGGCAAAGTTAAAGCGAAAGCCTGAAGTCCTGGTCTCCGCTTCGGCCGTCGGTTTCTACGGTAGCCGTGGAGATGAAATCTTAAATGAGCAGAGCACATCAGGCTCGGATTTCCTGGCGGAAGTCTGCCGCGAGTGGGAGTCGGAAACGCAGGCGGCGTCGCAAGCTGGAATCCGTGTCGTCAACCTGCGGTTCGGCGTCATCCTGAGCGGCGAAGGGGGCGCGCTCAAAAAAATGCTTTTCCCGTTTAAAATGGGCGTTGGTGGAAAACTAGGAAACGGGCGACAGTATATGAGCTGGATCGCGATTGACGACGTGGTCGGTGTGATTGAGCAGGCGCTTGAGAACGAGAGTTTGCGCGGTCCGGTCAACACGGTCGCGCCGGAGCCTGTGACCAATTACGAGTTCACGAAGACGCTGGGACGCGTGCTCTCGCGCCCGACAATCTTCCCCGTGCCTAAATTTGTCGCCCGTGTCGTCTTCGGAGAGATGGCTGACGCAACGCTTTTGTCGAGCCAGCGCGTGGAGCCGCAGCGATTGAAAGAGTCCGGATACGTGTTCAAGTACCCGGAACTTGAAGGCGCGCTCAGGCATGTGTTGAATGATTCACGGTGAAGTGAGCCCGGTTGAATTATAAAAGGGCGAGTCCGCGCGAGCGGACGGCAGAACAGGGAACTATCCACTAAATCACACGAAACGACACGAAGAGACCATGCTTTTGTTTCGTGTCGTTTCGTGTGATTTAGTGGATCGTCCGTGCGCTTTTTTACGTCGAACTCACGTTAATTATTTGATAATCAGCCCGCGGAAGCTTGACCGCAATCAGAGAACTATTAAAAACCAAACTGCGGCGTGCTATCTGGTAGCTTCCTTGCGAAGATGTAGGCGCGCCGACTCGGATATTCCACGTCCTCCGCGTAAGGGTCTCTCTCAATCACTTCCTCCAGATGGAAGCCCGCCGCCCGTAGATAGCTTTTCATCTCTTCGGTCTCAAAGAAATGAAAGTCGAGTGAGACCTCCTTGCCCAAAAACTCGTCGCGGTGGACTGTCTGTCGTCCGATATGAAAAGTGAGAAGAAGTGTCCCTTCGAGGCGTAAGACACGCTTGAGCTCTCGCAAGGCGGCGACAACCGACGGGCGTGGAATGTGTATGATCGAATAAAAGGCCGCGATCCCAGCGTAAGAATCATCAGGAACATCGAAGAGCGCGAGCATGTCGCCTTGATGAAAAGATATGTCCGGATTCAGGCGCTTCGCCTGTTTGACCATCTCCCCGGATAGATCAATACCGCAGACAGCTATCGCGCGGCCGTGCAGATAGCCTGCAATCTGTCCGGGACCGCAGCCCATGTCACAGATGGGTCCTGAGCCTTCGACCCTCTCGGCCAGCCAGTCGAGCATCTTCCGGTCAAAAGGTTTTTGAGCCAGCTCGCCACGGAAATGTTCTGCATACTCTTCAGCGACTCGGTCGTAGCTCGTCCGCAAATCTGTTTGAGTTCGTTCCTTTGTTTGCATTGAGCGCACCGGCGAAAGTCACTTGAAAACAAAACAGCGATTCGCTGCGTCAGCAGCGCTTGAATTTAGCCCGGCCTTGATGGTCTTTGAATCATTAGGTAATAACTTTGTCAGTACCGCCTGCGGTAGCGGGCGGGTCTGGGCAACATTTACCCGCCCGCTACCGCAGGCGGTACTGACCAGCCGTCGCCTCTCAGCCGGAAGATTTATTACCCAATCTAATCGTCAAAGACCATTAAGGCCGGGCTAAATTCAGATGGCCGCTGACGCGGCAAAGGCTTTGAATCTCTTTTCAGGCGGAAGCGTTGACTTCCTTACGCGCCGAAAACTCTTCCAGGGCGTCGAAGACATCCAGCGCGTAGCGCACGTTGCCGAAGGGCGCAGAGACCTGCACGCCTTGAATCAGGTCTCTTACTTCGAGCAGGGATTCGCGCGCGATCTTTAGCCCTTCGTCGCGGGCTGCCTCCTTGCTCTTTTCCGACGCGACGCGCATCCGCTCCATAATCGAGGGCGTCACGCGCACCCCCGGAACTTCGTTGTGCAGGAATTCGGCATTGCGGAAAGAGACGAGCGGCCAGATTCCAGCGATGACAGGGATGCGGACGTGCTCAATGCGCTTTAAGAATTCGAAGAGCTGATCTGTGTCGAAGACGGGCTGCGTGATCGCATACTGCGCCCCGGCCTCAACCTTCCACTCGAAGCGTTTGATCTCCTCGTCAAGATTGATCGCCCCTGGGTTACAGCCGACGCCGATGCAGAAGGCCGTCGGCTGCCCTATGGGGTTGTTGCCGAGGTCCAGGCCGTGGTTCAGCTTGTTGACCATGTTGGTCAGGCCGATGGAATCAATGTCGAAGACGGCAGTGGCGTCAGGGTATGGTCCCATCTTCGGCGGGTCGCCAGTTATCAGCAGCAGGTTGCGAAGCCCCAGGGCAGCAGCGCCCAGGAGGTCCGACATCATGCCCAGTAGGTTCCTGTCGCGGCAGCAGTAATGCAGGACCGCTTCGATGCCTATCTCACGCTCGACCAGAACGGCCGTCGCCTGCGCGCCCATGCGCGTCTGCGCGCGCGGCCCGTCAGGGATGTTTACGCCGTCAACCCCGGCCTCTTTCAGAAGCCGAATCGAGTCGAGCGTCTTACGCGGGTCACAGCCTTTCGGCGGCAGCACCTCGACCGATGTGACGAACTCGCCGTTGGTGATCTTACGCGACCAGAGGGAGCGCTCCTCCGGCGGGACGACCTGGATGTCCGCAGGCGTCAACTCCTCGACGCGTGCGGCGGTGCCCTCCTTGATGGCTACGCTCTGTTTGCGCGGTGAGATGGCGCGAACGGCGTCCGCGATGAGCTTGATGTGGGCGGGAGTCGTGCCACAGCAACCGCCGATGAATTTCGCGCCAGCCTGCATCAGGCGCTTGGAGAACTTCGCCATGTATTCGGGCGAGCACATGTAGAACTGCCGCCCCTGTACGTCGCGCGGGAGCCCTGCGTTGGGCTGCGCGGACAACTTCTTGTTCGTGATGTCGCGCATCTTCTCGATGGCGCTCAGCACGATGGCCGGTCCGACGCCACAATTGAGGCCGATGACGTCCGCGCCCCACTCGTCCAGCCGCGAGGTGAAGACTTCAGGCGTGGTGCCGAACGTGGTGTTGCCGTCGGGCAGGATCGTCATCTGGGCGACGACCGGGAGGTCGCATAACTCGCGAACGGCGCGCATGGCTTGCCGCAACTCGGAGATGTCGGAAAAGGTTTCGAGCACGAACAGATCAACGCCCCCGTCGAGCAGAGCGGAAATCTGCTCCTTGAACATCTCTTTCGCCTCTTCAAAAGAGGTCGGGCCATAGGGCTCGATGCGTAAACCCAATGGCCCGACCGCACCTGCGACGAACGCACGCTCCCCGGCGGCCTGGCGCGCGATACGTGCAGCGGCAATGTTGATGAGTCGCAGGCTTCCTTCCAGCCCGTACTGCTGCAACTTGTGAGCAGTCGCCCCGAAAGTGTTGGTCTCGATGATTTCGGCTCCGGCGCGCAGATACTCTTCATGCACCTCGCGCACGAGGTCCGGGCTGGTCAAATTCAACTCGTCGTAGGAGCGATTGATGTACACGCCCTTGGCGTAGAGCATCGTGCCCATTGCGCCGTCAAAGAGGTGCACCCCGTCGCTTTCGAGAAGATCTCTGAAGTTCTCCATATCTCCAATGCGGATTGCGGAATGCGGAATGCGGATTTAGAAGAGCAGAAAGCAGAAGGCACAAGGCTGAAGGCAGGCCAAGCGGTTTTTACTGCTTTCTGCCTTCTGCCTACTGCCTTCTGTTCTCTCTATCCGCATTCCGCAATCCGCAATCTAAAATAAGAAGTCCCGCGCTAAACAACGCGGGACTTCCGAAAAGCTTGAAGTTTGCGGGATAGCCTTTTGAAGGGCTCGCCGAGCTGTTTAGCGGGTTATTTTACGTGGCCGCAAGTCGCCTTAACTCACCACGTTTTTCCTAAAGCTGCTTATACGCTTGTCGCCTATATCTGTCAAGCATGAATCCATGCGCCGCAAGCAAAAAACCTGTGGGCGACGCTGCCCGCCTCGGCTTTGAGCCTGCGAAGGTCCGGCAATCATTCGGCGTTCTCGTAGTAGGTCTGGATATGCTTTTCGCTGGTGATTAACCAACTACTTCCTCTCTTTTCGAGCCAGAGTTCATTTTGCGCCGAGCCGGTCAGCACTTTGGGGTCCCTGAAATTATAGGTCGTGTCCAGGGTGACTGTGGCGCGCGTCCCCGTTGAATCGAGGTTGATGTGAATGTTGCTGAGCTGGATGTCAATCGAGATGTGCCTGGAGAAAAATTTCGCGCGGTTGGCGCGGACCTGTTCGCGGCTCTGGTCGCGATACTGTAAAAATGTGTCCAGGCGCTCCGCGTAATAACGCATCGTGCCGTCCAGGTCTTTGTTGCTCAGACTCCGCGCCCACGCTTGTAGGGTGGATTCGATCTCACGCTCCTGTGCGCTCTTAAGATCGCCCTCCGGCTCTATCGGCTCTATAGGCTCTTTTATGAGCGGGGTCAGGTTGGCCCGAATCATCTGAGACGATTCGACCGTTAACTCGCGCGTCCAATCCTCGTAGCCTTCGCGCCGCAGTGTGAGGGTATGCTGGCCCTTTGAAATATTCGGCAGAACAAGCTCGCCCTCATAACTGTCTGTCGCCCCTTCATAGTTTGAATCAATCAGGACCTGACTGCCGGGCGGGTCTGTGACGACGGTCAGGGTAAAGACGGAAGGAGAAAGGTTGATTTCGATGGTTTTGGAAAACTCCAGCAGGCCGAGGTCGAAGGTCTGCGTGGATGTAGTGAAACCAGGGCGCTCAATCCGAAGCGTGTGCTGCCCGCGCCCCAAATGCCCTGCCAGAATCTGGCTGTCGCTGAAACTCGTCCGACCGATCTCTTCGCCGTCAATGAAGACCCGCGCGCCCGGAGGATTGGAGCGGATGGTGACGTTCACACCCCAGAGAAACCAGAAAAGGAAGAGAGCTACGAGTAGAGCGGAGCTGCCGACGGCGATGAAGAGAAGTTTTCGGGGCTTCCGGACAGGGCGCGTTTGCACAATGGGCTGCTGAGCAGGCACGCCCAGCGGCTTACCGCAAGATTCACAGAACCTCATTCCGGGACGATTGCTCACCCCGCAGTGGTTGCAGGAAATGGTCGGCCCGTGGTAAGCCGTTGGTGCTGGGGGCGTAGGAGTTTGAACAGGAGTTTGAATCTGTGGGTTGGAAGGTGCTTGAGTTACGGCCAGCCTTCCGACTTCAGTCAGCTTGGGATTCCGAGACCCTTCGAGAGCATTCCCGCATTCCCTGCAATACAGGTCGCCCAGGGGATTGTCCGTCCCACACTTCGGGCAGAGATGCGACAGCGACGTTGGGTAGGAGGCTATCCAGGAGAACTTATAATTGCAGTTGGAGCAAACTTCCGAGCCGACCTTGACCTCCTTTCCGCAGGAGGGGCAGCTCAACGTGTTGAGGACCAGGGTGCTTTCTTCGTCAGCCAGATTGCCACCGCAGCGCTCGCAGAATCGGGCCGTGTTCGGGAAATCCAGAGAGCAGCTCGGACAGTTCTTCATAGTTCGACACCCCGCCGTGGAGTAAAGATTGAAAAAGTGTTGGCTGATAATTATCTAAACGGCGGACTTCCTTACGAGAGTTAAGAATATTGTAACCGTGAGGCTGTCGGCATTTTTTGCGAGGCCCTCAAGCCATTGCTCCAGAAGCGTCGTCTTTATATACCTAATAATTCCGCATTGCAATAGATAAGGAATATCAGCCTCTCTGGCAACGCGGGCAGAAGAAGGTTGAGCGCCCGCGGTGGGAGACGCGGCGGATGCTCGCACGACACTTGAGGCACGGCTGACCTTCGCGGTCATAGACTCGCCAGCGTCCCTCGAATGGTCCGCCGTAATAGCTCCCGTCAATGTCTTCGGGATCAATGTTCATCGTCGAGCCGTGTGAGAGCGACTCTGCGAGTACATCAAGAATCGCGCGGTGAAGAGCGGCGATTCGCCGCTTCCGTAGCCGTGCGGCGACGACGAAAGGATTAACGCGTGCGAGAAACAGCACTTCGGCAGCATAGATATTGCCCAGACCCAGGACACGCTTTTGATCCAGGAGCATCTCCTTCAAAATGCGGCGCGAGCCCGAAAGGGTCTTGTGCAGATAGGCGGGCGTGAACTCCTCGGAGAAAGGCTCCGGGGCAAGCTCCCGCAGCTCTTTAGCCTCATAAATCTGGTCCGCCGCCACGACCTTCATCATCCCGAAATGGCGCTGGTCCGTGAAGACCAGTTGCCGACCGTCGTCCAGATGAAAGAGGGCGTGAGTGTGTTTCGGAAGCGGAGCCGTCGGCGGCAGGCAAAGGAATCTGCCGGTCATCCGTAGGTGCGTGATGAGAGCGCGCCCGTTGTCGAGCATGAAGAGAATATGTTTCCCGCGCCGCCCGATAGATTCGATTCGCGCACCTCGAAGGAGTCGCGCGAAGGAGCGCGGCGGGGTCTCGGGCGCAAGACGCGGGCGCAGCAGTTTGGCCGAAACGATGCGGCGGCCTCTGACAAGACCATCAAGCGCGCGCGCAACCAATTCGACTTCGGGCAGCTCAGGCATAGTGTAGATGTCAGATGTTGGATGTCAGATGTCAGTCACTAACATCTGACATCTATTTCAAAATTTGTTCGCCTTCGTTTAAAAGTTCTTCCGTCTTCGCCTTTGACGTCGCTTCGGAATAGATGCGGAGCACGGGCTCCGTTCCGGATTGGCGGAAGAGCAGCCACGATTCATCATCAAGGAGAAGTTTTGTCCCGTCCAGCGTCTCGACGTCTCGCACCATGTGACCCGCAACTTTTGCTGGGGACGTGCGCGCGAGGGTTTCGACCAGCTCCCGACCGCGCGAAACTTCACAATGAAGGTCGCGGCGACCGAAATAGAATTCACCAAACTCTCTGTGCATCTCTTTGACCATCTCTGACGGGGGGCGGCCGGCCGCGATGACCGCTTCGAGAAGGAGCAGGCAATTGAGGATGCCGTCTCTCTCGGGGATGTGCCCTTTGACTCCGATGCCGCCGGACTCTTCAGCACCGATGAGTATGTCCGTCTTGAGCATCAACTCGGCAACGTACTTGAAACCAATAGGAGTATCGTAAAGCTTGAGGCCGTGAGCCTCAGCGATTCGTTTGGTCAGAATTGATTGTGAGAAAGTGCGGACCACACCCCCTGTCATTTTACGCTCGCGCGCCAGGTGAAGGAGGACCAGGGGGACGACCTCGTGCATCGTCATCGTCTCGCCCTTCTCGTTGACCGCGCCGACTCGGTCCGCGTCCCCGTCGGTCGCGAGTCCCAGGCTCGCCCCGACCTCAAGAATGCGCTTTTTGAGAGGGCCGAGGTTCCGATCAATCGGCTCCGGGTTGACACCACCGAAGAGCGGGTCCCGGTTAGCCCGGATCGTCTCGCACTCTATGTCACCCCCCTGCAAGAAACTTTCGACCATGCGCCCGCCAGATCCGTGCATCGGATCAACAACGATTCTGAGCCGAGAGCGGCGCAGGCGCTCCATGTCCACCAGAGAAGCGAGCTGCTCGCGATAGCTGTTGATCGAGGCCGCCAACATCTCTCTCTCGTCCGCCGTGTTGCCAGCCCCTCTTTGCGGAGGGCGCGCATCCACTAATGATTCGACCAGGGAGGTTGTCTCAGGCGACGCGCTGCCGCCCCACGGCGCTTTAATCTTGAAGCCGTTGAAGTCCGCCGGGTTGTGTGATGCAGTGATGACCACGCCGCCCGCTGCATTGTTCTCTTTGACGGCCCAGGAGATGACGGGTGTGGGCAGGGCCATCTCAAATAGAGCGGCGCGCAACCCGTTACCCGCTAAAACTTCTGCGGCCCGCCTGGCAAAAAGGTCCGAGAGAAAGCGATTGTCGTAGCCGAGGACGACCAGCGCGGGAGCGTTTGCCTCCGCCCCGCTGGAAGCATTCGTTTGAGTTTGAAGAATGAAGTCGGCGAAGGCTTGCGAGACGCGCTCCAGGTTGGCGAAGGTGAAGTCCTCTGCGATGACGGCGCGCCAGCCGTCTGTGCCGAAGCGTATCGGCGTCAGCTCTTTCTGCTGGCTCAAGCGGCTGCGCCTCCGGTCTGTGAATAATCGGTCAGCGAGGTCTTATCGCCCAGGATTGCGCCCGCGCCGACGCTCGCGCTTCGCCCTATGTGGCACCCGCGTCCGGCAATCGCGTTCGTCACCTGAGCGCCAGAGCCGACACGCGTGTGCGCCCAGAGGATAGAGTTTTCGATACGCGCTTTCTCTTCGATGTAACAGCCTGGACCCAGCACGGAATTGATTATCTGTGCGCCGGGTTTGATGGAACTGCCGTCTCCGATCATTGACAGCTCGTCAATCTCCGCGACGGTCGCCGCGTCAAAATCGCCGCGCCGGTCCTTGATGTGGAAGCGCCCGACGCGGTTGGCGAGCAGATCGTGGTGAGCTTGCAGGTAGCGGGCAGGCGTCCCGATGTCCATCCAGTAAGTGCGCTGCGGAATGTGCGCGTAAAACTTCTCATGGCGCATCAGCAGGTTAGGGAAGAGCCCGTACTCGAAGGAATGGTTCTCGCCCGCGGGGATATAATCGAGCACCTGCGGCTCAAGGATGTATGTCCCAGCGTTGATGGTATTGCAGGTTATCTCCTCGGCCTTTGGCTTCTCCAGAAACCGCGCAACGCTCCCGTCCTTGTTCGTCTCCACGAGGCCGTAGGCGGACGGATTCTCGACGGGGGTGAGCACGATGGTCGCGGTCGCCTTTCGCGCGGTGTGCTGGCGAATCACAGCCTTCAGGTCCAGGTCCGTCAGGATGTCGCCGTTGAAGACCACTGTCGGCTCGCGGATCAATTCCTCGGCATATTTGTAGGCCCCGGCCGTGCCCATCGGCTGCGGCTCGACCGTGTACTTGAGATTGACGCCGAAGTCCGAGCCATCGCCAAGTTGCTGCTCGATTTTGTGCGGCTGGTAAGAGAGCGAGAGCGTGATGTCCTGAATGCCTGCGCGCCGCAAAGTGTCAATTTGATAAAGAAGAAACGGACGGTTGCAGATGGGGACGATTGGCTTCGGGGTATAAACCGTCAGCGGGCGAAGCCTCGTGCCTTTGCCGCCGGCGAGAATGAGAGCCTGCATGATTAACTGATAATTGCTGAGGGCCGGACGGCTATTCTACTTCTCACCCGGCGCTCCGGTTTTATTGTAAAAAGCGCTGTGGAAAGTCTAACACCCGACAGAGACTATGACAAAGATGGCAGGTGGGTTATTAAGACGCGCGCGCACGCAGCCACTCTTCTCGCAAAATGGCATAGAGGTATTCATCCCCCCATTTCCCCTTGAACCAGATGTTCTGGATAAAATGTCCTTCGCGCCTCATGCCCAATTTGCCGAGGAGCGTCACGGACTTGTGATTCTCGCAATCCGAAATCGCCGTGACCCTGTGCAGGCCGAGGTTCTTAAAGACATAATCAAGCACGCGCGCGGCTGCCTCGAAAGCTAAACCTTTGCCGTGATATTCGCGCGCGAGTGTAAAGCCGATTTCCGCCTGCCGGCTGTCTTCAAGCATCTTCAGAGCGATGTGACCGACAAGGGCTCCGGTCGCTTTCAGCTCGATGGCGAAGGTGAACCATTGCCCGGGCGCTCCGGGCTCTAAATTCTTCTGCGTCTCGATCACCTCCCTGGCCTGTCCCTCGCTGAAAGATTCCCACGTCTGGTAGCGGGCTACCTGTGGGTCGTTCAGGTAAGCGAGAAAGGCCGAAAGGTCGCTCTCGGCAAAGCGCCTCAGGAGTAATCTTTCGGATTCGAGCGAAGTGAAAGCGGGCACATTCATTCTTAAATGCTAAGGCTGCTTCGCGCGCGCGCGGGCGAGCGCCCCTTCGAAGTAGATCGGTTCCAGACCCGAAGCCCAGTATTCAACCGTCACACGGCTGGGCTGTGAAGTCTCCTGGCCGGTGCGCAGCACGGGCTTGCCGGCATCGGTGGGATGAAATTCGAGCCATCCGGTCCACGTCCCATCGCCACGCTCCTCGGCATAGCTACGCACAACGTAGGCCGTGCCGTCCGGCCCGCCGATCTGCGTCGAGTATTCCTGTAAAAGCTCCGCCATCGTAAACTCCTCCGGGCCTCGGAATCCGAACGCCTTTTGTGTCATGGGATGCTGAAAACCGTTGTCACTTTCCGGTGTTGAAGAATCCGGCCTGATATAGTTTCAAGAACCGCTTTTGATGACGGAGAGGGAACTGATAAGCCCTAAACTCCGCATCACTAATTCTGATTCTTAAATTGTCCGCGGTAAAGCCGTCCATCACTCCCCAGCCGCCCTGTCCTTTGTTTTGGAACCCCTTGAAGACTATCTTGACCAGACGCCCGTTCACCCAGACGTAATAGAACCCCTCTAAATTAACAGAGCCCGGCATGGAAGTCAGGAAATATTGATTGCCCTTCATGCCGAAATCGAAGAAGTGTTCTCCCGAATACAGCTCCTTACTGCTCCATAACCCATATATCGCTCGGACGAAGGCATCGTGGATACTTTTATCCCTGTCCTCCACAACGGAAATCTCAAAGTCTGCGGGGACACGCTCGTAAACCTCCGTACTGACTGTGCCGATGGCGCAAAGGGTTTGGACTTGAACTTTTGTGGTTAATGAAAAATTTGAAGCTGGATAAGACTTGCCCATGAAGCTGATCTGTTCCGTCCCAGAATAGCTGATCGCGCTGGCCGAGAGTCTGAGGTCTTCGAGAGATTTGAAGACAGCGCCCTTTTGTGAAAAATCCTGAAGCTCATCGGGCGTTTTCCCGGCCGCCGTTTGGAGGGGGAAAATGTGACACGCGAAAAGTGACAGGGCGAGTAAACCAGGTATTACAACTCTTCTCATACGGACGCCTCCGCTTCCAGTTCGCCGTTCCGTATTTGGTCTGCTGATTCGGGCGAATCCTCAGGAACGCCCTTGTAGCAGGCGCTTCGCTTCAGATAACTCGGCTTTAAGCAGCGCGCGCAACGCAGGCGCACGAACGCTTTCCACATTTTTCAGCTTGACGTGCCGCAGGTTCTTGCCTGTGCCTTCAAGTAAGCCCTTCGGGTCCGGCAGAGACGTGCCGTGATTGAAACCTAAATTCACCCTATCTTTGAGCGGCATGAGGAAGAACACCAGCCCGGCCATTTTGTTCCCTTCCAGGCCATACCTGATGACTTTCATCGCCGGATAGACATGCTCGGAAACGCCGGGCGCGACCTGAAAGATCAAGTCGCGGACCTGGCGTGCAATGGCTTGCACCTCCTTTTGATAGGAAGAGATGAAGTCGTCAAACTCTCTGCTCATCGGTTCACCTCCGATAAGTGATTAAGATTACCGCCGTCCCAGGAATGTCTCAGTTGCGCTGTCTCTGGTGCTGTCCTTCCAGGCTAATGAATTGCGTTGTGCGTTCCTTGCCGCTTGAATCTTTCCAGCGCACGGTCGTCAGACGCGATATGTTATGCGTCTCGACCCCTTGCTCTGAGGTGATAACTTTAACGAGTGTGTGCTGCGCCGAGAGCGCGTTGATTGCCCCGAGCCTCGCCAGTTCCTGCTGGGCGGCCGGAATAGTGTACGCGAAAACGTTCTCGCCCAGCTTTCGCATCTTGTAGGTCTGGCCGTATGTCTCTATGAAATAATCGCCCAGGCTGCCGTCGCTGTTGAGCACATAGCCTTCTTTGCCAGCCACCTTCATCGGCGGAATACGTCCTCCCTCAAAAATCATCTCGTCGCTCGTCGTCACAAAGACGCGACCTTTCTCCGCGACAGGATTTTCGGCTTTGAGCGTGTCGGTCCAGGCAGCTTGTTTGATGGCTCGCCCGTTCGCGTCCAGTCCATAGCTCGTCCACGAGCCGGTGTAAGTGCCGACCACGTCTTTGATCTCTTTAGGGATTTGTGTGGAGTTGTTTTGTGCGGACAGCGAGACCGAACAGCAGAGGGTTAAAACAGCCAGGGCGAAAAGGTTTTCCAGAGTCATCTTCACAATCGAATCCTCCAGCTCGAAAATATATCACTGCGCCGGGAGCAGGGAAGTGGCGGATACACGGATAAACAAGGGTGCGGCCACGTGTGCGCTTTCCTCTCTGCCTCCAGTGGGAATGTGATCTCGAAAAGCTAAGGCCGCAAACGAGACATCATGTACGCATCAACGTATTGTCCGTCACGATACGCATGTTGCCGCAACGTCCCCTCGCGCTCAAATCCGAACCGCTCATACAGCCGTATGGCCGTCTCATTGTCCGTGAAAACCTCCAGCTCCAGCCGCTTGAGGTTGAGCCAGTTGTCCGCTAAGTCCAGGCCAGCGCGCATCAACGCAGCTCCGACGCCCTTGCCCTGCCACTCATCGTGCACGCTAATCCCGATTGCACCGACGTGTCGCCTACGGGGCCTGTTCGGAAAGGTGTGCACGCCGAGCATTCCGACCACGCGGTCGCCGACGACTGCCACAAGGTTGTAAATGCCGTCGGTTTCGGCAAGCCGTTGCCGCCACTGTTCGCGTGACGGGTAGGGCAATTGAAGCGTCCCGGCGTACACCTTCGGGGACTTAAACATCTCGTAGATGGCCGAACTATCGTCCGGCTCAGCCCGACGTATCTGAAGACCTTCAACTTCCAATCATTTCACCTCACGTTGACAGTCGTCGCGGTCTAACCACGGTGCGAGCCTTTCCTGCAAGCTTCAATGAATCGAAATCCGGACTGATGCGATTATACTGTAGAATCAGCCAGGCTTCTTACACACCGCAAGGATATTCCCCCCGTATTTGGGCAGGAGGGTTTTACCCGCCAAATCAGACAAGGGCAACAGATATCTCCAGAGCTTCGGGACGAAAGGAATGTATGTCACGGTTCTCATTTCTACGACAGGGATGAACTGCGAGAGGTTCGATTTGCATTCGGCATAAGACCATTGAAAGTAGTGCTCCCTGGCAATCTCCTCTTCTCTACGTTTCAGGTACGCTGTACGAGAAAGAACCGCTTTCCACCACGAGCGGCGATTATTCAACGTCATCATGAACAGCCCATTCCTTCGAAGTAATCTCTTGATCTCGGCAAGAGCTTTGCGGTAATCCGGAACGTGATCAAGCGAGGCGGTGGAGATAATCACGTCCACGGATTCGTCCGGAAGTGGAATCTCCTCGGCCGAACATTTAATACACATGTACTTCGGTGATGCGAGCCTCTTCAGACCTTCTTCGGAGAGTGCGATTCTGCCGGGGTCTACGTTGATGTAGGTGTTGGCAGTTTCCTTTACGCGCTCGAAGAATCCGCCGCTGCCGCCGCCAATCTCAAGTATGTCGAGGGGCTTGCCGCCACTGGCGAGCGAGATTTTATCCCTGAGCCAGGCATGCATCACCTCCGCGACCGCCAGCGTATAGCCTTCGGCCAGGGCCTTCGACAATAGACGATTATCCTGAAATTCGATCAACCCCTTCTCTTGATTGAACAGATAGCAGGGCTGACGATATTCGTCATAGAAGATGGGCTCGGAGGTCAGGTGAAGATCGAACATCCCTATTCAACCAATTGTGTTAGCCATGTCGCGAGCGAGAGCCAGGCTTCCGTGTTCCCGATCACCGAGCGCAGCGGATGCGAGATGACGATTAGAGAGCCGCCCAGTAGGGTCGCGCGGTGTAAGCGCCCGCGCGTGATGAGATCGTAGAGCAGGCAAGGCACAATAAAGAGGTCGCTCAGCCCGAAGAAAACCAGCGGGCCGCCCTGCTGTATGAAGTCGAATGGGAGACGGGCGACAGCCGCAGGCAGGATAGAGATCGTCGCCAGGAGCATCAGCCGCTTGTGCGTGTCAACGCGACGGCGGAAATAGAAGGCCGCCCCAACCAGGATCGCGAACACCAGCATGTCGCCGAGCGGAATCGTCAGAAAGGTTAGCGGAGAAGGGGAGCCCGGTGGGACATCCGCTGCCTTCGCCCTGATAATGGCCGTCGTGGTCCCGACGATGACCATGAGCGCGGCGAGCACCGCACCAGCAATCCCTAAACGGCGATGAATGCTGGTCCGCCTGGCAGCGACGAGCGCTGTCTGTGTAAGTAAGAGTACGGGCCATAATGTAAATATGATCCCATGCAGGTGCAGGAGAGGTATCAGGGGCCGATTGTCAAAAAACGGTCTGAGGTAATATGTCCGCGCAAAGCCTGCGAAGACTAGAAGCACGAAAGCCGCGGCCATGCCCGTGTAGAATAGGCGCTCGCGTCGCCTACTCCTGAGCCCCGTGTCAACTGCCGTGCTCCGCTCCGCAACTATCGCCGGGTTCATCAAAAAGCTCTCCTGGTTATATGGCACAGCCTACTTGCGGCACATGCCGACCGCCTGCTTCAGTAACGCCGCGACCTCATTCAAACTCTCCTTGTCCTTCAGTACGAGCCACCCGCGCGACCTCCAATCCGCCGCGGATAAGTGGCGCGCCTCGAACTTGATGAGTTTCTTCTCACCCTCGGTCCGGTATGACACTGATCCGCCCTCCGCACTCTTGTACTGATTTACCTCGACAAGCTGCGGGTCCAAATCACCCAGATCGAGCCGGAACTGAATGCGGCTATGTCTCCCGACGTCCACGGTCGGCTCCCCGCCAAGGCCGTCTGTATTAACCCCTTCGTCCGTGATGACGTAGCTCACCTGACACCCTTCTGCCTTCCACGAGGTCAGCCGCTGCCAGGTTTTAAAGCCGGGCAGACGGACGTACCCTTTCTGTCGCAGCACCTTTTCCAGGGATTGAAGTACGGAGGCCAGGTCGGACTCCTTAACAGGGACGATGACCTCGCCCGGTTGTCGCACGGGGAACCCTGCCCGGGCGGGTAGGGAAGATAGGCAGACGGCGCAAAGCGCTAAAGACAGCAGTCTCTTCATGACGTAAGCCTCCATCTAGAAAAACACGCAGGCACCAGTTTGAAATTATCATCAACCCCGTCTCGATGCCTAACGCTGGATTCAACCCGGGCCGAGCGAGGTCTCGATAAGGAGAAAGCCCTCATCGTTAATTAACCTCAGTTGCTAATCATAGATATCTTGGAATTTTTCAGTTGCCACTGGCTTTAGCTAGTGGTTAATGCTACTCCAGGCTTTGCGGCTTGAGCCGAATTATTCGGCTCAAGCAATAAGCAATTCTATTGTATTGATAGTTCGGCTCAAGCCGATTCTTTTTACCAACCCTTGTCCACTAGGCTTGTGCTAGTGGCAATTGATATCTAGCAACTTAGGTTAACTATGAGTTTCATCAGGCTGTGTGTGCCCGTGACCATCTCTTTTCGTCCTGGCATATTCAATCCAATCACCTGATGTAATTAAAGTACGAGAGGAATGAAATTCAGGATCAGGCACATAGGTCCAACATACTCTCCTGTCGGAATCAGGAGAGGTTTCGACCTGCTTCCGTCGGTAACGTGTTGACGCCTCAAAGTCGTCCAGCTTTTTCAGAGTCTCATCGTCAACTTCATACACTTCGCCCGTAACCGATGAGGTCGAGTCACTGAGAAGCAAGCCTGGGAATGCGCCCAGATCATAGAGGCTGCCGCTTACTGTAGCCTCGACGATAAATTTTGAATCGGGAAATCTGATCTCCATCGAACGCCCGCTGCCGCGCCTCAACGTGCCATAAACGAAAACGAGATGTTTGCTCATTCAGGCTTTACCTTGCAAAAAAGATGAACCACGAAATCACACGAAACAGCACGAAAATGGTTCGTGTTGGTTCGTGTAGTTTCGTGGATACATGGTTTTGTTAGGTACTCTTAATACCGTTGCGAAGATTTAGGATAGCTATCTCGGCGCGACACTATACCAACCTTTCCAGACGCTTTTTCGACGGCGGAAGGCCAGAATGAATAATGGATTAGTCCAGACCAGAGTGCGCCCTAAGAACCACTCATCATAGCGGCGGCTTGAGGGTGAGACTTGAAGGTCCTCTATAAATTGAACGCGGCTCTGACAACGCTTCGCAAACCTCTTCAGCCGCCAGTAAAAATCCACGTCTTCGCCCATGTAGAGCGTTTCATCGTATCCGCCCAGTGAATCATAAACATCTTTCCGGCAAAACTGAGTCGCCCCCTGTGCCATTCCAGCCACCTTACCAACGAACCGCCACATTCGCAGATATACTTTGACGGAATATTTGGCCGGCCGGTAATCCGTATCCACAGCGCCGCCCAGGCACAATTCATCTGACATCGCTTCGTGGATGCGGCACAACAGCCTTTCCGGCACGGTCACATCGGCGTCAACAAAGACCAGGATATCGCCGTTGGCTCGATTGGCTCCGGCGTTACGCACCTTTGCCACATTATGCGTCGGCTCATTGAAAACCTGAGCCTCGGAAGACCGTGCGACCTCCGCCGTCGAATCCGTGGAATCGTTGTTGACGACGATGACTTCGGCAGGTATGCCTTTCTCATTCAGCAGGAGCTGTCGGGCTTGCCTGATGCTGCCCAGAGTACGGCCGATGTATTTCTCTTCATTAAAAGCAGGAACGATAATGGAGATTAACATGGCCTTCACAAAAATAGAGCGACTACCTGTGGACCTCTAAGATGTTCGAACGCACCTTCCCCTTCCAGAAGTTCATCTTGTTGATGCGCTGCTGATGATCTATCAACTCCGGCGTGCGCCCCTCGAACTCAAGTGAGACTCTGTGGACGCCAGGCGCAAGCCTGAACTCGTATTCGTGAGTGTCCGGCGACCAGAACTGATCCAGCCCGATCTCCAGGGTGTGTGTGGAGCTTGCACGAAGCCAGACGATGTATGGGTCGAGACGCCCGGCCACATAAGAGATTCCTTTGAACTTTAATTTACGTGTGCGCCCCTCGTCGCCAGTCAGGTAGAGGTCGAAATTGAAGCTACAGGGGATTTTCCGGTTGTCTAAGTCGCAGGGGCGTGCGCTCCATCCTCCGATTGTACCCAGATAAAGATCAACATCTTCGCTGCGTGTATTTCGGAATGTCACACGCAGCTTGGGGATACCTGCCTTAACGAGGCCCGAATCCGTGATGGACATCTGCACGCCTTCGACCGCCTCACCCCATTGTTGGCTGTCAGAGGATTGAGCCCATGCGGGAATGCTCAGGAAAAGGAGGAAGAAAGAGATGAGGACGGCATTGGGAGTGCCGCTGACAGAATGCTTCATTTCAAACTCCTCTTCTGTTTCTCCCGCGCACGCTTGCGCTCTTAATCTTCCTCAGTTTGGCGACGATTTGCTTTGAATAAGGGAGACTCGAATTCTCTAAGACAAACCAGCCCCACTTTTTATCAGGGGTGTTAGAACTACCCTCCAGGAATACTATCCAATCACCAAGACGAGTATTCACATCGAAGCCTTCTTCAACGGCCAGATAAAACTCAAGCACTTGCCCACGCCGCAGCTTGCCCTTAAATGGCTCAATCACTTCGGACCGGAGAAGATAGAGTGGATGAACGTCGGGAGCCGCGAATTTAACTTCCTTGACCTTGACGCGGGCAACAATCCCGACTTGATTGTAATCGCCTCTCAGCGAGGACAATGGCCGATCATCCAAACTCTCCTGAGCGGATGCGGTCAAGGAGAAAATGCACATTAGGTAACTGAATAAAAGCATTTTCCTCATAACATTCAACGCTGGATGATATTTCCGCCGGATTTTTAATGTCAATGGATTTCAATGACGACTATGCCAGGCCATACTGCCGGGCAACTTTCTTCGGTGGTTTGGCTCTTACCAGGTCATACGATTGTCTAAGGTAGTGCTCCCACTCTTTGCGGCTGAGTCTGCTGACATCCTCAACGAGCACCCACTTGTAGCGCGCAACGTAAGGCGCGGGTCGCATCCCCGGCGAGTTCGCCAGTTCGTCAAACTCCTCATCCCGCACCTTAAAGGAGACGGTCAGCGGCCCCTCCAGTCCGGCCACGCAAAACATCTTGCCAGCCACTGAGAAGCAGAGGTCGTTTCCCCACTTGATGTCTTCTGTGACCGCCGGTAGTGTCCGGCAGAAATCACGCAAGCTCTCTATGTCCATAGATTATTCACACCATGTACCTGTCGCCCGAATTAGACTGTGCGTAGCAAATAACATTCTACATCGGGCCAGGGAAGTCAATTCAACTTGCCTATACCTATTTGCTTTCTGAGCCATGCCGCACGGTCACGCCTCGCCTCATCGTTAAGGGCATGTCCCGCTTCATAAAATTTGACGTGCTTCGGGTTGCTTGCTTTCTCCGAATAGGACCTGGCCGTTTCCTCAGTTGGATAGGCGTCCGTCTTGCCGAACTGAAAAAAGAGCGCGGCCGGTGCGACATGGCCGATGTAATTAATCGGATCAACGTTAGCCAAGGTGTTGAAATAATTGCTCTGTTGTTCTTTCGTCAGCGATTCGCGCGTCTTCACAATCGGCGGCAGCGTGCTGGTTCGCAAAAACTCCGTCAAACTCGGCGCACCTGCCATAATCACATAGGCTTTGATTCGCCTCTCCACGCCTGCCAAAACCGCGCCCGTGTGCGCGCCATAACTGTGTCCAACGAAACCTATGCGCTTCGGGTCCACATCCGTGCGCGAAACGAGCAGGTCCACGCCGCGCCGCAAATCAACAACGGTCTGAATGTAAATGTCGCGGTCGGCTTCAGGTTTAGTCACGGTCGGGTCAAATTCACGTTTCGAATCCCCTGCGCGCGAAAAGGGCGCATCTATCAGCAATGAGACCGCGCCGGCCTTCGCCAGGGACAATGCTTCGTCCAGAAAGATGTTCCGGCTACCGGGACGAGGGTGCATAAAAATTAGACCGGCAAATCTTCGCCGCTTACCGTCAGGGACGACCAGGTAGGCTGTGACTCTGCCGCCTTTCGGACTTTGATAAGAGATATCGTGGACGCGAGCGCCGTCTCTCTCTTCGACTCCAGCCTCTTTCACGTCCAGCGGCAGCCTCGGATCGTAATCGAACATCCGCCGCAATTCACTGACCGGCTCAGCCTGAGCGAACGCGACTCCACACGACGCGACGACCAATATCAATACAATGGATAACTTTCTCACACTCTCCTCCGAACGCATCAAGTCTCAAACCTGTTCGATGCGCCGTATCAAACCGACGGAAAAAATAGTTTTCTGGCAGAAATTTTACGGCGATGTTTTACCTGCATTTGAGGGATAGGGCTGGATGGCGCACAAGTACTTTTGCAGGGTGTTCGCGTTGAGGTTCAAAGCTGGCAACGCTTTTTCTCTACGAAACTTTTCCGCCTCTTCCTGGCTTGTAAAGCTAAAAGCGCCTTCAACTGTCAAACCAGCTTTGCCCGTGCTCCATCTGCTGGCCGCCACTACAATGCTTTGCTTGTCATAGGCGGGTAAAGGACAAACCTCAGAGATATAAAGACTCCAATCGCTCTTTTGCATGATAATGACCCAATAATCTTTGGGCGGCGGCAATGTCTGCCCGATGCAAAGATATTTTATTAACTCGCCTGCGTTGAGCTCTAAATCCAGCAGCCTTTTTTCTTTGCGAAACTTTTCCGCGTCCTCCCGGCTTGCGAACTTATGAACAGAGCTTTCACTTGCCATACGCCCTTTACTACTACCCCACCCGTTGGCCGCCGCGGCGACACTTTCCTTATCATCAACAGGTAAAGGGCACACTTCAGAGATGTATTCGGTTCCAATGAGGGTGTTCATTATCACCACCCAGTAAGTTGTTTGTTGAACCGCCGCAGCAGTGTCGGTTTTTACGCTGGCAGGTTTCTCGGCGGAGCCGCAAGCCAGGAATATCAAGACTATTGCGATTACAAAGCTAATTCGATTACGCATCATTCACCTCGTCTCATGCCGCTGAACAGATGGCAGAGCGCGCCTATGGAGAGCGCTAGAATTGCCGGTAACGTAAATGGCCTATCCAAACCCCCAAGCTTCGGCTCATAGAAGAATGCGCCCAGCAACAAAAAAGGGGCGATGATAACGAGGCAGGAACCGATCAACTGTAGGGTTCGACGCCATCCCTCTTTGTGGTAGGTGAAATAGGCTCCGATTCCCAGATTAACCAGTCCCGCCAGCAGGATATAGATATGCCTTGAACGGAACATCATCCTTGTCCCGCCATCTAACTCCTCCATCTTCGGTTGATGAAAGTCCATGAACTGGCCCGTCAGTAAGAAGGCGACGACGACAATCACTCCAACAATGAGATGGGCTGTTTTCATCTGAGCTTAGAATCGCAGACTGATCAAATCAGTCCCCATCCGACTTCATAATAAGTATCTCTATTGAGGGCCAGCCCCAGGCTATCTGCTTGTTAAGATGTCAATGACATCCTTGATATGTTTGTCGAAGAGACCCATGGGGTCTGCCCTTTGGGCGTCTGCCTTGTGCATCTGTGCTATCCCTAAAGCAGCGCTGACGTCGGCCCCTGCTCCGACCAGTTTTCTTATGATATTAAGTAGTGGGTGGCTGCCCTTGGCCTTCTCACGGACCGCAACCGAAACGGCTGACATTAATTGTGTGACATCGCCGGAATCTTTCCCATTTATCTCAAGGCCCGCCGACACCATGTCATCGAAAAGGGCCTCTGCCGTATCGTATTGCTGAGTATTCAAGAGCCACTGGAGGGCGCTCGCGCCTCTATTATCAATTCTGTTCACTTCGGCCCCGGCTTTGATAAGCGTGCGGGCGACGTCCACGCGCTTGAACAGTATCGCTATGGTCAAAGCCGTCTTACCTTCTTTGTTCCTGGCGTTTTTGTCTGCCCCGGCTGCAATCAAATCTTCCACCACTTCCCGATGGCCCGATTGTGCCGCGCGCATCAAGGGGGTGTTCGCTTCCCAATCCTGAACGTTCACATCTGCCCCGGCCTTGATCAGCAGCCGAACGATCTCCGCGTGGCCGTTGAGCGCAGCCCATAGCAGAGCAGAATAACGCGCGGGTATTGATTGGGCGTTAACCTCCGCCCCGGATTCAACGAGCACTTTGGCGACCGCGATGTTTCCAGCATAAGCGGCGCAGATCAGAGGGGTCTCCTGAAGCTTGTTTTTGAGGTTTATATCTGCGCCCTGTTTGAGGAGCGCCAAAGCCTCTTCAGTGCGATTACGTTTAATTGCTTTGAGTAGAGGCACCGCCTCGAACGCTTCAAGCTTCGCCAGAACGATTAAAACGATAATCGCCAGCACGATGACGGAAAGTATTATAAGGAATATGAACACTTCAAAATACCTCCCCATCTCTTACTACATGAAGGAATGCTATCGAGGCGTTCGTGTTGAATGCGTTGTCTGGCCGCGCCTGCCGAATTAAGCGCCCCTTACAATGCGACATCAATGACTACGGGAACGTGATCGCTATAGGCTCTCCAGTCTTCATAGCTCCCGACACGAACATCTGTAACCTGCCGAATCCACGAAGTCGGAATATAGCAATAATCAATGTGATAAGGATTCTCTTTTCTCCAGAGCCAGTAAAGTGTCGGGAAGGTTTCGGCTCCTTCAGGCTCCGAATTAAAAACGTGATAAGCGCTTTCGACCGCAAACTCTGTTCGCAATGTCTCTGTGACGATTGAGTGGTTATAATCGCGTCGGGGCTTATCCCAAATCACATTATTATTGAAATCTCCAGCGAAAACGGACTCCTTACTCTTCAAAAAACGTTTATAGTGCTCCAACGCTTCGAGCACCACGCCGCGATATCCTTTAGGGCGGTTGGTGGAAAAGAAAGCCCAGACCGCGAGGAGGTTGAAATTATAGTCTCCGACTACTTCTATCGGCGCAATCCAGCGAAACTCCGGAGCATATGCTTTATGGAGTTTAAGCTTAAAGCTGGAAAACGAGAAAACAGCCAGGCCCTTATTTACATTCTCACCGATCCAGACAGCGGAAGTCGGCACAAATTCATCAGCTTTAGCCTGCACAACCGAAGGCTCAGCGCATTCCGGGATTACTGCAAGATCAGGTTTGAGAGATAAAAGTTGCCTGTATTTTTTCGCCAGGCCCATGTGGCAATTCCAGATGACAATTCTCATTCCAGCTTTCCTCAAAGATGCGCAACGCCCGAATTACACTGGCCCGGGCGAAAGCCTTTAAATATCAATCGCAGGCTGATTGAGGAAAGCCAGGCTACCCCGTGCTCGGTTTGAATGAGATGTTAGACGCGGGTTGAGGCATCAGTCACACCACTACAGCGCGCCGATGTCCGCGGCGACTTTACCGGCGTACAAATTCAATACCTCGGACGAGCTATTTGGAAGGCGTTAGGTCCATAGCCTCCACGATTCGCGTAAAAGGAATCTGCGCGGCCTCATTCACCTCTCGAACTAGGTCTGCGTTGTCCGCTTCAAAAAGGCACATGCAGTGCGCCTCGTCAGGCACAAAAGTGGTGCGGATGTAGCGCACGTTCTTTCCTTCGGCTGTAAACTGCTCCCCGGTTTCGATGGCAGCCTTCTGGGCGGCGGCCAGTTGATCCGTTGTGACGCCCGGAAGATCACGCTCAACCATGTAAACGGCCATGACAATTCTCCTCTGAGATTAAAGATGTGTGCTTATTACGCAGAGGCTTTTATGCCAATTCGCGTCTCAAGTCAATAATCTGCCCGACATTCCTTCTACGTCTTTAACTGCTCATCAATCGCACCGCACGCCGCGCGCACACCATAAGTAGCTTTGACAAATACTCCAACTACTTTCTCGTCGCTAACTGCGCGTCCGGTTGCGTGAGTTGTTACGTTACGCTCACATCGAAATTATTACTTCTGGCGAATAAGCAGGTCACTATCTTTCCATTCGCCATCTTCAAATTGAACAAGAGCACCTAAAAACTCGGCTTTATGGAACGTGCCCTCGCCAACCTTACCCAGCGCCTGTTTAGTGAAATTATCGAGGCTCTCATAGGTTAATTCCACCTCGTCGTTCGGCTGTAGAAAAATTTTCGAGGTCGTTTCTACTTCAACCTTACCCTCATAAAACTTGCCGAATTGAAAACCAAATTTGTAGCCCCACGAAGCAGACGGTTGAAGCTCCTGGTTAATCCCTTCGAGCAAGCCGAACGTCAGCGCCAGACAGATCATGCGCTTGCCGCTTACATTTTTTACTCTGATTTTCAAGTTCTTAAGCCAATGTTCATCGGCAATAAATGGCTTGCCGGGAGCGATGCGGTTTCTGGCAACTTGAATATCAATAAGCTCCACCAGGGGGCGATCATCTTCATCGCCGTCAAGGGAGCGCTCGCCAGCTACGACACTGTGGTCAGATAAATAGATGGCTCGCTTCTGCGTTTGAGTAAACGCCACGGAAGAAAGAGCAAACGTGAGAGCTACGATTAAAATTGAGCGCTTCAGATTTATCATTGTGAGATGTCTCCAACATTCGCCGAAACCTGTTACCCTGGCAAGAATATCAGCAAGGGATAGGCAATGATACACGCGATGAAAACCCATGCCCACATATTAGCGAAATTGAAAACATACTTGCTCACGAACAGAGCCGAATCAGATGGATTGAAATACAAGACGCCACCATACAAACGGCTTGCGTCAACGGGCCTTTTGATGCTCGCATTTCCGAAACTCTCTTTAATCCTGCGCCTCAATATGAAAAGACGATAGCCGTAATAAAGTGCGACTGGGATTGAGAGCAAAGCAACGATAAGAGTGAGGGTGAAGGCTGGTTTTGAGAGAAACTTGAAGCGCTCGATACTGAGAAAAATGGTGTCGAGCGTCGCCGCACCCATCTTCAACGCAGCTATACAACGAAACCAATCCCACAAGCCAGCACTAAGAATAATGCTCTGTTTATAAAGCCGCGCATACTCGCCAGCATTTTTTTCAGGCAAAGCGACTTCGGATTGCACAACGCCATATTTCATCAGCAGACAAACTACTTGTGTCACAGCCGCCATCAACGCTACACGGAAAACCGACAGCCAACTTTTTTCACCCCAGGTTGCCACCTCGCCATTCAAGTTCATAAACAAAGGTATGCGCTCCGGCAGCAAAGGGTAAAAATAAGCCAACACCAAAAAGGGCAGAATGGTGAAAGTGGCAACAAGGATTTCAACCCAAATGTTAGTGTAGTCGCTCAAGCGTTGAGCTTGTGGCAAAGGCATTCGCATTCCTGGATTTCAAGCCTGCATTTTACGAGGCGACTAACGCCCGGCTCGCTTGGAAATTGGATGGTCATCATTGAGTTCCAGCAAATCCCATAGATTCCCGTACAAATCTTCAAAGACAGCCACCATGCCGTATATCTCTTCCTTAGGCTCTCTCACAAACTTTATCCCGTTTGAAACCATCTCATTGTAGTCCCTCCAAAAATCATCAGTGTTGAGAAATAGAAACACTCGCCCGCCGGATTGATTGCCAATGAAAGATTCCTGTTCCGGTTTCGACGCTCTGGCCAGCAGCAATGTGGTTCCAATCGAACCGGGAGGAGCAACTACTACCCAGCGCTTATCTTGCTCCGGCTGATAGGTATCTTCGACTAAGGTGAAATGGAGCTTCTTCGTGTAAAACTCTATGGCTTCATCATAATCTCTGATGACCAATGCTACATGCACGATTGATTGTTTCATTTTAATAGCGTTTCCAGCCTCATGCTATTAGTCAATCAGCTCGATTGAATCGCCTTTCGTTAAAATCCCTTCAACCAAAACGGCGCAATAAATACCTGCACAGGCACCGTGAGCTTGGGCGACTTTGCGAAAAACTTCCGGGTTGTGTTCGCTAGTGTCAGGGTCGAGCGACATTATCTTACAGCGTGGGTCGCGTTCCAGAACCATAATCTCCGCGCTCGAACCGATACGCAGACGGCGTCCGACCAACTCATCCTCGGCAAAGCCGTAATCCGATGCGAGATCAAAATAGACGTTTGCCCGAAAGCGTCGTTTATCAATCGGAATGCCCAACTCTGCTTCGACCTGCCGGACGGTTTGCAGGCTAATCAGTGAGACCGGGCGACAGTCGGTCAACGCGCGATCTGAACGCACGAGCGTGAGTTGATTTTCACCTCGCAATCCTTCAACGAGCATTTCTATCAACGCCGGGTCATCAACAGCGACGACCGCGCCTGACGGCGTAACGACATCCAACATCAAATCGTTCGGTTCGGCGTTTGCCGGAGTGACACCGGGCGCGATGCTCATCGCTTCGGTCAAATTCGGCGGTTTCGCCGCTCTATCGGCGTAACGAAACTGTGGACGATAGCGCAGCATTTGCTCCTGTGCCGTTGCGTTCAGATAAGGAAATCCTTTGCGCGCGGCTGAATTCTTGAAGGCGAAGCATCGGTCGCCGTAAAACCCGGAAAATCCCATAAACGCTTCAGTCACGGCCTCGCCGCTCATGCTTTTAACCGGGTAACGCCACAAACTTTCAACAGTCCCAATTGTTGTCACATCAACGTCTCCCTTCATTGCCTAACCATTCGAGGTCGTTTTATCTCTCGTTAGCGGTTGCTTCGATATGATTGAGTATCTCTTGCAATCTCTCTTTCGGGAAGTATCTGCCATTGACGATGACGGAGTTAATGCGCTGCGTGTTAGTGATGTTTTCGAGCGGGTTAGCATCAAGCAGCACGAGGTCAGCGAGTTTGCCCTGCTCGATTGTGCCCAGAGAGTCCAGCAAGCCTAGGTATTTCGCCGGATTATATGTCGCGGTGCGCAGAGCCTCCAACGGCGTGAGACCCGCTTGCACGAACAAAGCAAGCTCGTCGTGCAAGCTGAAGCCGGCGATAGGATAAGAACTGCCCATCGAGCATGTATCCGTACCGGCGAGGAGTTGCACGCCCGCGCGATGCGCCGCGCCCACCTGTCTGAGTCGCAACCGATAGTTCCTATCCCACGCGGCAATTTGCTCTGCGGGCCGGGAGCGCAAGTCATCCCAGTAAGGCGCATCCCTACGCCTTCTGTCCGCCGAAATGTAGCGGAAGCGCGGGTCGTTGTAGATGCTCGGATCGGTGACAAGGGCGAACGGACGATGAATTACCAGCGTAGGACAATGCCAGGTGTTGTTTCGGACGAAGCGTTGGAACAGACGCGCAGCCTTCGCCTCGCTATAGGTGTCAAATAATCTGTTGTCGAGGCGTACTGATTCCAGGAGCAGAGCGCGCCCCTTTAATCCCGCGAACCTTCTTCCGAAATCAAGCTCCTCTTTTCGTAGCTCCTCTTCATTCGTTGATGCTGCCGTAATCATCCCAGACAGGTGTTCGATGCTCCTCATTCCGGCATCCGAAGCTTCGCCCGGGTTCATGTCTGCTGGAACATGGCCGACAAACGGAATGTCTTGCCGGCTCGCCTCATCAGCGATTGCCAGCAACGATTCGCGCGAAAGTTTGCCATGCACCTTAACGAAATCATAACCCTCACGTTTGACACGTCGCACCGCCTCACGTGCTTCGCGCTCATTACGGACTGTGATGGCAAGCGAACTGTCATCGGGGCCAGCCACCATCTTTCCGACGATGATTCGCGGGGCTAAAAGATTTCCAGCCGCAGATGCCGCGCGCCAGCGGTTAAATCGCTCGATTGAGAAAAGGCTTCCCATCTCGCGGATTCCGGTTACGCCATTAGCGATGAATAAAGGGAAGAACCGTTCTTCGACTTCAACAGCCCTGCGATTCCAGTTGGTGTGCGTGTGCATGTCCCACAAGCCAGGAATCAGAAACTTGCCCCTGGCATCCACCAGTCTGGCATTCTGCGGTACGAGAACTTCGCTCGTTTTGCCAAGTGCTGCAATGCGGTTGCCAGCAATCACCACGGTCATGTCCGGCTTCGGCTGCGCGCCCGTCATGTCTATGACCGTGACGTGAGTTAAAACAAGCGGTTGATTAGTCGGACCCGTCTGGGCGACAAGCAACGCGGGGAAGAGAAGAGTCAAAAGCAATGCCAGTATATTTCTCATGAACTTTTATGTATCACCGGACGGGAAACTGCTGAAGTAATTCACGGTGTAGTAAATACTGACATTGGAGTCGCTGTCATTCCTGAACTCACACTCCCAGCCGCTTGAATGAGATGTTAGCCCGCCCCCGATTGAGGTCATTTAGCCTTAGAAGCACGCTGCGCTGTGCGAGTCCGCAGGTCAAACTGATCTCCGGGCGAGAGCCAGTAGTACCAGTTCCTGTCGTATTTCTTGTTGTCGTAGATGGCCACCCGCCCTTGACCGAACACTTCAAAGCGATCTCCTTTAACAATAATCCCCGCTTTCTCATCAATGCCGATCCCCAGGAGCTTCGGGTAACTGTCCAGGATGGTCACCAACTCATTCTGCCGCATCGCTTCCGACAAATGAGGGTTGACAGCGACATTCTTCAAAAACGCGAACCCGCGCTCGCGCCCTTTGACCATTAATACAGGCTTGTCCGGATTGCCTCTGATCGTATAAGAACCCTGAATAATTGCCCCCGCCGAGTTGCCGCCGACGACACCGCCGCGCTCCAGTACGGCCTCGATCTCCCGTAGCGTCCGCGTGCCGAGATAAGCCTGTGACAGGCGGCCGGGGTTGCCGCCGCTTAACCAGACGCCGTGCGCCTTACGCAGAGGCTCGACAAATTCTTTAGAGTTAGCAGTTTTTTGATTCCTGGTGTGCAGGATCGTGATGTTTTTAACGCCAAACAGCTTGCAGAGTTCCTGCTTAAACTCAGGCGTGTTTGCTGGTAAGGTGTCGGTGTACAACCACTCCCATATTATGCCGGAAGGGAGTCTAAGGCTCGAAGCTGCCGTGGGGATGTAAACGATATTTGCGTCAGGTCCTCCGGCAAGGGAGACGAACTCTTTAATGCCTGTCTCCTGGTCTCCCCCAGTAAGGATCAATGTCCCTTTGGAAGGGCCGCTTGATGTTTGGGCCGTTGTCGTGGCTGCGCAGAAGGTCGCGAGCAGTACCACAAACAATAGCTTCCGTGTCATGGTTAGCTAATCCTCCCGTTAAACCAAAATCAGAATACGCGCTACGCGAAGCGGCATAACCCCGGCATCACCCGCGCCCCTACACAAGTTCTATGAGAGGCAGCGTGCCGGGGCGTCAGGTGCATGGCGTTGTTGGGCGGCGATCTCCACGTACATCGTTTCTCGGGGTCTCTTACACTTGCGATCAGGCTTCAGCTCACCGCCTTCTTCACAAGCGCGGCGATCCTTGCCTCTTCGGCGACAGTCAACTCCTTGAGCGCGAAGGCGGTCGGCCACAGAGCGCCTTCGTCGAGGTTCGCCGCGTCGCTGAAGCCGAGCGACGCGTACCTTGTTTTGAACTTCTGCGCGCTTTGGAAGAAGCAGACGACCTTGCCGTCCCTGGCATAAGCGGGCATCCCATACCAGGTCTTCGGCGAGAGGGCTGGCGCGCTGGCTTTGATGATCTCATGCAGCCGCTTGGCCATGGCGCGATCCGGTTCCGGCATCGCGGCGATTGTCGCGAGCACGTCCGTTTCCCCCTCCGCTTTGTTCTTGTTCGCGCGCGCTTCCGCCTTCAGTTCTTGGGCGCGAGCCTTCATCGCGGCCCGTTCCTCGTCCGTGAATCCCCTGGACTTCTTGTTGATCGCGGTAGCGCTCTTGGCGGACTCTTGCGTTTCCTTCTTTGGGCTCATAGAAACCTCCTTAGATGTCGCTAATAGCGGCATAACGCCCGAATTGAGCGGCTGCCCGCCCGCAACACACAACGTAGAAGAAATCACACAACTTTGATGAGAGGCAAGCTGGCGAGCAGTTCGCTCGAATGACTTTTGGGCGGCGCGCGGCGAGGAACAGGAGATCCTTACTTTTTATTGAAACGGAGTTTTCTGACGCGCCCCGTGTTTACAAAGAAACCTGATACATGATTCTGGTCGTTGCGCGTGAAACTCAACGTGCCACTCCCCACTGACGAGAAAGTATCGGCGAATAATAATTGAAGTGGGGCCTCATCTACATTTTTCCTTCGCAGGATTAGCTTGTTATCTTGAAAAGCTATGACATAGGTCGCGTCTATCTCTTCGCTGTAATAAGTCCCTGCGAACTGATCTAACTGCTGTGACGTGTAAGACGCCGGTTCGACGCGCTCATGAATGATAGGCTTCCCGCCATTAGCCGATGTGAGCATCTGCAAAGGGGCGCCCGGTCGTGGCGATTTGAAGCTGATCTCGATTCTGTCCGGCACCCCGAGCATCAGAAAGCGGTCATTGCCGAGCGGCACTAACTCGCTCTCGCTGGAGCCTCTGGAGTAAATAAGCTTGCCGTCCCTGACATACAAGCGTCTAAAGTTATTACTGACGAAGTTAAAGTAAGAGCCAGCTACGGCGGCCAAACTCTTTTCCGGCAGACTGATGATTTTTGCCTCTGGGGAAGAAGCTATATTATTAACTTCAGCTTTTTTTAACTCATTGGCGAGATAAATATCAGCCACTTGCCTCGTCAGCCTTCCCGATTCAATGTTGGATAAATTGCATAGACAAATGACAGAGAATCGCTCATCTGGAAATCGGATCATGTCGGAGTTGAAGCCGTTATAGGCTCCGCCATGACCAAACATCTTCAAGCCTTTGTATTGCTCGATGTCGAGACCGAAGACATAATTTAATTTTCCACCGCTATTAAGTGTGCCCGGAGTGAGCAGCAGATTGATAAGCTCTTGTCCTCCGTTCAACTTGTTCCCGTAGAAATTTCTGTCCCAAAGAATCAAGTCATCAATAGTAGTTAAAAGACCGCCATCACCTATATGGTCGGAGATAGTTCTTTCAACTGAAAAACCCCCACCCTTTCGAGAGGAATAACCCGTCGCCCGGTTTTTTATAACTTCCGTATTGTCATCATGGAAACGGGTGTTGACCATCCCCAGGGGCTTAAAAATATTCTCTTCGGCAAACTCGCGCAACGACTTGCCGCTTACTCTCTTTACTATTTGCGCTAATAAGAAGTAGCCGGAATTGCTGTACAGGTATTCGTCGCCCGGTCTGAAATTAAGCTCCTTCTGCCGGGCTATTATCTTGAATACTTCTTCATCCGGTGCGTCCTGGAACCTGATGCCGGCTAACTGCATCAGATGAGAGTATTCACGAATACCGCTGGTATGATAAATGAGCTGACGAATGGTCACGGGGATTGGGTATGGCGGTATTTCAGGCAGGTGTTTGCGGATGTCGTCATCCAGCGAGATTTTCCCTTGTGTCGCCAGGAGAGCGACACTCGCTGCCGTAAACTGTTTCGACGTAGAAGCGATATTGAAAACGGATTGTGAGGAGATGGGAATGTCATAGTCCAGGTTGGCCCTGCCGAATCCGCGTTTAAAGATGACTTGACCGCCATTTATAACTGCCAGCGCACAGCCCGGCGAGTCCGGCTTGTCCCACTGAGCGAACAGCGCATCCACTCTTTCTGTAGCAGGAGAGGGCTTAGCGGCGCGCTCTTGAGCGTGGCAGATTACCGAAGCTAACAAGCTCAGGACAAACGTGAAAATAAGGAATAATCTTTTCATAATAATCCTTCAACCCTTCATACATTGCCGCGTGGTTTACCGAGTCAAGCCTTGAGCCTTTCCCTTAAAATTACGACAGAAGGGCGGTTCGGTTCTTTCACAATCGAAAGGTATTGTCTTGGATTAAGATGGACGCCGTGCGGCCCTGTATTTGGCAGGACTCATTCCAGTCATTCGTTTGAAGGTTTGGGTGAAGTGAGACTGGTTCGCGAAACCCGCCGCCAGAGCGATCTCCGCGAGCGCATCATTAGAGGTGTGGATTTTATGACAGGCAAACTCAACGCGCAGATGCCGCAGATATTCTCCTATGCTCTGGTGGTAATAGCGGCGGAATGAGCTCGCGAGATAGACGGGGTGGACTCCTACGGATTTTGCGATGAGCGAAAGGGTTAGCGGATGTGAGAATTGCTCGTGGATAAATTCCTCGGCCCGTTGAAGCCAGAGCGGAGGATTGCCTCCGGACAGTCTCCTCCGGCCTCGGGATGTTTCGGCAATAAGCTCAAGGACGAGTCCTTCGATCAAGAGCGGCGATTCATCCTCCGTGGATTGAAACTCCGCGCGGAGCCTCGTCATTAACCACGCTAAAGAACTGTTCTTATACACCAGCGGGCTATTCTCCACCAGTGACATTGCCCCCATCCGCGTGAGCCACTCGGATTGAAGCTCAATAATAAAGGACCGCACCATCTCGTTTCCGTAAACGTCCGAGTGCTCTTCTCCGGCAGGCTGAAATTTCACGGACGAGGGTTCACACTCAAGCGACGCCTTACCGTAAGATTCCGTGTACCCGCCCTGAAGAATAAGACAGAAACCGGCGTGGCGATGCGAGTGCTTTGGCAATTCCAGCTTAGAGGCATATACGGCTTCGGCCAAAAGCAAACCTTTTACGACCCGGCTGTTGATAAACTCTCCATGATAATTACGATAGACTCGCTCATCCTTCATTTTCATTTCTTTCAACGAGACGGAACATAAATTCTCAAGCTCGCCGAGCATAGTATCAATGTATTCATGTCTCGCAAAATCAAAGTAGCCGCCCACCGCCCGAATTAACCGGCGCGCGCGGGATATTAAAGATAAAAGGCGAGCTGATTGCGCGTCAGGTTGATCGAATTGTTAGGCGCATCCTCGTCGTCGCCCCTATTCATCACGGCTAGGCACGTAATATGATTTGCGCCCCCAGACCGTGTACTCCGGGTGGCCGCGCACCTCGATCTTCACCTCCCTCCGCTTGCCGTCTCGCTCCTTATGGGAAGGGTAATATCCAATGACGTAGCGGTGATTGATGTCAGAGAGAATGCGCGAATATACATCCGCTGCTTGTGACGGGTCTTCCAAAAAATCCGTCCACCCGCCGGTTATCCTTGCCACCTCCAGCAGAGCCATCTGCACTTTAAGTGACTGCTCCATCAGGTACCTCTCAGCTTCGACCGGCATCCTCTCCGCGCGCTCCCTCGCTTTTTCCCTCTCCCCCGGCTTGAACCAAGTCGCCAGGTGTTTTTCCCTATTGGCTTTGAATTGCTCTAACTGCTGTTCCGGCGTCAGCCCGACGAGCCGGAAACCGGGGATGATCGGGTAGATCGTCGCCCGCGCCATCTCTGCCGCCCTGTAAACATCCCTCAGACTGAACTCCCTCATATTATCCATCCGATACTTTTGCATAAGCGCGGCCATCTGCTGCTGCTCTTTCCGCATGTCCGGAGGCAATAAATGAAGAGGGGGGAGCATGTTAAAGACGGGGTCTCTCAGCAGACCCAACTCATCGCCGTCTGTCTGGAATATGATGATGGGGCGCAGGTCTTCGCCGTCAAATGCCTCCTTCAGGGTAGCCATCAGCGCGCTGAATTGGGCGCTGCGGCCGAACCGCCGGCGGGCCGGAAGATATAAATGACCTTCTTCGGACGCGGCCCTCTTGGCTAAAGATTCCAACTTACTTTTGAGTTTCTCTTTATCCCGTGTGAAGTCCGTAAGTACCTTAACATCGTCGGTGACTATCGCCATCCTGTCGCCCGGGTTCAGTTTATCAACCAGAATTTTTGCCGATTCGACGCTGGTCTTGATGAAGGGAAACTGGCTGCTGCTGTAATCAATGATGAGGACTATAGAGCGTGGGACGGTCGCATTGTCTCCGAGCGCGAAAGTGCCTACCTGCTGCGGCTCGTCGTCCTCGCTCACGACGAAATCGTTCGAGGTCAAGCCCTTCACCGAGCGCCCTTGCTTATCAAGGACTAAGACGTCGCAGACGACGAGCGAGGTCTCCACACGCACGACATCCTCTTCTTCCGGCTTTTTTTTCTCCTTCTTAGGTCTGGTTTCGACGGCAACCTTCTTGCTCGGGTCCCACTTGAGCCGGTCGAGGCTGGAGCCGAAATCCTTGAGCTTCGGTTTCTCCTGAACGGCCGCCTGGCCCATTGCCAGCAGACTTATAAAAATGGTGCTGATAACGAAGCCCAAAATCACTACCATCAGATCAAAAGGTGATTTATTACGCATAGCTAAACCTCGACATCGCCTCTGCGCCTATCATTTGGGCTCTCGATGATACGTTACGCGCCCGTCTCCGACCACTTTCCATTGCCCCTCGGCCTGCCGCACACGAATTTCTCGTCGAACAATTAGATATTCACTGTTATGTAGGCGGAAAGTTAAACGTAATTCCGGCTCATCAGAAAATGATGACTCTAATATCCACGCGCCCATGCGTACCGTGCCCCAGCAATCAATAAACACCTCACCCGGCCCAGGCACTGATGGCTTCAGTTTCGGCCTTGCCTTGACTAGATATTTCTCCACGGTCAGCTTGATCTGTTCCGCGTCATGCAGTGTGATGATGAGATCGCGGTTCGCGACTTTGACGGTTGTTTGCTTTAAGCAGCTATCTTCACCTGCGGAAGTCTCTACATCTTTCTTTTGTTGGCTCATAGCGCTAAGCGGCGTCATGCACGAGAGCACGGCGAGGCAAACAAGAAGGCCGGATTTACTTCGCATATAACCTCAGTTCCTGTTAAACGGAAACGACTCGTCATCGAGTATACTGTCCGCTCATTTAAAACGGCGAACTCGTGCGAGCGCCTAACGCCCGAATTAACCCGCGCCGAGCGCAGCCATTCAATTAACGCCGCTCGCGTTGAATGAGTTGTTAGACGCAGGGACAAGTAGTTCGCAAACTATTATCTGTCTTCTGATTGATCTGCCTCCTTTGGGGGTGATATCTCTGCTGCGTCCTCCGGGCTGAATCTATGAACTAAATCTGGCCGTGCCACCTGCTCGAATGTCTCCAAAAATCTTTCATACCTTATTCCCTGCAAGGTCGCCTCAATCTTTCTGTAAAGGTACTCCGGGTCATAGATAAATTTGGGGAAATACAATAGCGTCATAGGGATGTCTCGCTTCGCAATTGTGTAGATTATCTTGTATAGCTGATTAGCCAAGATGGCTTCTTGCTGTTGGGGGTTGTTTGTGTGCCAAAGACCTCCAGGTATCACTCCCGAGTAAACAGTACTATCCGTTCTTCGTGTTACATCCCTGCGACTTTCAGCGGCCGAGTAAAGGTGTCTTATAGGGATAATAGCATGGTCAATGACAATATCCGTGCTCTCAAGTACATCATCCAGATGATCACACAGCCATGGGCTTTTTATTATGTACGGAGCATCTGCGCTGCGCAGGTCCCATTCCATGCCCGCATTGCTGTTTGAGGAGACTGCTGATGTGAGGTCAGTGAATCCGGTATGAGAGCCGAGGGCCGTAAACAACTGGATCAAGAATGTTGTGCCAGCCCGACCAGTACCAGATATTATAATGTGGTGTTTTGACATAATTGTCTCATGCGTCTAACGCTGGAGATAACCGGCGCGCTGAGATGCTGATTGATGAAAGCCAGGCTAATTGCGCGTCCGGTTGATCAGCTTGTTAGGCGGCCCGACCTTTGGGTCTCACCTATTGATTTGAGAATGCTGGACCCGCTCGTACGGATGTCCATGCCCTGACTTCTCTACCCACGCGGAAAGCAGCTCAGTCGTCGATGGGCTCCAGACCCGCGATAGCGTCCTTCATTGCCTGGATTTCCTCCGGGGAGTGTCCCTGCCAATCCAGGTATTCGCCCAAGACCCGCAGCGGCTCACGGGAGCGATAGGACTTCGTGGGATTACCTGGATACTTCTTGTCCGTCAGATTGGGGTCATCCATAAACGAGCCGGTCGGTTCCACCAGGTAGATTCGGCCTGGCCCTTCGCCCTTTGCCAGCTCCGCTCCCCAGGTAGCCGCGAACACGGTCTCGCTGAAGTAGACCCAGGGCGACCTCCGCTCGGTGTAGTTGGAGGAATAGCCGGGTTGAATCAGGTCCCCGGGCTGCAGGTCCGCCCGGGTGCCATGGTAGAAGCGTCGTGAGCTGGTGTCGGAGGGCAGCGATGGTGCTGCGGGATTGCTCATGCTTATCTCGTCATCTATTCGTGGCCATCATTCTTGCGGAAACAACCGGAAAAATCCACCTCCAGGGCTTGTCGTGCCTCTATCTATCCAGCGACGCACCCTCCGACGCCCAACCACTCGCGTCCGCAACGCGAGAACGCAGGCCGCCTAACGCCCGAATTAACCGGGCGCGGCATAGAGCATTCAATTCTATCGCAGAAGACAAGCATGAAAAGCATCCAATCCGCGCTCCGGTTGAATGAGTTGTTAGGCGCGGCCTACGACTCAAACAGTTACTAGAGATGCGCCCGTTAATTATTTCTCGTCCGCGCCATGACATCTGCTAATACTCCATAAATTACTCCCATAGCTAACGCCCCAATTATCAGATCGGCCAGAGTTCGGCCCAGGATCGGCGTTGTGGCCGAATCTGACGGCAGCCTTTGACGCCGAAACCGCTTGCGCGGGCCATCAACGTGCCGGCCCTGGTTCCTGATCGGAACCAGGCGACGAGGTCGGAAGCGTGGCGTCGAGGCTCCGCAGGCGACGCCACATCAGGACGCCGGCGACCGCGGTCCAAATCCACAGAGCCGGGTTGCGAGCCAAGACCCAGGTCTGTGCGGTAGGCGAGAAGCCTGTCTCGGCAACGATGATGGCGCCAATCAAGACGGCAATCCCTATTGCGCCGCCGATCCAACCTAGCAAGCGCGGATAGACCGCTCCGCGCGCCATCGCGGCGCCGACCAAGATGACCGCCAAGCCCAGGGTGAGGCCGAAGCCGGCATTGAACCCCTCCTCAAGCCATCGGATGGCCCTCGCCGCGGCGAAGCTGGGCGACCCCACCGTGCCACCCTCGGCGATCCAAACATCCACCGCTCGCTTCAGCGCGATACCATCAATGACCTGGAGGGCGACCGCGATGGGGATGCTGGCTGCCGCCAAACCCACCGCGAGCAGCGCGAGCACGCGGCAGTTATCCTGGAGCCGGAGCATGAAGGCAGCGAGCCCGGCAATGCCGACCAGGCCCACCACCAGGGCCGCAAGCTGGACGAGGTGAATCACGACCCAGGTCTGAGACATGGCGTAATGTCGGAAGATCGCGGGATGGTCGTTCCCGACGCCTCCAGGGTGTAACAGCGTGACCGCCACGTAGACGAGCGGGCCAATGACTGCGGCAGCCGCAGACAGGGAGAGCGCACGCGAAACGAAAGTTTTCCGAGAGACGGCACGGTCTGAAGGCATAATCAATCGTTTCATAGTGCCTCGCCCTTTCCTCAACGGAGAGAATTAACTTGCTTGGCCGCTCACGCTATCACAATTCGAAGTGCCTAATGCCCGGCATCACCCGCGCCCCGCAGAGGCCGCGAAAACCTTAAGGCTCGATCTGGCCCAGCAGTTCCACTCTCCCGGAACCGCGGATGACCCGCACGCGCTGACCAGCGTTGGACGAGTCGCTGCTTTCGAGCAGAAAGACAGAATCGCCGAACGTCGCCACCGCCGTGACACGCCAACCGCCAACGCTCCGGTCAACGACGTGCTGCGAGCCGTCCGCGTCGATGCGAACAACCTGACCGATATCAGGAAGTGCAGTATAGATGCGTTTTCGCTCGTCGATTGCAATGCTCCAAATCCGCGGCGCACCTGTCGAGTTCCAAATCTTCGGCTCGATCACCTTGCCATCAATTCGGGCTACCAGCCGCACAACGCCGTCGCTCCCCACGCGTCGGAGGTGGTCGCTGTCAGAGAGGTAAAGAGTTTCGTCGGCCGCCCAAGTGTAGGCGATGACCTGCTGCAAAGGTGGTTCGCCCTTCGCGACATCACCCGAGCCTCGGAACCGCGTCACGGTTCCGCCCGGGGTCCGTTCCATAATCTGCGCTCCCTTCTGGAAGATGAGTTCACCGCGTTTGCCGACGGCAAAGACTAAGGCGGCTACATCCGACTCTTCGGCAACCTTGACATGCTTGCCGCCGTCGAGATCGACGCGAAAAGCGGCGCCGCCTATCTCCTGGAAGGATTCTGAGTAGATCTGCCCGTCCAAGCCGCGGGTCGTCCAATGCGCGTGAAAGTTCTTCATTAGCGATTGCGGCTTCTTGCCCTTCTCAAGTCGCCAGACGGCGTTGTACATCGAGTCCCCGAAGATCACAGTATTCGCATCCAGGGCGATAAGCCCCCCGCCTGGATGAGCTACCGCAGTGGCAGGAATGATAAGAAGGAGCAGTGCCCTGATAGCCCTCATTTGAACACCTCACCTGCTGTTGGGTCTAGCAAGACTGTTGCTACTAAAGACTGGCTCATAGTTCCATCCTCTCATCATGTTTTGATGCTCTCCAAACACTCCTTTTCAGATGCCTAACGTCCGGCATCACCTGCCGCGCACACAACGCAATTAGCGACAAGCCTTGCGGATGAAAGCAACGCTATTCGCGGTCGGGTGCATGTCGTTGTTAAGCGCGGCCCCGAATCCAATCATCTACTCCGCTATGGACTACGAGCCAATTTGTCCCTTATCTTACCGGGCAACAATATCGAGGCATACCTTCCTACTTTTACTCGTCCGATTTCCGCTCATTTTGTTCCCCGACCGTTTACCCATGCCCCTTGCTCCTGGATTATTATTTGTTGGAACCCCGCCCTCCTTAGATACACTTCAATTTCCTGTGGAGTTGATGATTTGCTAATGTATGGTGGACGATAATGCGGAAATTGCCGCCGATGGTTCTCAAATATCTCCCAACCCTCATTTGAGCACAAATTGAAATTATCCACGAAGACCCGCCCGCCCGGTCGCAGTACACGGTACGCCTCCAGAACATAGTTGTAACGATCCCACTCATCCAGGTGCATAAACACTACGGTGCAATAAACGAGATCGACAGAGGTGTCAGGGATCGGGGATAAATCGAAACCGGACGTCTCAACTAAATTTACATTACTAAAAGGCTCTAACCGACTCCGGGCGTGCCCGAGCATGTTGGCGGACACGTCACAACCGATCCATTGCTTACACATAGGTGCCAGCACCTGCCCGACGCGGCCGATGCCACATCCGATTTCGAGGATGACATCGTCGGGGTTAATCCCGACGCTCGCCTCCAAAGCTTTTCGCGTTTCTTCTGCAGTAGCTCGTATCTCGTTTTCTCCCACGTCTCCAATAACGTGTGTAGTTGCTTGCCGAAACGTCTGAGACAAATGATTCCATGTTAATTTATAATCGTGCCTGCTTTCCGGTAATGTAGATTGATGTATAGCCAAATGCTTTTTGATTCTTATTCTGAGGCTTGAAGGTAGAACCTTCCTATACAATGCATGTAGCATGTTGTGCATGATATTACTCCGCTCCCCCTCTTTACTTTGAGCGCCTAAAGCCCGAATTAACCGGCGCGCACGAGCCGCCGAATCTACGCAAGTTCTCGATGAAAGACAAGCTAACTCGCGCTCCGGTTGAATGAGTTGTTAGCCTCCGCCCACACGAACAAAATCGCCGGCCTTAATATTTTCTAATGCCTCCCTAGCTTTAGGCATTAAGGGCAGCAACGTCTTCAGGCGGTTGTTCCTCGCCACCAAGAGAATGACGCCGATGTTAAATGCTTTGAGGTTTTGCTGATATTTCAGATTTTGGTCAACTGTGAGGAAGGCATCAAACTCTGCTTCGGCCAATGCCAAGAGTTCTCCATTCTTGATGCCAGACCAGCCCCGCTCCGTGACCGTGAGAACTTCATGCTCCGCCAGCTCTCGTCTTAATTTGCGCGGCACACACTCATCAAGCAGCACTTTCATATTCTTGTGCCAAGAATGTTTCCTTCATTTTTTCAAGAACTTTGATGGCATGCTCTCTAGTTACGGCAGGAAAATCATCGAGGAACTCATCAAGGCTGTCGCCCTCTTCTAAATAATCGAATAAGGTTTGGACAGGCACGCGAGTACCTGCGAAAACGGGTGTGCCACCAAGGATGTCGTCAGAGCGATTAATTAAAGCCGCTTCAGCCATAAGTCATCACCTCAAGCGGAATCATATCAGAATTATGTGGATTCAGAACAGGAAGGAGGCTAACGCCCGAAACTAACCGGCGAGCAATCAACACAGAGTTTAAGAGCCGCGCTATTGCGAGTCCGGTTCAATGGGTTGTTAGGTGGCCTCCTTGTGCATCCTGCTAAACAGTTCCTTGGAACTCTTCCTGTACGATTTCGCCCGTCCAATCCACGATCTGTCGAGCGAACTGAATCCATTGCCTTTGAAAAGCTGGAAATTCCCTACAAAGCAGTGGGTCGATTGAGTCTGAAAGCCGCTGTGAAAACAGCACGCAACAACGTTCCAGTGGCCGCCCACGTTGGGAAAGTACAAGCATATCGGCCTGCGCGTTATAATCAGTGAAGTTCTGTTTATAGCCGATGACTGCTAACTTTGCGGCTTGTGCCGGGACACTGCCAGTGTGGGACTGGCCCGGATACTTTTGGTCTAATTCCGATACATCCTTGTACAGGGCATCAGAAATTCCGGTGTCAACTGCTGCCCACGCCAACCTGTCAAAGGTGCTGCCACGCAATAATCGTTTCTGTGCGGTGTGAATAATGCTGGCAATAGACAATGAGAATGCCCCGAAACATACGATCTCAAAATAGATGTTGGCACTAATTTCTGCCGCACTCCAAGTCGAGCCTCTGTGATTAACGTTTCGCGCCTGTTGCTGGTAATCCGCTTGACTATGCTGCACCAACTCTTGCTCTGTAACATCATTGGCAAAGCGGATGAACATTCGCGCGCCTCGTTTTGGCATCTCCTCGGTTGGACTAGTCATTTGATTGTTTCCTCTGCCACCTAACGCCCGCATTAACCCGCCGCCCGACGATGCCATACAACCTAACCGAAGCCGACAAACGATGATGAAAGGCAAGCTAAGGGCGGTCGGGTTGAATGAGTTGTTGGGCCGCGATGATCAGGACGCTGCTTTGCCCTTCGTCTTTTCCTTTCTGATTTCCTTCCACTTTTTGAAAGCCCCAATGACGGCGAAAATCATGTAAATCTTGAATCCCAATACTGGAAGCCCGCCTAGTCGGGACTTTATCTCGACCGTAGTAGGAAGCGCCAGAGTTTTCGAAACCTCGATACCAGGCACTAAATCAAGCACGACCACCGTGTAGTACTGCGAGAAAATCCCAAAGGGGTCTTCTACGGGGATCGTGTCGTTTGTTCTGCCCACCGCAGGGAGCAAAGGTTGCGAAGCGGTTACGTTATATGACGTAGGACGCCAAGTATGAATTGTCGCAGATAATCCGGCAAACGCTCCGATTGACGCATACGTTGAGGCGACAAATAATCCGACAATTGCAATCGTTGTGGGTATGGAATGCTTTATGAATCGACTGAGGGCCACTGCAAGCCAAATAGCAATGAGCAAGGTGATTATCGATACTATGAGGGCGATCACTGGTCGTGTAGGCAATGCCCATTTGACTCCAAAGAATGCTATGTAGTAAGGAAACCCAGCTCCCGCAATTACTCCAGCGTACTTGCGAACGAGGCGAATAATTTCATCGAGTGATTTGATTCGACTTTTTGAGGTCATTGGAATTACTCCTACGCTAATCGGTCGGCTTCCTACGCGGCCCAACGCTCGAATTAACCCGCGCCGAGCGAATGCCATTCAAGCCAATTCGCAAGGAAGCATCTTGAAAGCAATGCTATCGAGGCGTCGGGTTGAATGAGTTGTTATGCCGCCCGCACCGAGGACAAATCACTTAACTCATCCAATGCTCAATAAGACGCCTTTCAATATCACCTACTGCTTCCTTCCAATCTTCATAAGAGGTATAGCCCGCCCGCTTTGTAATCTTCAGCGCGTCAAAGAATTTATGTGCATCTATCAGTTCGATGGGTAATCCTCTAGTGGTAGATATTTTCGCCGCTTTAGACGCTCCTGACTGGAAGGATGGGGTAGTAACAAATATACCTTTCGTAAATCCACCTATGAAAAGTGCCCCAGTTAATGCCCTAACGTGTTCGACCTCAATTCTATTCTTATATCTCTTCACCTGAATTCCAATTAACTTGTCGTCGGGGCCATCCAAAACCACATCTATTCCGCCATCATTTTGGTAAGCAGTGACTCTTGCGGAAAATCCTAAATCTCTGAATACGCTTGCCACGGTCTCTTCGAATAGACGAGGATGCATTGTGAAACGCTCATTGTACTTTGCTAATAAGTAACTCCTGACTTCTTCCACTGGCTGAGATGAATCACTCAAATCAAAGTTTTTTAGATGCGCATGTGCTCCATATATGTTCTCATATCTCTTCAAATTCCAAGCGGCCACCTCATCAACGCAAAGATTCCACCAACCACAAACGGGACAGGTTTTCACAAAAGTTGTCTCCCAACATTTACCTCCTTGGAAAAATGGCCTTTCTTCATTTTCTAGAATCTTATGCATCGGCGATTCGCAAAAAATACACTGTTCGCTCCTAACCGCGTCCTTCGTTGGCTCTGGAGTATCATCCTTGTATTCCCAAATCGCCATTAGAGTTTCTCCTTAAACCATATTACCGCAGATGTGAGAGCGGCATAATGCTCGAATTAACCAGGCGCGGGCGAGCAGCACACAACATTATCGCAGCAGACAACGATGAAAGAAATGCTATCCCGCGCTCCGGTTGAATGAGTTGTTAGGCTTCGCCCTCGCCTTTACTCATCTCTTTGCTCGACAAAATGCACCGCATGGCTGAGGCTCTCAACTAATTCTTTAGGCAATTCATCCTCGTCAAGGATACCGTTCGCTATGGCTTGAGCTACGGCCAAGTCTAACCAACTGCTGTTGTACTTATTAAATAACTCTCTGGATGGCCCTTTCGTGAACGCATATATTAAATCACTTAATTGGCTGCTGCTAATATCTTCATCTCTCCATTCTTCAAAATGAATATGTAACTTCCTCAACTCGCGTTTCAATTCTTCTTCGTATGCCACACTGGCATAATGACGAATCAACTTCTTTATCTTTTTAGGATAAGCTTTCACGTATCTACTCCTTTGATTTAAGGAAGAAGCCTAACGGCCCGAATTAACCCGGCCCGCGCAATCAGCCTTCAATCTACAACGAAAGGAAGAATGATGAAAGGGAAGCTACCGCGGGCTCGGGTTGAATGAGTTATAGGTTGTCGAGGTTCATTCTTAGTCTCTGATTGATTAAAATTGGAGCGAGGAAAGGACATGCCGAGCGGGTGTGACGAATCTTGAATGAAAGGCGCTTCTCGGACGCCTCTAACAACACGTTC
>DASVXV010000063.1:0-26309 GCA_036392495.1 Pyrinomonadaceae bacterium | reverse complement strand
CAGATAACGATCAATCGCGTGTTTGGTGGGTCGGCTGTCTTCGACGGGCGGCTTCGGGCGGAAATTCGCAAGGTAATCGAGCGAGCGCCCGGGCCGCCGCGCGTACAATCTTGTGGGAGCGCCAGAGAAAAAGCCCAGGAGGTTCGTCTCCGAAAGGCTGTGGAGGTCAATCACGAAATCGAAACGCTCGCGGCGCACCTGCTTGACGAGTTTCCCGATGCGGAAAATCGAAAGCACCTTCCACCCGTCGCGCAAAGCCACGCGGTCCACGACAATCGTCGCATCCGCGTAACCCGAAAGCTCGATGACGGGCGCGCCCGGCTTCCCAACGGCGACAGTGATGCGCGCCTGCGGAAACCGCTCGCGGATGGCTCTGAGCGCGGGCAGGCTCAGGACCACATCGCCCAACTGGCCGAAGTCTATGACTAGAATGTTGCGCGGATCGAAGCTCATTTAACAGAGTCCACTATACATCAATCTCTGCGTAGATCCCTTCCTGTCATCTCCTCGGTCTTTTCCAGTCCAAGCAAGCCTAGAATCGTCGGCGTGACGTCTTCGAGGGCAGCGCCTTCGCGCAGCTTCAGGCCAACTGACGCTTCGTCTATCAGGTGGAAGGGGACCGGGTTGGTTGTGTGCGCCGTGTGCGGGTGGCCCGTCTTGAGATCAATCATCTGTTCGGCGTTGCCGTGGTCTGCGGTAATCAGTGTGATGCCGCGCCGCTGGCTGACGGCTTTGGTGATCCACCCCAGGCAGGTATCCACGTACTGGCAGGCTTCGATGGTCTTGTCGAGCTTGCCAGTGTGCCCGACCATGTCAGGGTTAGCGAAGTTGATGATGAGGACGTCCGTCTCATTCTCGTCAATTGCGCGTAAAACCTTGTCTGTGACTTTGAAGGCGGACATCTCTGGTGCCAGATCATAGGTCGCAATCTTCGGCGAGGGGACCAGCAGGCGACGCTCGCAGGGGTACTCTTTCTCCACGCCGCCGTTGAAAAAGTATGTGACGTGCGCGTACTTCTCCGTCTCTGCGAGGCGGAAATTTCGCACGCCGATATTCCCGAAAACTTCTGCGAGCACGTTGCTGTGCTCCTGCTGCGCGAACGCCACGGGCAGGTTGAAAGTCTTGTCGTACTGAGAGAAACAGACGAGATCAACCGCGGGGCGCTGAGGCGTCGAGAAGCCGCCGAAGCCTGGCTCCGTCAGGGCGCGTGTGATCTGTCGCGCGCGGTCCGGTCGGAAGTTGAAGAAGATGATGGTATCCTCCGCTTCAATCGTCGCCACGGGCTCGCCCGTCTCGCGTTCCACCACCAGCGGCTCGACGAATTCATCCGTCACGCCGCGCTCGTATGAACGCTTGGTGGCCTCGACCTCGTCAATGACGCGCTCGCCCTCCGCGTTGACCAGAAGTTTATAAGCGCGTTCGGTCCGCTCCCAGCGCTTGTCTCTGTCCATGGCGAAGTAGCGGCCAATGAGCGTCGCGATGCGCCCGCACCCGATCTCGGCACACTTGACCTGTAAGGCTTCGATGTAGCCGTAGGCGGAAGCAGGCGGCGTGTCGCGCCCGTCCAGAAAGCAGTGAATGTAGACGCGCGTCAGGCCGCGTTCTTTCGCCATCCGCAGCAGCGCGTAAAGGTGCTCCTGCGAAGAGTGGACCTGACCGTCAGAGATGAGACCCATTAAATGAAGAGCGCGCTTTCCCTCCTTCGCGCGGTCCATGGCCTTAACCAGTACATCGTTTTTGAAGAACTCGCCTGTCTCAATCGCGTAATCAATGCGGGAAACATCCATGCGGATGACGCGGCCCGAGCCCATGTTCAGGTGGCCAACCTCGGAATTGCCCATCACCCCCGCGGGCAGGCCGACGCGCGTCCCCGAAGCTTCAAGCAGAGTGTGCGGGTATTTCTCCGAAAGCTCGTCGTAGAAAGGCGTCGCGGCCAGAGCAATGGCGTTGCCCTCGCGCTCGGGCGTGTAGCCCCAGCCGTCTATGATGACGAGCGCGAGCGGCCCTTTTTTGTTGGTCAAGTTCTTCTCCTTAAAATCATGAATATCTGAGATTTTCTCACGCCAAGACGCAAAGACGCCAAGAGACAGCTACCTTCGCGCCTTTGCGTCTTGGCGTGAGACTCAGCGTTTCGCCGCTCGCGCCTTCTTCTGGCGATTTCCGGCGGCTGCCGGCGCCGGCCGCTCGACCTGGTAAAAGGCCCCCAGTCCGGGGTAACGCGCGGCCCCGCGCAGGTCCTCTTCGATGCGTAACAGTTGATTGTATTTCGCCGTGCGGTCGGTCCTGGAGGCTGAGCCAGTCTTGATCTGTCCGGCGTTGGTGGCGACCGCCAGGTCCGCTATGAAGGAATCTTCCGTCTCACCGGAGCGGTGCGAGATAATAGCCGTACGAGAGTGGGTCCGCGCCAACTCGATACAGTCCAGAGTCTCCGTGAGCGTGCCGATTTGATTGACCTTAATCAGAATCGAATTGGCGACGCCCCGCTCGATTCCTTTTTGAAGAAATTGTGTGTTGGTGACGAAGAGGTCGTCGCCGACGAGCTGGACCGTGCGGCCGATCTCGTCCGTCAGAGTCTTCCAGCCGTCCCAGTCGTTTTCGGCCATGCCGTCCTCAATCGAGATGATCGGATACTGCTCGGTCCAGCTCTTCCAGAAAGCGACCATCTCATCGCTTGAGAGTTTGCGCTTATCGGATTTTTTGAAGACGTAAGAGCCTTTCTCATAAAACTCGCTGGCCGCCGGGTCGAGAGCGAGCATCAGGTCCCGACCGGCAGTGTAGCCGGCCAGCGTGATCGCCTCCAGAATCGTCTCGACCGCCTCCTCGTTCGATTTCAAGTTGGGGGCAAAGCCGCCTTCGTCGCCGACGCCCGTGGCGTAACCTTTCTTCTTCAGGACGGCCTTGAGCGCGTGGAAAACTTCTGCTCCCATGCGCAGGGCCTCACGAAACTCCGCGGCTCCGACGGGCACGACCATGAACTCCTGGAAGTCTACGTTATTGTCCGCGTGCGCTCCGCCGTTGAGAATGTTCATCAGGGGCACGGGCAGGGTCCGCGCCGCCGGACCACCCAGATACCTGTAGAGCGGAATCTCCAGATAGGCTGCGGCCGCGCGCGCCGTCGCAAGCGAAGCCGCGAGCAGGGCGTTCGCGCCGAGGTTCAATTTCGTGGGCGTGCCGTCGAGCGCGATCAGTGCTTCGTCCACTTCCACCTGGTCGAGCGCGTCCATGCCTTCGAGCTCGCGCGCGATGATGTCGTTGACGTTCTGCACGGCCCGGAGCACACCCTTGCCCCCGTAGCGCTTCTTGTCATTGTCGCGCAGCTCGACGGCCTCATGCTCGCCGGTCGAGGCGCCGCTCGGGACGGCTGCGCGCCCCACCTCGCCGCCGATCAAGATCACCTCTGCCTCAACCGTCGGGTTACCGCGTGAATCCAGAATCTCGCGCGCGCTGATCTCTTCAATCAAGCTCATGAGTTAAATGTGCTCCTGACAGCAAGTATGAAAATGTCTGCGAGTAACTTTATCAGGGGGGAGGGGAAGTCGTAAATTGAGGAGCGTAGTTGTGAAGAGTCGAACGGCTGTGCTTAGGGTTTATGGATTATTTACCGTCAGCAGCTTTCGCTTCGTCGGACCCGGCAGCTTCTGTGTGCGCTTCTTCCGGTTTTTCAAGGCGAACGCGCATCACGCGGCGGCGCTCGACTCTTTCGACGTGAAAGAGCAGGCCGTCGTGGTTGACGACGTCGCCGGGTTGCAGGACATGGCCGGCTTCAGTCATCAGGAATCCGGCGATGGTCGTGTAGGTCTCGGACTCAGGCAGAGAGAGTTTCAGGCGGCGGTTGAGGTCGCGCACCGCCAGTCCTCCGTCGAGCAGGTACGTTCCGTCCTTCTCCTCGCTGATCTGTTCGTTGACCTCTTCATCGTGCTCGTCCGAGATGTCGCCGACGATCTCCTCCAGAAGGTCTTCGAGCGTGATGATGCCTTCGACCCCGCCGTGTTCGTCAACGACGAACCCGAAGTGGACCTTGGCCTTCTGCATCTGCCTCAAGACGTCTTCAAGGCGCGCGGTGTCAACCACGTAGAGCGGCGATTGCAGGACCTGTTCGAGATGAAAAGTTTCGGGGCGCAAAAGATACGGCATCACGTCCTTGCTATGGATGAAGCCGATCATATCGTCCAAAGACTCGCGATAGACGGGCAGGCGCGAGTAGCCGTGCTTGCGAAAAGCCTTGGCGATGTCTTCGAGCGAGCAGTCGCTGGCGAGGGCCGCCATCGCCGTGCGCGGGACCATGGCCTCGCGCACCAGGGTATCCGAGAACTCGAAGACGCGGTGAATCAAACGCTGCTCGTCGGCGCGCAGGTGTCCGCTCTCGCGCGAGACATCAATCAACTGCCGCAGCTCAGTCTCCGTGTAAACGGCAGTGTGTTCCAGCGAAGACTTGAGGCCGAAGAGGCGACCCAGGCTGGTCCCTGTCTTGTTGAAGACCCAGATCAGGGGGCGGAAGGTTTTGGCGAAAAGCTCCAGCGGGCGCGAGGCTATGAGCGCGAGCTTTTCGGCGCGTTCGAGCGCGATCATTTTGGGCATCAATTCGCCGAGCACGATGTGCAGGTACGTGATCGCCGCGAATGCGATGGCGATGGCCGCGCCGTGAGAGATGTAACCGGCCCAGCCTTCAGTTGCAATCCGGTTGGCGAGAGGAAGGAGCAGGGCGGCGACGGTCGGCTCGCCGATCCAGCCGAGCGCGAGCGATGCGAGCGTGATGCCGAGCTGCGTGGCCGAGATAAAGATCGTCGGCTCTGCCAGCAGCCGCAGGGCCGAGCGCGCGCCCTTGCTGCCGGCGGCCGCGCGCGCTTCGAGCTTCGGGCGGCGCACGGAGACGAGGGCGAACTCCGATCCGACGAAAAAGCCGTTAGCTAAGACCAGCAGCAGGACGGCGCCGAGTTTGAGCAATGCCTCCCCGAGCGTGACAGACTCGTGAGCCATACTTTCGTCTGCAAGGAGAGTCAGAAAATAACTCGCAGGTTCGGCCATCGGTCAAAGGCGGGGGTCAAGGTTCTCGCTCTAAATTGTTAAAGGAATTTCGGACGCGGAAGATTATAGCACGCCGCGCCCGGACGGGCATAAAAAGAGCTTGAGAGCGCGGCAAGCTGCAAGAGTCCCCGCGGAAAGGGCAGACTCCATTCGCCCTTGAGTTGCCGGGGGCGCAAAACGGCTTATTAAGCTGTTCCCTTTGTTAGTGTCCTGCAGTGGCGCCGGCGGCGCGCACACGCACGGGATGGCGTTCGTGCTTGGAGCAGGCACGCGCGAGAGCTTGCTCGACGCGCGGTTCGACGTTGCATTCGGGCTGACGGCAGACGGCTGCCAGTTCGGAAACCACAAGATAACGTGCGCGCTCAAGCATCCGCTGCTCGCGGAAGGAGAGCGGCTTGATGTGGCTCAAAAAGGTCAAATTCTTGAGCACATCGGCGACCTCGAAAATGTCGCCCGTGCGCATCTTCTCGGAAAAGTCCTTGAAACGATCTTTCCAATCATTAGCGGGGGACGAGAAATCGTCTGAGAGACTCTTCAAAAGCATCTCGCATTCGCCGGATGAGATTGGGGAACGAAGGCCAACTTCTGAAGCGTTGGCGACGGGAACCAGGACCAGGGAGTTTGTGGCAGCCAGACGAAGCGTGTAAAAGGGGAGTGAGTTTGAGCCTATTTGCTTCTGTTCGATCTGCTCTATGGTCCCGATTCCGTGATTGGGGTAAACAACTTTCTGGCCGACTTTGAAGCCCACCATAGCACCTCCATCGGATTAAAAAATCAGATTGCGCCGCACGCGCGGGGTTCCACCCAAGAAAGGGTTTGCTGCGACGCAATGCCAAGCGTCGGGTCTCGCTTTAACTCTTACGAAAGTGTAACAAGCGCTCTTGCGGAGCGTCAAGGAATATAAGACAAGTTATGAATTTTGAGTTTTGAATTTTGAATTAAAATCCTCAATTCAAAATTCAAAACTCAAAATTCATAATTTTTTAGTGAGGCAGTACCCGACGTGGACTTTCGTTTCTATCTGAAGGCCGAAGGGGGCGAGTTTGTGGCGCAGACGATAGATGTGGACGTGTAGGCTTTGGGCGTTGAAGGCTGCGCGCTCGCCCCAGGCGTAGCGCCAGAGTTCTTCCGAAGTGACAAGGCGTTCGATGTTGCGGACCAGGCGCGAGATGATGAGGAACTCCTTGAGCGGGAGACGGAGTGGGCGTCCCCCGCAAGCGATGTAATAATTGTCGTGCTCGACGCGCAAGTAGCCGTCGTCGTAGATGTCCGCCCGTATGTTGGCGACAGCGTATTCAGTTGGCGCGGACGAGATTAATTTTGTGGACATCCTATTATCGAAGCGAGTTTCTTGCGTCAGAATTTCAGCTTCAATCCGAATTGCATCACGCGCGGGCCGCCGACCGTGTCCGTGACCTTTCCGAAATCCGTGCCTGCCTCGCCGATAACGTTGTTCGGGGTGGCGAAGTTGACGTTGTTGAAGACGTTGAAAATGTCCCAGCGGAATTCCAGCCCGACGCGTTCGGAGAACTGCGTGTTCTTTGAGAGACCCACGTCAAAACGTTTCTGACTGAATCCGCGCAGAATATTTCTTCCAAGGTTGCCGAATCCGCGATTGTTCGGATAGCCGCCCGCGAGCGTGAGTGGTGAACAGAGCGCCGCCGGGTTGAAAGCCTGTTCGGTCGGGTCAGAACCTGTTTGCCGTAACTGATCGAGCGTCCCGCACAGGCTGGGCCGCCCGAAGGCCAGGCGGTAAAGACCTGCTGAGCCGAGCCGCACATTACTGTACTGCGCGGCGGTCCCGGCCACCGTTTCTGTCGAGAAGATGGAGTAAGGCAATCCGGACTGCGCCTGCGCGAAACCGGAGATGCGCCAGCCTGTCAGAAACTTCGACTTGAAGCCGAAAGATGGAATGTCATAAACGAAGCTCGCGCTGAGACGGTGCGGGCGGTCGAAATCCGAGAGGGCGCGGTTGGCTTGCGGATCAAACGCGTTGCCCTGCGCCGTGAAGCCTACATTGGGGAGGTCCGGTTTGCCCCCACCGGCCGTGCTACCCGGATCAGACGAGCCGTTGTCAATGGATTTCGAGAAGGTGTAAGAGGCGTTGAACTCAAGGCTGCGCGAGAGCCGCTTGGTCAAGCTGATCTGGCCCGAATGATAGATGGAACTGCCGGAGTTGCCGAGCAGGATTGCTTCCGGCACATCGAAGCCCAAGTACGGCGAGCGCGCCTCGAAACTGATGACCGCGCCTGAAGCGTTTGCCAGATTGTAATCAACCATTCCGCCCAGAGTGGGGTTGGCGAAACCGAAGGCGCGTCCCAGTCCGCGCGCCCGCGCGGTGGCCCCCGTATTGAGCGGGCCGTTGGGGCTGCCCGCAGCGACATAAGCTTGATTGAAGCGCTCGAAGATGGAATCGGGCGTGGCGGGGTCGTTCAGGTCAAAGCCCTGAGCGAACGAGACGGCCTGCAAGAGTTTCGTTCCCTTCGTGCCGACGTAGCGCACTTCGATTAGAAGATTCTTGCTTAATTCGTACTGCGCTCCGATGTTCCATTGCTGCACGTAGGGGGTGCGTAAATTCCGATCAATGGCGCGAAACTCAAACGTCTCTGCAATGTTGCCGCGAATGGGAAGCCCTGTTGCCGGATCAATCGGGTTGGGCGTGCCATCGGCCCCCGCCGTCACGTTTGTGCCGTCGCGCAGTTGGTAAGTTCCGTTTGCGCCCGAAGTGCGGATGATGCGATTGGGCAGATACTGGTTGAACGGAAAGTTCGGGTCCTGCCGCGAGAAGGCCGAAGTGATGGGAACCGCGCTGCCCGGAAACGTCACCTCAGCCTCACGCAGAAACGGATAGTTGCTGAAGATGGTGTTGATGAAAGCGGCGGACGGGCGATCAAAGAAGATGCCGTAGCCGCCGCGAATCACCAGCCGGTTGTTATCGAACGGCGAATAGGCGAAGCCGAAACGCGGCGCGAAGTTGTTCAAGTCCTGCCCGTTCAAAGTGTGTTTGGTAGTTGCCCTGGCCGTTGCGCCGATGGCCGTGTCAATGGCGTTGAAGCCCGTAGTTCCCGCGTTCGAAGGAATGATGAAGCCGCTCAAAGGATTGTTGAAGTCTGTGACCAGCGAAGGGTCGAAGTTGCCGATGCGCCCGTCTTTCTCTTCGGGCCAGCCGAACCACTCCCAGCGCAGACCCAGATTCAGCGTCAGCCGCCGGTTGAGCTTCCAGTCGTCTGCGATGTAGCCGGAGAGGTCGCGGAAGCGGAAGCTTTTTTCCGTGATGCCAAATTGCGTGTCGGCTTCTGTGGCCACCCCGCGCAGGAATTGGGTGAAGTTATCGTATTTCTCAAACTCGGTCGCCTGCTCCTCTGGCAGCGCGCTGTTGAATTGATGCCGCTTAAACTCCACGCCGGCGCGGAATGTATGGCTGCCGCGAATGTAGGTCACGTTGTCCGCAACACTGTAGGTCGTCTGCTCGCGGCGATTGAAAGTATCGTTCGGGCCACCGAACGAGAAGCGCTCAAGAAGCGTACCCGGACGACCCACGAAGTGTCCGAGCCGCAAGGTGCCAGGCCCCTGCTCGTAAGCGGTCGCCGGATTGGGAATGCCTACAGACTCGTTCGTAATCCCCAGGAAAGGATCGTCAAGAATACGCGTGTTGTTCAGGGAGAAGTAGCCAAAGCGAAATTCGTTGATGAACCTCGGGCCGAAGATGTGCTGGTCGTTGAGGGCGAGCGTGCGGTTGCGATCCGAGCGCTTGAGCGTCACGGGAGACGCGAGGCTTCCGGGATCGGGGAATGGATCGAGGCCGGGAAAGTTTGAGAAGAAGAAAGTCCCGCTCAAACTATTTTTGTTCGAGAGTCGCCCGTCCAGCTTGATTGTGAACTGATCTTGCTGAAACTCCGCGGGGAAGACGTTGCGCTGGCGGATGAACGGGTTACCGCCGACCGATCCTGTCACGCTCGCGTCTCTACCGATAATTGCGCCGGAGCGCGGCGCGGGGATGAGGAAATCACCCGTCGCCGGGTTTCTCAAGTTCAGCAATCTTACCGCCACGTCCGAGATGGCGTTGGCCGTCGGGATGGAAGCGGTGATACCAGGATTAAGCGACCTGAAAGCGTCGAAGAGGTTCTGCCGCGTGCGGTCGCCGCCGATGAGCGACAGGGCCGCCGGAAGCACAGTGATGCTCGACGCCGTCGGGACAAAACCCGTCGTGGCCTGTGTGCGCTGGTAACCGCCGAAGAAGAAGAAACGATCTTTAATGACGGGGCCGCTAACGGTGAAGCCGCCTTCGTTGCGCCGCGCCACTGGGCGCGCGATGCCATCCTTGTTGAAGAAGAAATCGTTGGCGTTGAATTTTTCGTTTTGCAGATAGTAGTAGACGGAGCCGTGTAAAGCGTTCGTCCCGCTCTTCGTGACCAGTTGAAAATTGCCGCCGCCCGAACGACCCGTTGAAGCATCATAAAGGCTCGTTTGAAGCTTGACCTCGGAAAGCGTCTCAGGCGCGGGTGCGATATTGTTGTTGAGCGAGCCCTCGTTGCTGGTGATGTTGGTTGCGTCAACGCCGTTGAAGGAAAGACTCGTCGAGGTCGTGCGTGTACCGTTGACGGAGGGCGAAAGGTTGCCGTTGCTATTTGTCAGCACCGGCGGGAGATCGGAACTGATTCCGGCCTCAGCCGAGAGCAGATGTGTAAAACTGCGCGTCGAGGTAGGAACTGCTACAAGCTCGTCGGCGGAAAGCTGCCGGAACGTGGTAGAAGTTTCGGGCGTGATTAGCGGGGCGCCGCTTTCGATAGTAACGGCGGCCGTTACTTCACCCGTTTCAAGTCTATCTTCGAGGGTCCGGGGCACTGCGGCCTCCACCTCGACGCCTTGTCTGACAAGTTTCTTGAAACCTTTAAGTTCATAGGTCACTTCGTAGGTCCCGACAGGAAGAGCGGGCACTGTCCACCGCCCTTCGCCATCACTGGTAGTTGTGCGGGCCAGCGCAGTGCCCGTGTTTTTCACGGTCACAATGACGCTAGGTAGAATTGCTCCGTTGGCGTCTTGAACTGTGCCGCTCAAAGTCCCTGTGGCCGATGATTGCGCGTGCGTGCGCAAGGGGAGTGTTAAGCCAGCAGCCACGAAGAGTATTAATATCCAAATACGCGCTGCCTGATTGCTGTTCATAATCTGTTTCCTTTATTGAGGTATGCAGGGCCAATCTTCGGTTGACCTTGCGGATGTGTCGGGTTACAGAGACGGTTCAAATCTCTGCCATCTAATGAAATTAAGGTTGGTGCGCGTCGAAACAATTCGTTAGGCTAAAATGGTCTAGAGGTGTGGTGAATCAAGAATTTGAGGATAACCACGGAAGATTAAATGGGTGTGAATGAGACCTTAAATATTTGTGAACTTCATCGGGGCAATTTCAGGGAAGAAGAAAGGGACGAGGGCTTGTTGATGAAAATCAACAAGCCCTCGCTTCTGCATCATTAGTTTTGTGAATATCTTCTACTTTCGAGCAACGACCTGCTTTCGTTCTTCAAGGCCGCCCACGAGCGCCGCATCCCAGACAAGCCAGTAACGTTTTTTCTTATTCTTCTTAGGCGTGCGCTCATCAAAGGCGATGCGCACGAATCTCGTCATGTGATCACTGGTATTCGAGCCGGGAAGATAAGTGAAGAAATATTCGGCGCGTTCAGCCAGTCCACACTCGCGCCGCATTTTGTTAATAATGTCTTCACACTCGCCCGCTTCACCATCTTGCGCCAGATCAGTGGAAGCATGAACGACGTGATCTATCTCATGCAGGACTCCCCATCCGACATTGAAAGCGGCGAGTGCGGGGCTGTCACCCATCACGTGCGAGAAATCGGTGAAGTCAATGAGAACAATATAAACGGGCTGCTTATTGGCCGCATCTTTCGTCCACTGGCCTTCGACAACATTGCAGAAAACCACATCCGTGCGATTACTTGCCTCTTCAAGCACTATCAACTTTTCTCCGGCCATGGCCGCAGCGAGCAGATTGCGCGCAGTTTCAGACCCACCGGAGTAAGCCTGTTGGCTGGCTCGCAATTCTCCCTTCTCATTAAAACGCAGATCGTACCATCCGGTGATTGCGCGCAGCTTGCTCGCTAATTCATTGCGCCTGGCGGTGGCAAAGTCTGGACGACAGAGAACGCTTGAGGCGGAAGTCTCGGCACGCAATACGAGTGGATAAGATACAAAAAGAGTGAGCAGGCAAGCAGCCTTGATAGTTGCGGAGAGAGTTCTCCGGCGAAACTTGTGTGGCACGTCAAAACTCCCTTCTTGACGGCTACAGGCAAAGGCTCAAGGCGAGCACTTCAAGCGGGGACAACCGCGTCTGAGAGGAGCGACGCAGTCGGGCCATGTTACCAGACTGTTAAGCGAATGTATATAAAATGTTAATGGAAGGGAACTAAGGCGCGAGGATGAAAGCATACAGTCTCGGACCAGGATGCTTTATCCATCCAGGATTGTCGTGCTCTTCCTTAATTGATTTCGGCAGTATCAATTTTCCGCGACTTTACAGGAACCGCGACTTGCTCTCTTTCCGACGTGAGCAGCAGTTCCGTTGTTCCTTCCGTCACGGAAGCGTGCGCCGGTTGGGGAGGCAGGGCCGCCATCGGCTTCTGAGAAATGACGCGTGGGACGTCGTCCAATGAATCTTGCCGCGCTTTCTTCGGATTGAGCGTGCGGTGCAGCCGCGACATTCCGTAGATCAGCCAGCAGAGGGCCAGAAACTCCCCGATGATTAGGACGATGAAGCCTTTCGTCGGACCTTTGCTGCTGAAGAGGATTAAGGGTACGGCTAGTGCGGCAACCGCCAGCGCGGCGAGAAGAGCGCCGTTGATATTCTGGTATGCCTGGCGCGTTCCGGCGGTCAACCGGAGCACTTCCATCTCCGCCGGCTCACCCATGACAGATGGGGTCCCACACAGACGACAGAAGCGCGAATCATCGGAATTATGTGTTCCGCACGAAGCGCAAACGGTTGCCGCAGGTCGCGCCGCCGCCAGAGCGATGATGGCTTCGGCCTCGCGCTCAATCGTCTGGCGTTCCCCCTTTGTCACGACGGGGCTCAGAATCTCGTAATCGAACGTCACGAGAGTTGAGGTGGGGTTAAGAGCTTTTAAGCTGATCGTCAGACTTTTAACGCACCTGAGCACATCGAACGAGCAGCTTGATGCCCCGCCTTTGCGCTTGGCGACCAACGGTTGCTCGCCGAGCACGCGATAATCGAGCGCTTCGAGAGCGCAGACGAGTCGCGCGCGCACGCTCTCGATCTCACCGGCGACGATTCTTCTGAAAGTATGATCGGTGCTCTGCGCCTGCTCGTCTCCGGTCATGGCCGTTATGATTTCAGACATCAATCACCTCCACCGAACACGATGAAAATATTTTTGCCAACTTGAAGTACGCTTGAACGACTCGCAGTGTTTCCATCGTCTCCCGCAATTATACCCAAACTTCGTGTGCTTCGGGCAAATCTTATGTGGGCGGCGCGCTTCAAGAATTTATCTTACGCTGCCTTTTATCATCGTGTGAGTATGAGCTTTGAAGTTAAGTGTAGTTGCCACCATCTACTTTTCATGATGTAATTCATCGGACGAAAAATAAAGAACTCAAGCTGAAGGATTCGTGAAGGGTTGCGGACGAAAGGCGCTGCGGTGCTCAAGCGTAATCGAAAGGATATTGCGCCATCTGTATGAACATTCGGGAAGGTGAAATGAGCGGGCGAACCATTGTGGTCGGAGATATTCATGGTTGTTATGACGAGCTTCTGGCCCTTTTGGAAAAGGCTCGCTTCGGCGCGGATGATCGCGTCGTGGCGGTCGGAGACCTGGTGGTCAAGGGCGAAAAGAATCGGGAAGTGCTCGACCTCTTCATCGAAGACAAGCGCTTTTCCTCAGTGTTAGGCAACCACGACCGCGCGCTCAAGCGCTACCTGCGCGGCAAAAAAAACTCTCTGAAGGAGTCGCAGGAGCGTGCGCTCAAGGAGTTGAGAGCGGATCCGGAGCGCTATTACCTGTTCCTGCAATCGCTGCCGCTGATGATTGATCTGGGCTCGCACCTGGTTGTACACGCGGGCCTGCGTCCAGGCATCGCCCTCTCCAGGCAGAAAGCAGGGGATTTGACGGAACTGCGCACGTTGGGGAAGGACCGCACGAGCCGCAAGGGAACGCCCTGGTATGACGTTTACGACGGAGAGAAAATCGTCCTCTTCGGCCACTGGCCTGCGCCGGAGCCGCGGCGCGGGCTGCGCGCCATAGGGCTTGATACGGGCTGCGTCTACGGCAATCGCCTGACAGCATATATCGTCGAGACTGGAGAATTGTTGAGCGTCAAGGCCGAGCGCGCATATGATCCGCCGGCACATTCCTTCACCAAAAGAAAGCGAAAAGGATCAGCAGTCGGAGCATGAAATTCGTACACACAACGGCTCAAAAGTCGGCCGCATCTTTCTGTGAAGCAAGATCAACTTTGAGAAAGGCGCGTTTCGCCTAGCCTTTAAGCTGGGCTCAAGCACGAGGAATAATGCTTGCTAAGGAGGTCGGAGGTCCTATAAGCAAGCTCTCTCCAGGCCGCATCGGATGACGGTCCTCTGACATTTGAGCGCTCCCCGAAAAAATTTAGAAATCGCTATTCGGTCCTGATTGGACTAAAGTATCTTAGGCAATCGAATGACGACAGGTGAAAGCAAACAATCTCTCCAGACGAAAGAGCGCCGGAGCGGCGGCGAACAGGTGACGCTGCCGCCAGACCTCATGGGGGCGAAGGATTTTCTATTCAACCGCGAGTTGAGCCTGCTCGAATTCATCCGTCGGGTGCTTGAAGAGGCGCTCGACAGCACCGAGCCGCTGCTCGAAAGGCTCAAATTCCTCTCAATCTTCTCTACCAATCTGGACGAGTTCTTCATGATTCGCGTCTCCGGACTCAAAGAGGCGTTGGAAGAAGAGGTGACGGAACCCTCACCCGACGGGATGACGTTAGGCGAGCAGCTTGAGGTGATTAGAGAGCGGCTGCTGCCGATGCTCGCCGAGCAGATGCGCTGCCTGCGCGAGGATATCCTGCCGCAGCTCGAATCGCACGACATCGAAATCGTTCCTTTCGCCTCACTCTCCATGACCGAAAGAGAGTCGCTCACAGACTATTTCATGGAAGACGTTTTCCCGGTGCTGACGCCGCTGGCAGTGGACCCGGCGCACCCGTTCCCGTACATCTCCAGTCTGAGCTTGAACGTCGGGCTGATGGTCGAGCCGATACGCGCGCACGGCATCACCCAATCCCTCACAGGCAAGGTCGCGCGCCGTTTCGTCCGCATCAAGGTCCCGCCGCTCGTCCCACGGCTGGTGAGAGTCGGCGGCTCGAAAACGAGATTTGTACTCCTCGAAGAGTTGATCGCCGCCAACGCCGACGCGCTCTTCCCGCGGATGCGCGTGGGCACTGCCCATTTCTTCCGCGTGACGCGCGACGCCGACATAGAGGTGAGAGAGGACAAGGCTGCCGACCTGCTGAAGGCGATTGAGCAGACGCTGCGCAAGCGAAAGTTCGGCACGGCCGTGCGCCTCGAAGTCTCGAAGGGGATGCCGGAGGAGATGATTAAATACCTGGCGGGCGAGCTCGATCTCACGCCTGAAGACGTGTACGTGATTGACGGGCCCCTCAAGGTGGACGACCTGATGGAACTGTGTGACCTGGAACGGCCGGACCTGAAGGACAAGCCGCTCCAGGTCACTGTCCCGGCCCCGCTCGACAATGGCAGTCCGATCTTCGACGTTATCAAGAAGCAGGACATCCTGCTTCATCATCCGTACACGTCCTACTCGACGGTCGTTGATTTCATCAACGCGGCGGCGGAAGACCCGGATGTGCTCGCCATCAAGATGTGTCTTTACCGGACGGGCCAGGACTCGCCAATCCCGCAGTCTCTCATCGCAGCGGGCGAGCACGGTAAACAGGTGACGGCGATAGTCGAAATCAAGGCACGCTTCGACGAGGAGAACAACATCGAATGGGCGAAGCGGCTCGAAGAGGCGGGCGTCCATGTCACCTACGGGTTGATCGGGCTGAAGACGCATTGCAAGGTGGCGCTCGTCGTGCGCCGCGAAGGCGAGGACCTCGCGCGCTACGTCCACGTTGCGACGGGCAACTACAACCCTGTGACTTCAGGCGTCTATACGGACCTCGGGATTCTGACCGCGGACGAGGAGGTCGGCGCGGACGCGACCGAGCTCTTCAACTTCCTGACGGGCTATTCCCGGCAGAAAGATTATCGGCAGTTGCTGGTCGCGCCCGTCAACCTGCGCGAGCAGATGCTCGCGCTCATCAGGCGTGAGACGGAGCACTGCCGCGAGGGCCGCCACGCGCGGATCATCGTGAAGATCAACAGGCTGGCCGACCTGGAAATCATCCACGCGCTCTACGAGGCGTCGCAGGCAGGGGTGCCCATTGATCTGATCATTCGGGGAGTCTGTATGCTGCGGCCCGGCGTTCCCGGTCTCTCCGAGACGATCAACGTCATCAGCGTCGTCGGTCGCCTGCTGGAACATAGCCGCATCTTCTACTTCGCGAACGGGGGCGACGAAGAAATCTTTATCGGCAGCGCCGACTGGATGTCGCGCAACCTGGACCGCCGTGTCGAGGTGCTCGCCCCCATTTACGATTCGAGCCTGAAGAGGCATTTGAAGGACGTGGTGCTGGCGGCCTACTTGAGAGACAACGTGAAAGCCCGGCGGCTGCTGCCCGACGGGACTTACGAGCGGGTCCAGCCCGGCCCCGGCGAGGAGAGTTTCGACAGCCAGATGCACTTCGAGGGCAGCATCAGCCTGGAGATTTAATCTGCTGTGTTTCAGCCAAAGGCGTTTCGAGCGAGGCGGAAAGTTATGTTCACACAGATAAGAGTTCGCACCCAGCTGACGTTGATAATCATTCTTCTGGGGCTTTCAAGCGTCGTCTTCGGCCAGGAGGAGAAATCGAAGAAGAAGAAAGCGATGCCGAAGGGGATGCCCGTATTGTGGCAGGCCCCGAGGGACATCAGTTCGCGCGACCTCTACCTGGGGCCGGGCGGCGCCGGGATGAAGCCGGACCTGCGAAGAGTCAGATTCATAGAGGAGGAGGAGGGCGGCTACTCTGTGAAGTATCGCGTGCGCGACGGCTCCGGGCGCGAGTGGGTGGCGAAGGTCGGCAAGGAGTCGCAGAGCGAGACGGCGGCCGTGCGTCTCCTGTGGGCGGCCGGTTACCAGACCGAGATCAACTACCTATACCCTTGCGTGCACATCAGAGGCGCTGTGCCGAAGCCGCGCAAGGATGTCGAGCGGTGCGAGGGTGACGGATTCAGTAACGTCAGGTTCGAAGCCAGGCCGAAAAACGTCAAGCGGCTCGACGAGTGGAAGTGGGAAAAGAATCCCTTCACCGAGTCGCGCGCCTTTCAGGGCCTGAAGGTGATGATGGTGCTTCTGAACAACTGGGACATCAAGGATTCAAACAACAAGATTCTTTTCGTGCGTGACGCGAAGCGCGGGAATCAACTGCAATACATCATCAGCGACCTCGGCGCGACTTTCGGCAAGACCGGCAGCCTGCCACTGTTCTGGCGCATTACGCGCAGCCGCAATAACCCGGAAGATTACGAGAAGGCCAAGTTCATTGACGGCGTCAAAAAAGAGGGCTACGTTGATTTTCATTACGGCGGAAAAAACCGCGGCCTGCTCGACGACATCACCGTCGCCGAGGCCAAGTGGATCGGCAGGCTGCTTTCACAGTTAAGCGATAAGCAACTGCGCGATGCCTTCCGCGCGGCCAATTACAATCGTGAAGAGGTAGAGATGTTGAGCGAAGCCGTCCGGGAAAGAATTAATGATCTGGTCAACCTGCCCGGCTGAGAGGCTTCCTTTCTCTTCATGAGTTTGAGACCAAGGATGAGCGAATGAGAAGAGGTTGGGGAACTGTGCTGGTCGTGGCTGTGTTGTCCGGCCTGCTCGGCTTTGCGCTGGTCGTTTACATTATTTCCGATAAAAAGTCTGCGACCCAGGAGGCCGCGACTCAGACCGCGAACCAGGTATCCGGACAGCAGCCGGGACAAACCGCCAACAGCACGCAGAGCACGCAGAGCGCGCCGCCCCAGCCTGCCAGCGAAGAGAAGGATTTCTTCTCTGACGTTTTCGGGATGAGCCAGGCGATTCCGGGCCAGCCGCGGACCGAGAGCTGGGTGAGGGTTGTCCCCAGAATCGTCGTCAGGCTGGCGCTGGCGACACTGCTCGCCGCGCTGCTGGCTTTTCGTCCACGCAAGGATTTGCCGATGCGCCAGCGCAATCTTTACGTGGCGCAGACACAGATCCTGCTCGCCGTGGTCGCGTCGGCCCTGATGATGATCGTCGGCGACAACGCCGCGCGCGCCTTCGGGATTTTCGCAGCCGTCTCGCTGGTCCGTTTCCGCACGAACATCCGTGACCCGAAGGAGATTACGGTCCTCCTGCTCAGCCTTTCGCTCGGGCTGGCGACCGGCGTGGGGCGTTGGGATTTAGCCGTCATCCTCTGCCTGTTCGTCCTGCCTTTGCTCTGGCTGCTGGAGTCCAGGGAATCCGAAGAGGTCTATCGCTCGATGGAGTTGACCGTCAAGACGCGCGACACCAACCTGGCGCAGGAGATTCTCAAAAGGGTCTTCCACCAGTACGGGTTCGGAGCGGAGCTCAGGCAGATTGATCCGCCGGACGAGGACGAGCCCGTCGGCTGCGTGATGTATCACGTTCACATGAACCTGAGAGTCAGCACCGACCTCGTCAGCGACGAGATTCGCGCGTCCGACCCGAAAAATATAGAGGCCATCGAGTGGGAGCAGAAGAAGGATAGCTCTGCGTACCAGTATTAACGCGAGTTCGACATAAGTTTTTTGAGGGGAAGCGAAAGAATGAATTGTCCACGAAATCACACGAAACGTCACGAAGAGATCTTGCCTTTGTTTCGTGACGTTTCGTGTGATTTCGTGGATCGTCTGCGCGTTTTTCTTGTCGAACTCACGTAGTATTAAATCGGTCGCTGGCCGTTGTTATGCGAACGGGGCGTGTTGAGGTTTCCCAATCTCCAAGAGAGAAGGGCCGATTCTCATTGAGAATCGGCCCTTCTCTCTTGGAGAAATTGTGCTCCCGTTATCTTCCGCCAGCGTTGTATGTACCCGTGTTGGTCGCCTGCATGTGCGACCAGTAGTCCTGAACGAACTTCTTGAAGTCCCCGTGTCCCCAGCTCGTGTAGAAGTCAAACTTCTTCATCTCGGCGTAAACCTGATCGTAATTCCAGCGATATTTGGTGAAGCGATAGACCGCGCCGATGGCTCCCGTGCGATGACGCCCTCCCGCGCAGTGGACGTAAAACTTGCCGGTCGCCGGGTCATCAACGAGTTTCAGAAAGGAGGCGACGGCCTCCTCGGTCGGATATTCCTTCTCAACCATCGGAATGTTGACGTAGCGCATGCCCAGAGACTCGACGATACGCTTCTCGTACTCTTTCGGCTTGGCCTGCAGGTCTATGACCGTGTTGATGCCCAGCTCTTTGAGCGACTGGTAATCCTTCTCTTTGGGCTGCGCCCCGCGATAGAAGCGCTCATCCATCTGCCCGAAGTTCTTGATCTTGATGTTTGAGACATCTGCCTGCTCGGACGATTGGGCAGCCGCCGTAACTGCGAACAAGAGGACCGCTGCCAGAACACCAAGGACGCGACGAAAGCCGTTCCGATTCAAACTCATCAAATATCCTCCAGAAGTAAGCACAATAAGGAACTCAGTCGGGGCCCGTTTAAAAGCTGGTGGATGATTTTAGGGGCTGCCGTCAACGCTCGGAGCGTCAAGCTGACTGTATCACGTCCGAGCGGGGACCGACAACGTTTCTGTACGATTACGGGGTCCTGTCGAACACCGGGATTAAGATTCGATAAAGGCCGACGTAGTTGCATCGCAATTTATTCCTACGCGAGCAGACTCGTCCCGTTGCGCAGTGCTAAAAACGAAAAATCGTGTCGAACTGCAAGCGCGTTGTCGGGCGGTTGAGCGAGCCTGCGGGCGTCGTGCCGAATGCGCCCGCGAGCCCGTTCGGACGCTGATTGATGATGCTTATAAAAGAGAGCACGACGTGCGGGTCCGCCGTGTAGTTGAAGAGCAGGCGGTGAACGCGCGTGTCCGATTGCTGCGTCAGGTCCGAAAAATTAAAGGGCGTCAGCACCGCGTCCTTTTCGATGCGGAGGAAGGTGTAACCGAATTGCAGGTCGCCGCGCTCTCTAGACCTGCCCACCTGAAGCTCCGCCCAATATCCACGGTTTTCGTGGTTCGGCAGGAAGGCTATGCCTCCTCCGGGCGCGTCCACAGAGACGTCGTGCGCCTGCGTGTTGACGACAAAATCCAGAAGGAGTGTGATGGGGAAGCGTGCGCTGTGAGTCAGGTCCAGGCGGCCTATCAGGTCAACCAGATTGAAGCCTGAGGCGAGACGCCCGTCGCGATTGACCGCGTTGTTGGTGGCGGTCGAGATACCCAGATTGCCAGCTCCCGCGACGAGCAGGTCGCGCGGGATTGAGACCTGGGCCGTCACGGTCTGGGCCGGATTGGTCGCCGTCGCCGGAATCGTGACGGTCACTGGAAGTTGCAGTTGATTGCCGAAGAACTGCACGGGCGTGATGAACTGCGTGCCGGAGAAATAGAGGTCCGCGGCCGAGAGCGTGAGCGCAACTTTTGATGAGGGCTCAAGGCGCGCGCGCACCTGCGCCCCGTAAAGCGCCAGGTCGCGCCCGCCGCGCCCGGACTGATCCAGATTCACAGTACCGTTGGCGTTGCGCACGAAAGCCGAATTGCGTTCGAGAAAGGGGAGCTGCCAGGCCGTGAAAGTTAGATTCTTAAAGGCTGAGTTTTTGAAGCCGCGCGAGTAGGTCTCGCTGAAGCCTTCGACCTGTAGGTCGTTGTCCAGCGTCATTTCCGTGCGGGTCCAGGGAATATCGAACTTGCCGCCCTGAAGGCGCAGTCCCGGCACGCGCCGTGGCGTCCAAGCGATAAAGGCCTGGTCGAGGCCGAAAGCCTTGCGGTTGTAGAAGTCTGTCAGCGTCTGGTTTGTTGAGATCGAGTCGGCGAAACTCCCGGTCGCTAGCCGCAGACCCCAATCGAACTCCTTGCCGAACTGGCCGCGTAAGGCCAGGCGTGCGCGAATGCGAAAACGATGGCGCGTGCTCAACTCGTTGCCGAGGATGTTCGGATTGTCTCCGTTAGATAGGGCGTTCAATTGCCCGTAGAAAGATTCATAACGCAGTCGAAAGTCTCCGCTGAAAGTTATCGAGCCGAGCTGCTTCGAGACGGCTTCGCCGGTCTTTTTAACCTGCTCCTCAACGCGCGCGAGGCGGGCATCCTGTTCGGACCCCTGCGCTTTCGCCGCGGGAGTTTGCTGTTGGGTGGAGTCGCTGACGGGGATGTCGCGCGTCTTGACGAGGCGCGCTTCATTCGGTTCGGCGGCCTGCTCGACCCTCTGGCGGAGGTCGCTGATCACCTGCTCTTGCTCGTTGAGGCGTGCGCGCATCCGCCTTAGCTCCTCCTGCTGCTCGCGCAACTCGCGTCGGACCTCCTCAATATCCGAACTGTTGGGGGCCACAGTGCTTTCTGTGGGAGCGGCGGTGGTCGCCGCCGCCGGCGTCGTGGAAGACTGCGCACGAATTGAGAAAGAGAGGGTGGCGCAAACGACCGCTAACAAAAGCGCGCGCAGGATTTTGGGTTGCGGCATAGACTGATTCCTCCAGGCGAAGATTCACATGGTTGAGAACTTGAACAAATGTCCACTCACGAGTCTGCGGACAAAGGACGAAGCGGAGTCTGTAAGCTGAAGATACTATGAATCCGATATTACGGGAGTGTTAAGGAAAAGCAGAATTTTGAGAGTCAGAATCCGGCATCCGGCATGAAAAGCCCGGACCGGGTGTTAGTTTTTATTCTGACTTCTGGATTCTGGATTCTGGATTCTGCTTTTCTTCGTCATCCGTTTGCCTGTAAAATCAGATGTCACTCCCGGAGGAGTTTTTGTGCATCTCCTGTAAGACGCGCGCGTCGCGATGGCGCCCGAGGAGCTTACCAAAAATTTTTATGGCTTTACTAAAGATTACAGATGCAAGCGGCCGTCAGTGGGAATATAACCTGTTGCCGCAAACCCCCTGCACGATTGGCCGCGCGCCGGACAACTGCATCGTGCTGGACGACCCGCGCGCCTCGCGCCACCACGCGCACGTCAGGTTCGATGACCCCGTTTATACGATCGTCGACGGTGCCGTTATCGGCGGGCAGGTGAGACGCAGCGCCAATAAAGTTTTCGTCAACGGCGAGGCGCGCTATGAGCATCCGTTAAAAGATGGCGACCGCGTCACCATCGGCGCGAGCACGATTCGCTTCGAGCAGCGTAAAGAGGACCGCACGACGGACGTGCGTTACGACGACAAGCCGCTCGGGCATACGCAGCTTCTCATCTCGGCCAATGATGTGATGACGACCGTGCTCCGGACGAGCAAGCCGCCGACGGCTGCGCCTTCCGAGCGCGATAAAGAGATTGAGGCTTTGCAGCGTAAGGCGAACATCCTCGCGGAGCTTTACGAGATGAGTAAGACGCTCGGCTCCGTCTTCGACCTTAACGCGATCTTCGCCAAGGCGACAGACATCATCTTTCGCTCCACGCCTGCCGACCGCGTCGTCGCGCTCCTGGCCGAAGGCTCAGTGAGCGGTAATGCGGAGGAGGTCGAACTGATGCCCGTCGCCATGCGCGCGCGCGACGAGAAATTGCAGGCGCATGCCAAGAAGCTGACCATCGGCCGGACCATCACGCGCAAGGTGATGAAAGATCGCGTAGCGCTGCTCTCACAGGACGCCGCCGCCGAAGCGATGTTCGCGGGCGTTGATTCAATCGTCTCGCAGGGCGTGCGCTCGACCATCTGCGCGCCGCTCGTCGCAGAATCGGGCGTGCACGGCGCCCTCTACGCCGACCGGCTCGACCCTTTCGCGGCCTTCAAGCCGGACGATCTGGAGCTGATTACGGCCGTGGCGGCGCAGACTGCCGTCGCCGTCGAGAACGCGCGCGCCCATGAACGCCTCGCGCGCGAGGAGGTTGCGCGCGCCAACTACGGGCGGTTCCTCCCGGAATACGTTGTCAAGCAGATGCTCGAAAATCCGGAAAGCTTCAAGCTCGGCGGCGTCAACCAGACCATCACAGTGCTTTTCGCGGACATACGCGGCTTCACCAGACTCTCCGAACACGCCAAGCCCGAGATGGTCGTGCAGATTCTCAATAAATATTTCTCCGCGATGACCGACATCATCTTCGCGCACGGCGGAACGCTCGACAAATATCTGGGCGACGGCTTGATGGCGCTCTTCGGAGCCCCGACGGCGACGCCGCAGGACGCGACCAACGCGCTCAACGCGGCGGTCGCCATGCAGCGTCGCGTGATCGGCATTAACGAGGAGTTGCGCGCCGAAGGTTTTAGTGAAATCGGCATCGGCATCGGCCTCCACACGGGCGAGGCGACCGTCGGCTATATCGGCTCGGAGCGGCGCTCGGAATACACTGCCATCGGCGACACTGTGAACACGGCCGCGCGTCTCGAATCGAATTCGAAAGGCGGGCAGATTTTCATGAGCGACGCGACGGCGCGCGCCGCCGTCAGCCGTTACCCGCTCAAGGAGCGCGAGCCGATCTTCGTGAAGAACCGCGCGCAGCCGGTCCCGCTCTTCGAGGTCGAGTGGGAGTCTGGTAAATCGCAGGGCGACCCGCTGGTCATCTCCCAGAGAGACCAGGCCGCGATGTAAAAAAGAGCCGTGACAGGTAATAAGTGACAGGTGACAGGAAGAAAAACTTCTGCTTGTCACCTGTCACCCATCACCTGTCACTTTTATTTTATGTCTTCAATCATGGGAAGAACACGAGCTCTGATGGGGCTCGATGCGCTCAGGAATCTGGTCTCCGATTCGATGGCGATAGACATGGGATCGGCCGGAACGATCATCAGTGTGCGCGGGCGCGGAATCGTCGTGGACGAGCCTTCCGTCATCGCCGTTAACAAGATCACGGGCGAAGTCGTGGCGACGGGGCGCGAAGCGCGCCAGATGCAGGGGCGCGAGGCGCGCGACGTCACAGTCATCGCTCCCCTGGTTGACGGCGTCGTCGCGGATTTCGAGCGGACCCAGGCGATGCTCGACCGCTTCGTGCGCAAGGCGCGCAGCGGTATCTCGCATTTCAGCCGCCGGGCAGTGATGAGCGTGCTCTCCGGCGTCACGCAGGTCGAGCAGCGCGCGCTCCTGAGCGCGGCCGCGCATGCGCACATCGGACACGTTTACATGGTCGAAGAGGGCCTGGCCGCGGCCATCGGCGCGGGCGTGAGCGTTGCGGACGAGCGCGCCTCGGCCGTCGTTGACATCGGCGGCAGCACGACGAACGTCGCGGTCGTCGCCAACGGTTCAATCGTTCACGCTTACGCCGAAAGGGTCGGGAGCTCTGACATAGAGGCGGCGATTATGGACCGCCTGCGCCGCTATCGAGGGCTTTCCGTAGGCGTCCCGACAGCGGAGCGTTTGAAGATGGAGCTTGGCTCCGCCACCGCGCCCGAGGACCCGGCGCGGAGCGTCACGGTCAAGGGGCGCGACGTGCAAACGGGAAGCCCTGGCGCGATTGACGTCACGGCTGACGAAGTTTACGGCGTCACGCAAGGCGTCCTGCGCAAAATCGCGGAGGCCGTGCGCGAGACGCTCGCGGACCTCCCGGCCGAAGTCGCCGCGGACCTGCATGATCGCGGCCTCATCCTGACGGGCGGAGGCGCGCTGCTCAAAGGATTGGACGAATACTTGAGCACAGAGACGCGGCTTGATGTGCGCGTCGCCAGTGAGCCGCGCCTCGCCACCGTGCACGGCCTCATGCATCTCTTCGATGAGCCGCTCCTCCTGCGCCGCGTCACGCGCAACGAGCCGCCGCCGTTAATGGATACGGAAGCTAAAGTTTATGAGAGTTAAAGCCTGGACCGAACAGTCAATCCGTCTCTCCTCATCAATATGAGAATCTCGATTGCCGGCGCTGGTGGATTTGTTGGCGGAGCGCTGGCTCGCCATTTCTCCAGGGACCATCAAGTGTCGGCGCTCAGCCGCCGCGAGCTGGATATAACGAATCGAGAGGCTGTCAGGAACTCGGTTCTTCGGGCGCGGCCCCGAGTAGTCATTAACTGCGCCGTGCTCGGCGTTGACGACTGTGAGAAAGACCCCGCAATGGCCCGGGCTGTGCACGTCGCGGGCGCTGAGCATCTGGCTGAAGCATGTGCTGAGGTGGAAGCGGATTTCGTCCAGCTCAGCAGTAACTATGTCTTCGACGGGAAGCTGGAGCGGGGCTCGTTTTACACCGTCGCTGATGAGCCGAAGCCGATCAGCGTTTACGGGGAAACGAAGCTCGCTGGAGAGAGCGCGGCCCGCGAGACGTGGGCGCGAACCTTTGTCGTGCGTACCTCGTGGGTGTTCGGCGCGGGCAAGGACAACTTTTTCAGCACGGCCCCGAAGCGATTGATCGAGTCCGTGCCGCTCTGTGCCGTCACGGACGTTTGGGCGAGCACAACTTATCTGCCTGATTTGGTCGCGAGGCTTGATGAGATTCTGAGGCTTCGCCACTGCGCTACATATCATGTCGTCAATGAAGGCGTCTGCTCCTATTACGAATTTGCGACGGAAGCGGCGCGGCAGCTTGGAATAACGAGCGATGACAGAGAGCGCTTGATTGAGCCCGTCAACGAAGCAGAGATGGAGCGGCTGGCCTTGCGCCCGCGCTACACGCCCATGAGATGCTCCGTCTCCGAGAGCCTGGGCCTCATGCCTCTGCGCGACTGGCGCGAAGCATTATCCCGATACCTTCATAGTTCAGGGATGAACGGTGTGCTAAAGTAAACTTGGACGCGAACTCCTTTGTGACAGCAGGTTGTGGAAGACGCTTATGGAGATCGGCAAGTTAATCCACCGGCAGATTTCGGTCGCGCGAGTCTACGGCATTCCCGTGCGTATAGACTACCGCTGGTTCGTCGTCTTCGGCTTGAGCGTCTGGCTCGTCGCGGCGAACTTGCAGAACGGGATTCGCGGGCTGCCGCCGGTGGACGCCTTGACGGCCTGGCTGCTCGGCATCGTGACAACCCTGGCGCTCTTCCTCTCCGTCTTCGGGCACGAGCTTTCGCACGCGATTGTGGGGCGCATGGAGGGGATCGAGATTGAAGAGATCGTGCTCCACCCGTTCGGGGGGCTCGCGCGGCTTCGCAACGAGCCGGAGACGCCGCGCGCAGAGTTTCGCATCGCCGTGGCCGGACCGGCAGCGAGCTTTCTGTTCGCCGTGATGGTCTTCGGCGCGTACCAGTTGGCGCTCATGGGCGGTTATCAAACGGCCGCGACGATTCTTTTCTTCATCGGCGCGGGCAACATCATGCTCGCGCTCTTCAACCTTTTTCCGGGCTACCCCCTCGACGGCGGGCGCGTGTTGCGCGCCCTGCTCTGGCACAGGCGCGGCGACATCACGGAAGCCACGCGCATCGCGGGCCTGTGCGGCGTGCTGATGGCGGTGGCGCTGATAGTCTTCGGCATCTACATGGCGCTTTCGCCCAAGTGGCACGGCACGCTTTCAGGGCTGTGGTCCGTGCTCGTCGGACTCTTCCTCTTCGGCGCTGCCTCCGGCGCCGTCAGGCACGCGCGCGACATGAAGCAGGCGACCGTGTCGGACACGATGAGCGCCCCCGTGGTGGTCGAGCCGGACCTGCTCATCAGCCAGTTCGTTGACTCGATTCTGCCGATGTATCGCCGCACGAGTTTTCCAGTCGCCCACAACCGGCAGCTGCACGGCATCCTCTCGCTCGAAGATTTGAAAGCTTTGCCGCGCGAGCGCTGGCGTGTGACGCGTGCGCGCGACGTGATGCGCCCGGTTGACCCCACGCTCTTTGTCGAAGATTCGACGACGATGGCGCGCGCCGACGAGATCATGCAGCGCAACGGCATTGGCTCGCTCGCCGTCGTTGACCACCGAGGCCATCTCGTCGGCTTCCTCCACCGCGGAAGGCTGAAGAAGGTGAAAAGCCGTAAATCGTGAATCGTAAATCGTAAATCGTCGAACGCGTGCTTTTCTCGATTCACGATTCACGATTTTCGATTTACGAATCTAAATTTTTCCCCCATAATCCATGCGGAGCCCCCATTTCCTGTCGGGAGGAGACTCTATCAATGTGGGCAGTGCTCGGAGCACTCGTTGCTAACGGTCTGATCACG
>DASVXV010000062.1:0-19444 GCA_036392495.1 Pyrinomonadaceae bacterium | reverse complement strand
CGGCTTCGCGTTGACGATAATAGTTGTCCGCGGCTTCTGAGAGCGTGGCGAACTGCCCGCGTTCCAGCAGCACGGCGGCAGGCGAATCTTTCTCGCGGGGCGGGGGCGGCTCGTATCGCTCGCCTATCTGCTGCCCCTCACCGCGTGCGGGACGTAAAGCGTCAATGATAGCCCCCTGCTCGTCCAGCAGAAACAGGTTGGCGGCCCTGCCGGTCAGTTGAGCAATGAGCGTCCGGGCATAAGTCTTTCCCACCTCGTCGCGCGCCTTGAAAGAGAAGCGCACGATGCGGTCGGCCACGTCTTTCGTCAGAGACAGGAGCGTCGCCCCGCCCAGATATTTGCGCAGGAGCAGGGCGAAAGGCGTGGGAGTGCGAGACTGCTTTTCAAGATCGCGCACGCGCCGCTCGATCAAGTGGATTCTTGGGTCAGAGGGTTCGACGCTGAGGTAAAGGTAACGATTATCGCCGGGGCGAAAATCTATTGCGAGGCTGACGCGCGACAACTCGAACACCTTGCCCATCAGCCGCCCGCAGAGCGCGGGCGCGAGCTCTTCGACAATAGCCTTAATGGTTTGATCATCCACGATAGAAGGCAAAAGTAAAAAGGAAAAAGGCAAAAGTAAAGACGAGGAGCGCCTGCCCTTCTACTTTTTCCTTTTTACTTTTACCTTTTGCCTTTCAGTCCCGCACGACGGCGGTGCCTGAGAAATGGTCGTGGGCGGTGCGGCCTTCAGGATCAAAGAGCGCGTAAAGAAGGCCGATGCCAAGCGTGGCGAGCGAAAGGATATAGAGAAGGGCACGCCCGACCGCCTGCTTTGTTGTGGGCGGTAATCCCGTGTCAGCGTCTACCGCGCGCAGGGAAACGAGCCTCATGCCCCAGGTGCGGCCCGCGAGAGAGGTCGAAGCAGCCAGATAGAGAAACATCACTATGAGAACGATCCCGCCCATGGAGGCGGTGACGCGCATATCCGCCCAGTTGCCGTTCGTCAGCTCGATGATGGCAGCGAAGGGGGACGAAGCGAAGGCGACAACCAGCATGTCCATCAAACTGCCAGCGATGCGTGGGACTACTGGAGCGCGATCATCATAAAACTCTTCGAACGGGATTGCTTCCGTGTCTTTTGACTCTGGAAGCGCCGGCGCTTCTTTCTCAACCGTGTCAGATCCAACCGACTTTGATTGCTGCTTGCCTGTGGGAGTTGGAATAACCTTCGTCGCTGGCTGAACAGGAACGATGGAGAGCGCACGCTCTCTTGCTGTCTCGGAAGTCTTGATCCCAGGCTGCTCTACCTTGGTGGGATGTGGGGGGGCGGAGACGGGAGCCGGTGCCTGTGCCGTAACAGGATTGATGTCCGTTTCATACTGTTCTTCGGCGACGCGCGCAGTGGCCGCGGCCGTGCTGCCGCGCGCGTGAGCGCGCTGCCGCGGCAGAGGCGGCGGTTGCCGTGCGCGTTCCAGACGCTTGAGGGCTGCGGCGACAATCGGGTTAACTTCGGGCACATCGGGCTGCGGCACGAGTCCCAACTGCGGCACGCCGCTTTCCGCCGCAACCGGCTGCTCTGCGCGCCTCTGCGCCTCCTCTTCGGCGTCGCGCGCGCGGCGTTCCTGAATTTCACGGACGCGCTCACTCAAATCCTTACGCCATTGCGGGCGCGAAAGGCGCGACACTCCCGGAAACTCTATCAACGTCGAGCTCGCCTGGGCCGCGAGAGCGGAAGGCTCTCCGGCCTGGTTCGTCGCCAGGGCGTCAGCGGGGTTCTGCAGAACTTCCCGTTCGGTTTCGGTTATTTTGGTCTCCGATTCGATGGAAGGTTTTGATGCCGGTGTTTTACAACGCGGGCAAATGCTTAAGCCGTTGGAGTAAACAGCACGGCATGAGGAACACTGCATAGAAAAGGGCCTCCGTCTGCGACCTTTTAGGTTGAAAAGTTCGGGCAGCGGGTCGAAGCTGGTGAACCCAAGCCCACGTGCGGCATCTCGCGGCGGATAAACTATCAGAAGTTACTTTAAGCCGTCAACCAGAAAATATACTAGCGACTGTATTTGGGTGAAGGAAGAGACACAAGATAGAAGGTTCGTAAATCGTAAATCGTGAATCGTGAATAGAAGAAACGCTGCTTTTCTCCATTTACGATTCACGATTTACGATTTACGGCTTTATAGTGGTTGTCTTCCGGCGAAACCGGCTTCGATGTCGTGCCACCACTCGATGCGGTCCCCTTCGCCCAGGTGCCAGCAGAGCAGGACCACGCGCCCGTCGCGCAGGGAAGGAAAATCTATCAGACCGCGCGCCTGGTCCTTGAGCTGGACGCCCAGAGTTTCAAGCTCGCCGGCGCCAGAAAGAAGTTCTATGAGGAGAATGACGTATCGAGAGCCCTCCGGCATTCCGCCGCCGCCCTGTTCGGCGCCTTCGGCCGCGTGCCGCGCGGCTTCCTGAAAGGAGAGTAGCTGGCGGTGCGCGCGTTGGATGCGCAGCAGAATGCGCCGCACCGTTGGGAGCAGGGCGTTCGCTTCCTCGACATTAAAAAGCTTCATAAAGGCAGAATCCAGGAGTCAGAATCCAGAATCCAGAAGAAAAGAAAAAACGGTTCTCCGCCTTATCATTCTGAATTCTGAATTCTGGATTCTGACTCCTGTTTTAGTGTTCGTCCGTGATTCGGATAAATTCGGAGGGCGCCTCGAACTGTTCCATCTCGTCGTCAACGTTGGCCTCTATTGTGACGCGAGAGAGCGGAGGCTCAAACCCGCTCGCATGCCCGTTGTCGCCGGCAGCGTCGTTATGGTTGTTAAGGAACGCCGCCACACCGTTCACCTCGTGAAGCTCCCGTTCGTGGTAATGCGTGCCGTGCTGTATCTCTTTACGGACCTTGTCGGCAATCTCGCCGAGGTCTATAAAGTAGTCGGCGACGTCAATAAGCTTCGGTGCGGTGTTCGAACGAAAACCCGCGACTTCTACACGACAGCCCTTGTAGGCGACGGCGTTAACGGCGTAAACGAAGTCTTCGTCGCCGGAGACGAGCACGGCCGTATCATAACGCCCGGCGAGCGAGAGCATGTCCACGGCAATCTCGACATCCAGGTTCGCTTTGCGCGTTCCGTCGTAAAAAGTTTTCAGCTCCTTCTGCACGACGCGGAAGCCGTTGCGCCGCATCCAGAGCAGGAAACCCTGCTGGCGTTCGGCGCCGACGTCAACGCCCGTGTAGAAGAAGGCACGGAGAAGGCGACCATCGCCGAGCAGCACACGCAGTAGCTTGTTGTAATCAATATCTATATTGTGAAAGCGCGCTGCGTGAAAAAGGTTGTTGCCGTCTATAAAAACCGCCACTCTGCCACGATGACCGAACTGCCACGAAATATTGTTCGTCGGATCGAAGTTCATCGAAAAGTGTACCCCATAGAAATGTAAATATCTGCGGATAGGATGCCGCCCAGAGGGCTTCGCGGTCAAGTCAAAAGAGGTGGCCTTTTTATGTAGATGATTGTTTGACGGCGAGAATTTCGTCGGTCACGGCGTCCAGATAGACGGTTTGCTGGTTCGCCTTACCGCCAACCCCGATCTCCCAGACGAGGCGAAATTCGAGGACCGAGGGGTCGGTGGCGCGCGGAATCGGATAGACGACGAGCTCGCGCACCTCAATCTCTTCGGGTTTGGCGATTGTGAACGATTGCTTGTTGCCCGCCGCGTCGGTGTAGGTAAACGAGCGGCCGACGAGCAGTTTGAGCAATCCCTCCTGAGTCCAGCGGGGGCGAACACCTGCGCCCGCGCGCTGCAATTGCTCTACTTCGGGGATGGCCGTGCTCGTCATCTGGAGGACGCGGCGGTCCGGAGCGAACGTGATCTCCACCACTCCGTAATCTCCGCGCAGAGGATAGCGGAAAGGGCGCTGCTCGTAGCGAGCCTTCTTTGTCCCGTCCGCTAAATCCGTGCGCTGGACGAGCGAGAGCTGTTGCGGCTCCGCGCCGAGCACGGCGCGTGCGCTAGTGATAAAGCGCCGCAGAGATTCGCGCGTCTCTTCTTCCGTCATAGTGTTGTGGTCGCCAACTTTCGGCAGGTACAAAGGCGTGCCTGTGGAGTCTGGCAGGCTGCGTATAGTCGCTGTGACTGGCTGAAGCTCTGGCGCGGGGGCATCGTTGAGCCCTTGCTCGTGAATGAATTTTGTCCAGGCGACGAGCGCGGTTTCGCGCCGGTCGGCGGCGTCCGTCATCAGGACCGGATACGGCGGCTCATTCGAGCGCGGGCCGGTCGCGCCAGGGGCTGGGCGGTCCGCGCATGAGTTCATGAAGGCTAAGAGCACGGCGAGGACCGCAAAGCCCGAGAGTCTCAGGCGCCGCTCACAATCTTTCGCAAGGGATTCCATAATTGCTGACGATTCGGAACAGGCTTTGGAAAGTCATTACTTCATCGCTGATTATACGCAACCTCGCCGCCAGACGAAAAGTTTATACTCCCGATTAAATGAAAACGACTATAATCGCTGCCGGAGGCTGATATTTTGTCGTTCGACGAAAATGAGGTCCCGTCATCGAGCGAGACCGAATCACAGCGCCCGTCGCCGCGTGCCTTTACGCGCGAGCAGATGGTCACGTGCGACGTCTGTTTACGCGCCAACCCGCCGACACGCACCAGTTGTCTTTATTGCGCCGCGCAGCTCCCGACGACCGCAGCCAACACCGCACTGCAAAGGCCGACACTGCGCAAGCTCGAAAAATGGGAGCAAGGGTTTAATGCGCTCCTCTTGCCTGGAAACTTACAGCCTCTGACCGGAACTGGGCTGGGAGAAATGGCGCAGCTACTGCGCCTGGAGCCTGAAGACCTGAAAAGAATCATAGAGGCAGGCGTCCCCCTACCGCTGGCGCATGCCGCGACGCTCGCCGAAGCTTCGTTCATCGAGCGTCAACTCGCCGCCGCGGGCGTGAGCATGATGACGGTCGCCGATGGCGAGTTGCTGCCTGAGGCTTACGCGCCGAAGCGTGCGCGGGCGCTGGAAATAAACGAGGACGAGCTTGTCATCTACCTGGCGGGCGGAAACGGCACCGAGCGCGTGGCCTGGAGTGAAATTCTGCTGCTGGTGGCGGGTCGCCTCTTCGCGAGACGCATCGAGGTCGAAGAACGAAAAGGCCGCAAGGCGGAGAAAGAGATTGTTGATGCGCGCGAGATGAGCGCGGATGATCCTGTGTTAGACGTTTACAGTACGCGAAACGACGCCGCCTGGCGCATCGTCGCTAGCGGCTTCGATTTCTCTTGCCTGGGCGCGCAAAAAGGGCTTGTGTCTGGTCAGAATTTTTCGACGCTGACAGGGATTTTACGCGGGCGAGCGAGCGGAGCCCTCTTTTCCGACTCTTACTTGCGCGTGCGCCACGCCCTCGCCCCCGTCTGGCCACTCGAAGAACATACAGAGTCTGGCGGGCGTCGTCGCCGCACGGGGCGTATCAATACGGAGGCCGTCACTAAGAGCGATAACGAGATGCAGTTCACGCGTTACTCTCGTCTGCAATATTATCTCAGACTGCATCACCCGGAATTGAGCGCATGAAACGGCACGACGAGCGGAGAAGGTTTCGACACCAATCGGCGTCGCGCAATGAGCGCGGGTCGGGTCCGCGGCATCTGACTCCTCCCGTTGAAGAATCTCGCCCGAAGAGCACACACTCCGACGTGGACAGCGGCGCACATCTCTACGGAGTCGCGCCTGTGCTGGAAGCCCTGCGCGCCGGGGCGCGACAGATGGAGCGCATCACGATTGCCGAGGGCGCGCGTCACAACCGCCTGCGCGAGTTAATCGAGCTGGCGCGCAAAGCGAACGTGCCTGTGCATTACGCTCCGCGAATCGAGTTGGCGCGCTTTGCCGGCGCGGATGCTAATCATCAGGGCGTGGTTGCGAGCGTGGCCGCCGCGCGTTACATGGACGCGATTGAGCTGCTCGAAGCCCTCGGGTCGCGTGTCGGGACAGATGATCCGCCACTCGCGGTCGTGCTCGACGGGGTTGAAGACCCGCGCAATCTGGGAGCGATTCTCAGGACTGTGGAATGCGTCGGCGCGCACGGCGTCTTTGTGCCGGAGCGCCGGGCCGTGGGCCTGACCGAGACGGTGGCGAAAGCCGCCGCAGGGGCGCTGGAGCATGTCAATGTAGCCCGCGCCGGTAACCTCGCGCGATTGATAGAGCAGTTGAAAGAACGTAACATCTGGACTGTTGGGACCAGCGCCGATGCCAGAACGCTCTATACCGACTGGGATTGGACGCAAGCCTCCGCGCTCTTTCTCGGCGGCGAAGGAACTGGACTGCATCGTCTGGTCCGCGAGCGTTGCGATACGCTCGTCCATATCCCCACGCGCGGGCGCATCGAGTCCTTAAATGTCTCGGTCGCCGCGGGCATAGTGCTTTATGAAGCCATCCGTCAGCGAACATGTAGAAACGATGAACGCTAAACGATGAGTGATGAGCTGAACTGCTCTCATCTTTGCTTCCTCGTTCAGCTTTCATCGTTCAGCATTTGACAAGATCGGAGCCGGAAAAATGTACTGTCCGAAATGCGGCGCGGAAAACATTGATGACGCGAAATTCTGTCGCGGGTGCGGCACGGACATTGGTCTCGTGCCGCAGGCACTGACAGGACATCTGCCGGAAAAGCGCGCCGTCGGGTACGACGCCGAAGGCCAGCCTTACGACGAGACGGGGCGGCGCATTCGTCGCGAGAATGAGCCTGCAAGAATAGACAAAGCCATCACCAGGGGCTTCATCGGCCTGGCGTTTCTGATTATCGCCGTCATTATCGCTTTATCCGGCGCCGACAGGAAACGTGACTGGTGGTTCTGGCTGTTGATTCCGGCTTTCACGCTGATCGGCGGCGGCGTCGCCGAGTACATACGCTTTAAGCTCGATAAGGGGACTGAAAAGAGACTGCCTGAGGTCCAGCCGAAAACGGCCATGCAGTCTCCCGCGCGCGTAAGCGCGCTGCCGCGGCGCAACACTTCAGAACTCGTGCCTCCGCCGAGCGTCACGGAAGGCACGACCCGGCACCTTGATCTCAGTCGCGAATCCGTTCCTCGCGCCCCCGGCGCGCCTCTTGAAAATCAGAGGAAGGACGTTTGATTGACGAGCTTCAAGGCCACTTAAAAACTGCAACAAGCTCTACCTTGCGCGTGATTAATCGCGCCTGTATAGTCTTGAACACACACTTTTCAAGCCTTCCACTGGAGGAAAGTTAAAGATGCCGCAGCGACCGAAGATTGCGAATGACATGCTGGAGCTTATCGGTTACACGCCGCTCGTGCGCTTGAATCGCATTCCCTATCCCAACTCCGCGGAGTTAATCGCGAAACTCGAATCCCAGAACCCCATGGATTCCGTCAAGGACCGTATCGGCGCGGCGATGATTAAAGCGGCCGAACGCGACGGGCTCATCAAGCCGGGCGAGACCATCATGATTGAACCGACGTCCGGCAACACCGGAATCGCGCTCGCCTTCGCCGCGGCGGTGATGGGATACAAGCTGATTGTGACAATGCCCGATACGGTGACGGTCGAGCGGCGTCGCGTGCTCGCCTCGCTCGGCGCGGAAGTCGTCCTGACGCCGGGCGCGGAAGGCATGAAGGGCGCCATCAAGAAGGCCGCGGACATTGCGGAGACGACGCCGCATAGCTGGACGCCGAGCCAGTTCGATAATCCAGCGAATCCTGAGATACATCGTCGCACGACCGCCGAAGAGATACTCGAAGATACGGACGGAAAGATTGATGCTTTCGTTGCGGGCGTCGGCACGGGCGGCACCATCGCGGGCGTCGGGCAGGTCTTGAAAGAACGCGTCGGCAAGCAGGTCCAGGTGATCGCCGTCGAGCCCTCATCCTCCCCGGTCCTTTCGGGCGGCGAGCCCGGTCCGAACAAGATTCAGGGCATCGGCGCAGGCTTCGTGCCGCGCAACTATGACCCGACGGTCGTTGACCGCGTGATTCAGGCGGACTACACGGACGCCATCGAGATGGCCCGCCGCCTCGGCCACGAAGAGGGAATCTTCTGCGGTATCTCTTCGGGCGCGATTACGTGGGCCGCGCGCGAGGTCGCGAAGGAGCTTGGAGAGGGCAAGCGCGTCGTCTCCATCATCTGCGATTTCGGTGAGCGCTACCTCTCACACGAACTGTTCGAGACGTCCAGACAGTGAAGAGCCAGGATGAAGGCGAAGGGATGAAAAGAAAAGAGTCTCTTTCGTCGGAACTCTTTCATCCCTCGCCAGGCATGCCACGCCCCTGCCTGTGCGTTCCCGTTTGCGTAGAGCGGGCGATTGATTTACGCCAGGCCATCGAGCGCGCGAGCGCGGTCGCAGACATCATCGAACTGCGGCTTGATTACTTGCAGGGCGATGAGCTGTTCAGGGCTTTGCGCAATCTGCCATCTTTGATTAGCGCGAGCGCGCGGCCTGTGATCGTCACGCTGCGCCCGGTGGAGCAGGGCGGGCAGCGCGAGATGGACAATCTGACGCGCCTCGTCTTCTGGGTCGAGCATTTTCTCTACGGCAAGCCGCACATTGATTTCGCCGACATCGAATCGGACCTGGCGTTACTCTTTCAGCAAAGAGAGAGGGACGAAGGGCGAGAACTTCTGAACTGGGACCGCGTCATCTGCTCCGAGCACCATTTCGCAGGCCCGCCCGACAACCTCTGGAACAATTTTAAGCGACTGGCTTCGACGCCCGCGCGCGTCCTGAAACTGGCCGTGCGGGCCAAAGACGCGACCGACTGTCTTCCGGTCTTTCATCTGCTCGATGACGCGCGGCGCGAGGGACGCGAAATTATCGCCATCGCGATGGGCGAAGCCGGAATCGCCACACGCATTCTGGGCCCTTCGCGCGGCGCGTTTCTGACCTACGGCTCGTCGGACGAAACGCACATGAGCGCGCCCGGTCAGATTAGCGCCGCCGAGCTGCGTGACGTTTACCGCGTTCACAAGCTGGACCGCGAAACGCGGATCACGGGCCTCGTCGGCTCCCCCGTGACGCATTCCCTTTCCCCGCACATACACAACGCTGCATTCGAGGCGCTGGGTATAAATGCCGTTTACATCCCGTTCGAGGTTCAGGACGTGGAGGCGTTCCTGCGGCGCATGATTCACCCGCGCACGCGCGAGATCAAATGGGAGATGCAGGGCTTGAGTATCACTGCGCCGCACAAGTTAACTGTGATGGAGCATCTCGATTGGGTCGAGCCGTCCGCGCTGGAAATCGGCGCAGTTAACACAATCGTTGTTGAAGGCGAGATGCTGCGTGGCTACAACACGGACGCCGCAGGAATCCTCGTGCCTTTGCGCGAAAAGGGGATGGACCTCGACGGCGCGAAGTGCGCCGTCATCGGGGCGGGTGGCGCGGCGCGTTGTGCCGCCTGGAGTCTGAAGCACGAAAGAGCGAATGTGACGCTGTTCGCACGCGATGTTAACAGGGCGCAGGCTGTCGCCGAACAATTCGGGGCAAGTCTCAGCCGACTTGAAGGCGCATCTTTCGAGGGCTTCGATCTGGTCGTCAATGCCACGCCGTTAGGGATGCGTGGAGAGGGAGAGAATGAGACCCCCGCGCTTACAGATCAACTTCGCGGCGCGCGTCTCGTTTACGATCTGGTTTACAATCCAACCGAGACGCGCTTTCTCTCTGAAGCTCGGACGGCAGGTTGTGAAACTATCGGCGGGCTTCCGATGCTCATAGCCCAGGCCGCCGAGCAGTTCAAGCTCTGGACGGGGCTGGACGCGCCGGTTGATGTGATGCGAGAGGCCGCAAAAGGCAGATGCTAGATGCTGGATGTCAGATGCTGGTAAAACTGACATCCAGCATCTAACATCTGACATCTTGATTTCCATGATAGAGCGTTACAGCAGGCAGATACTTTTTGATGGGATCGGCGAAGAGGGGCAGCGGCGTCTGCTCGGCTCACGGGCCGTCATCATCGGCTGCGGCGCGCTGGGGACGGCGCAGGCAGAAGCGCTGGCGCGTGCCGGTGTCGGACGGTTGCGAATCGTTGACAGAGATTTCGTCGAAGCCTCAAACCTGCAACGGCAGACGATGTTCACCGAACAGGATGCGCGGGAGCGTCTGCCGAAAGCCGTCGCCTGTGTGAATCATCTGGCGTTGATTAATTCTGAGATTGACGCGGAGTCCCTGATCGCTGACGTAAATTATTCAAACGTCGAAAGCATCATCGAAGGCTGCGACGTTGTGATGGACGGCACCGATAATTTTGCGACCCGCTATCTGATCAACGACGCGTGCGTCAAGCATGGAATCAACTGGGTCTATGGCGCTGCGGTCGGCTCCTACGGCGTGACGATGACTGTGCGGCCGGAAGTATCTCCGTGCCTGCGCTGCATCTTTGAAGAAGCGCCCCCGGCGGCGAGCGCCCCGACGTGTGACACGGCGGGCGTCATCATGCCTGTTATCTCTGTCGTCGCCGCCGTACAGGTGAGCGAGGCTTTGAAGCTGCTGACCGGGCGGGTCGAGCACCTGCATCGCTCTCTCATGCAGTTTGACGTCTGGAATAATGAATGGCGAAGAATCAAGTTGAGTGAGCGGTCTCCGGATTGCCCGACGTGCGTGCTTCACCGTTACGAGATGCTCGATGCGGAGACGGGGGATTTCGTGACCGCCCTTTGCGGGCGAGATGCGGTGCAAGTCAACCCGCGTCGCTTGGCACAAGTTGATCTGCCGGCGCTCGCCAAACGCCTGAGCGCGGCGGGAGAAGTTCAACTCAATCCATACTTGCTGCGTCTGCGCGCGGGGCCCTATGAGTTGACGATTTTTAAGGACGCGCGCGCAATCATACGCGGGACGGACGATGTGCCGACCGCGCGTTCGCTGTATGCGAAGTACGTGGGAACGTAAGAGAGAGGCGGCGTGCTTGAAACAGGCTCAGGGCAGCGGAAACAGTAGATATTCGCGCCGCTGGCGGTAGGTTCTCCATTAGGGCTCAGCGCCATCGAGATAAATCTCTAATGATCGCCCTTCAAGAGTTCGCCACTTCCTCCCGCTCTCCGCCTCCTATAGCTTTAAGGCCTTATCATCAACGCGCCATCAATTACCGGAGCGCGGCACTTAAGGCTTTCATTTTGGGGCATGGGGCAAACAGGTTATACTGCTCGCGGAAGTAAAATCAGTATGAGCGTTTCCCCTTCTGTTCGCTTGCTAGTAAACCTATATTCATCACGAGTGCCGCCTGAATGGTAAAAAAAACGTTTCTCCGTCGCACACTTCTCCTCGTCATATCTCTTTCACTCTTCGCGCTCCATATTTTTGCGGGTGAGCCAACTATCTGGGAGATAAAGTCCAGAACGGAACTTCTGCGAGGCGAAGCGCGCGGCGTCTCCATCACGGATACGGGCGTCCTGACGCTCGCTCCGCGCTTCACACAGCTCTTCAGCACGGACCAGCCCTACATCTGGGCGAGCGCGTCGGACGGCGCGGGCAACATCTATCTGGGAACGGGGCACGACGGTAAGCTTTACCGCGTCGGGGCGGACGGGCGCGGCTCGCTCCTCTACGATGCTGCGGAGTTGGACGTGACTGCGCTGGCTACGGGCCGCGACGGCGCGCTCTTTGCCGGGACGTCTCCGGACGGGAAAGTTTATCGCATCTCGGCGGACGGCAAGGCTGAAGTCTATTTCGATCCGCCGGACAAGTATATCTGGTCGCTCGCGGTTTTGCCGGACGGGCAATTGGCCGTCGGGACAGGCGACAACGGCAAGCTCTATAGAGTCCGCGCTGCGGGCGCCAAGCCTGAAGACTCATTGCTCGTTGACACGAATGAAACGCATGTTATCTCGCTCGCGGTTGATGCGAAGGGACAGTTGATTGCTGGAACCGATCCGGGCGGACTCGTTTTGAGAGTTTCGCCTGACGGGAAAGCCTTTGCGCTCTTCGACGCGCCGTTGCGGGAGATTCACGCACTCGCGCCCGCCGCTGACGGTTCGATCTACGCGCTTGCTTTGAGCGATGCGGCCTCCGCTCCTCGCGGGTTGAGCGCGCCCGCGCCGCGCCCGCAGTCCACAGAATCTTCGAGTGAGGGACAGGGAAGTGCGACCGTGACGATTACGGCGATTGACGAAAGCGGCGCGCCTCTTCAGACCCAACAGACGCAGGGACGCAGCCGCGGCGATCTCTCAAACGCGCGCAGTGCTGTCTTTCGCATCTTGCCTGACGGCGGGACCGACACGTTGTGGAGCAGTTCCTCTATCACGGCGTTCGCCGTCGCACCCGCGCCACAAGGCGGGAGCGTGCTGGTCGGAACGGCCGATAAAGGGCGCATCTACTCTGTGACAGATGACGGGCGCGATACCCTCCTTCTGCAATCAACCGAAGGACAAATTTCAACCTTCGTCGTGCGCGGGCGCGAAGTGTTCGCGGCCTCCAGCAATCAGGGGAAACTCTTCCGCTTCGGTTCAGAGGTGGTTACTGAGGGCAGTTATGACTCCCCCGTAAGAGATGCCAGGCTGGTCGCTTCCTGGGGCCGCATCTGGTGGCGCGGGCGCGGGAACGTTGAGTTACAGACTCGGACGGGCAACAGCGAGCGGCCGGATGTGACCTGGAGTGAATGGAGCACAGCTTATCGCGATCCCGCGGGCACACAGATCACCAGCCCCCGCGCGCGGTTCATACAATGGCGCGCAGTTTTGCGTTCGCCGGTTGGGACAGGGGCAGGCATCGTTGACACGAATATGGAAGACGTCAGCCTCGCTTATCTGCCGCGCAACGTGGCGCCGGAAATCCTGAACATCACGACCTTGCCGGTCGGCGTCGGCCTCCAGCCCATCGTCCAGATTCAAGCTGACCCGAATATCGAGTCGTCAGGTCTTGACCCGAGCGTCTTCGGGGCGGCCGCGCAGGTGCCTCCAAGACGTCTTTATCAACGTGGCGCCCGCTCGCTGCAATGGCAGGCGGAAGATCGCAACGGCGACACGCTGGAATATGCTGTTTACTATCGTGCGTTAAATGAAAGCTCTTTTCGGCTGTTGAAAGATAAGCTGCGTGAGAACTTCTATACGGTTGACGGGGCGACACTGGCGGATGGCCGCTACGTTTTCAGAGTCGTGGTCACAGATGCGCCCGACAACCCTGCCGGGCAGGCGCTCATGGGTGAGCGCACGAGCGAGCCTGTTGACATAGATAACACACCGCCGGTCGTGCGTTTGGTGGGAGAGCCGCAAATCAGTGGTGACCGGGTGCGAGTCACACTCGACGTGGAGGATGCCACGGGGATGTTGAAGCGCGCGGATGCCAGCATTGATGGCGGGACGTGGCGCTCGGCCTTCCCCGAAGACGGCATTGCGGACAGCTCGCGCGAGCGTTACACGCTCGATCTGCAGGTCGCAGGCGTCGGCGAGCACACGATTTCATTGCGCGCTTTCGATATGAACGGGAACGTCGGCAGCATCAGGCTCACCGTCAGGCGATGAGGAGGCAAAAGGGAAGCTTAGAGGCCTGCGCTTCATCTTTAACTTCTACTTTTCCCTCTTGCCTCATATCGTGTGAGGCTCGTTTGAAAGCGTGCGTTGCGGCCGGTTTGTTGCTAAGCTATTGACTGCCATAGCGGGACGTGAGAGCTGGCGGGCGCGTGGCACCCATCTTGCTGTACTCCGGGACGGCGCGTCTCTTCTCTCTCCCTCCCATGCGCGCTCATGTGAAAGGGACATGAGGAGGCCACACGTAATTATGGACAAGTTAAAGCGAATTTTAATGGCGGCCCTGATGTGCTGCGTTGTTTCTGTCGGCGCGCTCGCACAGAAACAGGACCCGAAGCCGCCACCGAAACCAGATCCGCCGGTAGTGAAGGGCGAGACGGAGAAGAATCCTCCGCCTGACAAAGATAAGAAGGACGATAAAAAAAAGCCTTGAGGCAGCTTTTACAAGCATTTTCGGTTAACTTCCTCTAGGAAGTGACCAATTCAGATAAGGCCCCCACGCGTTGAATCAATAGTGGGGGCCTTATCTCTTGATAAAGAAAGGTTATTAAAAGCATTATGATTGCTCACAGGGTAATTAGATTCCTGATTATTACAACCACCTTGTTCTGTGGCGCTTTGTCATCACAGATTTTCCACGCATCCGCGATTGCTCAAGGCAGCATTGACCGTCGTCTGATTGCTCGTGCGCGTCAAATCACCGGAGATGATTTCCCTGTATTTACCAGAACCCCGCGCGGCGCTCTTGTCCTTGCCAGGACAACGCCGCGCGCGGAGGTCCTGCGAGCGGTTGACGACGGTTTGACGGAACTCTTCGGCGTCGCCCGCCGGCACGGATTTCGCGCGCGGCTGGACTACTCTAATTACACAATCTTCATCGCGCGCGCCGACAGGGTGAAAGATAGTCAGGGCAATTATTCGCCGGACATAGCCGTGCCCGCGGGCCAGTATGCAGGGGGCTACTACGATCAGGGCGGGTACATCTATGCCGCCGGGATGGTTCTGGCATTCAACCCCAGCGCCTTTATCATCGCAGAGCACGAGAGAGATTTAGGACGCATCTCGAATGTCGTGCGCTATGAAGGCGAGCATCTCGTCCTCTATTACAACGACCGCGCTCTCTACCAGAAGACGGCGGATCACAGCCGCGGCGGTGGGCACCCGATTCTCCAGTAATCAAAGTGATAATCACATAACAAGAACGGCCACCTGTTGATGGCCGCTTCTGTTTAATGACTTGGTGCCCGCTGTTGGACTCGAACCAACGAAGCCTCTCGCGTGTGAAGCGAGCGCTCTACCAACTGAGCTAAGCGGGCATGCTCATTTTAGGGACACCGCATGCTAACAAAGCCACTTTGTTAGCGTCAAGCCGGACAGATTCCGGCTTGTGCAGGCTAGAAAAAGCGGGTGGGTAAGGTTCAGCCCTGTTAACTGTTACTGTCCTGCTGCCTGATCGTCCGGGCCGGCCGGTTGCTGCTCGTTGACCTTCACTGTGTCGGAATTAGCATCTATGTAGTAATGGTTCCTCCCCGTCGCGCCGAGGCCTTCGCTCTGCTGCGGATCGGCATTGATGCTGTAGAAGGGGGGTTGGCCGCTGGCTTTCTCTTTGAGCGTAATCTTGAAGACATAACCGCTCACAACCGGGGCGTCGCCGGCGAATTTCTTGTCCAGGTTAACATCCGTAATCATCTGGTCAAACGTGCCATAGGCATTGCCCTGATGCTGTTTATGGTAGAGCCTCTGATTCACTGCGAGCGTCTGAAGAGTTTTGATGGCGGCGGCTTCGTTGCCGGCGCGCGTGATGGCCTGGTAGGCTGGAATGCCGACGCCTATCAGGATGCCTATGATAGCGATAACGATCATCAACTCGATGAGCGAAAAGCCTCGTGCTCTTAAATGACGTTTATGATTCTTTCTCATGCTTGGTCTCACCTCACACATATTTCACGAATTAATCTTCCAGTAGTTCCGCAAATACAAGATGATTGCTGGGGGCATCCCGTTTTCTTCGGACGCGGGAAATTTTACTACAACGGAGTGGCGCGCGTCACTCGCCCACGCCCTCGCGGAGAGACGCCGAGCGGTTCCCTATAAACGGCAGGATTTTAGAGTTTACTGGTATTTGGAGGTGCGGTGGCCTTCCCGAACATGTAGAATGGCCGGAAAGCCGCGAGAGGAATTAAGGGAAGCTTTTATGCATAGATTACAGACGGCTAACAGGGAAGAAGAGCAAGGCGCCCCTGCCGCCCTTGAGAAGATAGACAGGCTTCAGGCAGCGATAGAGTGCGTCATCAAGGGAAAGCCGGAGGCTGTGCGACTGGCGATAGTGACGCTGATCGCGGGCGGCCACCTGCTCGTCGAAGACGTGCCGGGCGTCGGCAAGACGACGCTCGCCCACGCCCTGGCGCGCGCTCTGGATTGCTCCTTCCAGCGGATCCAGTTCACGTCCGACCTGTTGCCCTCAGATGTTATTGGCCTCTCGGTCTATAACCAGCACACGGGCGTCTTTGATTGGAAGCCCGGCCCTGTTTTTGCCAACGTCGTGCTCGCAGATGAGATTAATCGCACGACGCCGAAGACGCAGTCGGCACTGCTGGAAGCAATGGGCGAAGGGCAGGTGACGGTCGAGGGTGAGACGCGTCCTTTGCCAGCGCCTTTCCTCGTCGTCGCGACGCAGAACCCCATCGAGCACCACGGCACATACCCGCTGCCGGAGTCCCAGCTCGACCGCTTCATGCTGCGGCTGCGCATAGGTTATCCGGGCACGGAGGATGAGCGGCAAATCTTGCGCGACCGCGAGACGGCAGAGCCTCTCAATGAGTTGCGCCCAGTGATGTCGGGCGAAGATGTCGTTCAGTTGCAGCGACAGGTCACGGGAGTCTCTGTTGATGACGCGCTCGTGGATTATCTAATGCGGATCGTGAACGCGACGCGCGAGACGGAGATGCTGGATTTGGGCGTGAGCCCGCGCGGCACATTAGCCCTCTTCCGCGCGGCGCAGGCGCTGGCCCTGACGGAGGAGCGCACCTTTTGCGTCCCGGACGATATCAAGCGGCTAGTGCTTCCGGTCTTCTCACATCGCCTTGTCGTCAGCTCACGCTTCTCCTCTTCGCTGCGCCGCAGCGAAGAGGCTGAAGCTGTCCTCAAAGAAATCATGAAGACGGTGAGCGTACCCCTTTAATAGTCTGGAGTCTCAGAGTCTGGAGTCCGAAGCCAAAAGCTTTTTCTTCAGACTCCAGACTCCAGACTCCAGACTCCAGACTGCTTATGAAAAAGCGGCGCAACGTTATCTTAAGCACGCTGCTGGTGCTGCTAGGCCTGGGGATGGCGTCTGTCATCCTGATTGCGCGGCGCGCCGGCGATATGCAGCTCGCCAATATCGCGGCCATCGCCTCGCTCGTCCTGGTTCTTCTCATCATCATCCTGGTTGTGCCTCCGCTCGCGCGTTCGGCGCGCAGGGAAGTCTCGCGACTCGATCTTCCGGTCCATCTCACGAAAGGCGGTCTTATTTTTCTGGGCGTTCTGGCTGTCGTAGCTTTCGCCGCCTGGAACACAGGCAACAATCTTCTCTTTCTAGTCTTCTCGCTTCTCGCTTCGGCGCTCTTCGTCTCCTGGGCGGCGGCGCGCGCAAGCCTTCGAGACCTGATCGTCTCGGCGCGATTCCCGGACCACATCTACGCGGGCGAGCCCGCTCCCGTCATCGTGACCTTGCGCAACACGAAAAGATTTCTTCCTTCGTTTTCAGTGCTGGTCGCGGCGCGCGGGCCAGGAAGCTTTGACGGGCGGAAGGGTAAAAGTAAGAGGCGTAAGCGCCCGCCCTTCGCCAGGCGCACGCTCGCCTACTTTATGTACGTGCCCCATCGCGCCGCGGCAGAGCAGCGCGTCGAACAGCTCTTTGAGAAGCGCGGGCACCAGTTGATCACGGGCTTCGAGCTTTCGACCCACTTTCCGTTCGGATTCTTTCGCCGCCGGAGACGGTTGCGCGCGCGCGATGTTGACATCATCGTCTATCCGAAACCTGAACCGCTCGGCGATGAGCTGCACCTGTTGCCGATGAACGCCGGGCGGCTCGTCTCGACGCGGCGGGGCGCAGGGCACGATCTTTTCAGCCTGCGCGATTACCAGCCGCAGGACGATCTACGCCACATTGATTGGAAGGCGACGGCGCGCGTCCGCCGCCTGATCGTGCGGCAATTTACTGCTGAGGATGAGCGGCGTGTGACGATTGCGCTCGATACACGAGCTCACGATCCTGTGGATGAGAAGGAGTTTAACGAGCGCTTTGAGCGCGGCGTGACGCAGGCCGCTTCTCTTGTCGCCCATTTCATAGACGAGCGCGCCGAAGTGCGATTGGTAATCGGGGAAGAAGGAGGGCGATACGGCGTCGGTCTCGAACAACTTTACAGTTGTCTCAAAAGACTCGCGCTGGCCGTGCCCGGAAACCTGGAGACCAAAGATACGCAACTTTCAATCGCATCAGATGCGCCGGACTCTGCATCGCCCGCTGGCGACGACAACTACGTCATCCTCCTGACGACCGCCGCGCCCGGCTCCATCCCCGCGAATGTCTGGCGCACTTCACACGTGATTTATCTATGACCGTGGTTTTCGACACACAAGGTAAGTTAGGAGAGACAATGTAGATCTCCTCTACATCTAGAGTGCTATCCTACTTTTGCGCGTCTTCTGCTTTCTAACGTTCGGCGAGCATTGAAGAGCTTGGTTCTCGGAAGTTGGCTTGAAAATAATATGATGGGCATGGCCTTTGAAAACCCATAATGCTATACCTTCCTTTTCGCTCGAATAAATGTCCAAGCCGACAACATCGGTTGGGGATCTCTTATATGTGTTTTCATCCATGACAAATTTCGTTATGGGGACTGCCTCTTCTAGTAAAAGCTCAATGTAGGTGATCGTGCCGACTGGCACATTCCAACGCTTTCCGAATGCCTCATCACAAGGGCGCTTTGTAAAGCCTATCTTCACCTTATCTCCGTTCAGGCTATAGAATTCATCTGACTTACATGTATTAAGACCTAAAACGCGTTTGGCATCTTCACATGTAGAGTGCATAGGTACGATGTCACGCCACGACTTCGATGGGGAGTTGCTTATAAACTTTTCATCTCCAGGTTTGGGATGCGCCGTAGGCTTATGGTTAGGACAGCGTAAATATTCGTCCTTTTTGGTCCCGAAGTATTCAAATCCATCCGCCTCCCCATCTGGACGTACAAAGAAGGAGAAGCCTTCTTCGTAGTTAACGTAGTGAAAGAAATCTGTCTTTTCCGGGTCCCTCGCTTTTGTGAATTTGCTTTCGTCAATATGTAGGTCGACGAATTTAGGCTTCATTTTCGGGTAAACCGTGAAAGTTATGACTGTGCCGATAGGGATGTTCCATCTTCCGGGCGGCTTCCCCTCACAAGTGGACTCGGAGAAGTAGATGAAGACTTCCTCCTCCTTCAAATCATAGAAAGTGGTCGCGCATTTTTTGATGCCTAAAATACGTTTCACATCCTCACACGTGGAGTGCATAGGTACGATGCCCCGCCACTCTTTGGCCTGAGAGCTGCTTGATAAAATCAGTAAAAAGAAGGTAAGCGTCAGAACAGCCTTAGCAGATCTCATAGTCACACCCCTTATTTGCCGGTATCAATTACCAGGTGTGGAAGCCTTATATCTCTGGCTCTTTACCTTGATATATTAGCACCGCAAATCACAGCTATCCCTTTTTGTCGGCCCATACGTAATGCTTAACACTATGTCTGCACCTTCTCTTGATTCGATGGTAATTCCTTCCTCATCGTTAACATAATATAGAACCCCTGGAACATGTCCGTTTCTCTCAACAATAAGTTTATATTTATCTAAATTGAGTACACTGGAAACTAAGATTTTTGATATTGAGCATTGTCAGCATTGACTTCTCGGTAATGCCGATTCAATTTGCCTCTGGCTGACTCAATGGAGAACTGCCACTCAATCTTGATGGCTCTCTCTTCACGCTCTTTGACAATC
>DASVXV010000061.1:0-66783 GCA_036392495.1 Pyrinomonadaceae bacterium | reverse complement strand
TGGGGCTTTCAAGCCAGACAAGAGCGCGTTTACTAAAAACGGCTTTGGACGACGCTGGCTGGCGTTCACTTGCCGCTCTTGATGCCGCGACTCGCCTGGTCGCTGCCATCACACGCTCCGGTGGAATCAGTCCCGGCATTCAAGCGGCACGTGCGTTAGAAGCTTTTTTCAAAAACTCGCAGCAAGAAAACCCGGAAGAGGCCCTCACGATCCCTCCCGCTTACTGGTTGGTCAGACCTGACGAGTCTGAGTCTGACTCAGACGAAGAACAGCTTCTACTACGCGGGGCTGTCCTCGTGCGCGCCAAAGGTGCGCGCGCGGTGACGACGAGGAGCGCCGTCCTTGAATCCAACGAGGACGGGCCAGAGCCGCCGCTTGCGCCCGAATTGGTGGCCGCACTTAAAGAACGCCCTCTTCGCCCCATGCGCGAGTTATTACGCATGTTCCGTGCAGATGGCTTGTTTGCTCCGTTGATGCTTCTCGTTGCAGTCGCGTTAGCTTCGGCGGGTATCATTGTCGAGGCGTTGCTGTTGCGCGGGCTTTTAGATGTCGGGCGCGAGTTGGTTTTATCCTGGCAACGACTTGCCGCTTTGGGTTTCCTGCTGCTGTTCTTAATCGCCCTCCTTCTACTGGACATACCCGTTGCAAAGATCGCGCTGAGTTTAGGCCGCAGGCTGGAACTACGACTGCGGATAGCTTTTTTAGAGAAACTTCCGCGTCTCAATGACCGCTATTTTCAAAGTCGGCCCACGTCCGACATGGCCGAACGCGGTCACAGCATTCATCGAATCCGTTCTCTGCCCGATCTGGGAAGCCAGTTTTTACGCGCAAGCTTCACGCTCGCTTTAACGGTAGCGGCGATTGCCTGGCTTAGTCCTCCGAGCACGTTCCTTGTGTTGCTCGCAGCCACGGCAGCTATCATCGTACCGCTCATTTCACATCCCGGCCTTTCCGAGCGAGACCTGCGCGTGCGTACCCACGCGGGAGCCTTAAGCCGTTTTTACCTGGACGCGCTTCAGGGAATTATTCCCATCCGTACGCACAGCGCGGAAAAATCAGTACGTCGCGAGCATGAAGGATTGCTCGTTGAATGGACGCGCGCGAGTCTGGCGCTGCAAAGAGGCGTCGTTCTAGTGGAAGCCATTCAATCGCTCGCCGGCTTTGGATTCGCTGCCTGGCTTTCATATAGCTATTTGAAAGGCGAGGGCATGCTCGGCGGCGCGGTGTTGCTCATCTATTGGGCACTGAGCCTTCCGGTCCTCGGACAGGAGATAGCCGCTCTAGCACGAATGTATCCGATCTACCGCAACATCACTTTACGAGTCCTCGAACCCATGGGCGCAATTGAAGAGACATCTTCGAGCGAGAGTGAGACTTCGGACCTTTCGGCTGCTCAAACTGAGCACCCGCTCAAAACCATCGGGGTCACTATCGCTTTCAACGAGGTCAGCGTGCGTGCAGGCGGGCACACTATCCTCGAAGAGATTGATCTCATAATTGACGGGGGAAGCCACGTTGCAATCGTCGGCCCTTCGGGCGCTGGCAAGTCAAGCCTCGTCGGCATGCTTTTAGGCTGGCATAAGGCAGCAACAGGTTCGGTTCTTGTTGATGGATTTGCGCTCGAAGGGAGACTGCTTGAGAAGCTGCGCATGGAGACGGCTTGGACAGATCCCACAACTCAATTATGGAATCGCTCCCTGATAGAAAATCTTCACTACGGCGCGCGTGCCGGCGCGTTGCTCTCAATGAACGGAGTCATCGAAGCGGCTGATCTCGGCGCTATGCTTGAGAGATTACCGGACGGTCTGCAAACGAGCCTGGGCGAAGGAGGCGCGCTCGTCTCGGGCGGCGAGGGCCAGCGCGTGCGTCTGGGGCGAGCAATGCTCAGGCCGGATGTGCGACTTGCTATCTTGGATGAGCCGTTTCGCGGGCTTGATCGAGAGCGCCGCCGCGAGCTTTTGGCGCGCGCACGCGAGATGTGGCACGAGGCAACAATGCTTTGCATTACCCATGATGTGAGCGAGACGCTCTCGTTTGAGCGGGTGCTTGTCATCGAGGGGGGCAGGATTATTGAAGACGGCGCGCCGCGTGAGCTGGCACGGCAGCCGGACTCGCGTTACCGGAGCTTGTTGGTGGCGGAAGAAGCAGTGCGGGAAGGACTCTGGGCAGGTGTTGACTGGCGTCGGCTACGTCTTGAGAAAGGTTGTCTGAGCGAGACGCGCCGCAATGGAGAAGCATGAACGATTATCTCCTGAAAATTTCATGGCCTCTCCCAAAATTAGGAGAAGCGCTCCGAGAGCTTGCCCGGCGAAGTGATCTTTCGACCGATGCGGCGGATGTGCCGCCACAGCCGCAGAATCTTGAAGGAGATAATGAAGCGCTGGACCGTTGGCTCGACGCCGCCGCGCGAGGAATGAATCTTGAGGCCAAGCCCTTTTTCTGTTCTTACAGTGAGTTGGAGCAAGCGGTACTGGCAGGCGGACCGGCGCTGTTGCGCCTGCCGACAAATTCAAGCACGCGCTTTCTCGCGCTCGTCCGCCGCAAAGGGCACGCAGTCTCCGTCCTGGACTCTCGATTGAAGGAGCATAAGGTCCGACCGTCTCTCGTTTGTGCGGCTCTACGTAGTGAGCTTGAGACCCCAATTGCTCCCCAGTTAAACCTGCTGCTGGAAAGGATCGGCGTGCCACGACGTAAGCGTGCCGTGGCGCGCGAGGCAATCTTGCGCGAACGCCTGGGCGCAGTGATGCTCGGCGGCGGGTGGCTCTTGCAGCTTTCGCCCGGCGCAAGCTTCACCGGCCAGTTACGACGCGCTCGTATCCTCAAGGGTAGCATCGCTCTCGCCTGCGCGCATGCGCTTCAATATGTGCTCTGGCTGCTCGCCTGGTGGGTGGTCGGGCGGGGTGCGCTCGAAGGACGACTTGACGACGCATGGCTGGTGGCGTGGGTGCTGCTCTCACTGACTTTGATTCCGCTCCGGCTTTTCACCACATGGATGCAAGGTCGGCTCGCGATCAGGACCGGAGGTCTCTTGAAGCAGAGACTCCTCTACGGCGCTCTGCGGCTGGACCCGGAAGAGACCCGTCGTGAAGGGGCGGGACAGCTTCTCGGGCGCATTATCGAGACCGAAGCCGTCGAGTCCTTAGCCTTGAGCGGAGGATTCCTCGGTCTCCTCGCCGGAATCGAACTCGGCCTCGCGGCGTGGGTGCTTGCTCAGGGGAGCGTGGGCTGGCCGCACGCTCTGTTGTTGCTGGCGTGGGTCGCCGTGACGCTATTCATCGTTTGGAGATACTTCAAGAAACGCCAACGCTGGATGAAGTTACGTATGGGGATCACCAACGACCTCGTCGAACGGATGGTCGGCCATCGAACTCGCCTGGCGCAGGAACAGCGCGCGAACTGGCACGAGCAGGAGGACCAAGCATTAGAGCTTTATCATCTGGCATCATGGAAGATGGATCGAACCTTAGCGTTGCTGCCATCTGTCGTGCCGCGCGGCTGGTTAATAATTGGAATAGCCGGACTGGCTTACGCTTTCATCTACGGCAGCACCTCTACAGGAAGGTTAGCCGTCGCGCTGGGCGGAGTCCTGTTAGCCTATACAGCGCTGCGCAGGCTGACCGCAGGGCTAATTCAATTGACCGATGCCGCAATTGCGTGGCGTCAGGTCGCGCCAGTGTTTCATGCAGCCGCCCAGATTGACACTGCAAACGCACCCAACTTTACTGACGCTTATAGTTCCAGCTCATCTCCGGCTAAAGAGGGCGAGGCAATCGTGGACGCACGCGACCTCGTCTTCCGTTATCGCGAGAGAAGCGAGCCTGTCATCAAGGCAAGCAGCCTGCGTATCCTGGCTGGCGATAAAATTTTGCTTGAAGGACCATCAGGAGGCGGTAAATCCACGCTCGCCTCTCTCCTGGTTGGCTTACGCCAACCCGACTCCGGGCTGCTCTTACTGCGTGGCTTCGACTGGCAGACGCTTGGCGAGGAGAACTGGAGACGCCTGGTTGTGGCTGCGCCTCAGTTCCACGAGAACCATGTGATAGCTGAGACGTTCGCCTTCAACCTGTTGATGGGTAGAGACTGGCCGCCACGCCCGGAAGATATGAAGGAAGCCGAAAGCGTCTGCCGCGAACTCGGTCTGGATGAACTGCTCAACCGCATGCCCGCAGGGATGCTACAGATAGTTGGGGAGACGGGCTGGCAACTCTCGCACGGCGAGCGGAGCCGTCTCTACGTCGCTCGCGCGATCTTGCAGCACGCAGAGTTGGTGGTTTTGGACGAGAGTTTCGCCGCGCTCGACCCGGAAAATCTTCGCCGCGCATTGACTTGCGTTCTGGAGCGAGTTCCCACGCTGGTCTTAATCGCTCATCCCTAGATAGTTCCTGTCATGGGTGCAAACTTTCTCCGACAATTGGTTACTTGATCTTGCTTCTATTCAACAAAGCGCTGATGTCAGCCGCACTCAATTGCAACCCGCTCTAAATATCTAAGCAACTCGATAGACACTTCAGACGTATCTTATACCGAAATGCAATCAAAAGAGAGGAAGAGATTATCCACGAAATCACACGAAACGACACGAAACAACAAGCACTTTTGTGTTGTTTCGTGTGATTTCGTGGATCGTATCACCTCTTTTCTTATTGCAACTTGGTATTAATGAGAAACCACTCCCCAGAAGGTCCATTTCAGTAGCTAGAGACATCTGGCAGTAACCCTCATCAAGGAGGCTTTCATCTGATGTGACTGCTGTTTCAGGCTTAATGCCTGAAGCGAGGTGTGATCGTCCTGCTGAAATTATCGGAGATAATCCTAAAGTTCCTCAAGCTGCTATGTCTATTGGAAGGGAACAGCTATACGAGTTCGGGCAGTTCCGACTGGACATCAGGGAAAGATTGTTTCTGAAAGACGGGCGGCCTGTCCCACTAACCCCGAAGGCCTTTGAGATACTGGTGGTGCTCGTTCAAAGAAGCGGGCATCTGGTCGAGAAGGAGGAGATACTTAAAGAGGTCTGGTCCGAGAGCTTCGTTGAAGAGAGCAATCTCACACGCAATATTTACCTGCTGAGAAAAGCTTTGGGGAAAGGGGAAAACGGGCATCCTCATATTGAAACAGTCCCCCGTAAAGGGTATCGCCTCATCGCTAATGTCAGGGCGGTGCCGGCTCAAGACGATCAGTCGAATCTAATTGATGAGTCAAGCGAAACAGCGCACAACATTAAAGTGGATGGCCGTAGGAGACGCGCGCTGCTTGGCCTAATCATCCTACTCATCGGAGCTGCCGTAGCCTTAGCCTTCTTTGCGATTAAAAACCTCTCAGCGCTGGCGCGCCCGAGATGTTAATAGAATTTCAATCCGGCAATATTCAGGACGTCGCCTGGTCAAACGACGGGAAACGTTTTGCCTGCATTTTATCTTTCGATACTAGAGATGTTGTTTCAATTACGGGCTTTCGGGAAAAAGCCCCTGTCACGTCCACAGGTGAACTACCGAAGTTTTATCTTTGCGCAGCTTTGCCGCCTTTCCCTGCGTCTTTCAGTACCATTTCGACGATTGTTTTCAAAGACTCATAAGTTATTTCGGAAACGCGGCGACCGTTGATGAAGATTGTCGGCGTAGCACCCACGCCGAGTCTGAGGCCGTCGCGGATGTCACGCTGAACCTTTTCGGAGAATTTACCAGAGTCGAGCGCGGCGTCGAACTTTCGACGGTCGAGCGCCGCCTGAGTTGCATACTCCTTGAGCGCGGGCACTCCCAAACTTGATTGATTACGCATCAGAAGCGCGACGTATTCCCAGTACTTGCCCTGTTCGCGTGCCGCTTCCGCCGCCTCTGCGGCCTTGAACGCGTCCGTGTGCTGCTCAAGCGGAAAGTCGCGCACCACCAGTCTCACCCTCCCGTCGTATTCCCTGACAAGCCTTTCGAGGACAGGCTGCGTAGCGGCGCAACTCGGACACTGGTAGTCCGTAAACTCTATAATCGTTACCGGCGCGGTCGAACTTCCCAGAGAGGGCTGGTCGTCTGTGCTGATCGTGTAAACGGGCGGCTCGGGCGCTGTGAGAAACGTCTGGACGGATGCGGCGCGGCGCAACTGCGCGGCAAAGGCCGTCTGCGCGTTGCGCACTTCGCGCTCCTGTAAATACCGAGTGATCTGTTCTTTCAACTGCGCGAAATCGCCGCCCAGGCGTTCCTTATTCTGATCGTAAAAGGCGCGCGCTTCCGTTTCCGTCACTTGCTTGATTTTCGACCCGACTTCGGCGTCAAGCAAGGCGTTAGTAGTCATCTTTCTTTTTTGCGCTTCCTGCTCAAGCAGCGTGTCGTTAATTCTCAAGTCGAGTTCTCTTCGACGCAGGTTGTAGACCTGCTCCTGGACACTGAAGATAAGCGGCCTGAGAGAATCTTCTATATCGGCAGAGGTGAGCGGCTGATTGTTGACGGTGGCGAAGACGCGCGCGCGGTCTGCCGAATTGGCCGGCGGAGTGACGCTTGATGTTAAGACCTTGACTTGAGCAGCGGCGCGCAATCGTTCGGCAAACTTTTGCGCCTCCTCGCGCTCGCGTTCATTGCGCAGATAATTGATGATGTCACTTTTAGCATCCTTAAACTCAACCCGGATGCGACTCTTGTTCTGATCGTAAAATGCCTGCGCCTCCGCGTCGGTCGGCCCTTTGACTTTGGAGATAATCTCTTCTTCGATTAACTTAATTGTGCTTACCCCGCGCTTCTTCGCTTCGGCCTCAAGGAGCTTGGAGTTGATTTGCAGGTCGAGCTCGCGTTTGCGAGCCTCTATGACCTGGCGTTGAAGCTCGACCACGCGCTTTTTAACTTGCGCCTCGATCTCTCCGGCGGCGATGCGGACTCCGCCGACAACTGCCAGCACCTCAGGCAATTTGTTATTTTCACACCCGCAGTTCTCCTCAGTTTCACCTCCAGGCAACGCAGCCTTCGTGCTCGCCGTTGAAGTCTGCTCATTGCGACCCGCCGCGCTGTTCGTCTGCGCGATTGCCGCCGTCATAGAGACAATTAATATGGACGCAAGAATCAGGAACCGTCTTCTCATCTCTCCTCCGTTCAACCTCGCCGAAGTTTAAGGCTTATCTTTAGGCACGAGGCGACCTGTTAAAGGGACATATTGTTTATTGCCCGGATCAACGCGAACCACGTATGAGCCGTTTGATCCGATTCTACGATTCGGGCCGAAGGTGACGGGCGGCACGACTCCGGTTTTCAACTCCCGTATCTGTTCAAGCGCGCTGATGAGCGCCGTGCGGTCAAGTTGTCTGCCCGCTGATTTGGTCGCCTCGAAAAGAATTCGAGTTGCGGCGTAGGCTACGGCCTGAAACGCCGGACTGCGTAAAGGGACGCGCGAGCGCTGCATGACGGTGATGAACTCTGCGAACTCATCCTGGTCAGGCAGCGACGCAGGATAGGAGAGAAAGGTCTGCTCCGCGACGCTCTCCGGCAAATTGAAAGCCCCACGACCGATCATCGTCGCCGAACTGAGCAGCGGCGCCCTTTTAAACTTCATTCGTTCCATCTCGCTGGCTAGAGCATTAAGGTCGTTCGCGCCACCGAAGAAGAAGATGTAGTCGGGTTTCGTCCGTGCCAATAACTCTATCGCGCTCGTGGCCGAAAAGCGACCCGCGTCGTACCCCTGCTCGGCCACTATCTCCATCGAGTACATCTTCGCCTGAGACCGCAGCCCGGAGAGCGCGTCCATGTCGAAATCGCTGTTGGAGTAAAAGACGCCGAGCCGTGCCTGTCCGCTTTGCGCTTTCGTCTTGACGAAGTCTACGAGCGAGCGCGCCTGATCATTGAAAGTAGGGAGTAAATAAAAGATGTAGGGGTTCGGCGGAAGCGTGGGGCGCGGCGAGAGTGTGACGGGGCCGACGAGTGGAACTTCGCCGCGCTTGAGAAGTTCATTGACGCTTGCGCTATCTCCCGGCTCAAAGCTTCCGACGAACGCAAATACGCCGTCCCGCTCAATCAAGCGGCGCGTCGCTTCAAGAGTTCCAGCAGGCTCGCCGCGCGAATCCTCAACCACCAACTCGAAACTGCGTCCGTAGATTCCGCCCTGAGCATTTATCTGCGCGAAACTGGCCGCGAGAGTCGCCTTCACGTCTTTGCCTATCTCCGCGAGCGGCCCCGTGAGCGGGAGCGCAGCGCCGATTTTGATCTTTTGGTCTGTGATGCCGGGATCGGTGTCCGCCTCTTTGCCGAGCTTTCTGAGGTAAGCGACCAGGTCTTTCATCTGCTCCGGCGTCATCACGTAGCGCGGCATTCCGGGGTGCAGCCGAGCGCCGTTTGGATCAACGCCGAGACTGATGGCGCGCGCCAGAGTAACTTCCGTGTAGGCGGCGCGCTCTCGTCTGGTGAGCGCGGAGGTAGAGGGGCGCATCAACGCTTCCCAGTTGAGCGGCGGTGGCTGGAGTCCGCCTTCTTTAGTTCCCTCGCCTCTCAGGCCATGACAATTCGCGCAGGTGAAAGCGGCAGCGGGCAATTCCAGAGGATCATCAGTGCCGAGAAGCGCCACAATCTCGCCGCCCTTGCTTTCGCCCTTAACGTAAATCTGTTTTCCGTTCTTCTCCTGAGGCGTCAGTCCGTTCTCGGTTTGCGGCGCGGCACGACCACCCAGGGCCAACCCGAGCGCAGCAGCACAGATGAGAGTGAAGATAATGATCTTAATCTGATTTACGCGAAGATTCATCAATCGTCGTGGAGAGTTACGGTGCGGGCACTACTTTCTTCGAGGCAAGCTGTGTGGCCGCTTTGGCTATCTCTTCGGGATTAGACATTGCCATGATTTTCATCCACTCGCCGGTCGCCTCGTTGCCGATGATGAGCACGCCCGTGTGCTGCTGCTTGTCCTCAACGTAGCCGCCGAGTTTATAAAGAACCCAGTCAACGTTCTTTTTCTCGCCCGTAAGAAAGTACCAGCCCGGCTGCGCCTTAAAGTTGTCAGCAAATTTTTTGAGGACGGCAGGCGTGTCGGTCGTCGGGTCAACGCTGATCGAGATCATCACGATGTCGCGCCCCACGCGCTCGCCCAAATGCTTTTGAACTCTAGCGAGATTGGCCGTCATGGGCGGGCATACACCCTTGCAAGTCGTGAAGAGGAAGTTAATCAGAACGGTCTTGCCTTTGAGCAGGTCTTCGTAGAAACGCACGGGCTTGTTGTCCTGCGTGAGAAGCGTCAGATTCGGAAAGTAATTGGCTGACGCATCGGCCGGAGAGTCGTTTTTCAGGGTCGTCGCATTCTCGCTTTGAGCCGCTTTGCTTTTACCTGCGGCGTCCGTGACGATGCCCGCGATTTGAGACGCAGGCGCGAGGCCATAAGTGCGCGTCCAGAAGCCTGCCGCGTCGTTGCCAATCAGAACCATCGGCGTGTGATCGTTTCTGTCGGGGACGTAGCCGCCGAGAGCATTGAGCAGGCGGTCAATCTCCGGTTTGCTGCCTGTCACAAACGTCCAGCCCGGTCCGGCCTTAAATTTCGCGGAGAAATCTTTCAGCCTTTCGGGAACATCCGTCGCCGGGTCAACGCTGATCGAGATTAACTCTACGTCGCGCCCCACCCGCTCGCCCAAAGTTTGCTGTACGCGGCGAAACGTGGCCGTCAAGGGCGGGCAGATGGTCGTGCAGGTTGTGAAGATGAAGTTGATGGCGACCGTCTTTCCCTTGACGAGGTCGGTGTAGAAATTCAGTCGCCGGTTATTCTGATCGTAGACGGTTATATCGGGAATGCGTAAAGGCGTGCTGACATTGATGGTCGTCTTTGCTTCAGTTCCTGCTGCGCTATCGCCCTGAGATGTTTCGGGCGCGGGCGCATTATTCTTCACTACCAGATTCATGCCGCATTTAGGACAACGCCCGCGCCTGCGTGATGTAACTTCAGGGTGCATCGGGCAGGCATACTGCACGGCTTTTGCGGGAGTTGTTTTTCTCTGTCCGGCTTTCTGCTGGAGAGCGAGCGCGGGAGTAGTGACAAGGGCGGCGAAGGCCGCTGCGAAGATAAGTAGTGCGGAAATTGGCAGCCTACGAAGAGTCATCTTATTCATTCTCAGTTCCCCTTTTATCGTCAGCATTCTTTCTTTCTTCGGCCTGCGGTGCGCTATCAATGACTGACACGGCGGTGAACGGCAGGTCTGCGTAGGCTACATTGCGCGAAGCGACTCTCAGCATCACGTGATAAAGCCCCGCGCGTGGGAACGTTTGCGTAACCTCGTAGACTCCGCCGCCTACGTCTTTAGCCCACTGCCGCTGCTGCCAGATTCCCGGCGGCTCGAAAACGAGCACCTGCACATCGTCTAAACCCGCGACCGGCTGCTTTGTCAACAAATCTGTAATCTTGAACCTGAGCGAAATTGTGTCCTGCGGCTTGAATCGTTTCTCTTTGAAAAGGGCTTCGACGGCAATGCTCACACCGGTACGATTCTTTTCGGCGTCGGGTGATTCCGCAACTTCCAGTTGGAAGCAGTTGTGTGCGCGCGGCTGGTCTATTAAAAGCGGCACGTCGAAAAGACCCGCGCGCGTCAATTTAATTGGTGTCGAGTAAACGCCGGGTGCTGTCTCGGTCAGGCTACGATTGATTAACAGCAGAGCGCGCGGGCGACGCTTGTAGTTGCTGATGGTTCCCATCGGAGCCATCATCCCTTCGACGTAGTAATACATCATCTGGTCGGGCGCGTTGGCAATCAACACCGCGTTACCATCTGGCGTCGGGGCGATCATGTCGGCAACACCTATCTCCTGCGGGAGATTGCTGGCAGGAAGGCGACCGGCCGTTACGTCCACCACTGTAACTTTTCCCTTGGCGACCTCGCCCAAATCAATCAGCGAAACCTTTTCCGAACCCGTACCTCGAACGTATGCGTAGCGCGCCGTGAAGGTCACTTGGTCCGGCCCCTTGACGACTTCGGCTCCGCCGACAAGAGAATTTGTCGAGGCGTCCAGAACCGTCACGGTGTTCTCAACCTGATTGACAAGGAATCCATAGCGCCCCTTCGGCTCGAAGCGCAAAGCAACCACTCCGCGCTTAGTCGGAATGCTTTTAATGACTTGCTGCTTCGCCGGGTCAATCGCCGAAACGCTTCCGCCGTTAATCGAGGCGACGTAGACGAGACGGCTGGCGCTGCTGTAGGCGACCGGGACGGGCGTCTTGCCGACGTTGAGGTCTGCGACCCTTGCGAGTTTCTTTGTGTCAATGACGGACACCGTGTCGGCTGCGCTGTTGGTCACGTACAGAAAGCGGCTGTCGGGCGTGAAGGCCAGATTGTGCAGCCCCGCGCCGACCGAAATCCTGGCAGCGAGTTTATTAGTCGCGGTGTCTATTGCAGCCACGAGCGTTGAATCATCCAGCCCGACCCAGACGTAACGACCATCTGGCTGGAGCGCAATGCGCCTCGGCTTAGTCTTTTCCTGAAACACAATGGTGGCGACGATTTTTCTGGTGATGACGTTGACGACCGCGACCGAAGATTGTTCCGGCAAAGTGACGTAAAGAAACTCCTGTGACGGCGACAAAGCCCAGTCCGCGCCCGCGCCCGGTAACTGGACGATGCCTTCGAGCTTGGTCTTGCTGAAAGAGACGAGCGGGTTGATGATCGTAATCGTGTTGTCGTGATTGAGCGTCAGCGCCAGATAGCGGTTGAGATCAATCTCGGGGCGCACGCTCAGTAATCCTCCAATGAAGTTGCGAATCTTGTCCTTGCAGACGGCTTCGCTCGGTGGCTGTGCCGAGGTGCGCGAGCTAATCCAGGCCATCGGGCGAAGTCCCGTCAGAGGCTGCCCCGTGCGCGCGTCCGTGACGCTGAACGTGGCGACGGCATTTGCCCCCGCCACGAGTCCTGCGCTTTCGCCTTTCTCTGTCGGCTTAGCCTCGACGGAGAAATTAATCACGATGCCCTCTTTTTCAAATCGCTGCGAGACAGAGGCGGGGGCTTTCGCGGGCGTCGTTGTTTTCCGTCCATCATTCGCCACCCGCTTCGTATTATGAGGCCCTCCGATCTGCGCGCTTGCTATTGCCGCCCATGCCAACGTCAGGATCAATGACGGGAGCGTCGGCAGAACAGTCGCTTTGAAGAATCGTTTCATCTATCTTCTCCACCAATCACAAGATAAATTTGATACAGGACGAGCGAGTTCGGCTCTACGGCAGCGCCTCAATTATGATGAAGAAGCGAAAAGTGCCTGTCTGCTGAACTCCCAGCAGGAACTGCACATTAATACTCGCTCCCGGCGCTAGAGGCTGCGACGCGCTAACTGTATCAACAGACATGGTGCTGTTCCAACCGCCGCCGATGAACTGCGTGGGCGGCGTCTCAAGGGTCGTGCCCCCGACGAAGACGTTTGAGCCATCGCTGCGTGTGACAACAATCCCCCCGGAGTTGATAGCGCGCAGGTCCGCAGTTGCTGTGCTCGGAGGCGGGTAGGTCGTCACGTCTATGATGCGGAAACGGAGGCGCGTAATATTGACGCCTGAGATGTTCTTAAACGTTCTCCTGATGGACATAGTGCCGAACGGGCTGAGATTCTCCGGGTTCGGCGTTGTGTCGCGGACACGATTGGGCGGCTGGTCGGTTGCGACCGCCGGGTCCAGCAACGTGACCTGAATCCGGCTGGAGCCTGTCGCAATTGGGCTGGAAAGATTCTCAGGGCCGGGAGCGCCGAGGCGTTGCCCCGCGCCCGTGTTCGTGCCGTTGGTTTCTACGCCTCTGAAGTCCGCGACATTGTCGTTCCTGTCCTGCGGCGTGCCCGAGATTAATTCCCTGTAGAAGCTGTATTGAATGTTAAAAGAAGTCTCAGCAGCGCTCGCTGGGAATCCAGCGCCCTCGCGGTATAAGGCGGGAGCAGTGCTGTAGCCGACCGCATCTACGCGGTAATCTTCGTTGAAGAAGGCCGGATTGGTTGTTTTGAAGAGAGCGATGCCGCCTCTGTCAGGAATATCCAGCACGTAAACTGCATCCCCGCTCGCTGCACTTCCACTGCCGGCTGGATACCCGCCGAGACTATAACCCACACTGTTGACGGCCAGGTAATGTCCGTGACCGGGAATAACCGTCCCGGCTGGAATGATGAATCTCGTCAGGCCGTCTGAGGCGACGAGCGCCAACCCATCGGATTCATCGTCGGCGATAACCGTGTAAGGCGAGGAATTGATATTGTATAGCTCGACAAATTCATCGCTTTGACCGCCCGGCCCGCGAAAGCGAAATTCGCTGATGATGAGCGGCACTTCCCTGATCGGATCAATTAGTGAAGATGGCGGTGTCGGAAGCGGCCAGAGGCAAGGATTGCCCATGCATCCGTCTTCGAGCGGGCCTCTGATACACATTCCAAGCTCAGGACAGAGGATGGGCTTCGGGTCGTATGTGATGGAGACGGTGTCCGTGTGCGGTAGCTGTGGTTGCCCGGATTGTGCAAACGTGATGATTTGTAAAACGGCGAACAGCGCGCAGCAGAGAACGAAAAAACCTCTTCGAGAAATGATGGCGGAAAAGAATCTGCTCTTCATGATTGTATCCTCCGTCGGCTACAGCTTTCGTTAAAAACTTGAGGGTCAGATTCTTTTCGCGTGAGTCTGACCCTCATTAAGGAGCTGTCACCACTACTGTGTGACGCGGAAGATGCCCCACAGGCCGTTAGTGAACTGGAAGCTCTCCTGAGTCCTGTAGAGATAGTCGCCCGGCTTGTTCATCAACCCGCCAGCGGTCGTCAGAATGTTGTCGTGACGCGTCGGCCCGATGCCGCTGTAGGAGCCGACCTCGAAGGTAAAGGGATTAGTTCCCTGCCTTGTGGAATTGGCGATCCACGGCTCGAAGTTCCAGTGGTGGCCGAAGATTGTAAAGCCGTGCTGGCGCGGATGGCCCGCGACGTCCAACACGCGGAAGCGCACGGGAGTCCCCGCTTTGGCCGCGAAGATTGGAGTTTCGGGCTCGCGCTGTTGCGAGCTGAGGACGTTTGACAAATCCACGTCGTTCAACCCGTCCGGGACATTCTCAATAGGCACACCGGCGCGCGCCCAGATGGGTTCGCTGCGATAATTGAACGCCTTGAACCCGCTGTCTTCCGGGTCGTCCTCTTCGCCTATGTTCGGCAGAGCCACTCCGTTACGCTGCACGCTCAGGTCATCTTGGTAAAGCACTACGAACTCGCGGAACAAGAGTTTCCCGTCCGGGCCGAAGATGTCTATGAAGTCTTTTCGACCTCCACCCTCGAACCAGGTTGAGCCTTGAGGCTCTATGATGAGCGCGCCGATAGCGCCGTGAGAGGCGTGCTTAACGACATCGCCAATGTCGCGCAAGCCCGTCGCGCCGAACTCTATCGGGACGTGAAGCGATTCGCCCGTCGAGTTATCAATCCGGCGGTCGCCAGCGTACATGGTGTAAATGATTGTCTGGCCCGGCCCGACCGTGGTGTCCGGATTGAACCCTACGCGCGCGCCGTCCGACGTGGCAATGTCGTAAGCGACGAGTTGCGGATGCAGGCCGACGCGGTTAGAGGTCTTCACCTGGTTGAAGTTAAATTTATCCACGATGGGCGGCATGATGTTCCAGCTATCCGCCTCTGGCAGGACATTCGGCATCTTGTTAGTCAGCCTAATCGTGACGCAATCGCCAGCGGCTGCACGCAGGATTAAAGGCTCCGGCCTCAGCGCCTGATTTTTGATTAAATTCTCGTTGACATCCTGCACGTAGATGATCGCGTTCGGGTCGTTGATGCCGAAGAAGTTGTTATAGGAGAGCTTTCCTCCCGGCACTATGTCGCGTGCCAGATAGGCGCTCACGTCGAAAACGCGCGGAGGTGCGCCGACCGGACAAATGGCGTCTGCCCCGCTCGCCACGACCTCAGGACTACGGTTAGTGTTCGGTGTTCCGGGAAGCGGCGCGAGGTCGTTACTGCTTTCCGTCGTCGGGTCGAAGAATTTCCCTTGCGCTGGAGCGTCCGCAGTCGAATAGTAAGAGCGAAGGATTCCCCACTGCCCGTCCCACAGATTGTCCGTCGCGGCGGACGAGTAAAGGTGATCCCTGAAATTCCTTCCGATGCCGGGGACATTAATCTGTGTCCCCAATGGCATCGGGTTGATCTCGAATTCGAAATGTTCGGAGATGCCTATCTGCTGGCCGTTCCTGTAGCCGGAATTCGGCGCGGAAGGCTCGAAGAGCCATTTCAAGCCGTGAATGTTGAAAACGTGCTGCTCTTCCTGCGCGCCCTGGATCAAGCGCACCTGAACGCGCTCGTTTTCAAGCGCGGCCAAGACGGGCGTGTAAGGATCGCCGTGAACGGCGGAACTGAAGACGTTGGCCATGTCGCCGCCCGCGTCCGTCCTCTGTAAGACGACGCCGGTCACAGGGTCACGGATGAACCTCCCGTTTGCATCCTTCTGGCCGATGCGGTGCGGGATAGGCTCGTTGCGATAGTTGACTAGCTGCGAGCCTGGGTCTGCGGCGGAGATCGCTTCAGGCTGCGGGAAATCCGGCGGCTCGACAGCTATCGGCAGCGGAGCCTGCATGCGTCCGGGCGGGTTGACCGGTTCAAGGTCTTTCGTGTAGACGATGGCGAAGTCCGCGAACGCGAGATTGAACTCGCGGTAAGGTCTTGCCTGATCGGGCGGGGCTGTCGGCCCCGGAATCACGTTGGCTGCGAAAGAGGTCGGGCCCCCGTCGTAGCGCGTGTACATCGGCTTGCCGTCGAGGAACGTCCAGGTCGAGCCGGTCGGTTCGACGACCAGCGCGGCGTACATGCCGTGATGCTGGTGCGAGCTTGGGCCGAAGTGGTCGTGCGTGAAGACGGTGCGGATGGTTCTGTCCTGCCCCGAATTGTTAATCAGAGGATCAGCCCACCAGCGTTGAATGGTTGTCTGCGCGCCCACGAAAGCCCCGCCGGGGCCGCTGCCGAAAACCGGGTGCGGCTGCGCATGAAGAATCTGGCTGCCGCCGTTCTCGTTCTGAAACTTGTTGTTGGCCTCAATGCGCTCGCGCACATCGTCGGGCGAGAAAGCGCCGTCCTCGTAGTTCCAGCCGTTGGCTGCGCCATCCGAGGAGGTGACATCGAACTTGACCAAGTGGATGTGCTGCCCGATGGTGTCCGTGGGCGTGAAGATTTGAAAGTCGTCCAGATTGAGATTACCTGGAACCAAGTTGGTAGCGGCGAACATAACGCAGTCCCTTGAATTGGCGCGGAAGAACAGGGGCTCAGGTTTGCGAGCGCCACTTAAAGTCGGCAACGCATCTTGTTCCAGAGTGGTAATTCTTGCCTGCCGGTCGTGCCAGCCGAAGCGGTTGACCGTCATATCAAACTGTATGTAGGCCGCTCTGTAAGGGCGGTTGGGCGACCCGGGCATGCACGGGTCTGCGAGCGGTGCGCCCGCTTGCGGCGGCTGTCCATTGACAAGGAACAGGCCGGGCAACCCCGTCGCCGTGAACGACGCATAGCCCCTTGCAGGCCACTGATATTTCGTCGTGACGGGCACGCCGGGCGTGTCATTCGGGCCTGCTCCCAAGCCCGCATGGAACCTGATAGCTCGCTCTTCCTCCGGTGTGCCCGTTTTCGGTAACAACTCTAATTCAGCCTTAACTATCCTGCGCGCGAAAGCGAGCAAGTTCGGATCGTTGTTCTGCGCAAGCACCTTTGCCGCTACGGGGTCGTTGAGGAAGTGAGGCTCAATAGCTGGTCTCCCATCAATAACCTCGGCTTGAAGTACGCGGTGACGCGGCAGGCCGCCATCGGTCTCCATATCAAAGGGTGGCTGCGGAGGACGATGCCCTGCCTGACCGGCAATGTAGAACGGATAGCCCCGGAAGGTGGCCGACGGCATAGGCGGCATCGGCCTATCAGGTATCGGCACGATGGCCGGAGTCGGAACGCCCGCGGCGATTTCACCATCAGGCAGATTCCTGTGCGCCTCGCCCGTTTCGAACACGTCATGGTTGCGCCACAACTCCCACATGCCTTGCGCGAAGTGTGGGTAGAGGTGGCAGTGAAAGATCGCGTCGCCGGGCGTAAAGTTGCGGTTGCCAGAACCGCCGTAGTTGATCTCGTAGGTGAAGGAAGCGCCGGGCGAGATGGTTTGCGAATCCAGATAAGTGGAGTTTTCATCGCGCGGGCTTTGCAGCCATTGATGCGCGTGCAGGTGGAAGACGTGCGTTTCCTTCGGCCCGACATGAACGTTGCGGAAGCGCACGGGATCACCCAAGTAAGAGTGATGCACGTTTGAAGGGTCGTCAGGGAAGAGCGCCTCGACCGGCTTGCCGTATGAATCCTTGCGGACGAGCAGCGCCGGATCGCCGTTGGCAAACGAGGTCAGGAAAAACTCCTCGAACTTACACTCATTGCAGTCAGCCGACGGGCCAACCTTCTTGCGATTAGCCAGAACGATAGCCCCCATGCCCGACGAGCCGTAGTTGACCGGGAAAGCATCACGCACCCCGTGGAACAACTCCTGGTCGAGTTCCGGGAAGGCTTGCACGACCTTGGCCTCGTCGTGGAAGACCACTGAGAACTCACGGAAGGCTTGACCACAGGTGCTGGATGGCGGCGCGTTGGCGCAATTTTCAGTAAAGTTCGTAATGATGGCGTTGAGGTCGGTGTGGACGATCTCATTGCCCTGAAGTATGTTCAGGATGGGTCTGCCAGTAGAATCCACGGCCTCGTAATCTATCTTCGGCGTCCCGTTCGGATTTGAACCGGTAGTAACGGCTGCAAGTTGCTGTGCAGTCACTTGCGAGCGATACCATTTAGCGCCTTTGGGTTCGACGTTCACGATGCCGAACAACCCCAGGTCGGGCTGCCCGCCATCGCCCTCGCCGCCCACAGGCGCGCCCATCGAATACATCAGGTACTGCCCCTCCTTGGCCGCGTACCACTTGTAGGTTCGGGTCTCGCCGGGCGCAGCGAGCGTCGAAGCATTCCTCCCGACGTTAGCCCCATCGTCGAAGCCCGCCCCCCTCACATAATCCAGGCCGTTGACGTGCATGGACGCTTTGCGCGTGAAAGTAGAGTTGTTATTAGGGCGCGTTGGGCTGAGCAGGTTGGTAAAGGTTACCTCTAAACAGTCCCCTTCATTAGCACGTAGAACAATAGGGCGCGGACGCTTGTTCGCCCTGAGTTGAACGTTGCCGGGCATGTTACCTACCACGTCGCGGCTCAGGGCATACATCATGCCAGCCGGATTGAAAGCTCCGAAGCGGTTGTAAGTATAGACAATGTCGAACGCGACGACGTTGGCCGTGATCGTCCTTTCGCACGTCGGCGGTGGCGGCGTCGGCGTCGGCACTGGAGTCGGAGTTGGCACGGGTGTTGGAGTCGGTATAGGTTGTGGCCCGCAAGGCTCTGTCACGCAGACAGGCGTCGGCAGTGGCGTCGCCTTCGGTAATGGGCTGGGCTCGCACCTTGCCGTTTCACAAGGGTCAGGTTGCTCCACCGCCGGCTGAGACGAGGTCGTATTACCTTCAGCGGTTCCAGTATTCTGTATGGTCGTGCCACCCTGCTCCTGTCCGAGGGTGGTGCTCCGAAGAGATACGATCAGCGCACAACAGAGTGTCAGATAGATCAAGAACTGGATGCGCGACGTGAATGCACGAGTGCCGTTCATAGATGGCTCCTTTTTTATTGAACCACCACCGCACTCTGCGCTAAGATACAGTTTGTCTAGAAAGCACCCTTAGCATTTCGTGTGTGGAGGTTGTATTTCAAAACAAGCCCCGTCGTCACCGGCAAGTGACGACGGGGCTTTTAATTCAATCAGTTTTCCCGCCACGAGGAGCGAATATGTTCCCTTGCAAACACACTTCGCCTTCGGAAAGCGCGAGGCGCTTCCAAAAGGACACGTCCTGCGAGGCGAGATTCCATTTTTCCCCTTGGTGTTGCTGAATTAGCGCTGGGGGCAGGGGGTGGGTTGACGCGCTAATTATTGCGACCTGCTTACAAATTATTAATGAACCAGTTGCGCGACGATAGTAAACTTCCGCTCAGAGCGCGTCAATTAAAAAATCAATGTCAACTTTATCGCAAAAATGTGTTGCCAGAAGACTTTTTCAATAGCTGCGCATGAGACGACTGGACATAAATTATGCTTAACTCACGCGTGCCGGGGTAAGGCTGCGGGGGATTATCTATCCGCGCACGCGGACGGCTCACCTATCAAATCCGTCAAGAAAGGCTTCGCCCGCGAGTGCGAGCGGGCCGGTATTGAAGACCTTCGAACATACGACTTCCGGGGCACGTTCGCCACCCGCCTCGCGGAGCGGTACGTCCCGACGGACCCGATAATCTCAACACTACTTCGGGCACATACGCTCTTCGGAAGGTCTCGGCCAAGTTTCTCGCATCACACCCGGCCACACGCAGGCGACATGGGAAGCGATGGTCAGGGCCCATCGAAAGCCTTGAATACCCGTCGGAAGTGATAACGGTTAACTGATGATAAAAAAGACATGAAAATGGTAGGCGCGTGCGGATTTGAACCGCAACCCCTACCGTGTCAAGGTGAATCGGACCGCCGCGTATAACGCGTAATCGCTCCCTGTCGTTGTAAAACTTAACCAAAGCGTACGCGCAGTCTGCCAAAAGTCTGCCAAAATGTTTCTCGTATGCGGACAGAGGTAAGCCGCCAGCATCAGTTCTCATCAGGTGACTGACGGCGCTTGAGGTCGCGCCCCGTCGGAAGTCTTTGCCGACAGTGTTGTACGGCAAGAATATAGATGACGCCTTCTGTCCGGTCGTATTCGTACACCACACGATGCGAGCGTTTGATTATCAACTGACGATATTTCTGCAAACCCGGGTCGTCACTCTCAATCTTCACTCCAACCTCCGGGAAAGCGCCCAGGACTTCCACCCGGCGCACAACCTCAAAGGCTAAAGCTTGGGACAAGGATTCTAATTGAGCGAAGGCGGGAGAGGTCCACTCGATTTCGACCATCAACGCGCACGCCTCTCGGGACGACGTTTTTTAGAAGTCTGAGCGACCTGGCCTAGTCGCTTCTTTACTTCCGCGTGGGAAACTGTATCTCCGGCTGCGCGAGCTTCATTCGCTCTCTTTACCATCTCCAGCAACTCTAATTCGTCAAGGCGGTGGAGGTCTTCCTCGATCTGGGTATAACGCTCGGAAGAGACGATCACGGCGGCAGTGCGTCCGCGCTGGGTGATGATGACTGGCTCATCTGAATCCGACAGACTGCTCAGAATCTGTCCTGCTTGTCGCTGTAGATCAGTTATCGGGATGATTTTTTTCATGAATGACTCGGCCTTCAACTATGCTTTTAATTGCGCTATCAATTACGTAGATAATATATCATACTGTGTAAAAGCAGCAAACGTATTCATCTACGCTTTCCCTTTTGCCGCTGCTGGGCGGTCTAGCAGCTTACAATAAACCCTCAACGAAAAGTTTGGCGAGCGCTTTGACAGTTTTGTGAGATACTCAATATCACCCAAACGCTATTGCCATGCCGTTTTTCCTACGTTGGACTCTGCCGGGGCAGCTTAAGCGCACGCGGGCGTTGCTGTATAGTCGTCTTCGATGGCCCAAGAGACAATCGGGAAGTTGCCGCCGCGTCATTACGGTCGAGAACGCGACGAGCTTCAGCCAACTCGTCGCGCTCCGTGCTCCGCGCGTACTCGCGCTCTATACGGGCGGCTTCGCCAGTCCCGCCGTCACCTCCCTGCTCCGGCGCGCCCGCGCGGCCTCCCCACAGACGAGCTTACTTCACTGGGGCGACTTGGACGCCGGCGGCTTGCGCATCCTCGCACACTTGCGCGCCTCCCTCGCGACGAACATAAGGCCGTTGGCGATGGACGTGCTGACCTTCGAGGAGCACCGCGACTACACGCAATCGCTCACCGGCGAAGACCGGCGGGCGCTCACACGCCTGCGCGACAGCCCCGCGCTCACCGATTGCGCCGAGTTAATTGACCTCCTTCTCGCAGAAGGCCGCAAGCTGGAGCAGGAGGCAGTGAGCGCCCAACGCGCGCTTGCGTCGCTCGATCTGGAGTGACCTGTCCGCTCAACAAGGACTTAGTGCGCCTAACAAACCGCGGCGCAAGAAAGCAGGATGGTTGCGAGCCATTGCGTCGAGTCGAAGGAGCGCCTAGCTAGATTACGGCGTTCCGGTATTCACTGACCTGTGTCCGAGTCGTCGAACTATCCGGTCTTCAAAGGCCCGGCGACCTTGTAAGTACTGAGGATGATGCCGGACGGCATTGCTTTCGTGCTGACGAGCTCGAATGAACGTGGCGGGGTTCCCTCCGCAAAGAAGCGCTTTCCCGTGCCCAACAAGACCGGATAAACGATCAGCAGAACTTTATCCGCAAGCCCATGTTCAAGCAGCGTTGATGTCAGCGTGGAGCTACCCCAGAGGATAAGGTCCGGGCCGTCCTGCGACTTGACGCGGCGAATGTCCTCGACGATGTCCGGTCCAATGCCCTCGAACGGGCCCCATTCAAGACTTTCCGGGCGGTGGGTAACGACATATTTTGTTGCCGCATTGAGGCCGTCCGCCATCGGACTGCTCGGCGCCTTTGGCCAGAAGCCCGACCAGATATCGTAGGTGCGACGGCCAAGCAGCAGATCGAAGCGCTCGCCATGCGCGGCGAGGATGGCGTCCCGGCCAGCGGGGGTCCGATAGGGCGCGGTCCAGTCGCTGTAGGGGAAATCGCCGTCATCGGCGGAGTGCTGGATCACGCCGTCTAGCGAGATGTGTTCCATGATTTTGAGCTTTCTCATTTGAGTCTCCGTGTTCTGGGGTTGGAGTTTCTATTCTATTGGCATTGCGAGGAACTCGCGCACCTCGACCGATGCGCGGCAGGCGACGACGGCTTTCAGGTCCCCACGCCACGGCCTCGACTGACGCTGTTCTTTCAAGACACTAGCTAGGGCGCCACCGGTATCTGCGGAAGGCGGTGAACGCTTCAGAAGAGTTCCTCGGCCAGCGCGACGATGATGCCCGCAGGGCCTCGCATGTAGCAGAGTCTGTACTTGTCCTCGTACTGGGCCACCTCGCCGACGAGTTCGGCACCAACGGCGCGCAAGGAATCGACAGTGTCGTCGACGCTTTCGACTGTAAACATGACGCTCCGCAGTCCCAACGTGTTCGGCGGTGCGATCAGGGGTTCGATCTCGACCAGTTTTGGATTGCGAAACTTCGTCAGCTCAAGCCGCCCGTGCCCATCCGGGGTCCGCATCATCACGATGTCGACTTGGACACTTTCGAGCGCGTTGACGCGGTCCACCCACGGGCCCTCGATTGGCATCTCGCCTTCGAGCGTCATGCCGAGCGCGGTGAAAAAAGCGGTGGCGGCTTCAAGGTCCTCGACGACGACGCTGACGTGGTCTAATCTCTTGATCGTCATGTCCCTAGTATAGCAGCGGCGCGGGTGCGCGCCCGAGAACGCATCAAGCAACAGTTCCTTCGCCATGGCACCCTCCTCCATGGCTCCTATTCTGCTTCCTTGGCTGCTTACGCGACGGTTTTGTTAGGCGTACTTAGTAAGAATGGCAAGAATTCAAATTTAATCCTGGTGTCCTACAACACGACCGCAGCTTGCTCAGAATTTAGAGCCGGGCCTTGCGCAGCTCGTCTTGCAGTGCGGGCAGTTTGGCGTACTGCGTGCGCAACTCATGCAGGTAAGTCTCCCAGTCGGCCAGCGCGGCGAGCCGTTTGGAGAGCGCCTTCACGCGCTTGAGGTATTGCGCGGCTTGTTGGTAAGCGCCGCGGTGGCGTTCGGCTATAGACTGCTCGGCCATCTCGCGATAGAGCACCAGCGCCTCCTGCGGGTGATCTTTCTCTGCGGCTTCGGCCACTTCCTGCCTGTAATCGTGCCAGGCATGCCGCTCCACGCGCGGCAGAAGTTCTAGAGAGCGCGCCGCGTCCCCTTCATCGAGCGCAATCTCTATGAGCGCACTAATCTTTTTCTCGCGTTCCAGCGCAGCCAATGCATCGGCGCGCACCTCTTCCCAGCGTCCGAGCTTGAGACCCACCTCGTGCAAAGCCTTAAAGGAGCCGATGGACGGACCCCGCAGAAAGACTTTACGCTGCCATTCCAGCGCCTGCTCCGGCGGGCCATAGCGACTGTAATGTTTTGCCAGCCACTCGGCGTGAATGTGGAAACGAATGTGGAAACGGGAGCAGAAACCTCTCCTTTGGTCTGTAAAAACCCCTGATTTCAGGCACAAAAATGGTAGGCGCGTGCGGATTTGAACCGCAGACCCCTACCGTGTCAAGGTAAACCAGCCCGCCGCGTATAACGCGTAATCGCTCCTGACGTTGTAAAATTTAACCGAAGCGGCTAGAGAAGTCCGCTTTACGCCGCATGGGTTGAATAAAGCGTAAGCGTGGTCTGCCAAAAGTCTGCCAAAACGGAATCTTTGATTCATGACGGGCGATAGACACGGATCAGTTGGCCCGCCATATCAGACACGTTTTTGATCGCCTCCGTGATCCGCCCTGCCTGCCCCGCGAAATCCTGATCGAAAGTGCAAGCGATGATGCCGCTGTGGTCCGCGCTTCGTATGTGAAGTCGGATGAAGTGCCTGCGGTTCATGGTTAAAAGCGCCCGCTGCTTCCTGGTCGCCAGGGCTAAGACCTCATCGTCGGGGATAGACTGATTAGCGCTGCCATCTTCGTACATGGTGAGCACGTCGTGTCCTAAGCGGCGCAGATCTTCAACCACGGGGAGCGGGAAATTCTCGTCCGCGTAGAGCCTGTGCGTCACGGCTCGTCACTCTCATTTTCAGCAATTTGCCGCTCGATCTCCTCGCGGTGGCTGCGAACATATGCCCAGGCGTTGGCGAGGTCTTCGGCGCGCAGGGTGGGGTAGGCGCTCAGCAGTTCTGCCTCACTTGTTCCCAAGCGTCGGGCCTGCTCCAGCAGCCAGACGGGGATGCGTGTGCGGACGATGCACGGGTCGCCCCCGATCACACCGATCCGACTTTCAACTCCAGGGAAGGCGTCTCCCAGGTCGCGCACGAGCCATTGCAGGAGCTGGGCCTTTTCGGCGCGCGTCATCTCAGCCAGCAGTTTTTCCGGTTCTTGCCTCACACTCATGACCCTCAGCCTTCAGACTGGTGTAGCAGCGACATTTTAGCACCTCTGACTATTCTTTTTCGAGAAGCTTTATAATCGCGACGGCTTTTTCGGCATACTTTCGCATTGTCCTATATCGTAGACGTTTACAAATAAGGCCTCTCACCGGGACTCAGTTTGCTCCTCACTAGCTTCAACTCAACGGCAAACCTCAACACGGGCTACTCCTTCTTAAGCCACTTTCACTTTATACTGTCATTGCGGAGTGACTCGCAATACTTTCTAACACGCGGCCCATCCATCTTTAGTCTATCAACGATGCTGTTCGTAGCTGGTGAAGGTGAATACTGCATCGAGACCAGAGTAAGGAACTTTCATTCAAGGTTCCTCAACCAAAGACTGCTACCAACTGTCACCTGCAAATTTCACCGAGATGACCAACTCGCCGAGAGCGTGAAGCGATTAAACAATCGTCCGAATAAGACGCTCGGCTGCAAGACACTGAACGAGGTCTTTTTCAAACAACTAATCGTTGCGCTTACTACTTGAATCCGCGTATCCATAGAGTCTATTCATTCTCAGAAATCGAGTCGTGCGCGATCAAGTAGCGGACTCGTTCTTGAGTTTCGGTTCACGGGCGGAAAGTCAATCATTAACCCAGAACCTGGGATATTGTGTGTTGTGGGTGCTATTCTGCTGTGTGCCGGGTTAGCTTGCGGCCCCCGAAGCGACGTTGGAAGTCCGGCACGTTGAAGGCGGCGATTACGCTCTTGCGGCGAACGGCGGGTGGCAGATACGTTTGAAACCGGCCTAAAGCGAATGCCCTCTCGAATTGTCGCCAACGACGACCTACGAGAGAGCGCGTTTCTTCTTCGGTGAACAGTACCGTCGTCTCCGGCAAGCAGCCCATCGCTTCCACTAAGAACTCATTGCACTCGACGACGCGCGCGCCTTGTTTCGTTTCCAGCAGCTCGCCCAACGCCTTGCCATAAACCTCGCCCGCGCAGTGAAACAACAATGTCCTGCCCGCGGCTTTCATCTCTGCCGCGCCTTCGCCCGTGCTTTCCTGTGGCTCGATAATCATTGGCAAAGAAGTCGCAGATTGGTCGCACGGAAAGCCAAGCTCTTGCGCTAAGGCTTGGGTCAAGGCCGGCGATAAACCACGCCACAGCGTGAACCAGCGCGGAGCGCGCGCCTTCGCCGCATGGTCTGTTTCGGCGTGGGCCAGAAGCCTTTGTCCTTGCGTCCATACGACGCGCCGCGCCTGTCCGCCTAAGAGAAAAGTTGTGCCTGTCGGCGCGACCCGCTCAAGATACCCGACACGCCGTCCCGTGATGTCGTCAACGACGACAGCCGCAGAGCTATCGCTCTCAGACAGATTGCTGTAAAGCGCACGCTCTTCGTAAAGTTTGTGCCACTGCGGGCCGGGGCGCAGCGCCGTCCCACGCGCTGGCAGGAAGAACCCTGTGTCAATCAGGTGCTCTACGATCTGCGCGTATTGCTGCTGGTCCAGCAGCGGCTCGCCTTGCGGTGAAGTGAAGAGTTGATAAGCAGATTGCGGCTCAAGCTCGCCGTGAGGAGTTTGTTTGAGGTAAGAGCAGAGTTGCTGGACGACGACAGAAGGCCGAAACATTAGGCTGCTGTCAGAGCGCAATAACGCGCTGGCCGCAGTCCCCTCCGCGCCGCCTGAGGTTCGCGCGGTACGAAGGAAGACTCGAAAAAGCGCTTGTTCTGTTGGCGTGCGATAGAAGCAAGCGACAAAGGTGCATGCGGTTCGCCGGTTGCCGCGTCCGAGTCGTTGCAGAAACGAACTGAAGTTGTTGGGTGAGCCAACGAGCAGAATCAAGTCCACATCGCCGATGTCTATGCCGAGTTCGAGTGTCGCAGTGGCGAAACACAGGGCGGCTCCACTACGCGCAAATTTTTCTTCCACCGCGTGACGTGCATGCGCGCTCAAGCTCGCGTGGTGAACCAAGACTTCATCGCCGAAAGGCGTGCTGCCGCGCAAAAGGTAAGCCCACTCTTCGCATTCAGCGCGGCGCTGACAAAAGGCCAGAACCTTTTTGCAGCCCCGGTCCCGTAGCTTGCCAAAGAGTTCACGCAGCGCCATCGGGCTGGTCAAAGGCAGAAGCTCGGCGTCGAGCGCCCGCCCGCCTTCTGCCTGAATTAGCACAGGATTCGTGAAGTAATGCGACGCGATGCTGACCGCATCATGCATCGTCGCCGATAGGGCACAGAATTGCACCTCATCGTTTGTGGCATCGCCGCGCGAGCGGGCGAAAGCGCGTATACGCCGCAGACGATTGAGCAGAATGCGTAGCTGATCGCCGCGCGGCGTGTTGTCGTAAAGATGCAACTCGTCCAACACAACGGCGCGCACGTCATTCAGCACACGCGGCCTATTTGCCAGCAGCGAATCCAGAGATTCAGGCGTCGTGATGAGAAACTCCGGCGGGCGCGACCAGTTGAGCGCGGGCTCGTCGCCGGTTTTGACGGCCATGCTAATCGCCAGTTTCCTGAGCGGTCCATCCAAACGCCGCGCCATGTCGCGCGACAAAGCTCGTGTCGGCACAACGTACAACACGCGCACCCTCGTCCGTTTCGTCTGCTTGACCGCGCGCCCTGAATTTTCTTTATGCCGCTGCTGAAGGTCGCGCTCCAGCATCGGCGCTAAAGCCGCCTCTGTCTTACCGCTGGCTGTAGGTGCCGCTAACACACAATTGCGCCCGGCCAGCAACGGCGCAAGCGCACGCGCCTGAATCTCCGTCAAACGCCCGAACCGAGCCAGCAGCGCGTCAAATGTGTGCGGCAGTCGCTCCATGTTATTCAGTCGGCAGGAGGCAGGAGCAGGTAAGACCGGATTGTTTTTCCTGCTTACTGCTCCTGCCTCCTGATGCCCCCTATCCGTTCAGCAGCGTGCCGCGCAGCTCGGCGACGGCTTGTGTGGCGTGGTAGTCCTTGTGCGCGTAGCAGAGGTCGAAGATTTCGACGGCCAGGCGAATCACCTGGCGCAGGTTGATGAGATTGCTGTCGAGGCATTCGAGTAAGCCTTGCGCGACATCTAGAAACTGTTCGCTGTTGTTGTAAGCGTAAGCCTGACGGTGCAGGACGTAGAGCCGCGCCATCAATTCATCGAGTGCGGCGGGGGGCAGGTATTTGTTCAGGGACAACACTTGATCTTCGTCGAGCCAGCGCCGGTAATCGAATGTATTTGCCGAAGGCGTGACGGCAAAGAGCAGCAACAGATGGCTGCGTTCGGATAAACGAAAAGGGTGCGCGCGGTGCTGGTGCTGCAAGTCGCTCTCGTTGACGCGGCTGCGTGCGCCGAGTGCCGTGTAAATCAGTGCTTTGAAAAAGTTGTCGGCGCGTTCCTGGCCGCGCTGATTGAGTAGGCTGTAATGTTCGGATTCGTCAATGAAGACGGCCAATCCATTGTAACCCGCCTCGGTCGCCAGCCAGCCCCAACCGTTGAGCAGGTAGCAATATTGATCCGCCGCCGTAGTCATCTGCGACAGCGAAGGAATCGGAAACTCTTTGCTCTTGATGGCCACAGCGTCGCGCACGGATTTAATGAAGACTTTCTCGCCGGACATCCAATCAAGTAACAAGTCCAACGCCTCGCCCGGTCTCTCGCGCATCAGCGAATAGTTGTGCAAGGCGGACGCGAAAAATGTCCCGCGCAAAGTGTCCTGCAAGGTCGAATAGTTTGGTAGCGCGATGAGGCGGTCCAGCAGAGGCACAAGGCCGGTCTCGGTTGAATGCGGATGACGAAGCGAGCGCATCAGTGCGTGATAGATGCGTTGCGGGCGATTCGGCGGGACTTCGCGCAGGTCAAGACTGGTCGTCGCCACAACGAAGTTTTGTTCTAAAGCTTCCTGCGCGGCCAACTCGAAGAAGTGGCTTTTGCCCGCGCCGTATTCGCCGAGGACAATGCGCACTGCGCCGCCCGTTTCGCTCACTTCACTGAAAGCTCGGTGCAGGCTGGCGCGTTCCTCTTCGAGGCCGACACTCAATTCGCGTATGCGCCTGGTCGGAACGATGCCATACCGCAAAGCTTCAATCGTGCGTCGCGCTTCAACCCGCTTTGCTTCTTCAGGCGTGAAAACTCTTTCAGAACGCCGCGCCCATAATTGGTTAAGTTGTGCGCGATGATTGGTTGAAGCTGCGTCCTCGGCAGGCTGCAAAGTTGAAAGCATATTACTTTGCACGACCGCGCGGATGCCGTTATCAAAGCGCACGACCGCCGAGCGCGCGGCATTGCGTAACTCCAACACCCGCCCGCGTCCGAAAAGTGGATGATTGACAATCGCGCCGACCAACTTCTCAGTATTCTCCTGTTTCTGTTCGCCCCAACTGCTCCGTGACATCGCGCAGCACGCCTTGCAAGTTCTCTTCTTCGTACAGACGCTCGCCCGCGACGCGCTGCTCGGTGAGCATGGTAATCAGAGACTTGACGAAGTGGCGGCGATGGCTGGTCGAGAGCAAGGAGGCGCAGCTTGCCGCGAGTCCGGCGATGTTGCGCGTTTGCAAGTCTCGGTCGAACTTCATCTGATAAGCTGTTTCGTAAACATCAATCAGCTTCGCGCCAATGCGGCGCAGCAACTCTTCGCCGGGATAATCGAGATGGTCCAGACTGATTTGCACGCTAAAAGGATTCTGGCGCGAGAATTTTACTTGCGCGCTGATGCGCTGGCTGAGAGCTTCATACTGTGGCGCGATGTTGGTGACGAAGTAAGGCGGAACGGCATAGACAAAGAGCGACGACGGCAGGCTTTCACCCGCGCAACGGTCAATCACTTCGCGCAGGTTATCGCAAGCGATCTTTTCCGTGTGCGACGAGCCGATGCTCACCATGCGGTCGCCTTCATCGAAGAGCAAAACGAGACCACTGTAGCCGAGTTCGTGAATGAGTTGCGCCAGTGAGCGCAGCATCTTGAAGGCGACAGACCGATCAAGCTTCTCTGTGATTGAAAAAGCGCGCACGTCCTTGAGCACAATGCTCTCGCCGCGCAGCCACGCGCCGAGCAAGCGTTTCTGCCCTTCGTCCTCTTCCGCGACCGCTTGCAGGTAGAAATAGACGGCGTGGCGAAACGAAGGGCTTTCGACTTTGAAATGCAGGATCGTGTCGAGCCATAGCTTGACGCGTACATCCAGCCCGACGCTCGTCTTCGCATGCTCGACGCCGAGGGAGCGTAAGGTGTGAAAGAAATGATTTTCCAGAAAGGCTTCGAGTCCCTGCATGTCCGCGCTTTCAGCCGTCGGGTCGTGATAGATGAGATTATTGACGACTGCTTGATAGACCTTCAGTTGATTGTCGTAAGGGCACTCTTTCGGACTTAACTCGGTGCGGCTGACAACGTAGCCTTGTTCCCAAGCAAGGTCGCGTAGGCGATAAAGAAAGTGCGACTTGCCGCTGCCGTATTCGCCGACCACCAGCTTGAAACTCGAACCGCCTTCCGGCAAGTAGCCGCGCAAGTATTCGTCTTCGAGCGTGCCTAAGAGCGAATCAATGCCGACGGTGTAGGCTTCTAATCCGCGCGAAGGCGGAATGCCGGATTCGCCCAGCTTGCGTACGATGTGCTGGGCTTCTCCTTGCGTCAAAGTCATTCTTATTTCTCCGATGTGAAGTAAAGGTCTTTGATAAACTGACCTTCGGTCGCGCCTGTTGCCAGAAACATCGCCCGCGCCGTGTCGCTTCCCACATCAATCGTCGCCGTGCCTAAATTGAGCCGGTGGCCCTGATGCGCCATCTTTTGACGGCGGCGTAGTTGCAGCATGTCGTAAGCGAAGTGGGTTTTGGGGTAATCGTGAAAACTTTGCTTCGACGGGTTCTTGCGGAAGGAGAGCGGCTGGCGCACCAGCACGAGTTCGCGGTAGCAGTCAACGATGCTCATGCGTGCGCCCATCTGCTTGCCCATCAACTTGAGGACGCGCTGGTAGGCTTCAAACAACTCTTCCAAAAGCTCGTCCAAGTCAACCTTACGCTCGCAGATTTCGCGCCGCGCGCGTTCGTAAGCTGCAACGACTTGCTCAACATTCAACTTGATCTTTTTCTCCGTCACGGGCTGGCGCGAGAAAGTCATCTCGACCTGTTTCCGTCGCATGTCAACTTTAATGACGAACAAATCCGCGATCAACTCAATGGGCGAGCCTGTCAACTTCAGACCTTTCTCCTTGAAGGCTTCGCGCAAGTCTCTGGCGAAAGCGAATTCCAACTCGGAAAGTTTTTCATCGGCGACCGCGCGCAACTGCCGGACGATTTTCTGATAGCCTGCGGGCAAGGCTAAATCCGTTGGTGGTTGTTCAAGGGCAGCGACGGCTTCAGCCAAAGCGACGGCGTTGCGATGCGGGTCTTTGAGCGCGCGCAACGCGTTTTCCAAAGGCTTGATGATAGTGCTGCGTAACTTGACCTCGCCCGCCAGCACGCGCCGGACTTCGCCCAGATTGGCGCTGAGCGTTTCGGTGACAACCGCTCCGGTTGCCGCCAGCGCGGAACCGCTTTTTTCGCTCATTGATTTGATGCTCCCTGATTTTGTTGATGGCCTGTGCCTGAAGGCGCGCATGCCGCGACTATTGAATTGACAAAGCCCAAACAGGAAGCAGTTTAATCTTGAAGCAGGCAATGGCGCAAACGAGCCGTAGTATTCTAACTATCCTCTAACGAAGCAGCGAAACCAATCGGCGGGCACGGCAGGAACAACATCATGCAGAAGACAAGAGTGCACACATGCTGCTCGTTTGAAGAACGAACCTCGGCGACACTGGTCGTGACGCCGCCCAATGCGCTGATCACAGAGTGAATAAGGCAGCGGAGTCCAATTACCGCGTAACCTGCGCTCTGCTTGAATATTCAACGCCGATGATTAAGTTCGGCATTGCCTCCTAGATCCCTGACCCCGCATTGCCACACGCACGAAAGATAGGAAGCTGTGGGCGACTCAATCGAAAGAATTGAGCTGCAAATCGTGCAATGGCAACAATTTTCGGATTACAGTCTGCCAAAATTTGCCAAATGTGTCGGAATTGAGGTTTGTTAACAAATTCAACCCGGAACGGCTAGAGAAGAAACTGTAAAGGATATAGACGATAAAGGGAGTCAGGCAAAAGTCAGGCAAAACTTCGGCTCAGCTTTCTTCATAGCGTTGTAACGCCCGGTTTGTGATTGAGGTCAAAGTGGACCGACGGACTGCGAGTTTCTAATGAGTCGAGAGACAGTGTCCGTCAATTCATTTATCTCACCGGGTTTCGTCAGATAAGCTTGTGCCCCGCAACTCAAGGCTCTCTGTCTCTCAGCTTCGTAAGCAACTCCTGAAAAGAAGAGGATCGGGGTTGAAGCGTCAAACTCTCGTATCCTGTGGCACAATTCTATTCCTGAAACGTCAGGCAGTAATGTGTCGAAGAGGTAAAGGTCGAAGCGTTCTCGACGTGCTTGATCAAGCGCGTCGGCTCCGCTCTCTGTGCCGATCACCTCGTAATTGGAATGCCTGAGCAGTAGGCTTACCAATTCACGCGTGTCTTGGTGGTCTTCCGCATAGAGAATGCGAGGTCTGGTCAGTTGCATAGCTACATCTCTGGCTAAGAGGGGAACTCAACTGTTCTTGTAAGTGATGGAATAGAGATAAAGCCGATAGAAGCATCTTGCTCCCACCGGCCACCCTGATTGATCTCCTGTGAATGTCAGGGATATTACCAACCAGCCGCTATCTTGTCTACACTAAAGTGTACATTCTGTACGTTTCTTCTTTTCTGCCTATTGATCTTCGTGCTCAGACCAAATGGCGGTGGGATTAATGGGTGATGAGGTGTTAGGCTCCTGTTCTGGAGATGTGATGCAGTCACTCGACGGCCCCGGCCTGCTTGAGTAATCGAACCACTTCATCATGTCCCCCTTGAACGGCCAGCATCAGAGCCGTCTTCCTATCCTTGTCTTTCGCCTTCACGTCCGCGCCATAGGCGAGCAGGGCACGCACCACGTCGTCGTGGCCGTAGCGCGCCGCCTCGATCAGGGCGGTGCTGCAATTTTCATCCGTCGCATTCACGTCCACATCCGGCGAGGAGAGCAGCGCCTGCACCGTGTCGTCTTTGCCCTCCCGCGCCGCACGCAACAAGGCATCTGTTTCAGGGCTGCGCTTGATTGGCGAACTTCGGCTGCATCCACCAGCAAATGCGAGGAGCAGTATAAGCGTGACGACAGTTCGCCTGTGTGCTTCTCCTTATCAATTAGGACGCTCATCTTCAAAATAAAACTTCTTCACCAAACCTTCGTGATATGCCTGCCCGCGTTCGTAGCCCAGACGGAAAGCTTCCTGCTGATAATCATCGCCGTAACGCTCGCGCAGGTAGTCGTCAACAGCAGCGAACGCTTTGCCGCGAAATGTCGGATGCAGTGCGGCCTCGAAGCCGCGCCTATATAGCAGCTCGTCAACCGCAAAATCCCGACCCCGTTTCGCATACGCTTCTTCCTCTATCGTTCGTAACCCGTCCCACCAGCTTTCACGCAAGGCTTCAATACTCTCGGCTCCTTCTTGAGTTAATTGTTTCCGGGCCGCTTCCGCTTGTTCCTCATCTTTTGCCACAGCGACCACGACCACGCGGCCTTGTCTGAGTGCTTCCTCATAAATGTGAAGATCGTCATGCGGGAGACCTGTAGCAATTGCTTCATCGAGTGCGCCGCCCGCTGCCGCTCCTAAGCTTGCGCCTCCCGTTCCTAACAGAGCTGCGCCGAGGATTCCTGCGGCCAAGACCGCACCGACCCCCGGCACAAAGTAACTGCCGACCGCCCCGCCGATCATAATCCCTCCGGCGATACCTAAGCCGCGGCCTACCGCGCTGCCGATTTTCTCACTCGTATGCTCCGTTTCGGCGGCCTTCACCGCTTCTTCCACCTTATCCTCTTGAGTGCCGGGGGCCAGCAGGGCAAGATGCTCACCCGTGATACCGATTGAGCGCAGGTGCTCTGTAGCACGTTCTGCGGCGGTGCGCGATTTGAATATTCCGGCAACGTCTATCATGCAAGGTTTCCTTTGTCGCCCTACGCTCAATTACCGCTTGCTATTTGAGAAGTAGAAAGCCTAACCGCCGAAAAGGCCATCGAATCTGCTTTTAGCAATGTGGTAACAATCGCAGGAGACTTTTTCCAATCCCCGCCGGTTGACGATGATGATTTTGCCGCGACTGTAGCGTATTAGTCCCCCGTTCTGGAGTTGGCTTGCTGCCTTAGTCACGTGTGGGCGGTGCGCTCCTAACATCTGCGAGATGTATTCTTGAGTAAGTAGAAATTCGTCTGACTGCACACGATCTTGGATCGCTAAGAGCCAGCGGGCCAACCGCTTCTCGACATTGTGGAAGCGGTTGCAGGCGACTGAGAGGGACATTTGAGTCAGAAGCACGTAGGCATAAAGCTGCACCAACTCGCGAAACTTTGAGCCGTCTTTTTTCGTTGCCTCTTTGAAGTCAGACGCTTTCATCTTCATCGCCTCGCCCGGAACCTGAACCACAGCACGATTGGGCGCTGTGTCAACTCCTAAGAAGACGGTGATGCCTGCCACGCCTTCGTTGCCTACCGTGCCAACCTCAATACTTGTGCGTCCCTTAAGAATGCTCAGAATAGAGATCACGCCTTGGTATGGGAAATAAGCGTGTCGGATGGGTTCGTCTGGTTCGTAAAGGATGTCCCCAATAGCTAAAGGCACGCTCTTCAGCTTGGGCAGAAGTTGTTTTCGCTCCTTATCAGGCAGAGCGGCTAATAGACGGTTCCCGACCAAAACGCAGTTACCTCCAGATTAGTGTATCGGGAGAAATCCATTGAGCCAGTCGCGCCTAAAATGTCTGCTGACTCAAGGATGACAAGTCCAGTTCTGCTCTCTCAAAGGGGGACTGCAAAGCTTTTGTTGATTTTACCTGCACACAATATTTTTAGTCCATACGATTAGAGCGCAACCCTGAATATTTCCATTCTGCCGAAATGTTTCGTATAACCGTCGGGCGGTAGACCTGAGTGCCGCTATGTTGATTTGGACCGCTTCAGATAGAACATGAACGCAGATATGATGACGACAAGGGATGAAAAAAGCCCTAACCAGAACCAGCCCGTCAGCCGCGCCCCCGCCAAGCCTTCTGCATCACGCCGCTCACGATCCAGCAAGTAAGCACTGACGAGGCCGCTCGCCATACTCAGCAGCGCGAAAACTGTAGGCATCTTCTTCCAGCTTCGCATGAGACCTAGCAGAATGACTGCGAGCATCAACAGCGGCACAAGCCACAACATTTGGTCACCGCCACGCGCAAGATCAAAACCGCTGGCCGAATCCTTGACGCCGCCGCAACTCACTTGCACCCACGGCAGGAAGAAGCAGATCAGAACGAAGACCGCCGCGCTTAAAGTCACTCGCCTTGTTCTTTCCATTCGCTGGCTCCTTGCTCCGCACCCGTATCCACTTCCGTGCCTCGTATGAACTCTCGGATGTACGGGTCTTCAGCTTTAACCAATTCTTCTTCCGTCCCACTGAAGATCACGCGGCCATCGCGTAACATCAGGATGCTCGTGTTGGTCAGGCACAATCGTTCGCCCTCTTCCTTGACGGCGATTTCGCCTTTCTCACTCACGACCGCGTAGGCGGTCGTGACGTACTTGACCACATCCATCTCGTGCGTGACGAGAATCGAGGAGACATCCTCCAGATCGCGTAGCTCGATGATAAGCTCGCAGATGGTGGCGGCGGTCGGCGGGTCGAGTGCCGCAGTCGGTTCATCGAATAAGACAATCTTTGGGTCGCCGACCAAAGCGCGGGCGATGCTCACACGTTTCTGCATGCCGCCCGAAAGTTCGCCTGGCAATTTGTCTATCTCATTTTCAAGGTTGACGAAACGGAGTAAGAGACGCACTTCTCTTTCCACGTCCTCTTCCGGCACGCCATGCTCGTGCAAACGGTAAGCGATATTGTCATAGACCGAGAGCGAATCGAAGAGCGCCCCCTCTTGAAAGACCATGCCGATCTTATCGCGCACGCGCTGCATCTCTGTTTCATCAAGTTCTGTAATCTCTTCGTCTTCGACGAAAATCTGGCCGTCGTCGGGCTTGAGCAGACCGAGGATGAGTTTCAGAATCGTGGACTTGCCGCCGCCCGAACCGCTCAAGATAATCCTGATCTCACCCCGCGCCACGGTGAAGCTGACATCATCCAGAACCTTCTTGTCCTCAAAAGAGAAATGCACGTTGCGGAATTCGATGGCGGGTCGGGCGCGCTCATTTGTCGCGGCGACAGCGGATTCTGCTGTCGCTGCATCGCTTATCTCCTCATCCGTCTGTTGCGGCGCAGAAGGAGGCGAAACTTCATCCTTCAGCAGGTCCATAGAAACAACTCTTTGTCTCGTACTACGAGATTTCAATCTCACATCTTTTTAATAGCTTCGGTTTATTCAGTCACGATGCCATCCACCATCTCCGGCAGCATCGCCGAGCGGAAGCGCACAAGCGTCGTCACTCCATCGCCTGACTCGATCTGTAGTGCCATATTAGCCCCGCTCTCCGTCTGCTCGACGCGGATGTGTGTCGGCTGAGTAACGTTGTGCGTAATACGTTCCGTCGCCCCCTTATTGAGGATGACGGAGACCACATCCTCGCCGTCCTTCAAATCGGCGGTGATTCCCTCCAACCTCATTTCTTCCGCCTCAACCTGCGCCCCGATCTCAGTGCCGAGCACTTCGACAGTAACCAGCCAGCCTTCATGCTGCCGACTGAAGCTGTCCAGGAATGCGACCCACTCGTCACGCGGAATCTCTCTCATTTGCTCTCCTTCCCTTCTCACATGCCAGTGGGATATGTCTCCGGCACTTCGCCCATCTCCCCCGTCTGCCATTGCGCTGTGCGCTCTAGAGGTTCGACCGCTCGCGTTTCATCGAAGTGGATGACAGCGTCGAACTGATCCGTCAGGCGCGCATGAAAATAGTGGCTCAGGCGCTCCGTCTCAGGGCGGTAGATGACGCCGATGGCCCGCTCCAGTCTTGGCCCGCGCAGGATGTCAGCCGCCATACCGTCCCCGCGCAGTGTGAGCAGGAAGCGTGGCACTCCAACGTCGTGAAAAAGCGCCTCGTAGCTGCCCGAAAGAGCGGGACGGACGCGCTTGCGCTCGGCAGGCTCGTCCCAGTTCGAGGCAGCCGTCACCGTCCCCTTGTAAGTCGTGAAGCCGACGAGCACCGCCGCCTGACCGTATTTCTCGCGCACGAGTTGCCCGACGTTGAGTTCTCCACTTTCGCCCATTTCGGTGGCGCGCGCGTCGCCAAGATGTGAGTTGTGCTCCCAGACGACGATTTTCGCTTGCTGCCCCTGGGAGCTAAGGTGACGGACGAGCGCGTCGAGCGTCTCCGCCATGTGGCGGTCGCGCAGATTCCATGACGAGACCCGCCCGCGAAACATCGAGCGGTAATACTCCTCTGCGTTTTTCACCAGCCGCGCGTTCTGCTCTGTGAAGAAAAAATCGTCCGCCGCCACGTGCCCGTCGCGGCTGGCGTAGTCACTGGCCCGGCGGCGCAGTTCAATCAATTGGCCGAGCACCTCGTCCTCGCACGATTCGGTGAGGCCGAAATTGGCGGCGTAGCCGTAAGCCTGCGTGTCTTCGCCGAAGTGCTCAAAGCATGAGTAGCGATAGCGAGCGCGCTTGGCTGCTTCTGGATCAATTTTGTCCAGGTATTTCAGCACCGCTTCCATCGAAGCGTGCAGGCTATAGAGATCAAGACCGTAGAAGCCGACCTTCGGGCTGTTTGCTGGCAGATGATCGTTATGCTCGCGGAGCCAGCCGACGAAGTCGAGCACATCCGCGTTGCGCCACATCCAGGTCGGAAAGCGAAGGAATCCGGCGAGAGCATCAACGGCTTCAGCATCATCGCCACGACCTTGCACATAGCGGTTGACGCGATAAGCGTCCGGCCAGTCGGCTTCGACGGCGACCGCCGTGAACCCCTTCTCCGTAATCAACTGCTTAGTGATCTGCGCACGCTCACGATAGAACTCGTGCGTGCCGTGTGAAGCTTCACCGATGAGGACGAAACTCGCATCATCGATCAAATGGATCAACGGGTCACAGTCGTTCGTCGCACCTGTGAGCGGGTGCGAAGCCTCACGGATGGCATTGCTCAAGATCAAGCTGGCTGCGTTTTGCATCGTCTCACCTCCCGCGAATCATCTGGCGGGGCCTCACTTGTTATTCGACGCGGCGCGTGTCTGCCCGCCCGCCGCAGCCCTTGCGAGCAGTTCGCGCACCTCTTCATCGGTCGTTTGCGAAAAGTCCTTGTACCAGAGGCCGACTGCTTGAAACGGCTCTGGTGTCGCGGCGCACACGATCTCATCAACCTCTTCCCTGAATTCGTCACAAGTCGCGGGCGCTGAGACTGGGACGCCGACGACGATGCGCGCAGGGGCTTGCTGCCTGAGCGCACTGGCGGCGGCGCGCATGGTTGAACCTGTAGCAAGGCCGTCGTCAACGAGAATCACTGTCTTGCCTCGCACATCGGGCGCGGGACGCTCCCCGCGATAAAGCCGCTCACGCCGCTCAAGCTCCCGCTCTTCGTCGGCTGCGACAGCGTCAATCACTTCGCCGGGGATGTTGAGATACCGCACCACGTCTTCGTTGAGCACGCGGGTGCCGCCCGTCGCAATGGCCCCCATCGCCAACTCTTCGTGGCCTGGCACGCCGAGTTTTCTCACCAGGAAAATATCCAAAGGCGCACGAAGCGCACGGGCCACCTCAAACGCTACGGGCACGCCGCCGCGCGGCAGCGCCAGCACCAACACGTCCGAACGATTGGCATAATCCCCAAGCTGCGAGGCCAGATGCCTACCCGCTTCAGTTCGATCTCTATAAATCATCTTTTCTTTCCCCGTTCCTGAGCAGCGAACTACCTATGACTTACCGCTCTTTCCTGCCCATCACCTGTCTTTGCCGAACAAACGTAAAGCGATGGGAATCGTACTGAGGAGGCCAGCGACGAAGAGCAGACGTCCAACAGCTTTGCGTCGCCTGGGCTGCAATCTCTCCGCGAGCAGCAGACCTGCGCCGACGCCGATTGCGCCGCGAGTGACAGCCACCAGCATGAGTTCCGGCAAAGTTACCGAGAGATGCTTTTTCGACATGCTGCTTGTCTCACCCTTTCTCACAAATTGCGATCAGGAGAAGCGATTGATGAGCGCGCCTCTCCTAATCGCGAGCCAAAAATTCTAAACCGAAAATTTAGCGGCCAGCCGCCTTCGCTCTGCCGCGCTCCGCGGGCTGCTCTTCGGCCTGTGTATCTTCACGAATCTCAAGCCGACGACTGCCGCGCTGCGGCTCCGCGCGCTCAGGAGCCTCCATCGTGATCTCCAGCACGCCGTTGCGGAAAGTGGCGTTGGCGTTCTCAGACTTGACGCCTTCCGGCAGCGGAATCTGGCGGTAGAAGCTGCCGTAACTGCGCTCCGTGCGATAGTAACCTTCCTCGTCCTCTTCGCGTTCCTCGCGCCGCTCGCCACGAATCACAAGTGCGTCTTCGCGGATGTCAACGTTGATGTCATCTTTCGTCAGGCCGGGCAGGTCGGCGCGCACGATGAGTTGGCCGCCGCGCTCGAAGACCTCAACCTGCGGCGACCAGATGGAACTTTCTAACTCACCGAATCGGCTCAGTCCGCGCCCGAACCCGAAATCTCCGAAGAGGCGATCCATCTCCTCACTGAAGCGGCGCATGAAGGTGAAGGGGCTGCCCGACCACAATGAGGGCGCATACTGATCACGCCGCGTAATATCCGACGGCTCGCCGCCGCTAGACTTACCGGTCGTTTGCATCGCTTGTGATGATTGCTTCTCGCTCTCTCTTTGGCGTTTGCCCTGCGAAGCCCGCTGCCCTTTTGTCTCCTGTTTTTCTTTCGCTTTAGCCATGGTTTTTCTCCTTTCTATTGGTGTTGTCTTCACTCATCAGAGATCGTTTGCAAAAGCTCTTACGCGCGCGCGCAACTTCATCCGACCGATGCCGCGCCGCAGCAAGCGCGCCGCATCCAGGTGCCCTTCCGCGCAACTCATTGCTGATGTCTTGACCAGCACAGAAACTGATTCTCAACTCAATCTCTAACCACACTCTGGATGCCCGCAGTGGCATTCGGTATCCCCACTGCCGGACGCCTTCTTGCAGTGTTCACTACAATAACCGCCCACCGTCGGCGCAACGCATTTGCACGGCGGATGCGCGCATTTTTCTGTTACCTCTGCGGTGCCCATCCTCTTTCTCCTTTGCATCTGTACCCGTCCGGTTCACTAGCGCGGTCAAACAGTCACTCGCTTCAGCCCGCGGCCGACGCCGAACGGTCCGGCTCTGACACCTCCTTGACGACTTCGGCGGCATCACGCTTCGCTGCATGCTTGGCGATGTCTGCCAGCGCGACAATGCCGCAGCAAGCCCCGCTTGCATCTACTACAGGCACGCGCCTGATCTGCTGCTCTTCCATGATGCGGCAGCACTCGTCGAGCGTAGCGTCGGGCGTAACAGTGATGCACGGCGTCGTCATGCAATCGGTGACTGTCATCGTCAGCGGGTTGAGTCCCTTCGCAACTGTCCGGCAAGTGATGTCGCGGTCTGTGATGACGCCTATGGGCTTCATACTCGCCATATCCTGGACGACAGGGATTTCGCCGCAGTCGTTTTCCAACATCATTTCGGCAACGCGCTGGAGCGCAGTGTCCGGCGTGCAACATGCCGGATCAGGTGTCATAACGTCTTTTACTTTCATGCTTCTTTCTCCTCACTTAGTTTTAGCTTTTCACTTCGCAGCGACGCTCGCCCGCGGCTGCAAGTGGCGTTGAAACCAACTGGCGGCGAATCGTGCTACTTCTTCAATCGCGCCCGGCTCCTCGAAAAGGTGCGAAGCGTTGGGCACGATCCTCAGTTCCTTCTCGCACCGCAGTTGCTCATAAGCCTCTTCATTCATCCTGATGACCGGCTCGTCATACTCTCCGACGATCAGTAGCGTCGGCGACTTCACGTGCGGTAATGCTTCTCCCGCAAGATCAGGTCTTCCGCCGCGTAAGACGACTGCGCCTATCTCTTCTCCAATCTCGGCGGCGGCAACGAGCGCCGCGCCGCCTCCCGTACTTGCGCCGAAGTAGCCGACGCGCAAGTGCCACGTATCGCTCTCCCTTTTAATCCAATTGGTCGCGTCCGCCAGCCGTCCGGCAAGCAACTGAATATCAAAACGCAGGTGGCGGGTCCGCATATCTACCGCCTCTTCCTCTCGTGTCAGCAGATCGAAAAGCAACGTGCCAACGCCAGCTTCGCGGATGACACGCGCCACGTACTGATTGCGCGAGCTATGGCGACTGCTCCCGCTCCCGTGCGCGAAAAGCACAACTCCGCCTGCCCCGACAGGGACGCTCAAATCGCCTTCGAGCGCCGTCGCTCCAGACGGAATCTGAACGGAGTGTGATTGCTCAGTTCCAGTATGTCCTGTATGCCCCATCTCGCCCCTCCTCGCCTTAAAGCACCGCAGATCGCGCCACGGACGGGAAAGTCATTGAAGATTCTTTCGCGCGTGGACGCGGACCGTGCGTCGCAGTGGCGTTTCAATAAAAAGGGGAACACACTTCAGCCGGGTCTTAGGTCAGGCTAAGATAAATCGGACTTATCAGAGGGATTTGTACACATTGTACTAAAAGAGGGAGAGGCTGTCCATGTGGTTGAAAGTAAACTCTTCCACCCCGAATATCACAGGGCGACTACCAATTTCGATTCAGGCAAAATAGTGATTGACTTTTTTTTTGGCCGGAGTTAATCTGCGCGCAATTCATTTGAGAATGATTAGTGACACCCCCCTTACTACCTATCCCCTTCATCTACAAATGAATTTCCGGTGATAACAAACCGGCGCAAAATAAACTCACTGTAACGGCATCTCTTACTCCCAAGCTATTTCCGGTGCCTCAGTGAGGACTAAAGACCGGGAAGTCGCTGGATTACAACCCCCTCATCTTTAACTATTTTCAACACATGAGACGCGTGCTCTCGCATCTGGCTGCGAACCTGCGCGAGCCCTGTGTTTGCTCAATAGTGTGACGCTTCCGATCAGAGCGGGAGCGCATCACCCACGGCGGTTGACCTTCACCTCGCATACCTCGCATCAAGTCGACAGACTTTTCTCCTGATTCTGCCTGGCAGAAATCGGCTCCATCTATTTAGGAGGTAGGAAAATGAGACGTCTAAAAATCTTAGTCCTGCTGCTTTTCGCGGCCATGTTCGTATCAACGGCGGTCACCAATCGTACAGTCAATAGTCAGGGCCAAAGTCCGAGTACATACCCGAACACTCCCTTAACCGCCAGCCAGTCCGCAGCCCTGGCAGTTCTCACCAATCAGGCGGACAAAGTCTCCGGCACCGGCTTGACTGTGAATTCCAGCACTTCCACCGAAGTTGCTGACGAAGGGCCTGGAGCTTTTACCTTTGACCCGAATGTCTTCGACCCTAATAACCCTACGGCGGCACCGCCCGTTAACTTGGCGCTCGCGGCCAACGGCGGGGTCGCCAGCGCCTCGTCCACTTATCCGAACAATAACTACTCTCCGAGCGGCGCTAACAATGGCGACCGGAAGGGCGTTAACTGGGGGAACGGCGGCGGCTGGAACGACGCCACGCGTGACGTTTTCCCCGACTGGCTGCAAATCGATTTCAACGGCAGCAAAGTGATCAATGAAATCCGCGTCTTCACCTTGCAGGACGACTTCAACAACCCGCAGGAGCCGACCGCCAGCATGACGGCGACGCTCTACGGCCTGCTCGACTTCGACCTGCAATACTGGGACGGCTCTCAGTGGGTCACAGTGCCCGGCGGTGCGATCCGCGGCAACGACAAAGTGATAAGAATCGTCAGCGGATTCAATGTCACGACGACGAAGATCAGGGTCAACGTGCTGGACGCGCGTTCCCACTTCTCGCGCATCATCGAGCTTGAGGCTTACACGATAGTGGCCGCGCCTGCCGAGGCCCCGGCGGCCTTCGACAACCAGACCAACGACTTCACCGACCAGGCGACTTTCGATGAAGACCGCGACAACTTTGAGGAGCGTGAAGAGATAGCGGACGGGCTCGGTCCTGTCTACAACGCGCAGGCGTGCGCAGAGTGCCACCAGAACCCGGTCACGGGCGCCATTAGTCAGATTACAGAGATGAGAGCCGGACACAACGACACGACGAACAACTTCATTGATGCTCCGGGCGGCTCGCTCATCAACGACCGGGCCATTAATTCCAAAATCCAGGAACGCGTGCCTCCGCTTTACACTGCGGCCATCGTCGGCAATGGAAACCCCATTGCGGCGGAGGAGCCGGTACGCACTTTCCGCACCTCTCTCAATTTACTGGGCGATGGCTTCGTCGAGGCCATTCCGAACGGCACGCTGCTCGACATCTCTAATGCCCAGGCTCAGAACAGCAACGGGCAGGTTCAGGGGCAGGCGATTGCCGTGCCCGTGCTGGAAGCGAACTTCCAAACCAACCGCGACTGCGCCGACCCTAACCAAGCTTGCGTCCGTCGCATCGGACGTTTCGGCTGGAAGGATCAGATACCCAGCCTACTCTCGTTCTCTGGCGACGCTTACCTCAACGAGATGGGCATCACCAATTTCCTGATCCTCAACGAGAACACCAGCCTAGGCCGCTCGGTCGCCTCCTTCGACACCGTAGCCGACAACACGCCATGCGACGACACGCCCAGCATCATCTGCGGGGAGGATACTGCGCGGGACATTGAATCCTTCACCGATTTCATGAGGGCGACGAAGGCCCCACCGCAGGACAGGGACATCCAGAATGATCCTCGCTTCGCGGCAGACATCGCGGCGGGCAGGCAGTTGTTCTTTCGCATGCCGGTTGGTCCGAATTATAGTTGTAGCATCTGCCACGTCCCGGCCATCGTGACAGCGCAACCGGGTACAGTGATTAACGGTGGACAGTTCACCGTGCCGAATACCCTCGGCTTCAAGATCATTCGACCATTCGGCGACTTCCTGCTGCACGACATCGGCACCGGCGACGGGATAGTCCAGAATGGCGGACAGACGACACGCACAAAGGTGCGCACCCCGCCGCTCTGGGGCGTCCGCACCCGGACGCGGCTGATGCACGACGGCGCATCGCTGACCTTCAGGGAAGCGATCCTGCGCCACCAGGGCGAGGCCGCCGCGGTCACGGCAGCCTTCCAGCTACTGACCGAGCAACAGAAGAGGCAGATTATCATGTTCCTCGAATCGCTGTAGCCGAATGACCGGCTAATGATGCCGGAGAATCCTTTGCCTTGAGAGGCCAGCCGTAATGCTTGGCTGACCTCTCAAGCCGGTTAGATATTCTGGACTTTACAGGTGAGACGGAGTCTTGCCTGAGAGCGTGATGTTCAATGCCGACCACTCGAACATTGTTAAGTCGAATAAGAGGCGATGGTCGCCTCTTACTCTTCCTCGTAGCTTCCGCCGTCGCCTCTCTCGCCTGCGCTGCGGCTAAACAAGCGCCTAAAGAAGAATCCTCGGAGGCTATGTCGCCTCCGCCGCAACCAACCGTGGCCGCACTTCAAGCGACCGCCTCCCCGGAGTCAAAGAAGACTTCCGGTCCGTCGGCGCCCACGCTTGCCGAAGTTCAGGAGGCGGTCACGCGCGTGTACCTCAATGCCGTGGTGATAGACACAAGCCGGGGCGAGCCCTTCATCGTCGGCGACTTCAACGGAGACGGCTCCGAGGATATCGCCGTTGTCGTCAAACCGGCCAAGGGGGCACTCCCGAAGCTCAACAGCGAATACGCCAACTGGATCGTCGAAGACCCGCAGAAGGTGGTCACGCTTGATCCTAACAAGTCCGTGCAGCCGTCGCCCGGAGCGCAGGAGCCTGTCAGGGTTCAACAGGGCGACCTTCTGTTGTTGATCCTACACGGGTATCGTCAGGCGGGCTGGCGCGATGAGCTAGCCCGGCAGACATTCCTGCTCAGGAACGCCATCGGTGAAAACATCCGCGCGCAATCGTTAGATGAGGCGTCAAGGGCGGCGGGCGGTAAGGGCGCTCAACTTCGGCTTCCGGGTGACGTGATCAGAGAGAGACTGAAAGGGCAGGACGGGTTCCTCTACTGGGCCAGCGCCAAATACGCCTGGCACCAGTGATGTCCGAATATCAGGCTGCTCGCGCGAAGCTGGCGCTAGTGAAACAGACGCGGGCTTGCGCCTGCTCGCCCCGCCCCAGCCCAACTTCTGTTTCAGGAACCGGAAGACCTCTGCAACATGCTGCCCTGTCTGTGTCTGTCCTTTCATGCGTGAAGAAGCCAGAAGATTAGCCGAAGAAGGCCTTGCACATTTATTCAGAGGAGGCTGCATAATTCATGACATTTATTCACACGACCTGAATATTGGACTTGAATTGAGCATCTGCCTGTTTGAGACTTCGAGATGATCAATGAATAGACCCTGAACAGAAGGAAGGAAGAGTTGAACGTATCCGCACTGACTTTGTCAGCGCTTTAACGGGGAAAGAATTTTAAGCGCCAAAAAGGTTCTCAATCTTCTCTTTGCCGTTCCGGTAACAATCGCAGGCGACCTTTTCCAGCCGTCCCGATTGAGAATGATTATCCGACCGCGGCTGTAGCGGATGAGTCCCCTGTTTTGCAGCGCATAGATAGCTTCAGCACTGCACGCATCCGCACATGTATCGGCAGTGTCAGTGCAACCTAAGGCTATAGCCTCACTGAAACGTTCAAGCAAAGGTCAAGATTATAGCAGCGCCTGCGCATGCTACACTTCGCAACGTACTTCATCAAGCTACGACGCTCTTTGGGCGGTCGCAGTGTAAACCAATCTCTGGGAGGAGAAAAGAATGCCGAGAGGAGATAAATCTAAGTACACGGAGAAACAGAAACGACAGGCCGAGCATATCGAGGAAGGATATGAAGAGCGCGGCGTGCCGGAAGAAGAAGCAGAGAGACGCGCCTGGGCAACTGTCAACGCTATGCATCACGGCGGAGAAAAGCCTGGCGGTGGCGGATACGGAAAGCCGGTCAACAAAGCACCGGCGAAGAAAGGCGGTCGGATCGGCGGCGCTGCTTCAGCCGCTCGCCCTGCTGTTGCAAGATCAGACTCGGCTAAGAAAGCGGCGAGGACCCGCGCGCGTAAAGCCGGTGCGAAGAGAGGTAAGCGATGATCAGAAAATTGAAGTCAGGCAAGTATCGGCTCTATTCACGCAAAGTAGACCCGAAGACCGGGAAGCGAAAAAATCTCGGGACGTTCGACACGCGCGAGGAGGCCGAAAAGCACGAGCGCGCCGTACAATACTTCAAGCACAAAGGCTAACGGTCCGAGGTTGAGAGGCCAAGCTCACGAGCGCAACGCGGGCAGAACTCGCTTCCTTTACGGTCTGTTTCTGCGAGCGTATTTGAGAACCACATCACGCAACGCGGACGCTTACAGTGGCCTAATCCGAAGACGTGGCCTAGTTCGTGCACGGCCTCCGTCACCGCGCGTCGCAGTAGTGTGGCGTCATCTTCCGGCTCTCCATAAAAGCGCGGGTCGAGACGGGCGATTGAAAAAACTGCAACGCGCTCACGGCTTGAAGCTTCGCCGAAGACGAAGTTGAGTTCGGGCACGAAGAGATCAACAGCAGTGATGCCGAGCCTCGCCTGCTTCTCATCCCATGAGCGTGTCGCCAATTGATTGAGGAACTCGGTTGAGCGGTACTGCTCACGCTCACTAGAGTAGCCTCGCGTGGGCACGGGTTAGTCACAGCCTGCAATGACGCTGATGCCGAACCGCTGCGCGATTGCTGCACGTACCGCTTCGAGCAAATGGCTTTCGATCTCGCCGAACGGATGGATGATAACTTCCGTTATTATCATCGCAAGTCAGATTGGGTTAAACGAGTGACTTAAGCACCCATCACATTGCGACAGTGCAGCCCGTCTGGCCGCGCGCCGTCAGGCCAATAATGCCGCTCTACGAGAATCGCTCGCGCCAACCGAAAAGGCATCAATGGCACAACTCACAAAGAGGCTCAGTCGAGTTGCTTAAAGACGCTTTGTGCAGCTTCGGCCAGAGTCGGGTGAATGTGGACGGCGTCGCGGATGATCGTGTACGGCGCACTGGCGTTCATCAGATCAACGTAGAGGTGGACTAGCTCCGCGCCTTCCGTTGACAGTACCGCCGCGCCGAGTAGTTGATCATTTTCTGCGTCCACAATCGCTTTGATGAAGCCTTCCGTCTCGCCGCTCTCTCTGGCCTTCCCGTTCTTCTTCATCTCGAAGCGAGCGACCTTTACCTTTCGCCCCTTTTCTCGCGCCTCACGCTCGGTCATCCCGACGCGACCAAGCTGCGGGTCGGTGAAGATCGCATACGGCACGACGCGCTCAGTCGTGCGCGAGCCGTCGCCCGCGATCTGCGACAGCAGCACACGGTAATCGTCCCAAGACGTGTGTGTGAACATCGGACCGCCCCGCACGTCACCTGCCGCCCAGACGCCTTCAATATTAGTCGCCAGCCGCTTGTCGGCTTCAACGATGCCGCGCTCCAAGATTTTCACGCCGATTGTCTCAAGGCCCAAATCATCGGTGTTGGGTTGGCGGCCCGTTGCGACGAACAGATGCGAAGCTCTGATCTCAGTCGGGCCAGCGCCTCTTCCTTTAAGCGTCAGCGCCACACCGTCCTTGCGTTTCTTGACGCTCATCACCTTCGCTCGCAAGCGAAACTCAATCTCTTCGGCTTCAAGCAATTGCTGTATGGCGCGGGCGACATCCTCGTCCTCATGACCTGCGACCTGCGCGGACTCTTCGATGACTATCACGCGGCTGCCCATCCGCTGGTAGAACTGGCTCATCTCAAGCCCGATGTAACCGCCGCCGATGATCGCAAGGCGCGCAGGAAGCTCCTTCATCTCAAGCCAATTTTCGGCACAGATGAAGTCTACGTCCTCCAGGCCCTCAATCTGAGGGATGAGACTGCGCGTGCCTGTATCAATTACCGCCTGCGCGGCTGTCACTTCGCTTTCGCCGACGCGCACGCGGAAGTGCTTTCCGTCTCGCCCTGTAAAACGAGCGTGGCCTTTGAGCAGCTTCGGATTCTCCGCCCTTTCCAATCCCTTCCGAAGACCGTCGCGGGATTCCAGTAGGATACGCTCGGCACGTTTGAGCACAGCGGGAAAGTCAACAGCAACCCGCGGAATCTTTAGGCCGAACTCGTCAGCGCGGCGCGCCAGATGAGCGACCCGCGCCGAAGCGATCACGGCCTTGGTGGGCGTGCAACCGTAGTTGACGCAGGAGCCGCCGAGGTGACGTTCTTCGGCTAAAGCGACGAGCTTTCCGGCTTCGGCCAGAGCGTGCGTGAGCGGAATGCCCGCCTGCCCTCCGCCGATAATTATCAGATCGTAATGTTCGCGTTCATTCATGATTGCCTGTCTTCGCTGATGACGAGCAGGCGCGAGCCAGGTCGAGGCACGGCTGCAAAACGGGGGGATAGGCTTCCCTCGACTCCGCGTCGGCGAAATCCCCTGCTGACGCTCAATAATAAGAGCCGAGACCTAACGGCTGAGCACTCGAACGGGTAGCGCCATCATCTTATTCGGCGGCTCCGGCCTGCTTGAGCACGCGCACGACATCGTCATGACCGCCCTCGACGGCGAGCATCAGTGCGGTCTTGCCGTTCCTATCACGCGCTTTTGTGTTCGCGCCCGCAGCTAGCAGAGCGAGTGCGACATCGTCGTGGCCGTAGCGCGCGGCTTCGATGAGCGCGGTGTTGCCTTGTTCGTCCGTCGCGTCCACATTTGTGTCCTGTGAGGCGAGCAGAGCTTTCACTGTGTCGGCGTTGCCCTCGCGTGCCGCGCGCAGTAAAGCGACTGTTTGAGGACTGGGCGGGGTTAGCGTGCTCTGCTGGCCGCAAGCGGCGAGCGCCATTGAAGCTACAAGCAAGGTACTAATGATCACTGTTCGTCGCATGCTCTCTCTATTCCGCTACAGACTCGGTCCGCTCTTTTACTTCGACCGGAAGTCCCGCCTGTTGCCAGGCATCGAAACCGCTGTAGAGCGGATGCACATTCGTCCAACCGTGATCCAATAGCACTTGCGCCACACGGGCGCTCGACGCTTCGTGCGGTCAGGTGCAGTAGGTGATGACCGTGCGGTCGCGCGGAATCTCGTCGAGATGCTGTTCCGCTTCGTCGGCGGGGACGCGAATCGCGCCCGGCAGTTTGGTCTCGGCTTCGCCCCAAGCTTTTGGGTTGCGCGTGTCGAGAAAGATGAATTGCTCGCCGCGCTCCATACGCTGTTTCACCTCATCCACATTGACCCTCGTCGGTTCCATTATCTCTCCTCCACTGCTACCGCTTTACTGCCCAGTTGGTCGAGAGCGGTCTCTCCCATGTTACGTCAGGAGCGTCGCTGCGCCCCTAGCCCGAAATGAAATTCGACATAACCTGCGCATTCTGAAATTGTCCCTCGCACCTTACGCCAGCCAGAAGCGTTCTCGCTGACGGGCACGATTCGTTGAATCTCCTTTTTCAACTCCAGATAGACCGGCATCACGCGGCTCATGGAGCTTTGCACGGAGAGGACGCCGACCAAGTTGCGCTTGAAGTCAATCCAAGGACTAAATCCCAGAGCGCCCTGCGAGTTGGCTTCCAGTAGTTCATTGCTTCCCTCGTCCACCTTTTCGCGCCAGACGCCGATCCCGTACCGCGCACGGGGCAGCGCCGGATCGAGGCCGCCGTGCTTCTCGTAAATCGTGTACGTGATGCGCGCACCATCGGTCTGATCCCGGTGCATCTCCGCGACCGTAGCAGCCGACAAAATCTGTTTGCCGTCGAGGGTTCCCCGGTGCAGAATCATCTGCAAGAACCGACCGTAATCGTCTATGGAGCTGCGCGCATCCCCTGCTGGGCGCGGATTGGCGGTCGGCCCGTAGGCGAAGAAGTCCGTCTGCGTCATCCCGAGCGGCGCGGCGATCTTTTCCACAAACAACTCGTTCCAAGGCTTGCCACTCACGACCTCAGCAATGCGCCCGCCGACATGCATTGAGACTCCGCCGTAATAGAACTCTTCGCCCGGACGGGCCTTGAGCCTGAGCCGAGCCAACTCGCTTACGCAACGTTCGAGCGTCGTCCGCTTGTCGTTGCGGCAACCGGCTTCGGGCGGCAGCCCCGACGTGTGTGCGAAAAGGTGCCGGATGGTGATGCCGGCCTTATCGCCCGCAAACTCAGGCAAGTATTTCGAGACCCTATCGTTGAGCGATAGCTTGCCGTCGTCCACCAGCGTCATGAGAAGCGCGCCTGATAGCCACTTGGAAGCCGAAGCGATGGGCACTACTTTGTCCACTTCGTACTGTCCAAAAGCTTTTCGATAAATAACTTTGTCGTCCTTGATTAAAATGAGCGCGCACCCGCCAAGCTGCGGCGCGGCGCGTTCGAGCAATCTATCAACGGCGGCGAAATCGTGCGGCCCTTGATTTGCGGAGGGCATAGACTTGGAAGTGGCGGGCGCGGACGTCTCTCGTTCGCGGGCCTGTGAAGAATCGTTCGAGTTTAATGACGGGCGTTGGCTGTCGCATCCTGCAACCGCCAGGAGACACGCGCTGAGAACCAGCACCGCGAAAAAGATGAGAATCGAACCATTCATTGCCACCTCGCTGTGTCATCCGGTTACTCCAACGCTCCGGCTTGCTTGAGCAGTTACAACGTTTAGTCGTGACTACCTTCCACCACCAGTATTAAAACAGTCTTACCATCATTGTTCCCGCCCTAATGTCTGTCTTGAGGGAACGCCGGTATTCTATAACTCAATCCTCCGCCGACTTCTTTCGCACAACTTCAACCGAGCAGTGTGTGCGGTTCACCACGGCGGCTGAAACGCTGCCGAGCAGGAAGCGTTCGAGGCGATTGCTGAAGCCCGTCGAACCCACGAAGATGCAGTCCGCGCTCCGGCGCTTGGCCTCATCAACCAACACTTGCTTCGGATCGCCCTCTTTAACTAGGGTTGACACATCAAGCCCCGCCCCACGCAAATCCTCGGCAGATGCTTCAACCATCTTCCGCACCCACTGTTGCTCTCCTTCCTCACTCTCTTTGATCCATTCCGCCACCTGTGGAATAAGATTACCAAGCGCCACTGGTACGGTCGGATCCTCTACGGCGACGACGCTAACTTCGGTGCCGGAGGGCCATTCGCGTTCTGCTACTGCGCGCACCGCCGCCTCGGCAACGGGTGATCCATCTACGCCGACTAACACGCGCAACGGTAGATCGTCAGAGTTGGTGCGACCACGTCCGACTCGCACGGACGAGCGCGCTTCAGTCACAATTTTTTGCGAAACACTGCCGAGAATTAACCGTCCTAGCGCGGAGCGGCCTTGTGACCCGATGACGATCAGGTCCGGCTCCCATTCGTCGGCTTTCTTGATTACTTCCCATGCTGGCGAACCTGCGTAAACTTCGGCACGTACTCCCCACGCCGGGAAGACTGCCCGCACCCGCTCGCCCGCTTCTATAGCCAGAGCGCGCACTTCCTCTACGGCGCGCTCCACCTTTTCGCGCGCCCTTTTCAAACCCGCGGGTACATGCAGCGGGAAAGAGGCATCTACGCTCTCATCGCCTGGCGGGGGCGGCGGCAACCATAGTTCGGCCACCGACACGATTAGCGCCTCGACGGTGCCTGGCAACCCCGCCCGCCGCAGATCATCTAACGCCGCGTTTGCTCCGTCGGAACCATCGTAGGCAATCAGTATTCTCATCTTCTCACTCAGAAGCATTTCCTCAGCCGACCGCTCTCTCAATCATAAAGGGTTGTGGCGGAAGGCATGATCACTTACATCAATACGAAGAGTCCGCCTTCAGGACACACGGAAATTCGTCAACCTCCTACCTCCTCCATCTGCTTCTGGCGCACGACCTCGACTGAGCAGGGCGCATGACTGACGACCGCCTGCGCGACGCTGCCCAACAACCAACGCTTGATTCCCGTGTAGCCGTGCGTGCCGATGACAACCAGATCAGCTGACCAGTCTTGCGCCTCATCAACAATCACCGAGCGCGGGTCGCCGTCACGCACCGCCGTCTCCGCGCTCAAGCCGCTCGCCCGCAGCCTCTCGGCGACACCAGCGGTCAGTTGTTCGGCATGTGTCGTCAACTCTTGCCGCGCGCGTTCGAGATTGCCGCCCACGTCGTACCATAACTCTGCGGCGGGCGGGACGACAGGTTCTATAGCCGTGAGCACGCGCACCGTCGTTCCTGAAGGCCACGGGCGTGTCGCGACCGCTTCGGCTGCGGCTGCGGAGTATTCCGATCCGTCAACGGCTAAAAGTATCTTCATCCCGCTCCTCCTCGCTCGGCTGATCGTCAAGGTTTCAAGCATGCCGTGCGCGTCGCGCATGCGCGGGGGATGAGCCTGCGTGCTCGCCCGCCGCAGGGCCATTCCTCTGCTAATTTATCGGCGACGGTCGCTTCGGCTTATCAAGGTCCAGAGCACTACCTCTGTTGCCGTGTCGCTTTACATCTTCATACCGGAGGCGCCCGCAAGGCTCACCGCTACTCCGTTTCGCCACGGCGGTGTTTCGCACCGTCTGTGATCCAGACGGTTTTGATGTTCACGAACTCGCGGATGCCGTGCGGGCCCAACTCGCGCCCGAAGCCCGACTGCTTCACTCCGCCGAAGGGCAGGCGTGGGTCGGACGCCACCATGCCGTTGATGAAGACCACCCCGGCCTCTATCCCCTCGGTGAATCGCTCGCGCTCCCCCTCGTCCCGTGTCCACGCGCTGGCGGCGAGGCCGAAGGCGGTGTCGTTGGCAAGGCGGATCGCCTCCTCGATCTCGCTCGCGCGGAAGAACAGCGCTACCGGGCCGAACAACTCCTCGCGGTAGGCTGCCGAGTCTTTCGGGATGTCCGTCAACACCGTCGGCGCGTAGTAGTAGCCCGGACGATTCAGACGATGGCCGCCGGTCAGTATGCGCGCGCCCGCATCCACCGAATCCCGCACCTGACGTTCGAGAGTGTCGAGGATGTCGGCGGTGGCGAGCGGGCCGATCTCGGTCGCCTCTTCCAAGGGGTCACCGACCTTGAGCGCTTCTATCCCCCGGACGAAGCGGCGCTCGAACTCGTCGTATATCTCCTCGTGGATGATGAAGCGCTTGGCGGCGATGCACGACTGGCCGTTATTGATTGTGCGCGCGCGGACTCCGGTCTTCGCTGCTTCCTCCAAGTCGGCGCTCGGCATCACGATGAAGGGGTCGCTGCCGCCGAGTTCGAGAACCGTCTTCTTGATCGCACGCCCCGCACGGCCCGCCACGCTGCTGCCCGCAGGCGTGCTGCCCGTGAGCGTCACAGCCCTGACGCGCGGGTCATCAATCACCCGCCCGACCTCGTCCGAACCGATGAGCAACGTCTGAAAGACGCCTTCGGGGAACCCGGCGCGCCCTAATAGCTCTTCAATCGCCAGAGCGCACTGAGGCACGTTCGAGGCGTGCTTGAGCAGCGCGGTATTTCCGGCAGAGAGCGCGGGCGCGGCGAAGCGGAAGACCTGCCAGAAGGGGAAGTTCCAGGGCATGACGGCGAGGACGGGGCCTAGCGGCTGGTAGCGGACGTAGCTGAGCGCGGCGTCCGTCTCGACCACCTCGTCCGCGAGGAACCGTTCAGCCGTCTCGGCGTAATAGCGACAAACCCACGCGCACTTGGCCGCCTCCTCGCGGGCGGCCTTTATGGGCTTCCCCATCTCGGTCGTCATCAGCCGACCGAAAGCGTCCCTTTCGGCTTCGAGAAGCTCCGCCGCTCTCATCATCATCCGCGCGCGGGAGTCTATCGACGTGCGGCGGTACTCACGGAACGCGCGCGCCGACCTTTCGAGCTTCTCCTCGATCTGCGCATCAGACAGCGGATCGAAAGTGCGGAGCGTCTCCTCCGTCGCCGGATTCACAGTTGCTATTGTCACCACCCGTCACCCTCTAAATAATTACTCCGCATCTTTCAGGTCGAGCTTCTCGTTCTCGCTCTCCCCGAATGTAGCGCCCGCCGCCATCACTTTCACCCCCGCCAAGTCAACGAGCGTCCCCGAAGGCCCTTCCCAGTACTCGGCCTGCGTGACGCTGATCCAGAGCAGGGACAGTTCCGGGTCTTCGAGTCCGTCAGGGAACCACGCCTTCAACTCCGGCGACCACAACTCTTCCATCTTCGCGCGGTCGCGCAAAAGGCGCGCCAAGCCGGACATGGAGACGTAGCGCCCGTCTTCCGGCGCGGCGTAAGAGACGCAGACGTGGCGGTCGCGCTCGATCTCGCCGACTTTGGGCGAACCGGCCCCGGTGAAGAAGTAGAGGTCACCGTCGAACTCGACATCCAGCGTCCGCATGGGGCGGCTACGCAACGTGCCGTCATCCTCGGCGGTAGTCAACATCGCAAACTCTATCTCCTTAATCATCTCCCAGAGCTTCCGGACATTCTCTTCATGCTTCTCGTGTGTTGCCATTGGCACCTTCTCCTCCCGCTTTCGCTGCACTGATGGATTCACCCCTCCTCGGTGTCCGAAACCGTAGCCTCGTCCGTGAACTACATCAGGGTGGCATTGAGTTCGATCTCCAGGCTGCCTCTCAGCGCGTTAGAGACCGGGCAGGCGGCCTCGGCCTCGCGGGCGATCTCCTGGAGCGTCGCCTCTTCGATGCCTTCCACCCGGGCGCGCGTCGGCATAACTCACCTCCTTTTGAGCACAAACCTTCACAGCCTTTGCAGCACAAAACGCAGGTATTCCCACTCTCCGGTCTGAAACTTCCCGTACACCCGACTGCCTTTCAAACCCGCAAAATGTCGAAAGCGCCGGCGAATCAGCCTTGGGGCTTTGCTCTGCTGAATGAGGGATAATTTCCGCTCGCTGTCAAGCGACAGGGCACGCAGCACATTTGGAGTGATGTATTCCTCCTCCAAGATACGCAGCCCCGATTCGCGCAACTGTTCTTGGAGCATTGGCACAGCCTCACGCCGCCGTATGTCTGCGAACAAGAAATAGCCTCCCGGCGTGAGGACTCGCGTCACTTCCCTCAGAAAGCGTTCCATCGAGTTGTAGCAGTGGCTCGACTCGATGTTGAGGACCGCGGTGAATGAGTTATCGGCGAAGGGGAGACTTTCCGCATCTCCCCGGCGGAAAGAGAGACCGTCCGACCAGTAGTGCCGCCGGCAGAAAGCTATGGCCCTGCCCGAGAAATCAAGTCCTGTCACGGAGCGAGGCCCGAGGTATCTGATGACGAAAGACGCGCCCCCGCCGCGACCGCAGCCGACTTCCAGCACATCTTTATCACATAGATCAATAGCGCCGGCCACGCGCTGATAAAGGTGAATGAAATAGCGCTGAGCCTGATCCTCTGGCCGCAGTTCGAGCGCCGGAGTCTTTGGGTCAACGGGCGCGTAGCCATAATTCATGAAGGGCATGACGGCATCTTTGTCTAAGATGCTCAGGGCTTGATACCAGCCCCAGATGATCGCCTTCCTGACGGGCGAAGAAGCGCCCACCAGCGCATCGAAGATGCGGAACAAGAGCGGGTAAGAAGCTGCGCCTCTCGCTTTTTCGAGATTAAGCGAATGGCTGGCCTGCTGATCCGACATCTAAACCTCCCGGCTCGTGCTTAATGAAGGATAGCCTTCTGATCGTGAAGGCTCAGTTCAAATCTACGGGGTGAAGGTTAAGAGGGCCGCGACTAGCGAAGAGTTGTCAGACTCGCTCCTCCCTGCATAGTCGTACCGCTACCTTGGCTGATTCGGTTGCTCTCGGGCCATCGCCCTTTTGAGCATCTCGACTACGGCGGTGTATCCCTTCCCCGCCGCAAGCAATACGGCGTTCCTGCCCGTCGTGATGAATTTCCCGTTCAAGTCGGCACCTTTATTAAGTAACGCCTGCACGATTCGCGGCTCGCCGCAAGAGGCCGCAAGCATCAGAGCGGTCGCGCCGTCATCGGCTCTGGCGTTCACGTCGGCCCCATGTTCAAGCAGAACGTTCACCGTGTCGTGATGCATGTTAATGACGGCGAACATTAGGGCGGTGCGGCCCGCACAGTCTTTCGCATTCACGTCCGCGCCTCTTGCCAGCAGTGCTCTCACCTCCTTCGTGTGTCCTTCTAAGGCGGCGCACATTAGAGTTGTGTGGCCCTTATACTCTCTTTCGGGGATGTATCCCTGTATGCGCTGCATAACCCCTCCTGTTCTCGCTTTGGACATTGCTTCGCGGTCATGGCGGCGAGGCGATAAGGCTTCTGCTGATGGCTGTTGTCGGCGCAGTTCAACAACCGGCTCTGATCTGCAGCTCCCGGCGGTAGCAGTTAACACTTATCGCGGTTAGCCGACTATTCAAGAAAATGTTACGGCCTGTCTTCGACTAACTGCCGGTCGCGCCCGCCTTAGAGATTTCCTCTACAACCTCGGCGGTCTTCTCCAGCTCGTTGACGCGCGTTGCGATATCGGCCTGCGCGATGATCCCTATAATCTGACCGTTATCGTCCACAACGGGGATGCGCCTCACCTGATTCTCTTCCATCGCGTTGATTGCTTTTTGTAGATCATCATCTGCACGGCACGCCACCACCCCGGTCGTCATCACTTCTTCGACCGTAGTCGTCTTGGCGTCCCTCGCTTCGGCGACAACCTTCAAAGCCAGGTCGCGGTCCGTCACGATGCCGACCAGCCTTTTACTCTGCTGGTCTTTAACCACAGGAATCGGACCTACGTTTTCGGTCTTCATCAACTGGGCCGCCTTATCAACCGTGTCGGTGGGCAAACAGCACACGGGGTCTTTGGTCATGATCTCGCTGCACTTCATGGTATCTTCTCCTCTCATTTGCTATCTCTTCCATCAATCTAGAGCAGAAACGGGAACGATCCTCAGTTACCGTTGAGAGCCTGAGCAGTAATGGCGAGCAGCACCGGCAGCTACTCCTCCTCGCGCTTGCACGCGCCGCTCTCACCTTCGGTCGCCCCGCCGACGACGCCCGTCTCTTCACCGACTTCTGCCGCCCAGGCCGGCGAAGCTCTAGCGGCGGCCCCCCTTTTCGCCGCCTTTCTTTGAAGAGGTGCGGCTCTCCTTCTTACCGCGTCCTGAGCCGCTCTTCTTGCCGCCTCCCGACTCTTTATTCACGGTCGCCCACGCGCGGCTCTTCGCCGTTTTCTTCGAGACGCCGCGGTCTTCGTAGCCTTCGGCGATGTGCTCGGCACGACGTTTCTGCTTCTCCGTGTACTTTGATTTATCTCCTCTCGGCATTTCCTCCGCCCTCCATTGTTTTTAGTGCTGGTTACAAACACTACCCCTCTGGCATTGTCGGGGCACGACTCATCTCACGTCGGCAACATCTAGCTAAGGGAACTATTCGAGGTGGCAGGCTCGATTCCGCTACTGCTAAAGAATTGACCTTAACGGCACTCGGTTGGGGGATGTTTGGGTATTCGGTAGCCGAGACTATAGCAAAAAAAGGGCACGGCGTACAGGCGATATGTCTGATACCAGACAAATCGCGTGTGATAAGCTTCCCGCCTAAGTTTAGCCCCCCTGACCCGTTGTACTAAAGAGCGCACTTTTCGCATCGGTGTCGTTTTTTTCCGGCACCGTCCGCTGTCTTTGCGGCGAGCGGAGACTGAGGGTGCGATGATTATCGAGCTGGCGGGAGTATGGTTGCGACTTCTAACCTTTCGCTCAGAAATCGAATTCTTGCTGCCCTGCCCGCCGCAGAGTACGAGCGTCTCCTCCCCGACCTGAAGCCCATCACTCTGGAATACAAGCAAATCCTCTACGAACCCAACAAAACCATCCGGTACGTCTATTTCCCTAATGATAGCGTCATCTCAATTCTCTCGACTGTGGTTGACAGGATACTTGTTGAAGTGGGTCTGGTGGGGAGCGAGGGTATGTTCGGCATCCCCGTCTTCTTGGGTGCTACCTCGACGCCGCACCAAGGCATCGTGCAGGTCGCGGGCAGCGCCGTAAGGATGAAAGCCAGCGTGCTCAGGGAAGAGTTCAAGCGGGGCGGCAGGCTGCAAGACCTCTTGCTGCGCTACACTCAGGCGCACCTGATCATGATCTCTCAGACGGCAGTCTGCAACCGCATACACGCGCTTGATGGGCGACTCAGCCGCTGGCTGCTGATGATCCACGACCGCGTGGACGGAGACGAATTCCTGCTCACTCAGGACATCATCTCGCAGATGCTGGGCGTGCAGCGCACCGGCGTCACCGAGGCCGCCGGCAACCTCCAAAAGAAGCAGATGATTCGCTACAGTCGGGGCAAGATCCAAGTTCTCGACCGCCAAGCGCTGGAAGAGGTGGCGTGCGAATGCTTCTGGATCGTCAAAGAGGAGTTCGACCGCTTAACCGGGGCGCGAATTTCCTCACATTAACACTCCCAACATCCCTCTCCTTACAGCCCAAGGTGCACGGAAGTTGTGACGCTCGTCAGGGCGTGTTCGGAAATGTCTGGTAGCAGACATTTCGTGTTACAGTCTTCCCGCAGAAACGCGCGGCCATTCTTTAGAACTTTTACCAGGGATCGGGTTTGCGAGTTTTAGTCTTCTTCCTCTGGCCGTTTGTTGCGTTTCAGATCCGACCGAAGCAGGAAAGCCATCGCGAGCACATTACAATACTTGACCGGCGAAGGCTGGAGTCCGTCTCATGCGAATGCAGTCGTGAAAGAGGAGTACGACCGACTGCTCGGCTCTGAATTTTGATATGAGACCTTGGGTGGCTGACGCTGCAAGGGAACGGCTCACAATGGACAATCATCTTCCCACTAAAGTTTCCGGTCGTGCGAGGCGTCCAGCGTCGCGCGGGCAAACCACCAAACATCGTCCGACTGTCATGGTAGTGGATGACCATGAGGACCATCGCTTCATGCTCCGGTATCTGCTAGAGACGAAAGGTTACCGCGTGGTCGAAGCCGCCGACGGCTTGGAGGCCGTGGCGGTCGCCAAAAGCTCTCGCCCGGACCTGGTCCTGATGGATTTAAGCCTCCCGCGACTCGATGGCCTTTCGGCCATGCGCCGCATCCGTGAAGAGGCTTCTTTGCACGCCGTGCCTGCGGTGGCCGTGTCTGGCCGCGTGAAGGCTGAAGATCGAGCGGACGCTCTCGCCGCGGGGTTCCGAGAATACATCACCAAGCCGATTGACTTCGATCAGTTGTTGGACCTTCTTGCGCGTCTTCTGCCCCAAGCCATTGACGCCAACCCGTCAGTTAATTAATTTTGCATCTGCTCCCTGGTAAAATCATTCGTGGGGGTACATGTTCATGCTGAATAAAAGCCTATTCATCGTTCTCGCTGTTATTCTGTGTCTGCTCTGGCCGCAGCCGATGATGTGAAAGTCAACATTCGTGAGTGGGACGTGCCGACTCCGAACTCGCGGCCACATGACCCGGAGGTCGCGCCGGATGGGGCGCTCTGGTACACGGGGCAGTTGGCGAACAAGTTGGGCAGGCTCGACCCGAAGACCGGCTCGATCAAGGAGTTGCCTCTGAAAACCCCGGATTCCGGCCCACATGGGCTCGCCGCGGACAAGCAAGGTAGCATCTGGTTCACAGCCAATTTCAAGGCGTATATCGGGAAGCTCGATCCGCGCACGGGTGAAGTGACTGAATATCCGATGCCCGACCCACGCGCACGCGACCCGCACAGCTTAGCCTTCGACCACGACGGGATGATCTTCTTCACCACCCAAGATAGCAACTTCGTCGGAAGGCTTGATCCGAAGACAGGCAAGATCACACTCAAAGAGGTGCCCACACCGCATGCGCTCCCCTACGGAATCATTACGGGGCCGGACAGTGCGGCCTACTTCTGCGAATTCGGGAGCAACAAGATCGGAAGAATTGACCCGAAGACGCTCGACATTAAAGAATACGTCCTGCCCGACGCCAGCGCACGTCCTCGACGTTTGACGAATAACCCAGATCACTTCATCTACTACAGCGATTTTGCGCGCGGATATTTAGGACGACTCGATCCACAGAGCGGCAAAGTGGAGGAATGGGCATCACCCGGCGGCCCCGGCTCGCATCCTTACGGCATCGCTTCGACACCTGACGGCATGGTGTGGTAGAGCGAGTCGGGTATCAAACCGAACACGGTCGTCGCTTTCAATCCCAAAACGAAAGCCTTTCGGCACTGGCCGATCCCGTCAGGCGGCGGAGTGGTTCGCAATATGGTGGCCACCCCTGATGGCAGGCTCTACCTGGCTTGCAGCAGAGTGAATAAAGTCGCCATCGTAGAAGCGAGTCGTTGAAGTTCAGAGAGTGCGCGCCGGATCGCTTCCGATGTAACTCGGGAATCATTCTGATAGGGTTGGCTACCAAGACGGGTCACTTTCACTTAGCGAGGATATCCTTGGCCTATAAAGCCGCGCTCTTTGACTCTGCTCTTCCCCAGAAAAATACTGGTAGCGCAACGAGCTGTGAAGCAACGGAAAAGATAATGAGAGTCGTCAGGGATTTGTCGTACAAGAAACCCATTGCCGCGCTGCCAAGAAACCACGCGATGCCGTAGCCTGTGTAGAAGAGGCCGAATGCGGTGCTTCGCTTCTCGACTGAAACGACGCTTGTCAGCACTGCCTTCAATAGAGAGTTTTGCGCCCCCATCCCGACGCCCCAGAGTCCCATGCCAAACAAGGCGAGCCAGAACTGGCCCAGAAAAACCAATGGGGCAAACATTGCGCCGAGGAAGAAAGCAACGATAATTATCGGGAAGCCGATTCGATCCAAAAGACGTCCGAACAACAGATTGGTCAACGCTCCCGCGCCCATGGCGACAGCATAGAATAGGGGGATAGTAGTCTGGGAAATGCTTGCCGCCTTCTGGAAGTGAAATGCGATCAGTGAGAAATCAGCAAAGCCAGCGGCAATCAGTGCTCCTGCCGCCACATAGATCCAGTATGCTTTTGGGAAACCTCTGGCCTTTAAGAAATGTGCCGATTTTTCCTCTAGCTCATGAGGACGTGGATACCATATTCTGGCGACGACCAGCGTCGCCAGACAGAGAAGCGCAGAAACAAGAAGCACGCCAAATCCACTGCGGTATCCTCCCCTTGAATAGAGAACGAATGCGACAACGAGAGGCCCGATGGTTGCGCCAGCCTGGTCCAGTCCCTCATTCAGCCCGAATACCCATCCGCGCCCAATCGACTTTCCCGCGTAAGAGATCATCGCGTCTACCGCGGGCTTTCTAATCGCTCGTCCGGTCCGCTCTGCGATTATCAGTGCGGCTGCAACGGGCCAACTGCCGGCGAGAGCGAGCGCGGGAACGGCGAGCATATTGATCACATATCCGGCAAGCACAACCAACCAATACCTGCGCGTCTTATCAGCAAAATAGCCTGAGATAGAGCGAAGGCTGTAGCCGAGAAGCTCGCCGGCCCCCGCCACGACACCGACAACAGTTGCGCTTGCTCCAAGCGATCCGAGAAAGGGCCCGGTAATGCTGCGAGATCCCTCATACGTCATATCAGCGAAGAGATTTACGATACCGATGACGAGAACAAATCTAAACGCCAGTTTCGTCAAATGCTTTCGCTTATTTTTAGACATCTCTTCCGCTCTAGAAATCTTCGCGCCCGTCGTATGCCTTCGGAGAGGAAGACCACGCCCACTACGAAACGGATAAGGATCACGGACGCAGGCGCGCCCGTGGTAATGATCTTCTGCTGAAAACTCATAGCAGCCCTCCAACTAACTTGCGACCTGCACCTTCGGTGGCAGTGACTTCGCCGCCCCTATGATTCTCATCACTTGCATGCTCGATTCCCATAAATAGTCTCATAATATCGAACGGTGCGGAAGCACTATATCTCGATACGGCAGACCAGAAGGTAGAGTTTGCAAAGGATGTGATAGTCCTCGCTAACACGCAAACAAGTGGACATCGTTTCTTATTTTTGATGTGATTTAAGACCGGCAATTTATCTTAACTACTTCGCTTATCACAGACCAAGGGATCATCCGAACTACACAACGAGGATAGCGCGTCTTACATCAAAATCAGTGCAGGGCGAGGAGGCCAGCAAGAATGCTCGCCCCGCATCCTCGGTGGGTGTTGCTCTTTCGGTAACGCCCACAGAGTTTTGGTCAACGGCTAGAGGTTGCCGTTGCCGGCACTGCATATCCACTGAATGAAAAAGCTTCTCTTTTTATCTTCCGCAATCCTCCTAGCGGTGCTCCTCACGGGCACCCGCTGGGCGACCGTTTCTGACGCAACTCACAGATGGGCCGGCGGCGCCCTCTCGTACATGAAAATGGCTTGGCTTTATACGAGAGAGCCTGACCGGAAGCTTGTCATGCCCGTCTGCACGGTCCGCGTGGAGCGGGTGAAGGATAGCTGGCACGCCCCGCGCGACGGCGAGCGCCTTCACGAGTGGCAGGACATCTTCGCGAAACGGGGGACGCCCGTCTATTCGGCGACCGAAGGCTACGTCGTGCGGGTCGGAGAAACCAATCTCGGCGGCCAGACGGTTGCCGTTTTAGGGGCCGGAGGAAGAGTCTACTACTACGCGCACCTGGACGCTTACGCGCCCGACGTAGCTGTAGGTGAATACGTCACCACGGAAACGGTGCTCGGCTACGTCGGCACGACGGGGAATGCCAGGAACACCCCGCCCCATCTCCACTTCGGAGTTTACACTTCCGCGGGAGCCGTCGACCCGCTGCCGCTTCTTACAAACAGGTCCTAAACCCGAATCTTCTCAGAGTACCGGCGCTCTCATAGTCCGCCACCTAATATGAAAAAATTTGAAATAAAAAGGTGTCAGGGCGGTGATAAGCTAGATAAAAGGTTCAAGTGAGTTGTATTAAATATAGGGGGAACTGTGTAGAATCATCTTCCCCTGGTTTAATCAACCCTTCATATTTTTGACGGTTATGACCTTATTGTCTGCCGGGAAGGAGTGTTGGAGATGAGATTGACGAGCACTGCTTTCGACGAAGGCGGGATGCTCCCGCCGCGATTCACGTGCGACGGCGACAGTGTTTCGCCGCCGCTCGCGTGGGAAGGCGTGCCCGACAGGACGCAGGGCTTCGCGCTTCTTTGCGAAGACCCGGACGCGCCGAGCGGGTTGTTCACACATTGGATACTCTACAACTTATCTGCGGGCAGCCGCGAATTGGCGGAAGGCGTGCCCAAGGATGCGGTGCTTTCCATCGGCGCGCGGCAGGGGACGAACAGCTTCGGCGATGCGGGCTACGGCGGGGCGTGTCCTCCGCGTGGCGACCGCGAGCACAGGTATATCTTCAAGCTCTACGCCCTCGACACAGACCTCGCGCTCGATCCGGGTACTAGGAGAGAGCAGTTGCTCGACGTCATGCGGGATCATGTCTTGGCCGAGGCGCAATTGACGGGCAAGTATAAGAGGTAACGTGACCGTCCGGCGTCCGACGAAGCGGCTGGCGCGCGTCTCATCGCTGAGGCTATCCGAGGAAGATGGACGAACGGATGAACGTTCTAGTGCTCAATGCCGGCAGCGCCTCTCTCAAGTTCGAAGTGATCGCGGCGCATCCCGAAGATGACGCTCTCAACGAACAGCGCCAACTGGTGAGCGGCGTTGTCGAAGACATTGGCGAAGAGGCCACGCTCTCATTGCTGGAGAATAAGCAGGTCGTCCGCCGGGAGAAGATAAGCGCCCCCGACTACGGGGAGGCGACGCAAGGGTTGCTCAAGTGGTTGAATGCGAGCGGGCGGCAGGGAGCGACGACGACCCGCGAGTTGGACGCCGTCGGCCACCGCGTCGTCCACGGTGGAGACCAATTCACCGAACCTGTCGTCATCAATCGGGACGTGATAGCCGGCATCGAGGCGCTGGAAGACCTCGCCCCGTTGCATAACGCGCCAGCGGTTGACGCGATCCGCGCCGCGCTGGGACTACTTGGAAGAAGCGTCCCGATGGTCGCCGTCTTCGACACGGCGTTTCACTGCCGCTTGCCGCCGCGAGCCAGCACCTACCCGCTGCCTTTCGAGCTTGCCCGCAAGCATCACATCCGGCGCTACGGCTTTCACGGCGTCTCGCACAAATACTTCGCCCGGCGCTACGCGCGGATCACAGGTCACCGGCTTGAAAGCGTGACGATTATTACACTTCATTTGGAGAACGGGCGCTCGGCCTGCGCCGTCTGGGACGGTCAATCGGTGGATACTTCGATGAGGTTCACGCCGCTCGAAGGACTGATGCTGGGGATGCGTTCGGGCGACATCGATCCGACAATCGTCGGATACCTCGCGCGGAAAGAGGGTGTGGACGTCGACCGCGTCGAAGAGTGGCTGAATAAGGAGTCGAGACTGTTGGGTGTGTCGGGTCGCTCGCACGACACGCGCGAGTTGATGAAACTGCTCGACACGGACGAGCGCGTGCGCTTGGCGCTAGAGGTCTTCTGCTACCGTTTGCGCAAGTACATCGGCGCATATCTGGCGGCTCTGAGCGGCGCCGAAGCCATCGTCTTTGGCGGCGGCATCGGCGAAGACACGCCCTTCGTAAGGGCACGCACCTTGGAAGAGTTCGGCTGGTGCGGACTCACGCTTGACACTGCGCGCAACGAGCGGACGATCAAACGCGAGGGACGGATCACGACCGACGACTCGCGCCTGCATGCCTACGTCATCCCTACCGAAGAGGGGTTGCTGATCGCGCAACAAGTGGCCCAATGTTTGAGGGGGAACGAGTCATGAATGACACACACACTTTTCCCGCCGACGAATTGAACACGCTCGACCTGTACTGGCGCGCCGCCAACTACTTGGGCGCGGCGCAGGTTTATCTGCGGGACAACTACCTCTTAGAAGAGCCATTGCGCGCCGAACACATCAAGCCGCGTCTGCTCGGCCACTGGGGGACTGTCCCCGGCATCAACTTCATCTGCGCGCACCTCAACCGATTGATTCGGCAGACTCAGCAGAGCGTGCTACTCATCACCGGCCCCGGCCACGGCGCGCCCGCCAACCTCGCCAACCTTTATTTGGAAGGTACGCTGGCCGAGTTCTACCCGGAACTGACGCACACCAAAGACGGGGTGGCGCGCCTCATTCGTATGTTCTCCGTGCCGGGCGGCTTCCCCAGCCACCTGAGTCCCGCCACGCCCGGCTGCATCCACGAGGGCGGCGAATTGGGCTACGCACTGGCGACCAGCTTCGGCGCGACATTCGACAACCCCGATCTGTTGGTTGCGTGCATTGTCGGCGACGGCGAGGCAGAAACGGGGCCGACAGCGACTGCATGGCACGGCATCAAGTATCTGAACCCGGCGCGTGACGGCGCGGTGCTGCCCATCCTGCACCTCAACGGCTACAAGATTTCTTCCGCGACCGTGTTTGGCGCGATGTCTGATGAGGAGTTGAATGATCTGTTTCGGGGCTACGGCTACGATGTCGAGATTGTGGACGCTGGCGGCGACACCTTCGAGGAGCGCGCGGCGGCGCACCGCCGAATGATTACAGCGCTCGACGCGGCGTATGCCACAATCAAATCAGTTCAGAGCCGCACGCGGGACGGTGAGGCGTTGGAGCGCCCGCGCTACCCCATGCTGATTCTGCGCTCGCCGAAGGGGTGGACGTGCCCCAAAGAGTTGGACGGCAAGCCGCTCGAAAATTCGTTCCGGTCGCATCAAGTGCCAGTCGAAGAGCCGCAAAAGAATACAGAACGCTTGGCGCTGGTCGAGCGTTGGCTGCGCTCATACCGCCCAGAGGAACTCTTCGACTCCGAGGGACGACCCCGCGCGCAACTGCTGGCGACTTGTCCGCAGGGAGATTTACGCATCGGCATGAACGCACACGCCTATGGTGGCAGCCTCCGCCGGGAACTACTGAGGCCGGACTTTCGGCAGTACGCGGTTCAAGTGACCGAGCACGGCAAGGTTTCGGGAAGCGACACGAAGAGGCTCGGCGAGTACCTGCGCGATGTCGTGCGGCTGAACGAGGCGGGCGATGGCCGAGCGGCAAACTTCCGCGTCTTCTGCCCGGACGAGATGACCTCGAACCGGCTGACCGCAGTTTTCGAGGCCACGAATCGGCAGTTCGCGTGGCCAGTGGGCGCGCGTGACGAGCATATCGGGCGCGAGGGTCGCGTGCTAGAAGTCTTGAGCGAGCACACCTGCCAGGGTTGGCTGCAAGGCTACTTACTGACCGGACGACACGGATTGTTCCCCTGCTACGAAGCCTTCGCGCCAATTGTTGACAGTATGATGAACCAGTACGCCAAGTTCCTCAAAGTCTCCGCCGAGATTGAGTGGCGCAAGCCGGTCTCGTCCTTCACCTACCTGCTCAGTTCCGAAGGCTGGCGGCAGGATCACAACGGCTACTCGCACCAGGGGCCGGGCTTCATCAACAACCTGCTCACGAAGAAGGCGCAACACGTCCGCATCTATCTCCCGCCCGACACCAACTGCCTGCTCTCGACCGTTGACCACTGCCTGACGAGCACCGACAAGATCAATTTGGTTATCGCCTCGAAACAATTGATGCCGCAGTGGCTGTCCGTGGAGGACGCGGTGGAACACTGCCGCCGCGGGGCCTCCGTCTGGCGTTGGGCGAGCACGCACGATGGCGAAGACCCGGAAGTTGTCTTGGCCGCCGCTGGCGTGTACCCGACCAACGAGATGATGGCCGCCGCCGCTCTGTTGCGCGAGGAACTACCCCGTTTGCGCGTGCGCGTCGTCAACGTCACAGACTTGTTGATCCTTGAACTGGAAAGTTTCCACCCACACGGCCTGACGCAAGCAGCCTTCGACGATTTGTTCACGGCGGACAAGTCCGTGATCTTCAACTTTCATGGCTATCCCATGGCGGTCAAACAACTGCTTTTCAATCGGCCCGCGTTCCCGCGTTTTCAGATCAACGGCTACATCGAAGAGGGCACGACCACGACGCCTTTCGACCTATTCGTCCAGAATCGCGCCAGCCGCTACCACGTGCTGATGCAGGTGGTGCGCGCCGTCTCGAAGACTGACGCGCAAGTCGCCGCGCAAGCCGACCGCATCATCGCGCGTTACGAACAGAAGCTAGCTGCACACCACGCCTACATCAGAGCGCACGGCGTGGATATGCCGGAGGTCACGGAATGGTAACGGACATAAAGGTCTTCCGGTCCAGTCCACGGAAGGGTTACTCCGCGCCGGCGGACCGATGAAATCTATTAAGAAGAGTTTTGCTGCTGCCTGCAAGAGGGCCGGGATTGAGGACCTCAGACCTTACGACCTGCGGCACACCTTCGCCACCCGCCTGGAGGAGCGGTACGTCCACCAGCACACCATCTCAGCGCTCCTGGGGCACGCCCGGCCCGTCAGCGGCTTCGGGCATGAATCACGGATCACTCCGGGCTACGCCCACGCAACTTGGGAAGCGCTGCAAAGGGCTGTAGAGAGTTTAGAGTATAACCCCACAGAAATAGTCGTTTTTGGATCGCAGTCAGGCAAAAGTCAGGCAAATCAGGCCTCTGACGGGGATTCGGGGCGAACGGCGAAGGCGGGATAATTGTTGAGATGTTTGGACATAAAAATGGTAGGCGCGTGCGGATTTGAACCGCAGACCCCTACCGTGTCAAGGCGGGGCGGAAGATTACACACCTTACATATAGTCTGAAACCCAAGCTTTTAACCCTTGAGCGGTCGGAGAAAACTAGCTTAAAGGGTATAAGTAACTGATGTTACGCAGTAGAAAAAGGCGATTTTCGCTTGACACGATAAACATTGACGAAAAACGAGCTTTTGCGTTTGGGTTTCATTGGGCTAAATCTCCTTATAATTGAGGTTAATTAGCCAGAACAGCGCTAAACAGC
>DASVXV010000060.1:0-16593 GCA_036392495.1 Pyrinomonadaceae bacterium | reverse complement strand
AAATCTTAGGAAAAACGGATCGAACAAATTCAGGTCTGATCTTTGCTGCGCTCTGGTCACTTTCCCAAGTAGTCAGAAATCCTAAGAAAAATGGAGGTTTCTGACTTGTGTAGATACTAATGGCTGACGCCCTGGGCTTTAGACGGTAGCCCGTTTCATGGGCTTTATGCCATCGCCCATTTCATGGGCTTCGTGCTATCGCCCGCTCTCGCGGGCTAAAACGGAAACACCGTGTCAGGTAAATAATAATTCCAGACACGACAACGCCCCACACAGTTGTAACAACCCTGTGGGGCGCGCGCATGTTGGAAAGCTCCAACACTCTTTTGGGAACGGTGCCTATAGGTCACCGACTCGACTGTAGAGAACCTAGTGTTTGGCTCTTCTCTCGCTTTTCAATTCCAAGTATCAGGAACCACGCGAGTACAGCTTCCCTTAACTTGTGTTATGCATCGGATTTTATGCCCGCCCACGGCTGCCTGTCAATACTCATCTTGACCGCACCGGAAACATACGCCCGTCAGGCGGGTTCATTAAAACTGGGCTCCACAGGCTCGCCTATCTCCGCGTCACGCTCCCAGCCCTCGTTCTCAAGCCTGATCTGCTCGATGGCTATGGCGCTGGAGTTGGCGTCTAGGTCCGGGAGCGCCTGGTATTCCGAGACCCAGCAGCGGAAGACCTTGTAGGCCAGAACGAGCTGCCCGGCCTCGTTGAAGACCTCTATCACGATGTCCTTGCGAAAGTCTTTGAGCGAGACCTCCGTGCCTGAGCCCAGGCTCCAGACCTTGTTCGCCCACCTCTCGAATTCCAGGTCGTGTGTGATGCCGCGCTCCAGTGTGATCGGATGATACTCCGTTCGCCCGGGCGACTTGCGCACGCTGCTCGGGTCGCCCCCTTCACGAAACTTGAGGACCTCTGTGGTCCGCCGCAGGGCGCTGACGTGCTGGATGCCCGCGACGTGGCGGCCGTCCCAGCGGACACGGAACTTGAAGTTCTTGTAAGGATCGAACCGTTGAGGATTGACAGTAAACTTTGCCATCTCGTTTCTCCTTAGAGGTGTGCAGCGTTCTCGCGAGGATTCTATATCACGACCGCCGGGCGATGCTGTATATTACGCGGCAACGTATCATGTCTCTCGAAACTAAAGAAGGAAAAACTGTCGCCGAGCAAGCGCCGCTGGCGACGCCGGAGGCGGTCGTCAACATCACGCCGCCGCCCGCCCCCCGCGGCTTCAAGCCGCTTCCGATGGTCGGGTGGTACGACCCGCGCCAGCTCGTGCGCACGGGTATCCAGGTCGTCATCTCCACGATCTTCGGTCGTCATTCGGACCGCCGCCTCGTCGAAGCCCTCGCCACCACTCAGGCAGAGGACTACGACTACACCTATCACTACAAAGACGACGGCCGGGACCTCTGCGAGATAGACAGGAGCCGCCCGCGCGATTCCATCTGGATTGATTACGTCGCGGACCTGGGCGAGGGTTGGGACTCGACTTACAGTGTCGCCTATTATCTAGCCGAAGACTCGCGCACCTACGAATACACGGACGTCGAAACGGGCGAGCAGCGCCGCGTGGAAACGAGCCGCGGCGACGTGCTCATCTTCGGCGGCGATCAGGTCTATCCGGCCGCGGGCCGCGAGGAATACGACCAGCGCCTCGTCAAGCCTTACGAGAAGGCTTTCCCGGCGCGAGGGCGAGAGGAGCACCCACACGCCTTCGCCATTCCGGGCAACCATGACTGGTACGACAGTCTCATCTCGTTTTCGCGCCTCTTCTGCTCGAAGCGCTGGTTCAGCGGCTGGCGCACGCGCCAGAGTCGCAGCTACTTCGCGCTCAAACTGCCACACGACTGGTGGCTGCTGGGCACGGACATGCAGCTCTACTCGGACCTGGACGCGCCGCAGGTCGAATACTTCAAGGGCGTCGCCGCCAAGATCAAGGAGACGGACCGCATCATCCTCTGCAATGCCGAGCCGAACTGGATCTACGCGCCGATGTACGAGCGCCTGGATTCGAGCTATTCCGAGAGCAACCTGGCTTTTCTGGAGCAGATGCTCGGTAAAAAGATAGCGGTCTTCATCGCCGGCGACCTGCACCATTATCGTCGCCACGAAGCGACGGATAAATCTTCGACGCAGAAGATCACTGCCGGCGGCGGCGGCGCTTTCCTGCACCCGACGCACAGTGGCCTTTTCGGCACGGACGTCTCGTCGCTGAAAGAGAAAAGCTCCGGGAGAGTTTTTGAAAAGAAGGTCTCCTTTCCGCCAGAGCAGGTTTCGAGACGCCTCTGCTGGCGCAACCTCATCTTCCCCTTCCTGAGAGGAAACGGGAGCTGGACCTTCGGCTTCCTGACCGCCGGGCTCTATCTTTTGACGACGCTCGCGGTCGTCTCCGACTTCAGGCACATAGAGCAGACCACCACGGGCATCCGCTCCGTCGTCGGCCTGAAAAATATCGTCGGCACGGCGCTCCACGCAGTGCTCAACAGCCCGATGACGCTCTTCTGGGTGCTGATTACGATCCTGGGCTTCGTCCTCTTCACAGATACGCACTCGAAAGTGTACAGGTGGATCATGGGCTCGATTCACGCAGCGGCGCACATCATTTCGGCTTTCGCCGTCGCGCTGGCCTCCATCTACCTGGTCATCAACCTGTCGGCCACGCCCTCGCGGTTCGATTGGGTCTATCAGTGGACGCAGGGCCCGCATAACTTCACACTGGACCTGCGTATTCTGCTCACTGTGATTCTGATTTTGATCGGGGGCTTCGCCGTCGGCTCCTTTATTCAAGGGCTCTACCTGCTCGTCTCGCTCAACGTCTTCGGCCGCCATTTCAACGAAGCGTTTTCGACCATCGCCGTCGAGGACTGGAAAAGTTTTCTTAAATTGAAGATTGACGCAAACGGCGACCTGACGATCTACCCGATTGGCATAAGGCGTGTGCCGCGCCGTTGGAAAATAAACGACAGGGCGGCGGGACCGGACATCTTGCCGGATGAAGAGCGGGACCGGCGGGCGACCTTGCCGGAACTGATCGAACCGCCGATTATCTTGAGACGCACGACGGCAACCACAACCGGCGTGGTCGATTCATCCAAGCTTTGATGAGCAACATTCGTTTCCGAAATCAAGTCGTCTCTTTGGGCTCGACAGGAAGGTCGGCTTGAGTCCAGGCGTCGAAGCCTCCGTAGAGCGGGTGCACGTTCTTCCAACCTTCCGCCATCAATTTCAGCGCCACACTGGCGCTTGATCCTTCATGCGGTCAAGTGCAGTAGGTGATGACCGAGCGGTCGCGCGGAATCTCGTCAAGGTGCTGCTCGACTTCGTCCGCGGGCACGCGAATCGCCCCCGGCAACTTTGTTTCGGCCTCGCCCCAGGCTTTGGGATTGCGCGTATCTAGAAACGCAAACGGCTCGCCTCTCTCCATACGCTCTTTTACTTCATCAACCGTGACTCTGGTTGCCTCCGTCGCTTGAGCTTCTTTCATCTTCACCCTCCATCAAGAGTTTATTTCCCGGCAATATTCTACTACTATCCGTCTCTTCGTGAGAGCCCAAATGGAGAAACGCGAGATGGCTGTTCATTACCGCCCTGTCCGCGAAGAGGAGTTACCAGAAACGGCCGAGATCTTTCTGACGAGCCTCAATGACCTTCGCGCGCGCCTTAACCTGACCCAGCCGCCGCCCCCGCGCGAGTATGTGTTGGTCTCCTACCGCCACATCTACCGGACCGGCATCTTCGAGGTCGCCGAGGTTGACGGGAGACTCGGTGCGATCTGCCACGCGGTCGTCCGTGGGCCTCTCTGGTTTCTTTCGGGCTTCTGGGCGCTCCCCGAATTGCAGGGACAAAAAATCGGGCGCACGCTTTTACGGCGCGTCTGGGACCAGGGCGCTCGGGCGGGCGCATCCGTTTTCTTCACCTGGTCCTCGACGGACCTACAGGCGATGGCCAGCTACATGAAGATGGGAATGCTGCCGGGCTACCAGACGCTCACTTTCTCGGGGACGCCCGGCAACCTGGCCCGCGGCGACGCGGGCTATGAGACGCGGCCCCTTGACGTCTCGACCGCCGCGGAAATGGACGGGCAGATTCGCGCCGCCAGGCGTGAGGTGGATCACGAGTTCTGGCGTTCGGAACTGAAGTCCGTTGGAAGACAATTGGTGCGCGACAATCGCCCCGTGGGCTATTACTACGTCAACAAAGGAACTATCGGACCGGCCGCGTGGCTGGAAGACGAGGCGGCCGAGGCGCTGCTGAACTCGGCCTGCCGCGAAGCGCTCAATGAGGCCGAGCAGGTTCGCCTGATGATTCCGGGCCCGAACCACACGGCCATCCGTTTCGCCCTGCAAGCCGGGTTGAAACTCGTGGCCTACGCGCACCATCTGACCACGGCCCCGTTCGGTCAGATGGAAAAGTATCTGTCGTCAGGCCCATCACTCTTTTGAAGTAAGATTGAGGAGGGAGTAAAATTGTAGCCACAGAGACACAGAGGCACAGAGAAGTAGAAGAGTTGATGAGAGAAATAAATATCATCCTCTCCTTTCATGTTTTCTCTGTGCCTCTGTGTCTCTGTGGCCAATTCTTAACCCTTTGAGGAGAAAATGAGAAAACTTCATTACCACCTGGTGGACGTCTTCACCAATCGCGTCTTCGGCGGAAACCAGCTCGCGGTCTTTCCCAATGGGCGCGGGATAACTTCAGAACTCATGCAATCAATCGCTAAAGAGTTCAACCTTTCGGAGACGACTTTCGTGCTGCCGCCCGAAGACGCCGAGAACGATTACCGCGTCCGCATTTTCACACCGTACGCGGAACTTCCGATGGCGGGCCATCCGACCGTCGGCACGACTTTCATCCTCGCGCGCGAGCACATGATCGAACTCGGCCTGGAGGAGATAACGATCCGCCTGGAAGAGGGCGTCGGCACGATCCCAGTTCGCATCAAGTTCAAAGACGGTCAGCCCGATTTCATCTGGATGCAACAGCCGCTGCCACGTTTTGGCCCGCGCTTCGAAGACCCGGGAGCCATCGCCGAGATATTATCCATCCCGGCGGAAGCTATCGAAACCAGCTTGCCGCTTGAAGTCGTCTCCAGCGGCGTCCCCTTCCTTTACGTCCCTTTGAAAACCCTGGCGGCCATTCGCTCGATACGCTTCCGCATGGATGTCTGGGAAAGAGTCCTGTCCGCCTTCGGAGCGGGTGGGGTCTTTGTCTTCACGACGGAGACCGAACTCGAAGGCTCAAGCGTTCACTCGCGCATGTTCGCTCCCGCGCTCGGCGTCCAGGAAGACCCCGCGACGGGAGGGGCGAGCGGACCGTTGGGCTGCTATCTTACGCGCTACGAAGTTTTTCCTGTGTCAGAGAGGATGGAGTTCACAAGTGAGCAAGGGATCGAGATGGGCCGCCCGAGCATCATCAAGATCGTTATCGAGCAGGAGGCCGGCGAGATCAGGGGCGTTCACGTCGGCGGGCAGACCGTTTTCGTGGGCCAGGGCTATCTGGAGGTCGGTTGAACTGTAGCGCGCCGGAAGCTGTCATGGCCGAGATAGAGATACGCAGAGCCGTCCGCGAGGATGCCGAGTCAATCGCCGGAGTCCTGCGCGACTCCTTCGTCGAGTACGAATCGTCCTACACGCCCGAAGCGTTCGCCGCGACGACGCCGCAGAGGGATCAGATCGAGAATCGCATGAAGGAAGGTCCCGTCTGGGTCGCCGCGCGCGAAAAGATCATTGTCGGCACCGTGGCCGCCGTAGCTCGCGATGAGGCGTTATACATACGCGGCATGGCTGTGCTTCCTATGATAAGGGGCCAGGGCGTCGGAGAGTTGCTGCTCGAAGAGGTGGAACGCTTCGCCTCCGGACACGGTTACAGGCGGCTGATTTTAAGTACGACTCCTTTTCTCGCGCGGGCCATCCGGCTGTATGAGAATTCCGGCTTCCGGCCCAATACGGAAGGACCACATGACCTGTTCGGGACGCCTCTGTTTACGATGGCGAAGTCTCTGGAGTCTTAAAGATCGAGGGCAGCTTTTACTGGTAACTTGTCCCAGATAAAGAGTGCACATAAAGTACGCCGCGCTGGCGGCGCGTGAATTCAGCCCGGCGATGAGGAAATGGAAATTTGAATCATGCACACTCTTCAGATGAATCGGCAGCCTTTGAAATCTATCTCTTGAGAACCGATTTCGGATAAGTTCGCTAATATTTGTCCCCTGCAAGTCGAAAAGCGTAAACGCGTTCTAGCCCTGCTGGAAAGGTTTTGCTAAGCCAGCGAAGTGTGAAATCTTTAATTCTCCCCGTTGATTCGGTCTTGAATCTTGTGAGAGAGAGAACTTAAAACCATGAAACATACTCGATTGATCCTGAGCCTCTCCTTAATCCTCTCCATTTTTCTCGGTAATATTCCACAGTTCGCGATTTCAGTAGCAAGCGCTGAGGAATCGAGCGTCACCGAAACAAACGAGGACTCGATGAAGAAGGGCTTACAGTTTCGATTGAGCCAGGGCAAGGAACAGCCCGAGCGCTCGTCTGCGGTCAACTCCGCCCAGGCTTCTCGTCTCTCCGAGAGCGAGATTCAGAACGTCTTGAAGCGGCTGCCCGCAGTGAAGGCCGTGCCGGGCGATGAGCAGGATTTCGCCCTCAGGGACCGCTCGCTTCCCCCGCCGCGCACGGGCAAGACCATCAACGTCTCATTCCCTTCCTCCGAGCCCGCGCCGACGCCTGAAGCGGTCGCCGCAGGACCGCTCGAAGTCGTACGCTTCGCGCCCGAAGGAGCTGTCCCTCTCGCCCCGCAGTTAAGCATCACGTTTTCGCAGCCGATGGTGGCCGTCACTTCGAATGACGACCTGGCGGCCGGGGACGTTCCTGTCAAACTCACCCCGCAGCCCGCAGGCAAGTGGCGCTGGATCGGGACCAAGACGCTGCTCTTTGTTCCGGACGGTCGTTTCCCGATGGCGACTGAGTACACGGCGACGGTCGTCGCCGGCACGAAATCCGCCAACGGCGGAACGCTCGCCGGCACGAAGACCTGGACCTTCAAGACGCCGCCGCCCACGATGAAAAGTTATTATCCTTATTCGGGAACACCCGTAGCGCGCGATTCTCTGATGTTCGTGGAGTTCGATCAGCGAATTGATCCGGCCGCGGTCCTCTCCACGATCAAGGTGCTCGACGGAAACAGAGCTTTAAAGACGCGCCTCGCTACCCAGGAAGAGATCGAGCGGGACGCGAACGTGCGCAACCTAGCCAAATCTGCCGAACAGGGTCGCTGGCTGGCGTTTCGCGCAATCAATTCCGAGACGAATGATGTGAGTCTAGCGCTTCCGGCAGACTCTGGCCTCACGGTCAACGTCGGTCCCGGCACGCCCTCGGCCGAAGGCCCGCGCACGACGACCACAGCGCAATCATTCTCGTTTCGCACCTACGGCGTTTTCAAAGTCACTGATTCCAGGTGCGGCTATGATTACCAGCGCAAGACCTGCACGCCGTTCGATGCGTGGATGATTACGTTCAGCAATCCTGTGGACGCGACGCTCTTCGATCAATCCCAGCTTCGCGTCGAGCCCGAAGTGCAGGGTTTGAAGACGAGCGTTTACGGCAACACGCTCTACATCGAAGCGGTCAAGCGCGGGCGGATGACCTACAAGGTCACGCTCGACGACTCTATCAAAGACGTCTTCGGCCAGACGTTAGGCCGCGATGCGAGCGTCACTTTCAACGTCGGCCCCGCGCCGCCGTCGCTGGCCGCGCAGGGCGGCGCTTTCGTCGTCCTAGACCCGTCGGCCCCGCGCTCCTTCTCCGTCTACAGCATCAATCACAGCAACCTGCGTTTGAAGCTCTACCAGGTCGGGCCCGAAGACTGGGAGAAGTTTGTACGCTACATGCGCTTCGTCTATGACTATTACGAATCGGACACGCAGAAGCAGACTATTCCTCCCGGCAGACTTGTCGTCTCGAAGACGGTCCAGATAGCAAACAAGCCTGACGAGATGGTCGAAACACGCCTCGATTTGACGCCCGCGCTCGCGGACGGTCTCGGGCACGTCCTCGTCATCGTCGAAACAGGCAAGGGCGTGAAGAAGCGCGAGCGGCAGTCAATCGAGGCCTGGGTCCAGTCAACGAACATCGGTCTCGCGGCTTTCGTTGACAACTCGGATTTGCTCGCGTGGGCGACGTCGCTCAAAGAGGGCAAGGCGCTCGCGAACGTCGAGATGACAGTCCGGCCCCTGGGCGTGACTGACAGGACGGGCATGTTCGGACTCGCGCGCCTTCCGCTGACTCAGACCAGCAAGACGACCATCGGCGGGCTGCTGGTCGCCAGACAGGGGCGCGACGTCGCTATCCTGCCGGAGCACGACGAATGGTGGGGGAGCGGTACGACATGGTACAGGCGAGACGCTGTTGATTCGCTGCGCTGGTACGTCTTCGACGACCGCAAGATGTATCGCCCCGGCGAAGAGGTCCACGTTAAAGGCTGGATTCGTCGCGTCGGCGGCGGCAAAACCGGCGACGTCGGTCTGGCCGGCACGGGGCTCGGCCGCACCGTCTCCTATACTTTGAGGGATTCGCAGGGCAACGAGGTGTCGAAAGGCTCGGCGCAGATCAACGCGCTCGGCGGTTTCGACACGAGACTGAAGCTGCCCGGCACTATGAATCTGGGCCACGCTTACCTCCAACTGACAGCAGACAACGCGACGCTGACGGGGGGCAGCACACAGCACTACATACAGGTCCAGGAGTTTCGCCGGCCAGAGTTTGAAGTCAGCGCACAGGCTTCGGAAGGGCCTTTCTTCGTGAAAGGCTCCGCGGAGACCACTGTCACGGCCTCCTACTACGCCGGCGGCGGGCTCCCCAACGCCGAAGTGAACTGGAACGTGACCTCATCGCCGACCGTTTTCACGCCGCCCAACCGAGGGGACTACACCTTCGGCGAATGGATTCCCTGGTGGCGCTCCTGGAATAACCCTGGCGAGAGCCACACGGAAACATTCAAGGGGCAGACTGACGCGGCCGGGAAGCACCGTCTGCACATAGACTTTGATTCCGTCAATCCGCCGCGCGCCTCGAACGTCACGGCGCAGGCCAGCGTGACGGACGTCAATCGCCAGCAGTGGGCCGCGACGACGAACCTGCTCGTCCACCCAGCCGATCTTTACGTCGGCTTGAAGAGCGACCGCACGTTCGTTCAGCAGGGCCAGCCTCTCGTCGTGCAGGCGATCGTCGTGGACCTTGACGGCAAGGCCGTGTCGAACCGCGAGATCAAGATGCGCGCAGTGCTGATGGACTGGGTTTACGAGAAGGGTAGCTGGAAGCAGAAGGAATCAAACCCGCAGGACTGCACCGTGCGGTCCGGGAGCGACGCTGTCAAGTGCACCTTCACGCCGAAGCTCGGCGGCATGTATCGCGTGACGGCGCGAATTACAGACGACCGCGAGCGCCCCAACGAGTCCGTTTTGACGCTCTGGGTCGCTGGAGGCAAGCAGCCTCCGAAACGGAGCGTCGAGCAGGAGGCTGTGGACCTGATCCCGGACCGCAAAGAGTACAAGGCCGGAGAGACGGCGGAGATTCTAGTGCAGTCGCCTTTCTATCCAGCTGAAGGCGTGGTGACCTTGCGCCGCTCCGGCATCCTGAAGAGCGAGCGCTTCAACATGGACGGGCCGTCTCACACCCTGCGTGTCCCGATTGAGGAAGCCTACACGCCGAATCTCATCGTGCAGGTGGACCTGGTCGGCGCATCCGCGCGCACGGACGATAAAGGGCAGGTTGACGAGAAGCTGCCGAAGCGCCCGGCGTTCGCCAAAGGCGAGTTGAATCTACAGATTCCTCCGCTCGCGCGTAAGCTCTCGGTGACGGCCAGCCCGGTTGATAAAGCTCTTGAGCCGGGCACGGAGACGAAAGTCAACGTCGAGGTGAAGGACGCCTCGGGCCGCGCGGTCGCCGGAAGCGAGGTGGCGCTCGTGGTCGTTGACGAGGCGATCCTCTCGCTGACGGGCTATCGCATTGACGATCCGCTCAGCACCTTTTACACGCAGCGAGGCGCGGAAGCGACGGACCATCACCTGCGTAAAGACATCCTGCTCGGCAACCCGGAGGATGTCTTCAAGCAGGCGCAGCAAGGTGCCGCCCAGACAGCTAATACGTCTGCGATGACGGTAGGCGGTGTCGCGCGGCCGGCGCCGGCGGCGAGGGCCAAACGAGAGGCGCTCAAAGATGGCAGAGGTCTCCTGACCGAGGCGGACGAGGAGAGGGCCGAGCAGCAGCAATCGGAAGCGATTCGCCTGCGCGAGAATTTCAACGCGCTCGCGGTCTTCGCCCCTTCGGTCCCGACCGATGCCAGCGGTCGCGCCGTAGTCTCAGTCAAAATCCCCGACAACCTGACGCGCTATCGCGTGATGGCAGTCTCTGTCGCCGACGGCAAGCAGTTCGGCGCGGGCGAATCAACCATCACGGCGCGCCTGCCTTTAATGGCTCGCCCCTCGGCTCCGCGCTTCCTCAACTTCGGCGATAAGTTTGAGCTGCCCATAGTGGTGCAGAATCAGACGGACCAGCCGATGAAGGTTGACGTGGCCGTGCGTGCGACCAACGCGGAGTTGACGGACGGCGCTGGCCGCAGGGTCACCGTCCCCGCGAATGATCGCGTGGAGGTGCGCCTGCCCGCGGCGGCAAACCGCGCCGGCACTGCGCGCTTTCAGGTCGGCGTCGTTTCGGGCCGCTGGACCGACGCGGCGGAGATCAATCTCCCAGTCTGGACGCCAGCGACGACCGAGGCGTTTGCGACCTACGGCGAAGTGGACGAGTCAACTCCCATCATTCAGCCGGTCCGCGCGCCTTCAAACGTCTTCAAGCAGTTCGGCGGGCTTGAGATTACGACCTCTTCGACGCAGTTACAGGCTCTGACGGACGCGATGATCTACCTGATGGCCTACCCGTATGAATGCTCGGAGCAACTCTCTTCGCGCATCCTGGGCGTCGCGGCGCTCAAGGACGTGCTGACGGCTTTCAAGGCCAAAGATATGCCGACGCCTGAAGAGATGTTGAAGGCCGTGGCGCGCGACATCGAGCGCCTGAAAGGCAGGCAGACGGACGACGGAGGCTTCGGCTTCTGGCGGCGCGGCGATCAGGTCTACCCGTATGTCAGCATCCACGTGGCGCACGCGCTTCAAAGAGCCAAAGAGAAGGGCTTCGCCGTGCCGCCCGAGATGCTCGAAAAATCCAAGCGCTATTTGCGTGAGATAGAGAGCCACATTCCGTCGTATTACGGCATCTACGCTCGACGGGCTTTGGTCTCCTACGCGCTTTACGTGCGCAACCGCATGGGCGACCGCGACGCTGTGAAAGCGCGCAAACTGATTGCCGAGGCGGGACTCGAAAAGCTCTCGCTGGAATCAAACGGCTGGCTCCTGTCGGTCCTCTCCGGTGACGCGAATTCGCAGACGGAGGTCGCGGCCATTCGTCGCCATCTCAATAACCGCGCGACCGAGACGGCGGCGACAGCACACTTCGCGGACTCGTATTCGGACGGCGATTACCTTTTGCTCAACTCCAATCGCCGCGCGGACGGCGTCATTCTCGAAGCGCTGATAGGCGATCAGCCAAAGAGCGATCTCATTCCGAAGATCGTGCGCGGCCTGCTCGCCAATCGCAAACAGGGGCGCTGGGACAACACGCAGGAGAACGTCTTTATCCTGCTGGCGCTGGATCGTTACTTCAACACCTACGAGAAGGCCACGCCCGATTTTGTGGCGAAGGTCTGGCTCGGCGACCAGTTCGCGGGCCAGCAGCAGTTCCGCGGGCGCTCGACGGACCGCCAGCAGGTCAACGTGCCGATGCGCTATCTTGCGGAAAAGGAGGGAGCGCAGAATCTCACGCTGAGCAAGGAAGGGGCGGGTCGGCTCTATTACCGCATCGGGATGAGCTACGCGCCGACGAACCTTAATCTCAAGGCCGCTGACTACGGCTTCCAGGTCGAGCGCGTTTACGAGGCGATTGATAATCCTGGGGACGTGCGGCGGGACGCTGACGGCACGTGGCACATCAAATCGGGCGCGAGCGTTCGCGTTCGACTGACAATGGGCGCGCCCGCACGCCGCTATCACGTCGCGCTGGTTGACCCGCTTCCAGCCGGACTCGAAGCGATGAACCCTGCGCTCGCGGTCACGGGCAACATTCCGCAGGACCAGAAAGAGGACGTAGGTCGGCGCGGTTACTATTGGTGGTACGGGACGTGGTTCGAGCACCAGAACCTCAGAGATGAGCGCGCCGAAGCCTTTACGTCGCTGCTCTGGGAAGGCGTCTATAACTACTCTTACGTGGCGCGCGCCACCACTCCCGGAACGTTCGTCGTTCCGCCGGCGAAGGCAGAGGAGATGTACCACCCGGAAACTTTCGGACGCAGCTCAACCGACAGGGTTGTCGTCGAGTGAGAGGTTAACGAAGGCGGCTTAACCGCGGAGGAAAGCATCATGAATTATGAATTTTGAGTTTTGAATTTTGAATTAAGGACGATAGCTTTCAATTCAAAATTCAAAACTCAAAATTCATAATTTGCTTTCCTCTGCGGCGTCCCGCTTTCGCTGGTAATGGCGGCGGGCTTTACTGCGGTTGCCGCAGTATTTCATGTCGCACCAGCGGCGGCTACGGTTCTTGCTCGTGTCCATGAAGAGCCAGGTGCAGTCGTCCGCGCCGCAGACGCGCGCGCGGCTCAAATTATCAGAGACCAGAAGCTCCGCCGCGGAGCGCGACACGGGCCAGAGCAGGCGTTCGAGCGCCGCGTCATCCTTGCTCCAATCCCAGACGAAACCTTCCGGCGATTTGACTATCTGCGCCTGCGACATCGCCTCGGAGAGAACATCATTCAAAACTTTGAGGTCCGCTTGAGCCGGCGCTCGCTCAGACGCGGCGGCTGTAAAGACTCTATAGATCGCCTCGCGCAGGGCGACTGCCCGGCGACGAATTTTCTCAGCCTCCGTGGGGCGCCGCCCGGCCTCGTTCAGAAGCCGGCGCGCTTCCCTCTCACTGATCACACCGGCCTGCCTGCTCCAGGAGACAAAATCCGCATAGCTTTCGAGCTTCTCCTCCGTCACGCCCGTGTCGCGGCTGCCATTTAAAGTGTTGACGAAGTCCAGACAGAGGTGGCCCCCGACCAACTCGAACGAATATTCCTGCTCATGTGCCCCAGCCATAATTTTCACCCACCACATTATATCCGAATTTTCTTAACCAGCAAAATTCGTTTGACAGGTTATAGGCCGCGTGCTACCATTCTAACCATTAAATTCCCTTTAGCGGGTTACAAGGATTTACCGGGCGGGGCTCAGGATAGCAAGGAGGAAGCGATGAACGACATAGAGCTCTGGAGCATGACGCGTCTCAAGGAATCTCTCAAAGATTCTTCCGACTCCAGCGGGAGTTTTCCGGCAATCAAGCGCGGAGCGGGCGAGGGAGTGGCGACGAGGCGTGCGGCCGTGGATCGCTGCCGGAGACTGGCCGTGGCGGCGTTCGTTGTGGCCGGCAGCGTCTGGGGCTCTGCGTTCCTCTTCGGCAAACTGGCTTTCGCGGAGCTGCCCATCACGCACGTGGCGCTTTACCGCTTCACGATAGCGTCGCTGGTGCTCTTGCCCGTGGTGTTTGTGCGCCGGGCCTGGCCGCGACTCCGGGACCTACCGATGTTCCTGCTGACGGGCTTTCTGATTGTGCCTTTGACGTTCATGCTGCAATACGCTGGGCTGGCGCTGACGAGCGCGTCGAGCGCCTCGCTGATTATCGGGACACTCCCGCCGCTTCTGGCCCTGGCGGCCGCAAGGTTTTACGGCGAGAGGCTGGGCCCGCGCGGGTGGCTCGCCATAGGGGTCTCTTCACTCGGCGTCCTCCTGATAGTAGGGCTTCCGGGCGCAGATCATAACTGGCTGGGTGACGGGCTGGTTTTTCTTTCGATGGTCGTCGTCGTGGCGTGGGTGCTCTTGAGCAAGCCTCTGATAAAGAGGTACACGGCGCTCGTCGCGACGGCCTATCTGCTGCTCTTCGGGACGCTGACGCTCGTGCCGATCTCTCTCGCCTGGGACGGGCCGCCACACCTGAAAATGTCTTCGGGCGTGCTGGCCTCCGTGCTCACGCTCGGCCTGGCCTGCTCCACGCTCGCTTACGCGCTCTGGAACTGGGGACTGACCTACGTCTCGACTTCACACGCGGGCATCTACACGAACCTTGAGCCTGTGGTCGGCGTGCTCCTGAGCGTTCTTTTCCTGCGGGAATCATTGGGCGCGGGCGCGATCCTCGGCGGATTATTAATTATCGCCGGAGCGATTGTCGTTTCCAGGCAGGGAGTTTTGGATTGAAAACCCCTCCGATTGCGGAATGCGGATAACGGGATTGCGGATTCAGAGAAAGAAATAACAGACAGAACTACGCAACCTCTTTGCGTCTTTGCGTGAAATGTTTTGGTTTTCTCACGCAAAGACGCAAAGGCGCAAAGAAACGGCTTGACGCCTGTCTTTTCAATCCGCATTCCAGCAATCCGAAATCCGCAATCAAATTATGCCAGATCAAATAGTAGAAACTCCGCCGCCTCTTTTCCGACAATCGTGAGCCGCGACTCATTGCTGGCGGCGGCCCCGTCACCCTGTTTGAGAGGTTGGCCGTTGAGTTCGATGGCGCCGCGCGCGACCTGTAGCCAGGCGTGACGGTCCGGCTGAATCTCTTGAACGACTTGCTCGGAAGGATCAAGAAGGGCTGCGAAGACGCGCGCGTCCTGCTGAATGGTGATCGTGTCCTCGCTTCCGTCAGGCGAGACGATCAGGCGCAGGCGCCCGCGCTTTTCCTCGTCCTCGAATCTCTTCTGTTGGTAGCCAGGACGGATGCTCGCCGTGTCGGGCACGATCCAGATTTGCAGCAGATGGACCGTCTCGTCCTCGGAGTGGTTGAACTCGCTGTGGCGGACGCCCGTGCCCGCGCTCATCTTCTGCACATCGCCCGGCCGGATGACGGAGCCGGTGCCCATGCTGTCCTTATGCTCCAGCGCGCCTTCTAAAATGTAAGTGATGATCTCCATATCGCGGTGGCCGTGTGTGGGGAAGCCGCGGCCGGGCTGCACGAAATCCTCGTTGATGACGCGCAGGCTGCGGAAGGCCATGTAGCGCGGGTCGTAATATTGATCGAACGAGAAGGTGTGATAGGTGTTGAGCCAGCCGAAGTCGAAATGGCCGCGCTCTTCCGATTTGCGTATGGTAATCATCTTTGCTAAACGATGAACGCGGAATGATGAATGATGAATTAAAGATAAAAGCTTTTCAATTCATCATTCATCATTCCGCGTTCATCATTTCTCCTTTCTTACTCCACATCTTCGCGTATGACGCCTTCGATCTCCAGAATCAGGTCCGGGCCGTAAGCTTTAGCCGGAGTTTGAAAGCCGGTGGAGAAATTTCCGGCGAGCACGTGGCCGACAATCGCCAGGGCAGTGAGCGCTGTCAACTGGTAGCCTTCCGGGCCGCTCAGGCGCGAGACGGCGCGCCTTCCTGAATCGTCCTCGACCTCTCCCCAGACGAAGCTCTTCCCCTTCGCACGCTCCTTCTCGCTCGGTCCAGGCGGCTGCTGCTGGATTCGCTTCTTCAGGAAGCGCTGTACGGGCTTCGTCCCCAGCAGCCAGCCGAACGCGCGGCTCAGTTTCATCAAGCGCCGCAAGCTAGCAGGGATCGCTGCATAGACCTCTATGTTCGGGATGCCCGTGCTGTAAAATGCCGAGGCGACATCGCCCCAGGGAATCGTCGTCGCCTTCACTGGTCCGCGCCCGAAATCTATCTCGCGAGTCTTCCAGGCGGCGGGCACGCCCGTCAGCTTTCCATTCCGGCGGATCAACCCTCCGCGATTGATGTTCTCGACCATCGTCGTCGCGGTCCCGCGAGAGATGCGTCCCATGCCCTGTATGGCGAGCGCCAGCCTGCTCGCCGAAGGGAGCCTGCGCTTGAGGTGCGCGGCCAGACAGTCCGATGGCACGACGTCGAAGCCCACACAGGGCAGCAGCATGACGCCCGCCTCCTTCGCCTCTGTGTCGCGCGCGGCCAGAGATTCAATGACGGCGGCCTCGCCAGTGATGTCCAGGTAATGAGCTTTCGTTCTCAGGCAAGCGTCCGCCATCGGCTTCGAGGTGCGGGAGAATGGACCCGCGCAATGAAGGACCGCCGCGACTTCGTTCAAGGCTGTGTCCATCGTCGCCGAATCGTCTAGGGCGAAGACGCGGTATTCCAGATTAAGTTCTCTCGCCAAAGGCTCAATCGTGTTGCGGTCTCGCCCTGCAAGAATAGGGCGCAGGCCGCGCTCGGTCGCCAGATGCGCGATCAGTTTTCCGGTGTAGCCGTTTGCACCGTAGAGAAGGAAGTTTGACGCCATTTTTCTGCTTACCTTAGTTGGCGGATTGTAACATTTTCATCTTCGCCAGTCGCAATCATTCAATTCGGACTCAGGGTCTATTCATTTTCGAGACTGAGGAAAGTAGAGAAACAGCACTGTCCACGAAACCACACGAAACCACACGAAACAAACCACAGCAATTTCGTGTCGTTTCGTGTGGCTTCGTGGATCGTTCTCTTTCCGTCGAGAA
>DASVXV010000059.1:0-12032 GCA_036392495.1 Pyrinomonadaceae bacterium | reverse complement strand
GCTTTCGCGCCTCAGCGTCAGTGTCAGCCCAGCAACCCGCCTTCGCCGCAGGTGTTCCTCTCGATATCTACGCATTTCACCGCTACACCGAGAATTCCAGTTGCCCCTTCTGTACTCTAGCCCGACAGTATCACTTGACCGTTCCGAGTTAAGCCCGGAGATTTCACAAGTGACTTGTCGTGGCCGCCTACGCGCCCTTTACGCCCAGTAAATCCGAACAACGCTTGCTCCCCCCGTATTACCGCGGCTGCTGGCACGGAGTTAGCCGGAGCTTACAAATGGTACCGTCATCATAGAAGGTATTATCTTCTACTTATTCTTCCCATTCTTGCGAAGTTTACATCCCGAGGGATTTCATCCTTCACGCGGCGTTGCTGGGTCAGGCTTTCGCCCATTGCCCAAAATTCCCGACTGCTGCCTCCCGTAGGAGTCTGACCCGTATGTCAGTGTCAGTGTGACCGACCGCCCTCTCAGGCCGGTTACAGATCGTCGCCTTGGTAGGCCATTACCCTACCAACTAGCTAATCTGCCGCAGGCTTCTCTTCAGGCGCGAGGTCTTGCGATCCCCCGCTTTAACAACTGTCTCGATGTCGAGCCGCTGCATTATGCGGTATTAGCAGCCGTTTCCGGCTGTTATTCCCCACCCGAAGGCAAATTACCTACGTGTTACTCACCCGTGCGCCACTCTACTCGGCCCCCGAAGGGGCCTTTCGCGTTCGACTTGCATGTCTGAGGCACGCCGCCAGCGTTGATTCTGAGCCAGGATCAAACTCTCGTTAAGATTTGATTCTGGAACATAATCTTCTACTGGTTAAAAGTATCCGATTATGACTCTTCAAAAAGAGTTTTACGCGAAGCTTTATCGCTTCAGCGTTCGACTCTCAAAGTCATTAACTGTAGGACACGCTCTATCTAGTTTTCAAAGATCGCTTCCAATTCGAAAGAATCGGACTTAGTTGCTCGTCCGACACTTCAGGTTGCCAACTAACTCAAAATTCACTTTCGAGAATTTGATTGGCCTTGCCTTACAGGAGAGAAATTCTCACCCCAAGCAAAAAGGCATATTACCCAATTACCTCTTGCCTGTCAAGCACTTTCTCTTCATCCCTGCAAATTATTTTCAGGGATGAAACGGCCGCCCCCTCAACAAAATTTTCTGAGAGAAGCGGCTCAAAGTGCCTTCGCAATTGCCTGGATGTCAATCTCGCCCTGGTCTTGGGCAAAGAGGCATTATAGGCACGACCGGATATTTGTCAAGGGGAGGGAGGGCGACAGAAATTAGAGGCGGGCGAAGGTGTTCGAACACCTTCGCCCGCCTCTAACTTTTCCTGCGAATTGCTACTTCTCCTCGCCGGGCTTTTTCCTCATGATACGCGTGTGGACCGGCATCTCCTTGAGAGTATAGTCGGCCGGCACTTCAAAGAGCGTTCGTGCCGGCTCGCCGCGAACGATATTGGTCAGACGATAAATGGTCTCCCCCACAAATGGGTCGCTGTGTTTGGACATGATCACGGTCTGCAACTCTGGCGAATACCATTTCTCCCAGATAATCTGAATCGGCTGCTCATTGCCAATCTCTCCGGCGGGAATGGTCATGGTCGTGCGCGTTCCTTCCGCCAGGACGCCTTCGATAGTCTGCTTGCCCAGAGATTCAGTCGTTCCTTTTTGCGGGCCTCCGACGATATGAAATTCCTGCATCGGTGGCCCCCCGCCCGGCGCATGGGGTGGAGGCGGCGCGGGCGCTGTGAAAACATCCCTTTCGACCCTGACGCTTACTTTAGGGGCGCTGCCCTGCATAGCATTCGGACCGCCATTCGGCGGAGCCATGCTGCGAAGCGGCGGCATCTTGCGCGCAGTACGCGTTCGCGGATCAAGGACGTAGTTCGCGCCAGCAACAGGATCATTAATGAAGATCGTTTGCTGCGGCTCTCCAGGCACGGCCCAGGGGCCAACGGCTCCCAGTTCCTGATCGCGTCGTGTGCGCCCTTCGCTGTCGCGATAAATCGAAGCGCTGTTTTTGTTCCTGATGCGGTTGCCGTCGCTGAGCGTGCGCGTCGTCTCCGTAACCGCCTGCGCGGAGTATGGCGCGCCCTTGACAACTTTGCCGTCAAAGCTCATCTCTGACGAAACGAAGATGACCGTATCATCGCCCATCGGAGGCCCCTGTTGCGGACCACCGATTTTTCGTGGCAGCCCTTCCATTTCACGCTCGTAGATGATGACATCATCTGGTCTCGGCGCGGGTTTGCCCGGGGGCGGCGTCCCCTGCGCGAACACATTGGAGCCAATTGACAACAATGCGAGCATGAAGATGGCCCTCATAATTAATTGTCTCTGAACTTTCATCTCTTCTCTCCTCTGCTACGGAGCAATTTCAAGTCGGCGACAAGCCCGAAAACTTTTCAAACGATTAAGCGGCTATCTGACAAAACGGATGGCGCGCGCCACTCCATCATGGCCGAGCAAAACGTCCGCCTTAACACGCTCGCCTGCGCGCTCTGCGTTCATAGGCAATCCGAATGATTGCATGGCAGAGCGCGGCAACTCGACGCGAACAACCTGCCCTCCTTCCAACTGCGACAGGTTGACGCCATACGTCAGGGGCAGATACTCCGTCGCTATCTCTACATTCGTGTCTGGAGCCTCGGGGCTGCTCGCACCGCGATTCGGCCTGCTATTTATGCTTGCGGGGCGCGCTAAGCCCTGCCTTCTATTCATAGATCCCGGTGCCGGGTAATCAACAAACTCCCGGCCTGGATTATTCGCTGTGGTCGCCGTTTCCGTTGGACCGTCTGGCGATTCGCTCTCTCCCGGTCCGTTAATAGTCAAGGGGAGAGGCGTCGGCTGGTTTATCTGCGCTTTAAGTCGCGCTGGCTGTTTTGAAGTCAGGAGACGCGGGAGTGTAAGCATCGCAACAACCAGAATCACTGCCGCCGCTGCCGCCCCCGCTACGGACCAGAGCGGCCAGGGCGTTATCCTTGCCCGAGCGGGCGCGCTGACGGGCACGAAAGGCGACGCCGCACGCTGGCGAAAAGTTGAGAGCAGAAGGGCCTCGACGCGTGCCGGCGCCTCGTTTAAAACCGCACTTGTAGCAACCACACGTAAGCCAGCCGTTAAGGACTGCTCATCAGCGAGGCGCGCGGCGCAAGACCGGCAATCCCTGACGTGCGCGAGCGCCTCTTCCTTCGCGCGTGCCTCTAACATCTGGCCGCGCGCCAGATCCGTAATGGTTGTTTCAAAACTCCGACAGCTCATGCGAAACACCTCGCCGTATTAACAAGGTCCGAAGCCGAATCAGTTCCCCTTGATCCGCGCAGCTTTTCGATCAGCAGCGCCCTGGCCCTGTGCAGCCTGGAGCGCACGGTGCCGACCGCGCACCCCAAGACCTGCGCCGCCTCCACGTAGCTCATCTCGTGCAGGTCGCACAAGATGACCACTTCGCGATAATGCGCGGGCAGCGCCGTCACGGCCTGCCGCACGGATTCGACCACTTCGTTGCGCGTCAAATCGCCGAGCGGGTCCTCCTTCGCGATTAAACCCTCGTGCGCCATCTCATTCTCTTCCTCGTAATGGTCGCCGATTGAGACGAAAGAGCGGTCGCGGCTCAGGGCGCGCAGCACATGATTGCGCGCGACGCCGTAGAGGTAGGCCGAGAGCGAGCCCTTTGCAGGGTCATAATTTCCAGCCTCGCCTATCAGGACCATGAAAACCTCCTGGGTGACGTCTTCGGCAACCGCCTCGGAGCCGCTCATCTGCAGGGCGAAACGATAAATTCCGCCCTGTCGTCGCCTGTAAAGCGTGACAAAGGCGTCCTCGTCTCCGGCCGACATGCGCCGCAGCAATTCATCATCACTGGGAGTTGTGAACAGTGTCATCGCTTCTTCAGGGCGATCAATTACCGGCTGCCATGTTTGATTCGCACGAAGAGCCCCAAAAGTTCCAGAAAGAATCTAGAAAAGGTAAAAGTAAAAAGGTAAAAGGCAAAATTAGGGCGGAAACCACAATTAATTTAAGTGGTTCTCAGCCTTCCTTTTGCCTTTTACCTTTTTACTTTTACCTTACTCGCTTCCGTACCTGATTTCCATCCGGCGAATGCGGAAGCTCGCCATCGCCAGCACTGCCGCCGTAATGATAATCAGCCCCGGAACAGTCAGCCAGGCGGAGGTCGGCTCGGTCACAATCGCAAACGGGCCGTCATTGATCGGGACCGGCGTGAGCGAATGCAGATAGTGCACGACGCTAATCTTCTTGAGCATCGGCGGCAGGAGGAAATTGATAAACTCCCAGCCGTAAAGCAGGACCGCCGGAATAATCGGGTTGCGAAAGAAGAGACCGATGACTAAAAAGACTGCCCCGTATCCGATGCAGGCCAGCACAGTGATTCCCAGATAAGTCGGAATCTGGCTGAGGCCCGGCCCGTTGAAAATGTGGTTCATCGCAGCCGAGTAGCCGAGAGGAAGATAGATCAAGAAGATGCAAAGCGCTGTCATCAACACGAACAGGATGAGCGAAGTGACGAGGCCCGAAAGATATTTCCCCGTGACGAGGACTTCGCGCTTGACCGGGGAGAGGAAATAGTAATGCAGGCTTCTGTCCACGATCTCGCCCCGAAACAGATTCATAAAAATCCAGGCGCAGCCGAAGAAGACCACTGTGCGCAGAATCATCCCCTCGTAAAGGTTGGCGAAGATTTCTGAGGCTTCCGCGAAATTCTCTCTTATGTCGCTGGCATGAACAGAGACGAGCGAGATCATGATGAAGACAGGCAACAGCACCAGCAGGTACATCAGGATGGAGCGTTTGCCCGTAAAATTCTTTCTGACTTCGAGCCGCAGGATAGAGGCGATCTGCCGCTTCCACTGCGCCCACGAGGGATTTCTAACAGTCTTTTCCATAACGATGGTTTCAGCTTTCGAACTCATACGCGGCTCCCTTCGGTTTCCGACCCAATCAAGTATTGGTAAACGGCACTCAGGTCATCGTCAACGGGCGTCACGGATTCGACAGAGACCAGCCCGTCGGCCACAATATGGTTCAAGAGCAGATAGAATTTATCCGCATCTCGCGTTTTAATAAAGAGCCCCTGGCGGTCCTCGTGAACTTTTGCCTCGACAATCTGCTCCTGCTCGAAGACGCGCGCGGCCAGTGCGGACGGTTTGTCGCAGCGTATCAGTATCTGCATCGGGTGCTCTTCCATCTCGTCGCGCACGCCGTGAACGTCGCCTTCGGCGACGACGTAGCCGTTGTTTAAGAGCACGACGGAGTCCGACATCATATCAACTTCGTGAAGGATGTGGCTGGAAATGACTAGATGCAGGCCCTCGTCCGCGAGCTGGCGAAAGAGGCGTATGGTTTCGGCGCGGGCCATCGGGTCGAGCCCGTTCAAAGGCTCGTCCAGAATCAACACCGAAGGGTTGTGCGCGATTGATTGCGCGAAACGAACGCGCTGGCGCATTCCCTTGCTGTAGGCCGCGACCTTCTTTTCAGAAGCATCCGCCAACTGGACCCGCTCCAGGGCTTTCATCGCCAGATCGTCCGCCTCGTCTTTAGCGTACCCGTGAACGCTGAGAAACATGTTGATGAACTCGCGCCCGGTCACGCCTCTCGGGAATGAGTCGAACTGCGAACAATAGCCGACGCGCCGGAAGAGCTGCTCCGGTTCGTCCGGCGAGATGCCCAGAACGCTGATGCGCCCGCGCGTGGGGCGGAGCAGACCCGTCATCAAATTCATCAAGGTGGTCTTCCCAGCGCCGTTCGGACCGACGAGGCTCGTGATGCCGGGCGCGATTGAAAGATTGACGCGATTGACGCCCAGGATTTCCCCGTAGAATTTGGAGACGTCGTCGAAGACTATCATCTGTGAAGAGGGTTCATTCATCAGCTGACCACCTCGTAAGCTCTAACTTTGCGGTAGAGAAGCAGCAGGCAGAGCGCGCAGATTACTGAGAGCATGAGCCAGGCGCTCCAAACGGGCGGCTCCAGATTGGCAGCGAAGAGTGACCGGGACTGCCAGCTGCGCCGACGAGGGTTCGCAGCCTGCTGCACGGCCCCGAAAAGGCCTCCCCAGACAGACCCGATCAGCGCCCGCACATTGAAGATATGTCCCCACCACGACTGGAAAATTGTATTGATGACGGCGGCGAACGCAGACGGGATAAAGAAGATTCCGATCAGCGCGGCGCTCGCGGCCATTCTCCACTTGACTAAGGAAGACATCGCCAGCGACAGCAACGAGAGCAGGAGAATCCAAACCCAGCTCCCCAGGAAAATCGCGCCCGCAATCCAAAGATTCTGCGTGAACCATCCCCACCCTTCCAGGTATGCATTGAAGAAGAAGAGCAGCAGCCCCGGAACCCATGTGATCAAAGAGAGCAGTATCAGGAGCACGGACATCTTGCCGATCACGTACTCGGCGCGCGAGAAGGGGCGACAGAGATAGAGCGGCAGCGCGTTGTTCGTCATGTCGCGTGCGACGAGCGTCGGCCCGACCAGCAACGTGATACCGAAACCGGCCATCCCTTGATAAATGACGAAGTTTTGAAAGAACGCGGCATCAATGGGCACGAGCCTTCTCACAGCCAGCTCCAACACCGCCAGCGCCTCTGCGTTGTGATGCAGGTAGATCATGATCGAGCAGATCAGCGGCCAGATAAAGCAGGAGATGAAGTAGGCTATGAAGAGCTTTGACTGAAAGATGCTCCGGTAAGAGTGGCGCGGCAGAACCAGAAAACGCGACCAGCGCGGCGTCACCTCGCCCGTATATTGTTTGTATGTGTGCTCGTAAACTGCCATCGTTTGCTCCAGTCTGGAGTCTGGAGTCTGGAGTCCGAGAGTCCGCAGGCCAAAAACCTTTTCGTTTTTTGACTCCAGACTTCAGACTTCAGACTCCAGACTTTTCTACTCCATCGCTTTCAAAAAGATGTCTTCGAGTGAATCGCGCTTGAAATTGAGGCGGCGAATCTGCACCTGCTGCTCCGCCGCGAGTTTGTAAAGGTCGCGTATCTCCACACCTTCCTGGAGAATTAACTTGACGCGCCGCTCGCCCGTCATCGCGTATTCGCATCCCAGGCGTCCGACCGCCGCGACGAAAGCCTGATTGTCGCCGCGCGTCTCCATCTCAAGAAACTTGCGGTTGGCCTTCCGCTCCTCTTCCAGATTGCAGTAAGTGGCGATGCGCCCTTCCTTGAGGATCAGAATCTCCTCGCAACACTCTTCGACGTCGCGCAACAGGTGCGACGAAATCAGGATATGCGCCTGGTGGCTGTCGCGTATCTCGCGAATCAATCGAATCATTCGCTGGCGCGTCGGCGGGTCCAGCCCGTTCGTCGGCTCGTCCAGGATGATCAGCTTCGGGCCGTGAACAATCGCCTGCGCCAGTTTCGCTAGCTGCTTCATGCCGAGCGAGTAGGTTTCAAGCTGACGGTAGCGCGCCTCGCCCAGCCCCACATAAAAGAGGGCTTCGTGCGCGCGCTCCAATGCGGTTTCAGGAGGCAATCCCGAAAGCTCTGCCATCAGGCTGACAAAATGGACGCAGGACATCTTGGCTATGAAAGAGTCGCGCTCCGGCATGTAGCCTATGAAAGCGCGTATCTCTTTCGCCCCCGCCGTGATGTCCTGGTCAAAGATGCGCGCCGCGCCTCCGGAGGGTGGATGAAAGCCAAGCAATGTGTGAATGAGCGTCGTTTTCCCAGCGCCGTTCGGGCCGAGCAGCCCTATGGCGCGCCCACGCAGCTCCGCGCTCAGATCTTTCAAGATCTGTTTCGAGCCGAACTGCACGCTCAGGCCATTCAAGTCAATTACAGGTTTCATATTTTCCGTAGGACAGACATTCCTGTCTGTCATGAGCGCCGCACGGCGCGAATACTACTTTTAATAAAACCATGAGCGTGCTGGCGCACGCTTTGACAGGCAGGAATGCCTGTCCTACTTCTTTTCCCCATGCATCGCCGAATTGAGAATATGGTGCATCTCGAATGAGCTGGGGAGACCCATCAGAGATACCGGGCTGATGCCGAACGGACCACCCTCGCTGTCTGCGGCAACGACTATACGGTCGCCCTGCGCGTAGGCGTAAGCGAGCGTCGGCGGAGCATTCATCGCTGAGCGCAGAGCACGCTGCTGCTCTTCGGTCATCTCCCTGGAAGCATTCTGCACCTGCCCCGCGACGGGCTCGAAGAGCGGTGCGAGGTCGTGATAGAAGATCGCAGAGAAGTTGGCATTGCCGTCCGCGGGCAAGGTCGAGGTGAAGCGCGCGGAGCGGAGCAGCGTGTTCCCTGAGTCGTGGTATTTGAGGGCACGTTCGACCAGCGCGCGGCTCGGCGCGGCGACCAGGTAACCGTCTGCGTAGGTGTAATGAAACTCCACGCCGTACCCAGAGGACTTCAGCGCGTAGAAAGTGCGCCCGCCGCTCTCGCTGTTCTCCCAGCGCAGACCGCTTCGCCCCTCACGCGCGGCCCACTCGTTCAGTTTCCCGACCACGCGCTCGAAGGTCTGCTGCAAGTGCTGCTGGTCGTAAACCTCGAAGACCATCTTCCAGGAAGGCGTCGGCAGGATGGGCCCGTCAATGGCGAAGGCGAACTCCCCGCCCAAAGGCGCTGCGAAATCCTCGCGCAGCTTGAGGCCGGAAGCTGCCTCAAGCTGTTTCAGGTCCTGCCGCATGTTCGGACTGGACGTCTCAAGATAGCCCAACAATTCTTCGACCAGCGCATCCGGCTTGCGGACGACGAAGGCCGTGACGATGTTCGCATCGGGTGAGATGAAGTTCAGCGTGCCCATCGGACCGGGAGCGGCGAGCCACGAGGCGATGCCGCGACGCTCCTCCTTGAAGGTCAGCATGGCGCGGCTGTTCGTCTTCCCTTCCGTCTCCTTCTGCTCCACGACGAAATGCTTGAGACTCATCAAGCCGAGGCGGCTGAAAGTCTCTTTGTGCTTCGCGAAGGCAGGGTCGTTCTGGTTCTCATTCACCATCCGGTCAACGATCTTCTCCAGATCGGCGGCGACGATGAGCCCCGCGCCCGTTTTGTAGGTCTCGGCGAGGCGCGCGTAAAAGGAGGTCTTCTTAAAATCGTTGGCGTCGGGCGCACCCAAAGTAGCGGCCAACTGCTGCAACTGCTCCAGGCGCGCCGCAGCTGCGAAAAGATCGCCCTTAATCCAGATCAGGACTTCGTTCGCCCTTTTTCCATCGGCGGCCGGCGCGGGCGCGACCGCTGAGGGATCGTCAATGATGCGAATCTTCGGACCATTCTTCTCCGTCGAAGCGTAGGACGCGATCTTCCCTTCGAGGAAGGGGCGGAAGCCCTGCGGGTCGCTCAGCTCCGCCAGCACCAGCGGGCTTTCCGGCCCTTTCTCGCCCATCTTCGCGCTCGCGACGATTTCCGTCCCGAGATATTTGCCGAACTGATGAATCTCATTAATCATCTGATCGAGGCCGGGTTCGCCTCGCTCCTGGCTCCGCTCCTTCTGCCACCATTCGCGCAGGGCTGCGTTCTGCTGGATGCGCTCCTGCATGATGCGGTGCGATTCAACAAGCGTGGCGCTCATGTTCGGCAACGCCGCGTACATCACAGTGCCTTCGGGGACTAGATCAAGCAGGCGTGTGGAGTGCCGCACGCCCGGACGTGGAACTTTCTGATTTATCTCTTGCCGCAGGTTCGTCAGGTCCGCCATCAGCTTCTGGTAGCGCTCCGCATGACGACTCCAGGCAATCTCCTCCTGAATCGGAATCGCTTCGAGGTTTTGATTGGTCGTCGCCTGATCGCCCGGGTGCAGGACCGTCTCGTCACCTTTGGAATTGACGTGGACCTCGCCCTCGATGACGGAGACGCGCGACCCCTTCGTCCCGTTGTTGACGGAAAAGATCGTGCCCGTGACGGAGACGAGCGCGTCGTCGGTCGCAACGTAGAGGTGACCGTTGCGTTGCTTCGCGGCCTCGACAATGACGTTGCCGCGGACCAGATTGATGGTCGTGCCGTCCGCGTTCTGACTTAACGAAAGCTCCGAGCGCTCTTTCATCTCGACGAGCGAGCCGTCTTCCAACTGGACAACTGCCTCGGCGTCTTTCGCCGTGCGGATTTTCTCGCCCCTGCTGATCGCTTCGCCTACCTGTAGCGCGCGGCTTTCTGTGCCGGTGACCTTATAAATTGCCCCTTCGGCGGCCTGCACGGTCGCGCGCGCGTTGCCCGTCGGCAGACGACGATAGACGTTATAAGCGACCAGGCCGACGCCTATGACGAGCGTCGCGGCAATCGCCCATTTCCAGACCGGCGCGTGCGCCCTTGTTGCGCTCGTCGTCTTTCTGACGGGGGCGATGGCGCCCACTGCTTGAGCGCCGCCGCCTCGCGCAGCCTTCAAAGCTTTGCGGCAGGGGATGCATTCCCGCGTGTGGTCTTCAAGAAGCAGCGTGCGTGCGTCGGACAACTCTTTTTTCAGATAGGCCGGGATCAACGATTGAAAGTCAGTGCAGCCCCGAATCTCATCCGCCGACGCCTTTGTTTCCGGCAACGCGGTGTTGCCTTCCGCCGAGACTCTTGCCCAGACGCGGTCAGCCGCGGCTTTGACCGTCGCGGTCTCAATCTCCTCGCTGCGAATTCCGGCAGCAACACGGTCGAGGATGGTGTCCAATTCCTTGCGATTACGCTTCATGATATTTCTCCAGATAATTGCCAATCTCTTTGCGGAGACGCGCGCGGGAGCGGTGCAACGTGACGGCGACGACCATCTGTGACGTGCCCATCAGTTCCGCAATCTCGCTGTTCCCGTAGCCCTCGAAATAGCGGAGCACGAACATTTCCGCAGCCGAAGCGCCGAGGCGAGCGACGGCCTGCTGGATCAGCTTTCTGAGCTCGCGGTCTTCGTGCTTGCTTGCGGGATTGAGGGCTGGATTCTCCTTGAGGTCCGATTCGACGTCTTCAAGGGCGACCCTTTTGGCCGCCGTTCGGCTTCGCACCAAATCGAGCGAGGCGTTGACGGCCGCGCGGTGCAGGTAGCTCGCCGGGCTCGGCGCCAGATCAATCTCGGCGCGCCTGGCGAGGCGCAGGAAGACCGTCTGCAAAACATCTTCGGCGTCTTCTGCGCTACCCGTCACGCGGTAGGCCGTGCGAAAAATGAGGTCGTTATGCTCGCGGAAGAGTCTTTCCAGCTCTTTCGGCGGCTCTGGCAGGGGTTTGAGATGCGTCACAGCGGCTAGCACGGGTTCCTCCTTCAGGTTGTCTCCACACATAAAACGCACCTCGCGGAAGATTATTAACACCCGTGCGCTGGATAATTGGCTGGAAACAAGAGGATAACACCTTTTTGGTAGAATGCTGCCTGCGCAGCGTAAGATTTATGCCTGCATTCGACGAACGACTCTTAAAGAGAGGAGAGATTGATGCGTATCGCAATCTTCGGCACAGGCGGCGCGGGGGGCTATTTCGGGACAAAGCTTTCCCTTGCCGGAGAAGACGTGGTTTTCATCGCGCGCGGAGAACATTTGCGCGCGATTCGAGAGCAGGGCCTGCGTCTCGAAACAGACAGGGGCGAACACCTCGTTCGCTCACAGGCGACAGACGACCCGGCGCAGGCTGGCTCTGTTGATGCAGTGCTTGTCGGGGTCAAGACCTGGCAACTGCCGGACGCTGCGGAAGCAATGAGGCCCATGATCGCCCCTCAGACGTTCGTCGTGCCACTGCAAAACGGCGTCGAGGCCCCTGCTCAACTGGCAACGGTCCTGGGCGCAGATCATGTCCTGGGCGGCCTTTGCGGGACTATCAGCCGAGTTATAGGTCCGGGACACATACGCAGCATCGGGGAGACCAACTTCATCAAATTCGGCGAGCTGGATAACCAGCCGAGCGAGCGCACAGATAGGCTGCGGGAAGCTTTCGAGCGCGCAGGCGTCAAAGTGGAAGTGCCTTCCGACATCGAAGCAGCCATGTGGGAGAAGTTCATCTTCGTCGCGCCGTATGGAGGAGTAGGGGCAGTGACACGCGCCCCTGCGGGCGTGTTGCGCTCCCTGCCCGAAACGCGTCAGATGATCTTGAGAGGGATGGAAG
>DASVXV010000058.1:0-70277 GCA_036392495.1 Pyrinomonadaceae bacterium | reverse complement strand
TAACAGATAGTTTCCTATGGCTTCAGCCAAATAGTTCGGCTCAAGCCGAACTATTCAAAGAGCTTTGTGATCCACTAGCTGAAGCTAGTGGCAACTGAGATAATCTCCTAACATTTATAACTGGCAACTTGGATTAATTACAGAAAACTTGTTACGCTTCTTAAGGAACACTCAGATGTGCTTCGGCAAGAACTCGGCTATCACGATCAACAGTGCGGAGCCAAAATCTACCTGCGGGCAGCATCAGTACTTTACGATCATTTGGCTTACCGATAATCACCTGGTCAACTGGTACAGCCGACGCGCTCTCTCCTTCCTTAAACGCCTGCACGAGCCGCATACCGCTTCCGCTCCAAAGTTGCTGGGGAATTCGAATGCGCCTCCTACCCAGGGTCCGTGCCATCCAATCCGGACGTCCATTCTCTATCTTGATACGCGGCCAGAAAATGTAGGCGTCAAAGGAGTCTGAGCCTAGCAAGCGTCCTTCTACTCTATTTACGAAGATCGTTGGCCGTTTGACAAGACCTCGCGAAGTGGCGACACGATAAAGCGGATCTTCTTCCTCAGAGGTCAGGCGCTGGCTCATCCTGGGAGCGTACACCGTTAACGGGTTGATGCCGGTGAGCCGCTTGAGCACAGATGCCATCGGCGTCCACCCGTCTTGCGCGGTTTCTTCAGAGGCATGCCCTCTCCCGGCCAGGATGAGCACCTTCGCGTGCGGGTCAAGGTCGAACGTCCGGGCTTTAATATTTTCGGCCTGCGTCCTGTCGCGGAAACTTGCATCGCCCGCCGGGCCACGCTCCTTCGTATCGTAGGCAATGAGCTTGTATCCTAGATCCTTTGCCAGGCGCACCGCGTTGGCGAACACAGGATCAAGTAAGTAGTAGCCTGACTGGTAATCCGGATACCTGAAATCAGGATTCATCACTTGATCAGTGAAGGTTTCAGCCGCCAGATACCTGTAGCCTTGGCGCCACAGCGCGCGCAACAAAGGCTCATAAAGAGAGCGTGTTTGTGGCAGGTGGTGCTCCTCGCCATAAATAACTATGCGGGTCTTTTGGGCTTCACGCTCGATTACTCGAAGAGCATTTTCAGGTTTATACGATACCGGGATCGGAGTTTCCACACTCGGCGCTTTCCTTCGATACGTCGGCAAGCTCAGCGCCTCTACTCCGGCAAGCGGGAAACCTAAGAACTCTTCGAAGTTAAAGCGAATCTCCGGATAGATTCCCGCGAAAATCTTAGACTTCAGATACTGCGTCTCAAGATCGAGCATCGCGGCATAGGTGGCTAGCGGATTCCCCGCTTCCAATGCTTCTTTCTTTAGAAGCCCGGGGAAAACCAGTGTCTCCTCTTGGGAAACACGATCCCCGGGAGTGCTCTCACTCCTAAAAGACCCTTGCAATCGCATACGTTCGACTTTAGTCTCGCGGGGCTTTTGCTGTGCCAAAACGATTTGAGGCGCCAGACAAACAATCAATGCTAGAGAAAGTTTAGCTCTCATATCTTGCGCGACAATTTCATAGTGATTTGTTCGTGTCTTACAGACACCTGACGCTCGAATTAACCGGGCGCGCATTCAAATACATAACGGACAAGTTGACGATAAAAGCCAAGCCAACTCGCGCTCCGGTTGAATGAGTTGTTAGGCTCGCCGCCGAAGCTGACACGCTCAATTAACGCAAGGTGAATTCTTCCGACATAATCATTTGAGGCTCCTCATCCCGGCTGAAAGAGATGTAGATAACCCGCTTGACTCTGTTGCCGAGATAGATTTCTTTCGCCAAATCCTTAAATGTCATCGACCTGCCCGGCGGCAAGACATAAACATCTGGTACATAAAGAGCTCGTACGGGTGTCATAAACTCTTTATATGGACGAGGCGGGGTGTTGCCTTCGGGATTGAGCCACTGATTCTTCTCCCTATCAAGCCGAATCAGATAGCCGAGCGGGTAATAGCGGTTGGTCTTCAGTCCATGAATATAGATCGCCTTATCTGATCGGTTCTTGACGCGGAAGGTGATTTGCCGACTATAGAAATCGAAACAGCCTTGATCGAGCTCGACCTTACCCTGCTTAACGGCAGAAAAATCAACTGCCGACATCTTTGCCGCTGGCAAGTCGTTGGCTTGATAAAACAGCAGGAAGAGAGTTAACAATAACACCATAGAATCTCCTCATCGCTAGAGCCTAACTAACATTAGACCGCCAATTGATGCGCTTCAGACGTTGAAGCGGAAATGCACCACGTCGCCCTCCTGCATCACGTACTCCTTGCCTTCCAATCTCAGCAAACCCTGTTCGCGCGCTGCCGCCGTGGAGCCTGCGGCCATCAACTGCTCGTAGCCGATGGTCTCGGCGCGAATGAAGCCGCGCTCGATGTCCGAGTGGATGACGCCGGCGGCCTGCTGCGCGCGCGTGCCCTGCGGAATCGTCCACGCGCGCACCTCTTTTTCCCCCGCCGTCAGAAACGACATCAGCCCGAGCAGACGGTAGGCGCTCTTGATGAGGCGGTCCACGCCGCTGCCCTCGACGCCCAGGGCCTCAAGGTAATCTTTGCGTTCGTCGGGCGGGAGTTCCACGAGTTCCGCTTCCAGTTGCGCGCAAATGATGACGAATTCGGCCGCCTCGCTCTCGGCAATCTCGCGGACCGTGCGCACGTGCGGGTTCTCTTCCGGCCCTTCCGTGAGCGTTGCCTCGTCAACGTTGGCGGCGTAAATCGTCGGCTTCATCGTGAGCAAAAAGAAGCCGCGCGCGACGGCGCGCTCGTCGTCCGTCAGGGAAACGGTGCGGGCGGGCTTGCCCTCTTCGAGCGCGGGTTGAATCTTATCCAAAACCTCAAGCTCGGCGCGCGCCGTTTTGTCGCCGCTCTTGGCGGTCTTCTGCGCACGCTCGCGGCGGCGTTCGACCGCGGCGAGGTCCGCCAGGGCCAGCTCAATCTGAATCGTCTCGATATCGCGTCGCGGGTCAATGGAGCCTTCGACGTGAACGATGCCCTCGTCCTCGAAGCAGCGGACGACCTGCACGACCGTATCCGTCTCGCGTATGTTAGCGAGGAATTGATTGCCCAGGCCCTCGCCTTTTGACGCGCCGCGCACGAGCCCGGCGATGTCCACGAACTCTACAGTCGCGGGGATGATGGTGTTCGTCTTGACAAGCTTCGCCAGCGGCTCAAGACGCTCATCCGGCACGGGGACGACGCCTATGTTCGGCTCGATAGTTGCGAATGGATAATTAGCTGCGAGCGCCGCCTGCTGCGACGTGAGCGCGTTAAAGAGCGTGGACTTGCCGACGTTCGGAAGACCCACGATACCTGCGCGAAGCATGAAGATAACCCCCTCGGACCAGATCAAAGCACTAAAGCGAAACTAATTTTGTACACCGCCGACAGCTCTGATGTCCAGCCGCTTCAAAGATGGCGAAGCCCCGGCAGGGGCTAAATTCTGTCGCCCCTAGCGGGGCTGATCTGGATTAAAACCGTAATATTTTCTGCGCCTAATTTCAGAGTCAGACGCTAGCTCTTCACCTTACGCAGTTGCTCCAGGAGCTTGCGAACGGATGGGGCGTCCGGGGCTTTGGGCTCAAGCGCAAGATAGGCTTCAAGGTGACGGATGGAATCCTGGCGCATCCCCTTGCGATAGACCAGACGCGCGAGCGAAAGGTGCGCCTGCGCCGCCCTCCGCTCGTCGAGCTCAAGCGCGCGCGTAAAATGGCGCTCGGCCTCTTCGGGCTGATCTTCCAGCAGAGCCCACCCCAGATTCAGATGCGCCGCCCAACTCGCCTCCTCCAATTCGAGCGCCTTGCGCAGCTCGCTGGCGGCCTCTTTCGGACGCCTCAGCGCGAGCAGGACCACCGCGTACTCAAGTCGCGGCTCAGCATGCCTGGGGGCGATCTCTCCGAGCGGCTTGAGCGCCTCTTCTGCCTCCGAAAAGCGCTTTTGCGCTCTCAGCTCGCGGCCCAACTCCAGACGCGCCGCGTAGAATTTCGGGTAGGCTTCGACTGCGGCCTTGAACTCTTTGGTCGAGTCGGCGCTTCTGCCCGCGCGTGAGGATTCCAGCCCTTTGCGGTAGTGCTTTCGGGCAGCTTCGGGGACGTCCAGGTCCACGTCCGCCAGGACCACGCCCGGAGGAGCCGTCCCTCCTGGCTGTCGCGCGGGGAGATCAACCGAGACGGTGATATGAGTGGAACGTGGCTTTCTGACATCGATGGGGATAACAGTTACCCTCGTGGCGGTGGCCTCGAACCTCTCGGTCTCACTCGTCTCGACGATATATTCGCCGGGCAGCAGGTTCGTGAACCTGAGCTCCCCCTCCTTGCCGCTGTAGGTGTCCGAGACCGGCTGCATTCTGGCTTGCCATAGCAGCCGCACGCGGACCCCTCCGACCTCTCCGCCCCGCGCCTTGAGCAGGACCTTTATTTCATGTATGGCGTCGTTTGAGACCTGTGCGAGCGACGGGCAGGAAAACAACAGCAGGCAGATGCAGGCGAGAACAGGTCTCAGGCGCGGGGGCTTGCCTTCAGTCATAAAAGTCTCCTTTCTCAGCGGGAAGAGGGCTTATTCCGACTACCTTCTGCCGAAACGTAGCGCAATAAGCGGCACCTTGAAGTATAATAAGTGTGCATCATATCTTCTCAGCTTTGCAACAATTGGGATTATTTAGCGTATAATCAGGCGTTCCCGCAGGGGTCGTCTTTATCCAAACGCACAAAGCTTTCCAAATTCGGAGACCAAAGAGATGAAAGATTTGGCCGATGTCGCTCTGAACACTGCCAGGCAGCGGGGCGCGTCTTATGCTGACATACGCATCGTTCGCACGCGCAACAATTTCGTCACTACGCGCGAGAAGCGCGTCGAGAATGTGGTGAACACGGAGTCCTACGGCTTCGGCGTGCGCGTGCTCGTTGACGGCTCTTGGGGATTCGCCGCGTCCTCCAGAGTTGAAAAGGAAGAGATTGCGCGCGTGACTGACCGCGCCGCCTCGATTGCCAAGGCTAATAAAGCGATTCAGCGCAACCGCATCTCGCTCGTCCCCGTAGAGAAGTACCCGGACGGGAAATTCATCACACCCATCCAGAAAGACCCCTTCACCGTCCCGCTTTCCGAGAAGGCTGATCATCTCCTGAAGGTCAACGCGGAAGCCTTGAAGGTTAAAGGTCCGGGGCCGATGTTCGTCAACTCCTCCATGTTCTTCGTCAAGGAGGAGAAATATTTCGCTTCGACCGAAGGCACTTCCATAGAGCAAACGTTGATTCGCTCCTGGCCGAATTTCACCGTGACCTCAGTTGACCCGAAGACCGGACGCTTCGAGCAGCGGACGAGCCTGGGATCACCCATCGGCAAAGGCTACGAGGTTGTCGCTGAATACGATCTTATCAATGAAGTGCCGAAGGCCGCGGAGCAGGCGATTCAGAAGCACACGGCCAAGCCGGTCGAACCCGGGCGCAAAGACCTCGTGCTCCACCCGACGCATCTCTGGCTGACGATACACGAATCCATCGGACACCCGACGGAGCTTGATCGCGTGCTCGGCTACGAAGCCAACTTCGCGGGCACGTCCTTCGCCACGCGCGAGAAGCTTGGGAAGTTCCCATACGGCTCGAAGTTCGTCAACATCAAGGGCGACAAGGTTCAAAAAGACGGGCTGGCGACCTGCGGTTGGGACGACGACGGCGTCAAGACGATGGAGTGGGACATTATCAAGGACGGCGTGCTTGTCAGCTACCAGACCGTGCGCGACAACGCGGCCGTCATCGGCCTGAAACATTCGCATGGCGCTGCCTACGCCGATAGCTGGGGCTCCGTCGCGTTCCAGAGAATGCCGAACGTCAGTCTCCAGCCTGCCGCGGGCAGCGCGAACATCAGCGCCGACGATCTGATCGCGGACGTGAAAGACGGCATCTACATCGAAGGCGACGGCTCTTTCTCGATTGACCAGCAGCGCTACAACTTCCAGTTCGGCGGTCAGGTCTTCTATGAGATTAAGAACGGGAAGAAAGTGGGCCTCCTGCGCGATGTCGCCTATCAGTCGCGCACGCCAGACTTCTGGAACAGTTGCGACGGAGTCGGATCAAAGGAGCACTATCATCTTGGCGGCGCTTTCAACGACGGCAAGGGCGAACCCGGTCAGGTCAACGCGGTCTCGCACGGCTGTCCCCCGGCGCGCTTCCGCCGCATCAACGTCATCAACACAGGACGGAAAATCTAAAAGTAGGGGCCGGGGGACAGGGATCAGGGGCCGGTAAAAACAAATTTCCGGTCCCTGGCCCCCGACCCCCGACCCCGCTCCGAAGGAGCACTTATGGCGATACTTTCTAGCAGCGAAGCTGAGGCAATTCTCAAAAAAGTTTTGAGCTTCTCGAAGGCGGAGGAGTTGGAGGCGAGTCTACAGGGCGGGCGCACAGCCTACACGCGCTTCGGCGTCAACTCGGCGAGCACGAGCGGCGACACGGACAATCTCTCGCTGGTCGTCAACGCGCATTTCGGGCAGCGGAGCGGCGTTGCGACCACCAATACGCTCGACGACCAGGGATTGGAGAAAGTCGTGCGCGCAGCCGAAGAGATCGCTCGCCTCAGGCCCGAGGACCCGGAGCAGCAGCCTTTCCTGCCGAAGCAAACCTACGGGAAGATAGAGGCAGCCTTCGACGAAGCGACCTACCGCGGCGAAGCCCAAACGCGCGCCCGCGCCATCGGCTCGACGATTGAGCCGGCCAGGGCCAAGAACCTGATAGCCGCTGGAATCTTCGACCACACGGGCGGGTTTTCGGCGCGCGCGAACACGAACGGGAACTTCGGCTATCACAGAAGCACGAACGCCTCTTTTACGACGACCGTGCGAACGCCGGACGAACTGGGCAAGACTGGCTCCGGCTGGGCCTCTTCCATGTCGCACCGCATCGGCGACATTGACGCCAAAGCGGTCTCCGCGCGTGCCATCGAAAAGGCGGAGCTCTCGCGCAACCCCGTCCAGATAGAGCCGGGCAATTACACGGTCATCCTTGAGCCCAACGCCGTGGGCGATCTGGTCGGTTTCATGATGAGCTTCTTCGGCGCGCGCCAGGCGGACGAAGGCCGCTCGTTTCTTGCGAAGAAGGGCGGCGGAAACCGTCTCGGCGAGCAGCTCTTCGGCAAAGAGGTCAATATCTATACGAACCCGAACTACACAGGGGCCCCTGGGTCGCCCTACGACGGCCAGGGATTGCCGACCCGGCAGCTCGATTACATTCGCGAGGGCGTGGTCAAGAATTTGAATTACAACCGGTACTGGGCGAAGAAGATGGGCAAAGAGCCGACGCCGGGCGCCACAAATCTGATTATGGACGGGGGCAAGAGTTCAATCGAGGAGATGATTAAGGGCACGGAGCGCGGCATCCTCGTCACGCGTTTCTGGTACATTCGCCTCGTTGATCCGCAAAGCGTGCTGCTCACGGGGCTGACGCGCGACGGCACGTTCCTCATCGAGCAGGGGCGCTTGAAGTATGCCATCAAGAATTTCCGCTTCAACGAGACGCCCGTCAAGATGCTCAACAACATCGAGCTGATGTCGCCTTCATCGCGCATTACTGGCTCCGAGCGGTTCGGCGGCGGCAACTCCGTGCTCGCGCCCGCGCTCAAGGTCCGGGATTTCTCGTTCACCAGTTTGTCAGACGCAGTCTAAAAGCAGTGACAGGTGACAAGTGACGAGTGACAAGATGGTTATTAACTCGTTACTCGTCACTTGTCACCTGTCACTATGGTCTTCGCTCTTGCCCTGGCATTGATTGCGATTGCGGGCGGCGCCTTTGTCACCTACCTGTTTGACGAAGAGGCGCCGCTCGCGGCGCGTCTGTGCATGGGCGCGTGCATCGGGTTTGCCGCGCTCGGCCTCTGCGGCTTCATTCTCGCCTCCTTTCTAGGCTTCGGCATACTGACCCTCCTGCTCGTCTCCGCCCTGCTGGCTCTGCCTTTGCTTCTCCTGACGAACGCCCGGCGGCGGAAGCGTTGGCAGGCAGATTTGAATGAGACTGTGCGGGGCGTGCGGCGCGCCATTCTTCATCCGGCGCGCCGGACGAACATCTACATGCTCTTCTATGCGCTCGTCGTCGTCTTGCTCTGGCTGGTCTTCGACCGCGCGATGATGACGCAGCCGGACGGCATCCTGACGGGTGTGAAGAACAACTACGGGGACCTTCCTTTTCACCTGAGCATCATCACGCGCTTCACGGACGGCGCAAACTTCCCGCCTGAAGACCCGACGTTTGCAGGGACGCGCTTTACCTATCCTTTCATAGCGGACTTCGTCGCGGCCTGTTTCGTCCGTGCGGGTGCAAGCTTGCGACAGGCGATGTTCCTGGAAAACTACGTGCTCGCCATCTCGTTCGTCGGCCTGCTCCACCGCTTCACGCTGAAGTTGACACGCGATTGGCTCGCCGGACTGATTGCGCCCGTCCTGGTCCTCTTCAGCGGAGGATTGGGCTGGTGGAATTTCTTCACGGAGTCGAAGTGGAGTGAAGACGGCCTCCTCGGCGTCCTCTTTCACCTCGAACAGCAATTCACGATCAACGATTACGGCTACCGCTGGGGCAATACTCTGACGACTTTGCTCGTCCCGCAACGCAGCATCCTGCTCGGGCTGCCGCTCGCCTTGATTGTTTTTACTCTGTGGTGGACTTCGCGGCCAGTGGACGAAGAAGGCAAAAGGGAAAAGGTAAAAGGCAAAAGGAAAGAAACGAAGACCCAAAGACCTTCTTCACTTTTACCTTCTTCCTTTTACCTTTTGCCTTCCACGAGGCGGATGATTGCGGCGGGAGCCATCGCTGGCCTTCTGCCACTCATACACGCGCATACCTTTATTGTCGTCATGATGGTGGGCGCGGTCATCTTTTTGCTGACTGGTTTGAAGCAGTGGCGTGCGTGGATTGCATTCTTCATTGTCGCCGTCGTCATTGCCGGGCCGCAGATGTGGTGGTCAACGCATGGCAGCGCCGTGCGCGCGGGCGATTTCCTGGGGTGGCAACCCGGTTGGGATAGCGGGAAGGAGAACGTCTTCTGGTTCTGGTTCAAGAACACAGGACTCCTCATCCCGCTCATAACGCTCGCGCTTCTGTGGCGCGAGGGCAAAGCCCGGAAGCCACTGGTCCCGCCCGAGCTCCTGCTTTTCTATCTGCCCTTCCTCCTTTGTTTCATGATCCCGAACCTGATAAAACTTGCCCCCTGGATATGGGACAATATCAAGGTCCTGTTCTACTGGTTCATCGCGTCCGTGCCGCTCGTCGCTTTGCTGCTGGCGCGTCTGCTGCGTGGTAGATTAATGCTGCGCGCGGCCTCAGTCGTGTTGCTTCTGACGTTGACGCTCGCCGGCATGCTCGATGTCTGGAGCGTGGCGGCGAGAGTCGTGGAGTACAGTATCTTCGACGACGAAGGAGTCGCGTTCGCCGAGCGCGTTAAAGAGAAGACGCCGCCACGCTCCACCATCCTTCATGCGCCGACGTTCAACAGCCCGATCTTTTTGACGGGGCGCCGCACAGTGATGGGCTATCCCGGTCACGTCATTTCGCACGGAATTGCGTTTCAGCCGCGCCAGCGCGAGATCGGACAAATCTACGCGGGGGGAGCGGATGCCGAGACGCTGATCTCTAAATACGGCGTCGAATACCTGGTCGTCGGTCCACAGGAGCGGCACCCGAATAGCGGCCTGCGAATCAACTATTCATTCCTGGAGCGTTTCCAACTTATTATCGGGGACGAGAAGGAATGCCTTGCCGGGGAGATTGATGAGTCCCGCGAAAAATATGGGTACTGCCTTTACAAAATCGCGCGACCGTAAAGACGTGGAGGCGCGAAACAACGCGAAGTCGGCATCCGGTGAACCGGATGACACAGATTCGCAGGAACTCTCACCGTTGGTCTGGAGGATAGCGAGCCTGACGATTCTGGCGGGCGCGGCCTTCATACGCCTTTATGAGCTCGGCCTCAAGCCGATGCATCATGACGAAGGCGTCAATGGATTCTTTCTCACGAACCTTTATCGTACCGGCGAGTACAACTACGACCCGACGAACTATCACGGCCCGACGCTCTACTACTTTGCGCTCGGGATCACGAAATTCAACGCTTTCCTCTTCGGGCAGGCGGCGGGCTTGAGTACCGTCGCGGTGCGCCTCGTGCCGGTCATCTTCGGCGTCGCGACCGTCTGGCTCATCCTCTGCCTGCGCCGCCGCATCGGCACCATCGGCGCGCTCTCGGCCGCCGCGCTCATCGCGCTTTCGCCGGGTCACATCTACATTTCACGCTACTTCATACACGAGGCCCACTTCGTCTTCTTCACACTCGGGATCGTCGTCGCCGCGCTCAATTTCTACGACCGGAAACGTCCGACCGCAATTGCCTGGGCCACGCTGGCGCTGATCCTTCTGGTGATTCTAGTCCCCTCGATCTACAGATTGCTTTCCCTGTCATTCCCATCTTTGTATCCTTCGATAAAGATCACCTTCGCTTTCGTCCTGGGCTCCGGACTGACTTACGCCGCGTTCTATTTCCTGCGGTCCGAAGATGAAGGGCGGCCGATTTATCTCCTGCTGGCCTTTGCTTCCGCGGCGTTCCTCTTTGCGACGAAGGAGACGGCGATCATTAACCTTGGCGTGCTCGGCCTTGCGCTCGCGGTCGCCCTCGTTTACATGCGCCTGGCCAGGAAAGAGGCGGTCCCCTCATGGGAGAAGAAACGCGCTCCAAAAAAGAAGAAGAAGAAACGCCGTGCGCCGAAGGAGAGTTGGCTGGATAGGTTCGGCGGAGTCCCGAACGTGGCTTTATGGTCAAGCGTCGGGCTCGCGCTTTTCGTGCTCATCAGCATCACTTTTTACTCATCTTTCTTCACCTATCCGGAGGGCGTCGGCAAGGCCCTTGAAAGCTTTCAGGTCTGGGCGAAGACGGGTAGGAATGAGCACACACAGCATGGATACCTGGGCTATCTAAACTGGCTCATACAGGAGGAAGCGCCGCTGCTGTTTCTGGCCCTGGTCGGAGCCATCATCGCTTTAATTCGCAGACAAGATCGCTTCGCAGTCTTCGCCGGGGCCTGGGCCTTTGGGACGTTCGCGGCCTACACGCTCATTCCTTACAAGACGCCCTGGCTCATGCTCAGCTTTATAGTCCCGCTGGCGATCATCGGCGGTTACGCCGTGAATGAGCTTTACCACTACGGGGGAATTCTCACGCTGCGCTTTGCGGCCTTAGGAGCCGTCCTCTGCGCGCTCGTAATTTCGGGCGCGCAGTCCGTCAGGCTCAACTTTTATCACTACGACGATGACCGTTATCCTTATGTTTACGCGCACACGCCGCGCGAACTTCTCAACCTGGTGAATAAGATTGAGGAGCTGGCAAAGCGCGCGGGAACGGGCAAAGAGACCGGCATCACCATCATGGCGGAGGCTTATTGGCCGCTGCCCTGGTATCTGCGTAATTACCCGAACGCGGGCTTTTTCGGACACATGGTCGAGACTACCCAGCCGCTGGTGATCGGATCAGTAGAACAGATCCCGGAGCTTGATGAAAAGCTCGGCGACCGTTACAAGATCGTTGACACGTACCCGCTTCGTCCGAGTGTTCAACTGGTGCTTTACGCTTGGCGCGAGCTTGCTGAACAGTAAACAGAAGAAAACCATCCGGTTTCCGGGGTTAAAAGAGGGGGGACGTGATAGCGTTTGCCGCCGCCGCAAGCTCTTCGTAATGGAATCACTATCACTTTATACCTTGCTCTTTTCAACAATTTGATTTAAGTTGCTCTGCTCCCTCTAATTCTATCAACCACCAGCGAAGGTTCCCTCATTTTCGTTGTGGTGGAAATTCCCCCTCATAACCCCCGACATCTCCGACGTACTTGTCTTAGTCTATTCGCCTATCAAGCGCAGGCATCGCACCGTTTTTGAAATTGCAACTCGGCCGAAGTCACTGTTTCTGATCAAGGAGGCTCCATCATGATGTCTCTCAAGCCCCGCTCTCACCGCACCCTGCTGCTCCTATCTCTATTTACCGCGCTCTGTTTTGTCGCGCTCGTGTTCGGCGTAACCCCGTCGTCACAAGCCATCAGCGATAAAGGCGTTAATCCTAAAAGCAGTGCTCCAACCGTAGGCCAGCAGACGGAGGCGCCGGACGAGCAGGCAGACCTGGCTGCGTTTCGCAAGTCAGTCGGCGGCGAGATCACGCCCGTAATCATCGAGCTCAGGGGCGAGCCAGGCGTGATTCGTAAAGTTGCCTCAGAGCAGTCCGGACAAAAGCTATCATTTGACCAGATAGTGGACTACAGCCTTGAGCTTGTGTCCAAACAGGACGGTTTTCGCGCGTCACTCGCGGGGCGCGGCGTGCGCGCCCTCATGCGCGAAGCGGATGTGAAGCAGGTTGACGGCTCCGTGCGGCACGTCCAGTATCGTTTCACTTACCTGCTCAACGGCTTCGTGGCTTACATCGCAAAGGAAGACCTCGCGCGCCTGCGTGCTCTGCCGGAGGTCATGTACGTTGAGGAAATCCAGCCCGTCAGGTTCCACCTCGACAAGGGGATTGACTACAGCCTCGGCACGCAGACAAATACGGCGGACCGCCGCGCGGCCGTCTATGGCGCGACGCAGGAGTTCACGCCCGCGACAGACGACGCGGCCCACCCGGAAAAACCTCGCGCCACGAAAATTGATGGCTTCGAAGGGCAGAACATGAACGTCGCCGTGATTGATACGGGAGTTGATTGGCGTCACCCGATGTTCGGCGGCACAGGGCTGACGACGCCGAAGCCGCGCGTCGCCGGCCAGCCGGAAAATCCCGCCGACAATAAAAAGATCATCTACTACTATGTGCTCTCGCCCGGCGACATTACGGATGACTTCGGTCATGGCACGCATGTCGCCTCCTGCGCAGCAGGCTACGTCGTTGACGGCACGACGCCCCGCCGCGTCGGTTACGGGACGGGCACCAGTCCAGACGGAACGACGCCCGGAACAGGCATCGGACCGACGCCGAACGGTGTCCAGTTATTCGGCACCGCGCCGCAAGCGCGGATCATGGCATATAAAATCTGCGGCCCCGCGAATAATTGCTCGGGCGACAGCGAGCTGGCGATGGAAGATGCGGCTTCACCTTTCACCCTCGTGGGTGCTGGTGACGGTGCCGCCGTGCCGACCGCTGTGGCGAAGCCAGTGGCCGACGTGATTAATCTTTCGCTCGGTGACACGGCGGGTGACCCGGCCGGTTCCAGCGCCCGCGCTGCTAATAACGCGGCGCTCGCCGGTTCAATCGTGGTCGCTTCGGCAGGCAATGCAGGCCCTGGTGCGGGCACGACCGGCGCGCCCTCTTCCGCCACCCTCGCGATTTCCGTCGCCGCAACTCTTGATCCGGGCTCGACGCCCGCCGCGGACGTGCTCGCGCCCGCGCAAATCCTGCTCGAAACGTGCGCGGGCCAGCCCCCGGCCTCGTGTGCCGTCCCGGGCCCGCCGCCGGAGAAGGGCGCAGCCTCAAATGCTAATACGCCGCAGCCCAACGAGCGTCAGGGAATGAGAATCTTTCCTGTGGCCGGCGGCGGCGCGCTCCCCGAAGGCTCTCTCTCCGCTCATTACGTTTACGTTGATAACCCCAACACTACGCCGACGCAGGTGAGAAACCGTATCGCGCTGGTTCGCGGCGGGACGGGAACGTTTTTCAATATCGTCAACGCCGTCGCCGCGCAGCAACCGGCTGCGATCATCCTTGTTGACGACAGAGAATCGCTGACGGCCCTGGTCGTCGCCGGTAATATCCCGGTTTTCAACGCCAACACGGAGACCAGCAATTATCTGATTAACCGTATGAGGGAAGGTGACACGGACGCCAATAATGACGGGAGAGACGACGTAGCGCCCGGTACGGTTTCACAATTTCCTCTCCGATTGGCGGAGAGCGTAACGCTGGCGACTTTCCAACCCGGCATGGCCGGCTTCAGCTCGCGCGGTCCGAACGATTTTGACGGGCGCTTCCGCACCGTCAAACCGGACGTGGCAGCGCCAGGCGTCGGCATCACGGGCGCGGCCACCCCCGAAGGACTCCCGGACGAGACGATAGGCATGGCTACTCCCATCGGCTACATCACTGTCAACGGGACAAGCTTCTCGGCCCCGATCACGGCGGGCGCGATGGCTGTCATCCGCCAGCGCGTGCGCGAACAACTCAATCTAGATTCGACCAACACAGCCGCCGTGGACTATCGCACAAAGCGATTTGATACGGTGACGGTTTCCCGCGCCCTCCTGATGAACACGGCGACCAATTTGCGCAGCGGCCTAGGCGTCGCTCAAGGTGACGGCGCGAACTCGGTCGCTTCCATCAATGACATGGGGGCCGGTCTCATCAACGTGGCGGGGGCGCTCGACGCTAAAGCCATTATGGTTGCGCCGACGCTGCTTCAGACGACGCCGCGTGAGTTCACGCCGCCGGCCGCTCAGCCCTCCCCGACGCCGCTCCAGGTGCTAATCCCGAGCGCGAGCTTCGGGACAGTGCCCGTAGTAGGAGTCAACAGCACCGTCACGCGGACGCACGAAGTCATCCTCCGCGACGTCACGGGTGGCACGGGCAGCGGGACTTACAGTCTTACTTTCCAGAACAATCGTTTCGCTGACAAGCCGGGCTTTCTGATTGATTTCACGGCGGCGGACGGCACGACACCGATCACCTCAATTACAATCCCATCCGGCGGTCAGGCGACCTTCCGTGTGCGCGTGGTCGCGGACGGCCAGCAAATCACTGCGGACCCAACCGAATTTCAGTGGTACGTGACGGCCACGCAGAACTCTTCGGGGCGAAAACTGCGCATGCCTTTTTACTACAGAGCCGTGCGCGCCACCTTCCCGAACATCGCGGCTCCCAATCAGACGCCGCCGACGGGCACAGAACAGCCTGCGCCCCCCACGCCGCCGGGCTGCCCCGTGGACACTAACGGCAATTATCAGGTCAACTGGACGTACACAGGACCGCCACACGTCGGCTTCCGCGTTCAGGAGGCGACGCGCTCTCAGGAGATCTTCTTCGACAACGCCGACGAGCCGCTCGTCGCCGGCGAGAACTCGAAGTGGAGGGACGCACTGACGCCGCCGCAGTGGACCTCTCAAGCCAGTCCGGGCACGGGCAGTCTGGCCTATTTCGTCCCAGACGCCGCCGACCAAAACGAGCCTCTGACGATGAAGGGCACAATCGCGTTGCCGGCGGGCGGCGCGACGCTCAGTTTCGTCACCTACCAGGACACCGAGCAGGATTTCGACTTCGCTCACGTGGACGTGAGCACGGACGCGGCGAATAACTTCGTCAGCTTCAATACGGTCGCCTCCTTCTCGGGCTTCTTCTCTGGGACGCGTTTCATTGATCTCTCGCCGTACGCGGGCCAGACCATCAAGCTGCGCTTCCGCATGACGAGCGACCTGGCCGTCCCTGCGCCAGGCTGGTACGTGGAGGATATCCGCGTCAACACGGATGACTTCAGCACCATCGCGGACACGGGGCCCGCTGTGAATTCACACAGCATTACTGGAAGGCCGGATAAGACCTACTCCTATCGGATCGCCGCGCTTTACACGAATCCGAACCCGGCGGAAGCGGGCACAACGATTACAGGACCATACAGCAACCTGCGTTGCGTCACCGTGCAGGGTAGCGGCAACAGCGCGCCGACGACGCCTACGCTTTCCATCAACGATGTCGCGGTTACCGAAGGCAACAGCGGGACGAGCAACGCCACCTTCACCGTCAGCCTTTCGGCGGCAAGCGCTTCGCAGGTGACTGTGGCCTACACGAGCGCCGACGGCACGGCCACGTCTGGCTCGGATTACCAATCAGTTACCGGAACACTGACTTTCGCTCCGGGCGATACGACCAAGACGATCAATGTTCCAATCTTTGGGGATACGACCGTCGAAGCCAATGAAACCTTCTTCATCAATTTATCGAGTCCGACGAACGCGACTCTCAGCGACAATCAAGGCACCGGCACGATTGTTAACGACGACTCGCCTCCGCCTCCGCCCCCACCGCCGCCGACGGTGCAACTGGGCGCGGGGTCTTACACAGTCTCAGAAGGGGCAGGCCGCTTCACCCTTACGGTGACACGCAGCAACGCCGCGAATGCCGCCACGGTTGATTACGCCACGTCTGACACCGCGGGGCTGGCTGAATGCAGTACGGTCAACGGCATCGCTTCGCAGCGGTGTGATTACACGATTGCGGTCGGGCGGCTGCGTTTTGCAGCCGGAGAGACCAGCAAGGTCATTGACATTCCTGTTATTGACGACGTGTACGCTGACGGCAACGAGAGTTTCACTTTCACTCTCAGCAACCCCAGCGGCGACACTCTGGGCGCACAGGACAGGGCCACCCTGACCATCACGGACAACGATAGCAATTCGAATGCGCCGAACCCGATTGACACGACGGACTTCTTCATCCGCCAGCACTACCTGGACTTCCTGCTCCGCGAGCCGGAGCCGGGAGGCTTCCAGGGTTGGCGCAACATCTTGAATAATTGTCCGCAGGGCGATACGAGCTGCGACCGGATCGAAGTCAGTTCGGCTTTCTATCGCTCGGAGGAGTTTCAGACCAGCGGCTACTTCGTTTTCCGCGTCTATGTGGTAAGCCTCGGACAAAATCCGCGGTACGCCGAGTTCATGCCCGACTTATCGCGGGTCAGCGGATACCAGACCGACGCGGAGAAGGAGTCGAACAGAGTCGCTTTCGTCGCCGAATTCATGTCCAGGTCGTCGTTCAAGAACCACTATGACAGCAAAACTCAGCCGCGGGACTATGTGGATGAGTTGGAGCGGACGGCTGGCGTCACGCTGTCGAACAAAGAACAGTTGATAGCTGATCTGGAGCAAGGCAAAAAGAGCAGGGCGGAGGTCCTGCGAGCCGTAGCCGACAGCCCGGAAGTAATCGGGAAGTATTTCAACCAGGCGTTCGTCGTCATGGAATACTTCGGCTATCTGCGTCGCGATCCGGACATCCTCTATCTGGAATGGATTCGGATTATGAATGAATCCAATGGTAACTATCGCATCATGGTCAACGGATTTCTCAACTCGACGGAATATCGGTCTAGATTCGGAAAACCCTGATGAGATAAGTTGTTGCGAGGCCAAATACCGGCCGCTGTGATGGTAAAGTCCGAGTTCTCTGGACGAGAGTTAAAGGGGAGGGCTTATCCCGGCCTCCCCTTTTACCGTGGCTATTGCTGCCGCCACGCTCTCCGCTCTTTTGCGGCGCCGCTCCCTTCGTTAAAACCGCTTCTAGTTAAATCTGTCTCTCGCAACAATAAAAAGACTTTGCCTGAAGCTTTGGTTGACATCTTTGGGAAGTCCAACATATAGTGTGCGTCTCTTGATGATGTTCCAGGGAGTGCGGCCTTCCGGACTCCCTCGGGGCCGTTAAGGTTTCAGAAGCGCCAAGCATGTTCAAACTTCAACGCTTAGAGATCACCGGATTCAAATCCTTCGCCGATCATACGGAAATTGTCTTTACGGGCGACGGCATCACCGCCGTCGTCGGTCCAAACGGATGCGGTAAGTGTATTAGCGGCGATACACTCGTCACATTAGCTGACGGGCGCGAGGTGCCGATTCGTGAGCTTGTCGAAGAAGCGCTCGATGCTTCTCCAATCGTCGAAACACTTGATGATGGCACGCTGACCCGTTTTAACCCGCATCGCATCAACATTCTTTCGCTCAATCCCGCAACATTGCGCCTTGAGCCTCGCCCCGTGTCTGCTTTCGTAAAACGACAGGCCACGCCATATTTATTGCGTGTACGGACTCGTGCCGGTCGTGAAGTCACGGCGACGCCTTATCATCCGCTATTCACTCTGGAAGCAGGACGTTTGCGCGCCCTTAAGGCCGAAGAGTTGAAAGTAGGCGTGCGCCTTGCCCTGCCCCGCGCGTTCTCTATCGCAGGCGGCAAAGTCCGGCTTGAGCCGTTTAGCGTGCTCGGTCAGTTCCAGTCTGATGACAATATCTTTGTTCCATACTCTGAGAAGTTGCGCGTCTGGGCAAATGATGCTCGCGCCAAATTCGGGACATGGACCGCCTGGGAGCGCGCGGCCAATGTCTCAGGCTCATCGCTCAGAGGATTGCTCGGCGGGCAGGCGATAGGCGCTGCGCCGCTCGCGCGGTTAGCCGAGACGGCTGAACTACAGCCGCCTCTCGATGGTCGCTTTAAGTCACATGGCTCCGGCCAGCTTCAAATCCCTCCAAGCTTCACGCCAGACATGGCGCGCTTCTGCGGCCTGCTAATCGCGGAAGGTCGTAGCACAAACGCCAACCAAATCTGGTTCGTCAATTCGGACCCGGCTGTTAATGATGAATACGAGCGACTCGCGAGCACCCTGTTCGATCTGAAGGTAAGCCGCAATCGCTACAAGCCGGCGGCTGACGACAGTCTGATCTACTCTCGCACTCTGGGCGTCGCGCTGGAGCGATTGTTCAACTTCTCTGTCAATTCAAAGTCGGCGGAGAAAGAATCGCCGCCGCAAGTCTTCCTGGCTGACGCCGAAACGCAATGGGCTTTCCTGTCCGGCCTGTTCGAGGGCGACGCCTACGTTTGCGCGCGCCCTGCAGCCGAAGGCAGACGCGCACACGCCTATATCGAGTACACGACGGCCAGCCCGAAGCTGGCGCGTCAGGTCGTCTCGTTGCTGCTTCGTCAGGGCGTCTTCGCATTGCTGCGCGAAAAAGAGAAGTACGCCAGCAACACCGCGTTGAAGCAGCGCCGCACATATTACTCTGTTCTGATTTACGGCAATCAGCAATTGCGGTTCATGGCGCAGCATCTTTCGTTCGTCGGAGAAAAGCGACGTGCTTTGCGGGCGTTGCGCGAACTTGATGCTGTCTCGAACCCGAATCAAGACCTCGTGCCGGACGTTACTGCGCTCGTGAGAGACGCCGCACGCGCCGCGAAGTTGAACCTCAAGGCGAACAGGCAGGGGTGTGCAAAGCTGGCGGCATATGTCGAAGGGCGTTGCGAAGCTAGTCGTCATGGTTTGCTTGAGGTGATCAATCAAATCGAAGAATTAGGCGCGCATCCGGAGTTGGCGCGCGAACAGTTAGCCAATTTGCATCAGCTCGCGACTTCGGATGTCTATTGGGATGAGATTGTCAGCATTGAACAGGTCGAGCCGCCAGACGAATGGGTTTACGACCTGAGCGTGGCGGAGACACATAATTTCGTTGCGGGCAACATCATCGTCCACAACAGCAACGTCGCGGACGCGATTGCCTGGGTGCTCGGCGAGCAGCGGGTCAAGCACCTGCGCGGCGCCGAGATGAAAGACGTCATCTTCCAGGGCTCGCGCAATCGGCAGCCTTCAGGCATGGCCGAAGTCGTCCTGCACATGGTGCGCGACGAGACGATTGAGCACGAGCCGGACATAGACGATATAGACTCGACGCTCGAAGAGATTGACGATCATGCCGTCAATCTTGACGAACTGAGCGTGGAGGCGGCCCCTGCGGAAGCTGCCGCCGAGCCCTCCGGCACAAACGACGAGGCGGGCGCAGCCGCCGGGCCGCCGGACATGGCGGCAGAGAACACGGTCGAAACTCAAACTCCCGTCGGCGTTGAAACTGCCGCGACCGATTCCGCCCCTCTTCAGCCCGAAACAACAGCGCTCAGGATTCATCACAAGCGGCACTGGCGACCGAGCCGCCTCGCGCTGGAGTTCGCGCCGGGCGAAGCCGTCTCCGTGACACGCCGCCTCTATCGTTCGGGCGAGAGCGAATACCTGCTCAATAACCGCATCTGTCGCCTGCGCGACATTCAGGACCTGTTCTCCGGCACGGGGCTTTCGGGCGCGCACTACGCCATCATCGAGCAGGGTCGCATCGGCCAGATTCTTTCGGCCAAGCCTATGGACCGCCGCACGCTCATCGAAGAGGCTGCGGGGATTACAAAGTTCCGTGTGCGGCAGCGCGCCGCCGAAGCGCGGCTGGAATCTGCGCGCTCCAATCTCTCGCGGGTTTCAGACATCATCTCCGAGATAGACCGTCAGGTGAACAGCCTGCGTCGCCAGGCCGCGAAGGCCCGCCGCTATCGCATCTCGCGAGAAGAGCTGCGCGAGCTATTGCGTCGGATGTATGTCGCAGAAGAGCGCTCTCTGACCGCCCTGCTTGAAGAGACGCGTTTGCAGCTCGAAGAGGCCGCCCGCGAGGAGCGGGCCCTTGTTGAAGGCCTGGCCGCGCGGGAAGAGGATGCGCGCAACGCCACACAGGAGGCGCGAAGGGTCGAAGAGGAATTGGCGGAGGCGCGTGCGGCGGCGGCCGAAGCCGAATTGCAGCGGGACCGGCGCGCACGCGAACAGAGTTATCAGCAAGAGCAGGTCCTGGCAATCGAGAAGCGGCGGGCGGAAGTCTTGAGCGAAATCGAGACGGTCCGCCAGCGCCTCCAAAGGACCGAAGAGGAATGCGAACAGTTGCGCGAGCAGGACGCGCGCCTGCGTCTGGCGAGCGAAGAGCAGGCGCTGACTCTTCAATCGGCCGAGACCTCTTACGGGCGACGCGTCATCGCCGTTTCGGAAGCCGAAGCCGAGATCGAGCAGGCGCGCGAGGAACTGCTGACGCACACGGCTGTCGCCGAGCGCTTGATGGAGATCGGCCGCCAGCTTGAGGCCGCGCTCGAACGTCTCGCGCAGCAGGCGGAAGGGTTGGCGCGTGAAGGCGAGCGCGCGGCGGGCATCCACGCGGAGCGCCTGGCGGAAGCAGAGAAACAGAGTCAGGAGATCGCGCGCGCGCGCGAAAACCTTGCGAAGCTCGTCGCTGAACGCGAGGAGGCAGTCCACACAGTCGTCGCCGGGCACGAGAAAGTTTCGGAGACGGACGCGGAATTGACGCGTGTGCGTGAGGAGTATTCGCGCGTGCGCCACCGCCTCGACACCTTGAAGGAGCTGGACGCCAAGCGCGCTCATTATTCCCCGGCCGTCCAGCGCCTTTTTGCGACCGACGACGCGCCCGCCGAATTTCATTTCATGGGCACGCTCGCCGACATGCTTAATGTCGAGCCGCGCTGGGAGCGCGCCGTCGAAGGCGCGTTCGGCTCATCATTACAGGCGATTCTCGTCCCGACGCCGGACGACGCTTCACGGGCCGCCCTTTGGCTGAGGGAAAACGGTGCCGGGCGCGCGAGCTTCCTCGTCGCAGGGCTTCACGGCGCAAGCGAAGAGACGGACATCACCACGTACCGGTTCAACGCAGCCTCGGCCGATGATTCGGCAACCGCCGCAGAGATTCCGCAAGACATGCGCATCCGCGACGTGCTCGGCGCGCCGCCGGAGCTGCTCGCGGTCCTTGACCGCACGCTCCCGCAGCGCATGAACGCCCGCGTCGCACGAAATCTGGAACATGCTATGACCATCAGCCTGGCGACGGGCGAGATGTGTGTGACGGCAGACGGCGATTGGGTCATGGGCGGCCAGCTCGTCAACGCAGGTGACGCGCGCCTACTGGAAGAGGGCGCAGGCCTGCTCGCCTTCAAGCGCGAATTACGCGAGCTCGAAACGCGCGCCCCGCAACTCCAGACGGAAGTCGCGCGTGCCACACAAACGGTTGCCGAGGCGAGGGCGCGTCTGGCGGAGCTTGAGGACGCGGTCGTCCTGCTCAACGAGGCCATCGGGCGCGAAGAGCGCGACCACGTCGCACTCGACCTGAGCGCGACACAACTCGCGCATGAGATTGAGCGCGCCGAACGTCACATGCGCGTGGTCGCGGACGATGCCGCAAGGCTCGCACAGGAGCGCCTGGAACTTGAGGAAAGACGCGCTACCGCGCTCGCCGAAGCGGAAGTGGCCGAGCAGTCACGTCTGCGTGCTTCGGAGACGATAGCGCAGGCCGCAACCATTCTCGCCGAAGCACGCCGCGCAGCCGAAGCTGAAAGCGAGAGCCTGGGCGAGCAGCGCGCAGCCGCAGCCGCAGCAGCCGAGCGACGCCGCGCCACGGCCGCCGAGCTGAGGCGCATGGAGACGGAGCGCGGCGAGCTTGAGGCCAGGCTGGAGCGGCACGAGCTGGAGATTACAGAGGCCCAGTCACGCCTGGAAGAGCTGAGCCGCTCGATTGTCGAGATAGAAGAGAGCGTGGGGCTTGTCGGAGAAGAGCGCGCACGCGAAGAGCACGAGATCGCTGAGCGGACCGCGCGTCTCACTGCGGCGCGTGAAAGAGCGGACGCGCTCTCGACAGAGCTTGCGGAGCTGAATCGCCAGGCGGCTGCTTCGCGCGATGCGCGTGCCGCGCTCGAAGTGCAGCGCGCGGAAGCGACAGCGCGGCTGGGCTACGTCCGCGAGGCCTGCATGTCGGAACTGAATCAGTCGCTCGAAGAGTTGTCGCGCGAGCGCGGTACTGACGAAGAGTTTGACCTTGAAGCAGGTCGGGCGCGCGTCGAAGAGCTGCGCGCGCGCGTCGAAGGCTTCGGCGCCGTCAATATGATGGCGCTCGAAGAGCTCACGGAAGCTGAAGAGCGCTTGCAGTTCCTGACAACCCAGCGGCAAGACATCACCGAAGGCATCGCTTCGACCGAAGAGGCTCTGCGCGAGATCAAGCGTCGCTCGCGCGAGCGCTTCCGTCAGGCGTTTGAACAGATCAACCATAACTTCGGACAGCTTTTCCAGGAACTCTTCGGCGGCGGGCGCGGAGAGATGAGTTTGATAGACGCCGACGATGTGTTAGAGTCCGGCATTGACATCGTCGCACAGCCCCCCGGCAAGCGGCTTCAGAATGTACTTCTGCTGTCCGGAGGCGAAAAGGCCATGGCCGCGCTCGCGCTCGTGCTCGGCATCTTCCATTACAGGCCGTCGCCGTTCTGCCTCCTGGATGAGGTTGACGCGCCGCTCGACGAGGCCAACGTCGGCCGCTTCACAAATAAGATCGGGGAGATGGCCGCCGGCACGCAGTTCATCGTCATCACGCATAACAAGCGCACGATGGAGATGGCGCGAGCGCTTTACGGCGTCACGATGGAAGAGGTCGGGGTTTCAAAACTCGTCTCCGTGAAATTCGATTGAGTAAGCTAAAAGCAATCCTGTGCGTCATGATTGCCGCGCTCGTGATTTCGGGCGCGGCGATTTGCGCTGCGGCGCAGAACAGAAATAATCCGGCCAAGCAGAACGCGCGCGAACCGGCGGCGAGAGAAGTGACGCCGACGGCGAAGGGCGAACGCGCGGATGACGCGACCTACTCCTACGAATTTCAAAAGTCGGATTTTTTCATCCGTCACATCTATATCAAGCACGACGCAGGCGGGCGCGGCGAAATCTCTTTCGAGCGACAGGGGGATCTTGAGCCGATTGTCGAGCCGCTCGCGCTCTCGGAAAACGCGCGCTCCCGAATCACTGCCCTGTGGGAGGCGCTGCGTTTTCTAGATTCAAACGCTGATTACCAGTCCGAGAGACAGTTCCCGCACCTGGGCATGATGCGCCTGACGATGAAGCGCGGGACGCGCGAGCGCACGGCCGAGTTCAACTGGACGAACGATCCTAACGCCAAGGCGTTGGCGGATGAATACAGGCGCGCGGGCAATCAGGCCATCTTCGTCTTTGACATCGAGGTAGCGCGCCAGAACCAGCCGCTTGATTCACCCAAGCTCATGGACCTGCTCGACAAGTACGTCTCCAGCAATCAGCTCTCGGACGCACAACAACTCGTCCCGCTCCTCAGAGAATTGAGCACGGACGAACGCCTCCCGTTAATGGCCCGCAACCATGCCGGGCGCATTTTGAAGAAGCTGGAGAAGTGACTACTCCGCTTCCTAAAGGTGCGCGGCTTCTTTGGCTCTGAGGCCATCGCTTTGTAGTCCCAAAGCGAGAATGTTAATTGCGGCATTATGGTCACGGTCTAAGACCAAGCCGCACGAGCAAGCATGGAGACGTTGAGACAAGTCCTTGACAACCATTGCCCCGCACGCGGAGCAGCTTTGACTTGTTCCGCGTGGGTCAACTCTTCGCACACATCTACCAGCGTCCGCCGCTTTGTAGGTCGCGTATTGAATCAGTTGATGCCACGCCGCGTCTTGGATACTCTTACTCAAACAATGGTTCTTGACCATGCCTTTGATGTTCAAATCTTCAAAGGCGATAACTCCAAACCTGGAAACGAGCGTCCGGCTAAGCTGATGGGCGAAGTTATTGCGCCGGAACTTGATGCGCTCGTGAATGCGTCTTGCTGCTTTGCGCTTCTCTTTTTGTTGCGCCTTCGCTAGGGCTTTCTCATCCGTGCGAAAGAATCGCGGATTATCAATCTGCTCGCCTGTCGAAAGCGTAGCAAACGCGGTGAGTCCAACATCTATGCCGACCGCCCTTTCATTTTGTGGCAACGGCTCAGGTATGCATTCCACAGAGAAGCACGCATACCACTTGCCCGTCGCGGAGCGCGTGATGGTCAGCGTCTTAATCTTACCTTCAATCGGTCGGTGCAGTTTGATTCGCACATCTCCGATTTTAGAGAGGCGCAACTTGCCATCTCTCAGGGCGAAGCCGGATTGAGCGTAGGTGAAAGAAGTGTATCTGCGGCGAGACTTGAAACGGGGGAAGCCTGCTTTGATGCCACGCTCTTTCACGCGGCGAAAGAATGCTTGAAAGGCTTTGTCCAATCGTCTCAGCACGTCCTGCAATACTTGAGAGTGAATCTCGTTAAGTTCTGGACGTGCTTGCTTAATCTCAGGCAGTTGATTCGACTGTTCGACGTAGCGGACAGACTTTCGCTCAAGGCGGTAAGCGTCTCTGCGCTCTTGAAGTCCGGCGTTGTAAAGTTCGCAACAAAGCGCAAGGGTATTGTTCAGTCGTGTAGTTTGAGCACGCGAATGATAGAGGCGATACTTGAAAGTTCTTTGTGCTAATCTTTGTTCAGCCATGCGCGTCACGCTTATTCCGTGCCGTGTATTGGTGAGAGCCGGAATGCTGTTGATCGCAGCGTTTCGGCTCGCTTGCATCATAGCACAGCTTGAGGCGCAAATTTGAAAACTTTTGGGCGGGAGTAGTGTCCTAATTAGGGCATCAATATACTTCACGAATCAAGCGTGAGAGTGTATTACGTCTGCATTGTAAAAACGAATCTGCCGGAGGTGTGCTATGACACTCCCGGTAAGTCGAACCATACCGCATCTATGCGGGCTGTCCGGAGACAAGCGGCGCAAGCGAAGATTGATAATGGCCAGGATGTTTATTGATGATAGCGGCAGTAGCGCCGAAGAACCCATCATGTACGTTGCGGGATGGGTCGGCCAAATTCCGACTTGGGACGCGTTTGCGGATGATTGGGAGATGACACTTGCTGCGCCAAACCCTAAGCCGATTGATTACTTCAAACACAATGAAGCACTCGCGCTGAAGGGGTGTTTCGCTGGCTTCACGGAATCGGAAGCCAATACTAAAGCCCGAAATCTAGCTGAAGTAGTGGCGCGTCACGATGTATATGGTGCAGTGTATTTCGTTGGGCGGGGGCAACTCAAGCGAATGATTGAAAAAGAGGCCGTAGTCATTAGGGATAAGGTTCATCAATACTTGTCGGACCCGTTCTATATTTGCATAGGCAGCCTAGTTGGTCACATGCTTGGCTCACAATATGGCAAATATCCCGACGAAAAGGTGGACTTCATCTTTGACGGGCAGCCAGGAAGTAGTCAAGCAACGCGCTTCATTGCTCAATACGAAGTGTTCCGTGAGTTTGCTCCCGAACCTATCAAACGCATTATGGGTACGGCAATTGCGATGGATGATAAAGAAGTCTTACCGCTTCAAGCCGCCGACCTTTTGGTGGGGCAAGTGCGAACGGCAGGGCAACTAATGATAGCAGGTCAACGAATGGCGGAGCCTGAACTTCTTGCGATTATGCACCAACAAAGGCCGATACGGATTGAGCCTGTAACCGATGAAGTCATCCGCCAAACAATTAGCACACACAATCTTGCTATATCAACGCGCCGACTTCTTACGATAAAGAGACAGCATGGCGGGGAGAAAAGGGGATGAAAGAAAAATCATCATCAGAGTTTGAAGAGTTTGGCAAAGTAATGGACGGGCTTTTATCTGTCCCTTACTCGGAACTTCAACGAAAGCTAGAAGAGAAAAGCAGGAATAGAAAAAGCAAGACCGCCGTGCTTTAGCCCGAATGCTGACACGGCGGCCTCACTCGCCACACAAGTCCCGCTCACCCCAAGCGGAGACGTGCGAGCGACGGGAGCGCGCGAAGCGGCTTTATCAGGGACGCTCCCGAAGGTTGTTAGCGGCGCTTACTTGATTTCTTTCTTGAACGTGCGAGCCGCAGCGTGACTTTCCCTGAATTGCGATTAAAGGTCACGTAATCACCCGCTCTGGCTTTTAGCTCTCTCAAGATCGGGTGAGGGACTCTGGCGCGCGTGAAGCCAGCATCATCTGTGACTTTGGCTCTATATTCGGTCTTTTTCATGTGAAGCGTCCTTTAGAGATATGAGGTAAAGGAAAGCGTGTTAAGATTACACGCGGTTTAGTCTTTGAAAACTAGCGACGGCTGATGCGACGACTCAAGCCTCAACCTCAAGAATGAGATGAGCGCCGCCGTTCGAGAAAGGTCAACTCTCACGGCGGACAACTTGAGCGGGCGCATTGTATTGGAATCTTCCAATAGAAGCAAGCCTCTTGCGCTATCCCTGTTAGGAGGCAACTTCTAATGGGCAGGGGAGCGCGTGAGAAGCCGGAGCGTCTGGCCGAAAAGCTCTTGCAGATTCGGTTAGCTTTAGGCTTATCTCAGAGTGAGCTGCTCAGACGTTTAGGGGCTGAGGATAGGATGGCGTATCACAGAATTTCAGAGTTTGAATCGGGAAAGGGAGAGCCATCGCTGATAATCCTTTTGCAGTATGCACGCGTGGCTGGTGTTCACATGGAAGACATTGTTGACGATGAAATAGATTTACCGGAGAAGTTGCCGAATAACAGGCGTGCCACTAATAAAAGCCGCTAATTTCAAATTAGTACACTATCTGCGCGAGGGACACAATTCATCTCCCGCATAAATGCAGGGGGCTTCTTGTGAGTTCTGATAAATCTTCGCTCATCTTTGGCAAAATTTTTCGTTTCGGGCCGTCCAGACCCCGTGAGCGGTAGCCCCCGAAGCGCCTTCTAACCCGCTCGCTAGAAAAGAAAATCCACGAAACGCTATTTGCGCGTAACTACTGACGCTCTCTCTGTTTGCTTGGATCACGCTCTCGTTCTTTGGCAATCGAAAGTAGGATGCGAAACCGCGCCGTTTAATCTATAATCGCGCACGACGTGTCAGCCTCCTTGCTCACAAAACTTGAGGGCGCGATTGCGGAATGCGCCGACGACATCGGCGCGCTCCACGCGCGCTGCGCCGAAGCCGCGCCCAATTACAACATCAGCTCCGAAACATTCCGCGCGGCCATCCGCGGGGCGATTGACAAATATCTGGTGGATCATCAGAGCGGGGATGTCCCCGAGACAGACCAGATACGTCAATTCATAGGCGAGCTGCAGATCAACGATCTCTATCTGGCATTGGCCTGCGCGCGCGGCAGCGAGCATGCCTGGTGGGAGTTCGATCAGAACTACCGGCGCTACATCGAGCGCATCGCGCGCCACCTGGCGAGCGCCGAGACGGACGCCGAAGAGGTGATTGATTCGGTTTACGTGGAGCTTTACGGCACGCGCGTCGTCAACGACGTGCGGCAATCCAAGTTCGCGACCTACACGGGGCGTGGAACTTTGCGCGGCTGGCTCCGGACCGTCGTCTGGCACGCTGTGATTGATCTGCACCGCGCGCGGCACGACGAGATTTCGATTGACGATTGGTCCGAGAGCGGCGGGGAGACGCATGACCGCCCGGGCTGGCGCGCGGAGTCGCGCGGCGGCGAGAGCGCGATGGTGGATCGCATCACGCGCGAACGTTATCGCGCGGCCACGGTCGAGGCGCTCGATGCATCGCTGGCGACGCTCGACGACCATGAAAAGCTGCTGCTGCTTTATTATCATGTCGAGGGCTTAAAACTGCGCGAGATTGCGCGACTCGTCGAAGAGCCTCAGTCGCCTCTTCGCCGCTGGTTTCAGCGTCAATCGAAGCGGCGCGTGACGGTTCCAGACAGCCGCGTGCACGAATCAACCATCATGCGCTGGCTCGAAAAAGTTTACGGCAAAGTTCTCGAACGTTTTCGATCAGAATTGCAAGAGAAGAGTGGGTTGAGCGACGCAGAGATTGAGCTGTGCGTCGAGATGGCGACGGAAGATCTCGCGCCCGAAGATGTCCGTCGTCACCTGATGGACGTGCCCGCTGAGAGATAGGGCAAACGCTCACACGGATGAGCGTCCAGAGAGAAGAAGGAGAGAATCGGTAGATGCCGAGACCGAAGAGCAACAAAGAGAGCGAGCGCTGGCGCCGGATGCTGCATCAGCACCTCGGTCGTCGTGCGTCGCTCGATCAGGCATCTACGCTCGGCGCGCATCTGGACGAGGACGCGCTCAGCGCTTTCGTCGAGGGACGTCTCGGCAATCCTGAGTCTGCGCCCGTCGTCAGGCATCTGGTGAGCTGCTCATCCTGCCGACGCATCACCGCGCAATTGATTCGACTCGATACGGAGCTTTCAGGCATTGAGACGGACCAAGCGCCCGTCACTTCTGAAGAGCCCGGCCGCATCCGTCGCCTGCTCGCAGACCTCGCATCGCGCGTGCTTCCCGCTACAGAAACTGACGCGGTCTTCGCTTATCACGCTCCGGCCGATGATTTCGAGAAGAAGGATGAGGCGAAGACGGTCGCGGAGGCCGGGGACAAAGATACTGAGCAGTAGAATGTATGAAGAAAGCGAAATCGAGGGAGTAACGGAAACCGCTTCACACAAGCCTTGATTCTTAACTGGTACCCGGCTTGAATGTCTTTATGCTGCCATCGAAGATTTGATCGTAGCTCTCTCCAACTTCAGCAGGAACCGTACAGGTAATAACGAATTTCCTTTTGTCATTCCCCTCGAAGAAATAAGTAATAATCCTCAGCAGTCTTCCATCAATTTCCACTTGCGAAATGGTTTTGTGCCCGACAAGTTGAGAGTCTGTAGTAAACTTGGATTGTTTCAAATCAGCAAAGTTTTTAGCGCCAGATTCCTTGGCCAACTGGGGCGTGAGTTGATTCTCTCTTTTTACAAACTCATCCAGGGATTCTTCGGTCTTTATATCCTGGACGTTGATGTTAGGTGCAAATCCGTTGACGGATTGACCGAAAGCCGCCTGATATTTTAACCCCGGATAATCCCTCATATTCCAGTCGGCTGGTGGAAGGTATGAGAACTCACCATTCGGAGCTGTGTACCTTTGCTGTTGCCGCGCACAACTATTCAGGACGAGTAAAATAGTCAGTGAAATACATAAAACGTTTCTTTTCATCTTCCAGTCGTTATCTGTCCTGTTCATACCCGCCCGCCTCAATAGTGACATCAATAAGGAATCAGATCATGACCAGCGACGTCCAGATTAGCGGTAGCAATAGCGAGCTTAATTGCTGCCTATCTTCCGCCACAGGCATGAAACGTATCCTGCGTATCCGACGGCGGTCCACGCGTTCGACAGTAAAGCTCGCCCCCTCGTGCTCGACCGTCTCGCCCTGCGTCAGGAGGCGTCCGGCCTTGGCCAGTAGAAATCCTGCGAGCGTCGTGTAGCCTGCCTCTTCCGGTAGGTTCAGGTTGAAACGGCGGTTCGCGTCGCGCACGGCGAGCATTCCGTCGAGCAGATACGTCCCGCCTTCTTCGACAATCTGTGAGCGGACCTCCTCGTCATATTCGTCGTTGATCTCGCCGACGATCTCTTCCAGCAGATCTTCGAGCGTGACCAGCCCCTCGATGCCGCCGTATTCGTCAACGACGAAAGCCATGTGTGTCTGCGAGGCCTGCATCTGGGCGAGCACCGTTCCGAGCCTGGCGGTCGCCGGGATGAAGGTCGGCGGGTGAAGCAGTTTTTCGAGATTGAATTCGCCCGGGTCTTCGCGCAGGCACGGGACGAGGTCTTTTAAGTAGATGATGCCGATGACTTCGTCCATCTTCTCGCGAAAGACCGGCAAGCGCGAGTAGCCCGAGCCGCAAAAGAGTTTCTCGGCTTCATCAATCGTCGCGCTGACGGGCAGAGCGACGACGTTCAAGCGCGGGATCATCGCCTCGCGCACTTCGGCGGCGGCGAAGTCAAAGATGCGATTAATCAAGCGCTGCTCGTCCTCTTCCAGATGCCCACTCTTGCGCGAAGCCTCTATGAGCTGGCGCAACTCATCTTCCGTATAAATCGAGCCGTGTTCGGCCGTCGGGTGAAGACCGAAAAGACGGACGGTGCGGGCGCTCGCCCGATCAAGGGCGCGGACCGGCCAGCGGAAGATGCTGTAGAAAATCTGCATTGGAAGCGCCGTCGCCAGCGCGACCTTCTCGGCCCTCTCAAGGCCGAGAAGTTTCGGGGCCTGCTCGCCGAGAACGATGTGCAGGATGGTGATAATGATGTAAGCGACGAGAAAGGCAATCGTGTGTCGCCACGCTTCCGGCAGGCTCGCGAGCGGGGCTTCGAGAATATGCGCGACGGTCGGCTCGCCGATCCAGCCGAGCGCGAGCGATGCCAGCGTGATGCCGAGCTGCGAGGCCGAAAGATAGGCGTTCAGATTATTGAGCAGGCCGAGCAGGCGTTTTGCGCGGCGGTCATCTTCCTTGGCGAGCGTCTCGACGCGTGAGCGGCGCACGCCGACCAGCGCGAACTCGGCCGCGACGAAAAAACCGTTGGCGAACACCAGGGCAATGATGGCAAAGATATAGAGTGCTGTCTGCATCGTCTCAGAAAAACAGGGATGCGGATAGCTTAGACGTTTGTGAGTAAGAGTACAACTCTTGAGGGGCTAATGCGCCAGGCGCTCGTTGACGAGTCGGCAGAATTCAACGATCCGGTTCTCCACCCAGAAACGGTCTTCGCCGTCGGTCTCCGCGCCGACAAAGCCGACGTGGCCGCCGTGCTCGGGCGCGATGAAGATCAGGTAAGGGTTCTCCGTCAAAGAAGGGTCGCGGAAAGGCTCGAAGGGAACGAGCGGATCGTCCTGAGCGTGAATAATGAGGGCGGGCGTGCGTATGTGGCGAATGTAGGAGAGCGAGCTGGCCCGCTCGTAGTACTCATCAACGCTCCTGTAGCCGCCGTCAACCACCGTGTAGCGTTGGTCGAAATCTCTGATGGTGCGGATGCGATGGAGCCCGCGTGTGTCGTAGCGGTCCGGAAAGAACTTTCGCTTGCGGCGCACGCGCTTCCGCATGCTGCGCATAAAACTGTATTTGTAAACCCAGTTCTCGGGCCGCTCGATGGCGTCCGCGCAAGGGCTCAACTCAATCGTGGGGGAGATGGCGCAAACGCCCGCCAGCTCGCGCGGCACTTTGTTCAAGTCTTCGCCCGCGAACAGCAGGCTCATATTGCCGCCCAGGGAAAAGCCTGCAATGAAGATGCGCGACAGCCGGTCCTTCTCGATCAGTTCGCGCAAGACAAAGTGCAGGTCGCCGGTCAGTCCACCGTGATAGAAGGTTGGCGTCAGGTGCTCCGTCTTCCCGCAGGTCCGAAAGTTGAGGCGCACCACGTTGAAGCCTGCGTCAAAAGCTTTCGCGGCCGTGGCGAGCATGTAAACAGAGGTGTTGGCGCCTTCGAGCCCGTGAAGGAGGAGCAGGGTCGGGTGCGAATGACGATTCTTTTGCCAGCGGCAATGAGCCAGAAGCCGGACGTCCGGCTCGACTTCGAAGATGCGGGATTCATCTGCGCGATGCGTCCGCTTGAGAAATCCGCGCGGCCAGTAATAGGCCCCTAACGTTTGGGCGTGGCTTCCGACGAACTTCGGATGAGGCACGAAAGGCTTTGCTCTGAGTTTCTCTGCAATCGTTTGGATGAACGAAAGCGGATTCTCTTGCCGAACCTGCCTTTTCGTCACGACCCGTTCTGTAGTCTGCGTACTCATCTTGCCTTCTGCTTGAAGTGTTTGGTTAGTCCCGTTCGCACACGTCCAATGAACAAGGTATTGCGGGCGCAATTATTGATTGATTTACTTCCCGCTTGAAGACGCTTTCTGAGGTAACGCCTTGCGGACCTTATGAACCGTCCGATTATAAAGGCAAAAGTAAAAAGGTAAAAGGCAAAAGTAAGAAACGAGAATCAAGTTCTTTCTCTTCACTTTTTCCTTTTACCTTTTGCCTTTTGCCTTATTTTGCCGTGTCGCGGGCGCTCAAGGGGGCGCGCGCCCGCCGACCTACGGCTGGTGAGAAAGGCGCCTGGAAAGTTTTGGCGAATCTCCGGCGCCGCAGACGGCTTTTCAAGGAAGGCTTGCCGTCTCTGACCGCATCTATGACGTGTGACCGCCCTCGCCTTTGCGGACCCGAACGCACCTCTTAAACCAGTCGTTTCGGCTCGCCCGGCTGTGGGTCCACTGCGGGCGGCGGAGTTTCGGGCTCGCGCACGGGGGCGGCGGGCGTCGGCAGCGAGTCCGGCGGCAGCGGCAGCGGCTCAGGCCGCGACGGGTCCGGAACGATGGGATCGTCAGGACCGACGGGCGGCAGGTCCGTGTCGCCCGGCTGCGGCAAAGGCTCGTTCGGTTGTGGCGCATCTGTTTCCGGATTAACGATCATGCAAAGTCTCCTTTATATCTTCAAAGGTCTAAATGTTCCCAGCTGCCTTTGTTTGCTTCTCGCGCTCCAGGTCGGCGACGACGAAGCGGATCATGCGGTAGTTGATTCTGGGAGGGAGTGCGTCGCGCAGTGGGCGCAGAAGCTCCGTCCCCAAACGCGCGGCAGCCTGTTCGACCAATGCGCGGTCCGCCTCAGAGACGTGGCGGGAGAGGTCGAAGGGGTGCCCTTTCGTGATGCATTCGGCCAGATGCTTCTCGACGGTGATCTCCGTCAGCCCGCGCCGCTCGCAAATCTCTTCTATGGAGAGGCCCTCGTTGTAGAGAGCATAGGTCTCGTCAACAGTGTTCACGGATTTCGCCCTGGAGACTCTGGTGGGCTCAGCGCTGTATGAGGCCGTGGCAAGCGCGCTCAGTGAGGTTTCCGGCAGGGCCAGCTCTACCTGCGCTCGCTCGCGCATTACATCCCCGCCGAGCGCGGTCAGGGAGACAGTCGGGTATGAGCCGCCCGTGACCTTCAAACATCCTGCGGCGACGAGCGCGTCAATGTAAGTCAACAACTCGTCCTGCGTCATGTCGTCGAGGATGCCGTAGGTCGAAAGCTGATCGAGTCCGGCCTGTAGAACATTGCGTGCGCGCGAGCCCCTCAGCGTTGAGGCCAGAAGTCCCTTGCCGAAACGCCCCTGCATTCGCGCTGCGCACGCCAGGACTTTGCGAACGAGCAACATCTCCTCTTCGGTCAGGGCGCGAGCTTGAGTGACGCTGATTCCGCGCGCCTCTGTAGCGGCTGCTGTTTCGGCCGCGGCGCTCGCTCGTTTAATACGCGAGCGCTCGTCAAGCTCGTGCTCAAGATCGAGCGCGACGGGCACGTGCTCTCTCACAAACTCGTCAAGCTCGCTCGGCTCGCTGAGCGGCGCGGTCGGTTTTGGTCTGCGCGTGAGAGTCTCATCCGCGAGCGTGGCACAGTTGCCGCAGGTGCCGCAGTTTTTGGCGTGATGCGCGTCGCCGAAATAGTCCAGGATAAAGGCGCGGTAGCAGCTCTCCGTGTAGCAGAAGCTGATCATTTCGCGGAGCTTGCGTTGCTCCAGCGCGGCGCGGCGGGCTATCTCTTGCGGGCGTATGCGAAGGCTCGACGCGGGCCGCTCGTCCAGAAGGAGGACGCCGCGCGTGCGTCGCGCCGGGCTATAGGTGATGATTTCAGAGGCCGCAAGCTGCGAAAGCGCGCGGCGCACAACTGGAAGCTCCAGACCGAGGCTTTCGGCAAACTCCGTCACGTCCAACTCTATCTCCGCGCGCTCGTTCAGGTCGTGACCGCCGAGCAGGCCAAAAAGAACTTGCCTCGCTTTCGTGTCGCGTGGACCGACCGCTTCGCGCGCCTCGTGCGGCTTCATTCTCAAACGCAGGGCGGCGCGGTTCTCGCTTGACGAGCCGCGTTCGATGTGGCCGGCCTTCTCAAGAATGATGAGGGCGGATTGCACGGCCATCTCGTTGCGAACCCCGGCGCGCGCGGCAATCTCGCTGACCGAAAGCTCTATCCGGCTTTGATTGGTGGCGACCAGAGCCTGATAAACGCGCGCGACCACTTCGGGCGGCGGGTACGAGCCTTCGATAAAGTAGTCCTGCGTGCGCTTGTCCGCGTAGTTAAAGAAGAGCGCGCAGGTCGAGGGCAGGCCGTCACGCCCGGCACGCCCGATCTCCTGGTAATAGGCTTCAATCGAGCCGGGCATCTGGTAGTGAGCGACAAAACGTATGTCCGGCTTGTCAATGCCCATGCCGAAAGCGTTGGTCGCCACGATCATCTGGACACGCCCGGACATGAACTCATCCTGCGCGCGCGAGCGCGACGATTCGTCCATCCCGGCGTGATAGCCGATGGCGCTCAGACCAGCGCTCTGGAGTCTGCCCGTAACCTGCTCGACGGCCTTGCGCGTCGAAGTGTAGATGATGCCTGCGCCACCCTGCGACGCAGCGAGCGCCCTGATGTGCGCGATCTTCTCGCGCTCCTTCTGCGTATGAATGACATTGATGGAGAGGTTCGGGCGGTCGAAGCCGCTGACGAAGGCGCGCGGGTCCTGCAAGCTCAGTTGCTCGATAATGTCCGCGCGCACATAGGGCGTGGCGGTCGCCGTGAGCGCGGCGATCTGCGGGCGCCCGAGCTCTTCGATGGACTGTTTGAGCCGCAAGTAGTCCGGGCGAAAATCGTGTCCCCATTGCGAGATGCAGTGCGCCTCGTCAATCGCGAAGAGGGAAATGGCGATGGAGCGCAGGGTCTCCACAAAGTGTGCGCTGCGAAAACGCTCGGGGGCGACATAGACCAGTTTATAAAGCCCGCGGCGCACGCCCGCGATGCGCGCCTTCTGCTCTTCGAACGTAATCGAGCTGTTGATAAACGTCGCCGGAAGGTTGCGCGCCGAGAGGGCGTCAACCTGATCTTTCATCAAGGCGATGAGCGGCGAAACGACGATGGTCGCGCCCGGTTTCATAAGCGCGGGCAGTTGATAGCAGAGCGATTTCCCGCCGCCGGTCGGCATCACGACCACCGTGTCGTGGCCTTCGAGGACAGCATTGATGACTTCGCGCTGTCCTTCGCGAAAACCTTCAAAGCCGAAATGTTGACGAAGCGCCTGGAGCGCCTCTTCGTGAACTGCCATAACAGATAGTGACGAATGACGAGCGAAAGAATTTTAACTTGTCACCTGTCACTTGTCACTTGTCACTGCTTTTTTGGTAAGCTTGCAGGTGAAATGGAAAAACGCGAGTGGCAGGCGCGCACCAAACGCGATTTGATGATAGAGGTCTGGGAGCACCTCGATTGCGAGACGGTCGGCGCGGCGGAACTGGAGACCATCGAGTCGGTCGTGCGCGAGCGATTCGGCGAGGGCGCAATCGAGAGCCCGGCTGCGGTGGCCCGTCTGCTGGCCGACGAAGGCGCAGAGCTGCGCCACGCCGAAGTCCTGGAACTGGACACGCGCTACCGCTCGACGGACCCGTATGAGGCGATGTTTCGCAACGTCCTGAAGTTTTCGACCTTCGCGCAGGCCGCAGCTTCGATAAAAAACCTCGATAACCTCAGGCGGCAATTCGCGCGCAAGAAGGATGAGGAGGGTTTACGCCGCGTGCGCGAGACGGCCTTGAAGGGGAAGCAGCGCGCGCAGATGATCGCACGCAACCGCAACGTTGATGAAAAGAAGCGGGCGGAGAAAGCCGAGATCGCCGAATGGTTCACGGTCTGGTTACAGCAGCCCGAAATCTTTAACGACTGGCTGGAACTGAGACAACGCTCGGCCGATTATCGCCAGCAGTTCGGGGGCTAACCGCGGAGAAAAACGAATTATGAATTTTGAGTTTTGAATGTTGAATTACTGCTTTCAATTCATAATTCAAAACTCAAAATTCATAATTATTCTTCTAACCCATCTGGATGACTTTGAGCGTCTTGAAGTATTGGTCCGTGAAGTGAACTTCTACTTTGGCGCCGCCGAAGACGTTCTTGGATACTGCGCTGGCGATTTGGGCGAAGGGCTTTTCGTATTTCGGATCCTTATCCACGCCTTCTTTGACCGAAACGCGCATCTGGTAGGTGTCGCCTGCTTTGTCCAATTGAAGTGCCCGCTCCTCCGTCTCGCTGAAAAATCCACCTTTGTCCAGGTAGTCGCCCAGCTTCCTGGCGTCCGCCTCGGTGACGTTCGAGGTGTAGTAGAGCTTACCTTTCTTGTATTCGAGCTTGGTCCCATAGCTGGAGCACGAAGCGGAGAGAAGGCTCGCGGCCACAACGAAGATAAGAAATAGCGTTCTGTAGTTTCTCACGATGTCATCCTTTTATTTTGTAGGTTACCGCGGGTGGTTTAGTTCATCTTGCGCGGGATTCCCGTACCGGCTTAAAAGTGAGGTCCCTCGTGTCGCGCAGCTTGAAAAGAGGTCTCGCTGCGACAGTAAACCCCTGACTGGCTGTTGCGAGCAGAGGCTATGCTAAATTCGGGGCGATGTCAACAACTGCCCCCACGCTCTTTACGGTTACGGAATAAGGATTGCCAGCTTAAATAAAAAATACAGAATGGCGCCTGACAGGGTGAAAACAAGAGGCCGTTTTGTTGGAGAAATACGCTAGATCATCTGGAGGAGGTTCAGTATGAATTTCGGAATTAGTACAGTCAAGAAGGCTTTATGTACAGTCTCAGTCGGCGCCGCCCTGCTGCTGGGCATGTACATCCCGGCCGAGGCGCAGCGGCGCAAAGGCCCGCCGCCCTGGGCAAGAGCCAACGGCAGGCGATATGATCGGCCGTACGGGCAGACCGTGAGTGCCAGAAGGCATGCCCGAAACGAATTGAGACGCGATCTTAGAATTCATCAACGCAATGAGAGGCGTACTCTGAATTCACGGCTGCGTTATGGGCGAGGTGTCTACAGCAACAACCCGACGTGGCGCTATCAGAGCAGGCAGGCGCGACGTAACCTGAGGCTGCATCAACGTGCGGAAAGGGATGCGCTCAGACAGACCTGGAGGAATAACAGGCGCGGGCGTCATTAATCTCTGAGCTTTAAAAAGCTGAAACTTCTCTCCCTGAATATCCTGTCAGACAGTGGAACGCGGGCAGCACGTCATTCAACGTGCTGCCCGCGTTCTAATCTTCGCGCCTTAGCGTCTTTGCGTGAAATCAATCTCCAGCAAAGGCGGCGGGTTCCTACCTTCTTAGTCCTCGGACGTAAACGACCAGCGCTTCAATCTCGGCTTGCGTTAATTTATTCGCGTAGGCAGGCATTTTGCCGCGACCGTTCGCGATTGAATTAAAGATGCGCTCGTCCGTGATGTTATTCTGCCACTCCGCGTCGGCCAGGTTACGCGCGTGGTTAAACTTTGCCTTGAAAGTCTTGGACCTTCCGTCCTTGCCGTGACAACTTGCGCATTTGCTCTTATAGATGGCCGCCGCGTCGCGCGCGGGCTCGGGCGGACCGGAGTTTTCAAACGCCGAAACGCCAGGGCGCGCGCCGCTTGCCAGAATGAAGAAAGAGCAGACGACCCCGACCGGGACGATCAGATATTGTGTGATTCTTTTCATTTAATAACCCCCTCGTAAAAGTGATGAGTGATGAGTGATGAGTGATGAGTAAAAACTTCTTCTTACTCATCACTCATCACTCATTACTCATCACTCGTTTTAGCTTCCCTCGTTAAGCCACTCTTGCCAGGCTTTAAAGTTGAATGGTCTGTTCAGAAATTGCTCGACGAGCTGCTTCGCGGGTTGCGAGCCGCCGGGCACGAGCACGGCATTACGGTAGCGCTTCGCCACACCTGGGGCAAGCAGGTTCGATCTGTCGAACTGGCTGAACAGGTCCTTGGCGATGACGAGCGACCACATATACGTGTAGTACACAGCGGAGTAGCCGTCGAGGTGCCCGAAAGAGGTCTGCCAGTGCGTATCCTTGACGAACGGGTATGGCTGATACTCCTCGGTCAGTTTCTCGATCATCATGTCCGTGTTGACGTCCGCGGGCTTGCGGTCGTAGATGGAAAGCGACAGCTTGGCGTAAACCATCTGGCGTCTGACCACCAGCCCCTTGCCGAACTCGCTGGCGCGCTTCATCTGTTTGACGAGCGCGGTCGGAATCGGCTCGTTGGTCTGGTAATGTTTGGCGAAGGTTTGCAGCACCATCGGGTCCCAGGTCCACTCCTCCAACATCTGCGAAGGCGCTTCGACAAAATCCTGCTCGGTGCGGATGCCGCCGACGCCAATCCAGTTGTGACGGCCCGCGAAGAGCTCGTGCAGCAGGTGGCCGAATTCGTGGAAGAAGGTCTCAACGTCGTCGTGCTCCATCAGGCCCGGATCATTGGCCTCGCCCCCTGGAAAGTTGCAGACGAGCACCGCCTCTGGAATCTGGCGTCCGGCAACGCCGGTCCGCACGGAAAACTCCGCCGCGTGATTGAACTTGCCCTTGCGCGGGTGCATGTCCAGATAAAAGCGGCCGACCAGTTTCCCGTTCTCAAGCATCTCCCAGCACTCGACCGACGGGTCCCAGACGGGCGCGTCTTTAACCTGCCGGAAGGTCACGCCGAACAATCTGCTCGTGACGTCGAGCACGCCCTGCTTGACTCTGTCGTACTGAAAATAGGGGCGCACCGATTGAGAATCGAAATCGTAGCTGGCTTTTCTGACGAGCTCCGAATAGTAATTCGACTCCCACGCGTTGATCCCCGTCGCGTCGGGGACGTCCTGCTGCTTGCGCTTGAGCAGCATTTGGTATTCGCTGGCGGCCTTGGCCTTCGAAGCCTCGACGATGCGGTCAATGAATTCGGAGGCGTTCCTGCCTGAGCCAACCATCTTGTCCGCCGTAATGTAGTCGGCCCAGTTCGAGAAGCCCAGGAGGTTCGCCAGTTCATGCCGCTTGGCGATCATGCGGTCGAGCACGGCCATGTTCTTCGGGTACGCACGGTTGTTGTACTCCATGAACATGCGCTTGCGCAGGCTCTCTCGTTTCGCATAGGAGAAGACCGGAAGGGAATCCGGGTAATCAATCGTCAGAGTAATCTTGCCATCGGGGCCGGGTTTGTGACGCGCGATGTAATCGGCGGGCAGCCCTTCAAGCTCCGCTGGGTCTTCGACGATGACTGTGCGCTTGTCGTCGCGGATGTTGCGCGAGAACTCCTGTCCGATGAGGACCAGCTCGTCGCGCAGCGCCTTGATGCGTTTTCTGGTCGCTTCGTCCTTGTCCACACCTGCGAGGCGAAAATCGCGCAGGGTCTTCTCGACGTAGTATCGCGTCTCGGCGTCCGCGCCCTTGACGTCCAGAGAGGTGAGCGCATCATAGACGGCGCGATTCAAAGAGAGGTCTGTCAGAAATGCCTGGACCTTTTGAGAGACCTTCTCGGCGGTCGAGCGCATGGCCTCGTCCGGGTGGACCTCCTGAATCAGCCCCGCCTGCTGGCCCGCGGCGTCCAGGTAGGTCAACACTTCGTCATACGGCCTGAGCGTATTTTCGATTGTGCGCTTGCCTTTGAAGGCGATCATCCGGTCAAGCGTCTGTTGAGCTTTAGCCAGCCGCTCGTCCTGAATTTTGGTGAACGTGGCGGGGTCTGGCTTGCCCGTCCAGAAGGGCGCGTCATTGGGCTTGCGCGCGGCCCTGGCGCTCGCCGCACAGAGAGTTGCCACAGCCGTGATTAGAAAAAAGAACAAAATTCTACGCATTCGTCTGATCTATCCTTTTTGAATTGATTGTCGGTCAAGAGAGCTGCGCGCCCGGCCATTTCGGGTCTATCGCCTCGCTTCGATGATTCTCGGCGCATCCCGGTTGGACGCTGACGGATTCGTAAGAAGAGGCGAGCGCTCTAGAGCGATACGTTAATTATCGCCCGCATGTTTCTTCAGCCTTAATGGTTTTGTTCGGAAGTTGTCGTTAATGGAAAAGCAGGGAATTCGACCGGATAATTTGACTTGGCCGCATCTCAACCCAAAACTTCAGCGACCGCGACGCGCAAATCAGCGATGGTGTGAGCCTGTACCTCTTCGCCCCGTATAAAATTTCTGGTGGTCTGGTATGTACCGCTGACAGGTTCGGCGTAAAGCTCGATTCTTTCATCCGGCAAATTGACGAGCCAGGCTTCCGGGATGCCCGCCTTCGCATAAAGCGGCATCTTGTAAGAGCGATCGCTTTCAACCGTCGAGTCGGCCACTTCGATGATGAGCAGCACGTCGGCGGGCGTCGGGTGTCCGTCGCGATAATAATTATCGCGCCAGCGCAGGAGCGCGACATCCGGCTGCGGCTCCGAATAATCATCGAGGCGAATTGGGTCTTGCGATGAGACAATAAACTTGCGGTCAAAGAGACGATGGAAAAGCATGCTCAAATAGGTAACGCATGCGGCGTGGGGAGGTCTAATGCGCGGCAGTTCATAAATACTTCCTTCGAGAAGCTCAAGGCGGGCATCTGAACTAAAAATGCCCGCCTCGCCCATGCGCTCATACTCGTCAACGGTAATCCAGTATTTGGCTAGTTGCCGTGACATTCTGTTTAGCTTCCTCGTTACTCTTCCTCTTCCGCTCTAATCCTTCCTTCAGCTTTCGCTTGCTCGACGATCTTCTGTGCGATCTGGCCCGGCACCTGGTCGTAGTGTGAGAACTGCATGTGGTAGGAGCCGCGCGCAGCCGTGATCGAGTTCAGGGTTGACTGGTAGTTGAGCATCTCGGACATCGGGACCTGCGCCTTGATGACCTGCTGGTTGCCGCGCGCCTCCATGCCTTGCACACGCCCGCGACGCGAGTTGAGATCGCCCATCAAATCGCCGCTGTACTCCTGCGGCGCGACCACTTCGACATCCATGATCGGCTCAAGCAAAGTGGGCTTCACCTTCTCCATCGCCGCGCGGAAAGCCTTGCGGCCCGCGGCGCGGAACGAGTGCTCGTCGGAATCCACTGTGTGATAGGAGCCGTCAACCAGCACGGCTTTGAAATCTATCAGCGGGTAGCCAGCGACCGCGCCGTTAGAAGCCGCCTCGACGATCCCTTTCTCGATGGCCGGGCGGAAGTTTTGCGGCACCGCGCCTCCGAAAATCTTATCCTCGAAGACGAAACCCTCGCCGCGAGGCAGGGGCTCGAAGACGACCTTGCAATCGCCGAACTGCCCGCGCCCGCCCGTCTGCTTCTTGTGGCGGCCCTGGACCTCTGCGCGCTGCGTGATCGTCTCCTTGTAGGGGACTTTCGGCGGGTGGAGCGCGACTTCGACGCTGTAACGTTTCTTCAATTTATCAATCACGGTCTCGACATGTAGCTGGCCCGAGCCCGCGAGCAGGAACTCTTTGGTCTGCGCGTCGCGCGTAAAACTGAGGGCCGGGTCCTCTTCCAGAATCTTGTGAATGGCGACGCTGATCTTCTCTTCGTCCTGGCGGGATTTCGGCTCGATGGCGAATGCGATTGCCGCCTCCGGATATTCGACGCCGTCATACACTATCTGCGCGGCCTTGTCCGCGAGCGTGTCGCCCGTCTGCGTGTCCTTCAGCTTGACGCAGGCGATGATGTCGCCCGCATGCGCCTCTTCGATCTTATCCAGTTGTTTGCCCTGAACGGAATGAAGCGCGCCGAGGCGCTCCTGCGCGCCGCGTTTGGAGTTGAAAACATTGGCGTCCGAATGGACCTTGCCGCTGATGATCCGCATGACATTGATGCGCCCGGCGAAGGGGTCCGCGATGGTGCGGAAGACGTAAGCGGAAAATGGCTCGCTGTCATCGTACCTGCGCGAGATCGGCTCTCCGCCGTCACCATCAACGCTGGCGCGCCCGTGCTCTGCCTCGTGCGCCGCTGGATTCGGTGCATAATCCACGACCGCATCCAGAAGCACCGACAGTCCGACGAGCGTCGTGGATGAGGCTGCGAAAACGGGGCAGAGCTTGCTCCGCTCAATCGCCTTCTTGATCCCAGGAATGACGTCCTCGTCCGGCAGCGTCCCCTCTTCGAAGTATTTCTCCATCAGGGCGTCGTCCGATTCGGCGACGAGCTCGACCAGGCGTTCGCGCGCTTTGTCCAGGAGGTCGCGCCCCTCCGTCGGCATCTCGATCTCTTTGGCCTTCCCGTTTTCGTCAAACTCGTAGGCTTTCATGTGAACGACGTCAACGATGCCTCGAAAATCTTTCTCCTTACCGATGGGGAGCGTAAACGGAATGATGGCTCGGCTAAAGACCTGCTGCGCGCTCTCTATGGCCGCGCCGAAATCGGCGTGCTCTTTGTCCAGCATGTTAATGAGCATCATGCGCGGGAGCATGAACTCGTTGGCGTAGGCCCAGGTCTTCTCGGTCTGCACCTCCACGCCCTTGACGCCGTGAATGACGACGAGCGCGCAATCGGCCACGCGCAGGGCGGGCCGCGCGTGCGCGACGAAGGCGGCGTAGCCGGGCGTGTCTATCAGGTTGATCTTCGTCTCTTGATGTTCGAGGTGGGCGAGCGCCGTGTTGAGCGTTACTTTGCGTTCAATAGAGTCCTCTTCGTAATCGGTGACGGTCGTCCCTTCGTCAACTTTGCCCCAGCGCGGAGTCGCCCCGGCGACGTAGAGAAGAGAACTGATGAGTTGCGTTTTACCTGCGTCGCCGTGCCCGATGACGGCGAGGTTGCGAATCTTGTCGGTCGGATAGGATTTCATAAGCCTTGAAAAGAGTTTCCTTTCAGAGATTCATAATTTGGAGAAGGATAGCCAGTCGCATCAATTTGAACGTCCTGAAATGATGGGCGGGATGCGCTCCGAAGTTGAGACGATAATTTAGCCGAGCGGAGCGGGGAAAGGCAAGCGAGGAGCAAGGGCGGAAAAACGTCTCTGAATGAATGGATAACCATGTTGCGCGGAAAGGTGCTGGGCGCCCAGCCCGCGCGAGCGGGCGGCAGCATGTAGCCCCGCGCGTGAGCGCGGGACATGAATCCCCCAGCATCGTCAGAGCCCACGTTAGCTGCCTGCTGCTCACTGCTCTTAGGCCACCTTTACACGCGTAGTCGCATCTCAAGTCACGAAAAAGTTCCTGCGGAACGAAGGTCTTAAGACGGCGTATGGACGTTTGGGAAAGTAAAAAGTGCCGCGCCGGTCGTTTGGAATCGGGAGCTTTCGGGCTTTAATCAAAAGGGAGTTGATAACAATCATGTTAGGAAGAAAATCATTCACAATCTTTGCGACCTTCATCCTTCTTATCGCCGCATCTTTGAGCGCGTCGGCGACGACCGTTGTGACTTTAGATAAAAACGTTAAGACGGTCGCGGACAATCGGGTCGAGACGCCTTTGAATCTGGCGATTCTCATCCAGGACGATCTGGTCGCTCGCGTCGGCAGCGAGCTTGGGACGACTCGCGAATTTATCCGTTCGCTTCCGGCGGGCTCGCGCGTCATGGTCGCGTACCTCACGACCGGAACCTTGCAGGTCCGGCAGCCGTTCACGGATGATCTCGAAAAAGCCGCCAGGGCTTTGCGTGTGCCTGTCGGCAGCACCTCGGCTTCGCCTTACAACCCTTACATAGAGGTCATAGAGGCGCTGCGCCGTTTTGAGCAGAGCGGCGGGAATCGCAATGCCCTGCTTCTAATCTCCGACGGGCTGGACACGTCGCGCGGCTTCGACATTGACTCGGCGGCCAATACCGTTGATTTGCTGCGCGCTATCAAGGAGGCGCAGAAGCGCAACGTCACGATCTATTCCTTCTACGCGCCGACGGTCGGATTGACCAGCTGGAATCGCAGGGCGATTGGCTACGGGCAGAGCTCGCTCAATCGTCTCTCGAACGAGACGGGTGGGCGCGCCTTCTTTCAGGGCACGGATTTTGTGACCTTCGATTCCTATTTTGAACGCCTTCGCCAGGCGCTTAACGAGCAGTACGCAAGGGCCTACTAAGGCTTAACGCGAAAGCGGATTTACAGTGGCGGCCGGAGAGAAATGGTTCTCCGGCCGCCACTGTTTTTTGTCGTTTCCATTTCCGGATTTAGTGATAAAATCTGCGCTGAAATCTCTGCCCCCGCAGTTGAATCGAACGTATCTCATTGAAATCGCACGTGGACGCCCCTCTGACCCTCCAAGTTGACGAAATCTGTGGCGCTCGTCGCCCCGCGATGGTAAATTACGCCTTCCTGCTCCAACGGATTGGCCAGAATCGCTTGCGGAGGCCCGACAGACTCCGCTCCACGCCATGAAGACCGATAAAGGAATCGAATATTGTCTGATTGTCGAAGGTGCATACCTGACCGAAACAGAAGCCGAACACGCTTTACGCGACCCGTTCATAGAGGACTGGGTTGAGCAGACCGGACGTTTTCGCATTCACAACATGGGCGACATCCAGGTCACGCCGGGCGTCCCCTTAGGCACGCTCGGGGTCCGCCTTCTGGATGAGAGGTTGTTCGAGATTGCGAGCGTGGACCCGGAGCACCCGCTCACGGAACACAAAGCCAAAGGCGTTGCCGAAGCTCTCCGGCGGCAGGACATGTTCGATGAGATAACGGTCGAGCCGCGCGATGCAGAAGTGACGAGTAACGAGTAAAAGCATCTAGCCCGCATCAAGCGGGCGGCCGTCTAAAGCCCATGAAATGGGCTACAGTATAAAGCCCAGGGCGCAAGCCCTGGGTAACCGGCAGGAAGATATTTCGAAGCCCGTGAAATGGGCGACAGCCCGTGGATGCCCGACTGCAATTCATTTAAGGCTGTCGCCCGCTGACGCGGGCTTGATCCTCTTGTTAACTATACCAACCCCGTGCTGACGCACGGGGCTTTATGCTGCCGCCGTCTAAAGACGGCTTGTAATAGTGTCTTGGCGAACGGAGAAGATTTACAACTTTTTCTTGACAACCGCGTTCGCGTCCTCACGGGCGACATCACGCGGCAGCGTGTAGATGCGATTGTGAACGCCGCTAACTCCACACTGCTCGGCGGGGGAGGCGTTGACGGGGCAATTCACCGCGTGGGGGGCGCGCGGATTTTAGAAGAATGTCGTGAAATCAGGCGCACACGTTTGCCTGATGGTCTGCCGACGGGCGAAGCTGTGATGACGAGCGGCGGGCTGCTGCCTGCGCGCTACGTGATTCATACTGTCGGACCGATTTATGGTAGATGGGGCGGACGTGAAGCCGAGCTGTTGGCGAATTGTTATCAAAACTCCTTGAGGATCGCCTCCGAAAATGAGCTTGCTTCAATAGCCTTCCCGTCAATCTCGACGGGCGCTTTCGGCTATCCGAGCGTGGAGGCGGCGAAGGTTGCTTCGCGTGCGATTGCCGATTTTTTGCAGACTGAGAGTTCGGTACGGGAAGTGCGCCTGCTCTTTTTTTCGACGCACGACACAAAAATTTTTTTGAAGCATCACAAGTTCGATGACTGATGATGGTGGGGTCCGAAGGAAAACTGAATGGTTCAACTGGGTGAAGAGATTGAGCAGAGGGCTGCTTTGAGTGAACGTTTATTGCCCGAGTCGTTAAGAGGTCTGGAACGGCTGGCGTGGAATTACTGGTGGAGCTGGTCCGCGGACGGCGCGGCGGTCTTTCGTGACCTGGACCCTTCGGTCTGGGAAGAGTGCGAACATAACCCGCGCCGCTTGCTGGCGGAGGTCTCGGAATTTCGCCTGATGCAGATGGCGACCGATCCCGTTTACTGCGAGCGCGTGCGCCGGCTCGCAGAGAGTTTCGACGCGTATATGGCGGACGAGCGCGTCTGGGATTCGCAGTCCGAAAAGAGACTCACGCGTGAACGCCCCGTAGCCTATTTCTGCGCCGAATACGGGATTCACAACTCTTTGCCACTCTATTCCGGTGGGCTTGGAATGCTTGCCGGGGATCACCTGAAATCCGCAAGCGATCTGCGCCTGCCGCTCATCGCCGTCGGACTGCTTTACCGCTACGGCTATTTTCGTCAACGCCTGAGGCGCGACGGCTGGCAGGAAGAGCACTACGGCGAGACACACCCGACCGTGTTGCCGATTCATCAGGTTAAAGATGAGTCGGGCGCGCCCATCCTGATCGAAGTCCTGATGCGCGGGCGCACCGTGCGGGCGCAGGCCTGGCGTGTGGATGTCGGACGTATTCCTCTTTACCTGCTCGACACAAACATAGAGGAGAACGAAGAGACGGACCGCCTGGTGACTGGACATCTTTACGGGGGCGACCGCGAGACGCGCATCGTGCAGGAGATGATGCTCGGGCTGGGGGGCGTGCGCCTGCTCCGCCGCCTACACGTTGACCCGCACGTCTTCCACCTGAACGAAGGCCACTCGGCGTTCCTCACGCTTGAGCTGGCGCGCGAAATCAGGGAAGGCGAAGGCGTCGCTTTCGACGAAGCCGCGCGCAGAGTGCGCGAGCGTTGCGTCTTCACGACCCACACGCCTGTCGCCGCAGGCAACGATGAGTTCGTCGTGCCGCTGGTCGAAAAGTGTTTCGGACCATCCTACGAAGAGGCGCTGGGGCTGTCACACGAAGAGTTCATCAACCTGGGACGCGTCGTGCCCGGCGACCGCGAAGAGCTTTACGGTTTGACGCCGCTCGCCATCAGAATGTGCCGCTCGACGAACGGCGTCAGCCGCAAGCACGGCGAGGTCTCGCGCGCCCTCTGGCAAAAGCTCTGGCCCGAACGGACCATCGAAGAGGTTCCGATTACTTCCGTCACCAACGGCGTGCACGCGCCGACGTGGGTCGCGCCGCTCGTACGCGCCCTTTACGAGAAGCATGTCGGCGACAACTGGGCGGAGGTCGCGCACAATCCGGAAGAGTGGCGGCGAGGTGTCGAGCGAATCTCTGACGAAGAGCTCTGGCGCGCTCACGGCCTGCTCAAGCAGCGGCTGATAGCTTTTATCCGGCACCGTTCTTTCCACGCGCGCCTCAGCAATAACGAGAGCATGGACTACACGGAAGCCGCGCGGACGATGTTTGACCCCGAGGCCCTGACCATAGGCTTTGCCCGGCGCGTCGCCGCCTACAAGCGCTGGAGCCTGCTCCTGACGGACCCGCATCGCCTCCTGCGCCTCATCAACCACGAGGACCGGCCCGTGCAATTCGTCTTCGCGGGCAAGGCTCACCCGCAGGACCACGGCGCGAAGTTTATTCTCCAACAGCTCGCCCGGTGGAAATATGACCCGCTCGTTCGCCACCGCGCCGTTTTCCTACAGGACTACGACCAGGAGATCGCGCGCCAGCTCGTCCAGGCCGTTGATGTCTGGATGAACGTGCCGCGCCGCCCTTTGGAAGCTTCGGGTACGAGCGGCGAGAAGGTTGCGATGAATGGCGGATTGAATCTTTCGGTCCTGGACGGCTGGTGGATCGAAGGCTACGACGGCGCGAACGGGTTCGCCATCGGCGACGCCGCTCCGGGTGAAGAGACCTCGGACGTTGACGAATCGGACGCCGAATCGCTCTATCGTGTGCTGGAGGAAAAGGTCGTCCCCGCCTATTACGACCGCGATTCCGCGGGAATACCGCGCCGCTGGGTCCGGATGATGAAGCGTTCGATTGAGACGCTCGTGCCCGGCTTCAACAGCGACCGGATGGTCGAAGAGTACGCGCGAAAGATCTATCTGTAGATGTCCTTATTCTGATGATGTGCGCTTGTCTTAATGCGTGATAACATCTCGTGTGAGGTTTGATATATGACCACAAAGACTCACGCCACTATCGAAGACCTGTACCGCGTACCAGAAAATGGCAAGGCTGAAATCGTTAATGGAGAACTGATCCTCATACCGCCAACAGGTGATCTGCCTAGCCGCGCCGCTTTCAACATTGCCTCCAGCTTGAGAGAATTTGCGCGCGGGAAAAACATCGGGCGGGCCTACCCTGACAACACAGGCTATAAAGTTAATTTGCCAGACCGCGATTCCTTCAGCCCCGATGCCTCCTTTTATACGGGTAAATCTACCGGGATGAAGTTTCTGGAAGGAGCGCCTGTTTTCGCCGTTGAAGTCAGAAGTGAATTCGATTACGGCAAGAAAGCTGAGACGTCGATTACAAAGAAGCGCAGCGATTATTTTGCGGCAGGGACACTAGTAGTCTGGGAGGTTGACCTTCTCGGCGAAGACACGGTCAAAGTTTATAGGGCCTCAGACCCGAACAATCCTACAATTTATCGTCGCGGCGAAATCGCTGAAGCCGAACCTGCCGTTCCTGGTTGGACAATGCCTGTAGATGAGCTTTTCGATTAGACCTCGCAGAACAATCCACAAGAGTTAAGTGATTAAAATTCTCATGAGGGCGCATTGACGAGTTCGGTCAAATCCTCAAAGTATCGGCGATGTGTACGCCGCAAAGCTTCTTCGGTTTCTGCTTCTAGTAAGACAACCTCACGCTCTATTCCGAGGCGGTTTAGATTAAGTTCCATTTCAAGCCGAAACTCTTCAGCCTTCTCTCGTTCTGAGTCATCGAACTTTTCAAAGGTGACTATTTGACCGCGATTACGATCATACTCAATCAGAAATATCATTACATTCTCCTTTCATCCTCCGACACTGTTAGACCCTTTCGATGAGTTTTCGAAGCAGGTTAAGCGTAGCTTGTCTAGTTGAATCCTGAACTCCCTGAACTTCTTCTATCTGCCGCTTAAGGTCGTCCGACAGGTTATCTTTTGTGGACGATAGTATCAGTATTTCAGTTAAACCTCTTTCATTCGATTCTTCAGAGTTAACAAGCTTGGATGCCTTTTCAAGGAGTTCCTGAGCGTCTTTACTGCCCCCACCGTATTTAATCGCTGGATCAACAACATCGGAATACTTTTCAGAAAGCTCAGCCCAGAGGTGTTGCAGTGAAGTCCGAACCTGTATCTCAATCAACTTACCAAGATGGGTTACAACTACATGAACAGCTCTGTAACCATGACTAGGTCGTTCGCGGCGGTCAATGACCGTGGTATGTTCAAAGAGCCCTTTAAGAGATTGAACGACTGAGTCCTGTTCAGCCATATCTCCCACAATCAATCTACAGCCTGCAATGTCTTGAATTTGGGTTAACCTAATGCTCTCTCTTCGTAGCTTATCAGATATAGACGTGGTTGATTTGGCTGGCCTCCCTGTTGGCTCAAGCGCTAACTCCTTCCGAATAGCCCCGACGACGAACTCGTATGCCTCAGTAAACGAACGGCGATACTGATCGAGAAGGCGCAGATCATCCTCGCTGATGTTGCCTTTTCTCAAACGATCACCCAGCCGGTCAATCTGGGTCTTAGACATTTCCTTTGCCATAGCTTTGTGCCCTCCGCATCTTAGCACCTCAGATTATTTGGCATCTAGCAATCGGCTGGCGCAAAGACTCCATTTATCGTAAAATCACAAAGCGAACTTGATGGCCCGCCTGAGCGTCTAATCCCGCTCACGGCTTGAGCATCGAGCGAGGAAAAGCGAGATGGCATTACTGAATATAGTGCATTATCCGGACCCGGTGCTTTTGACGCCGGGCGACCCGGTCACGGAGTTTGACGACAATCTCAAGAAGCTCGTCGCGGATATGTTCGAGACGATGTACGCTGCGCCGGGCGTCGGGTTAGCAGCGCCGCAGGTCGGCGTCTCAAAGCGCCTGTTTGTGATGGACTGTTCGGGGGGCAAAGACCCTGCACAGCGCATCGCCATGATTAACCCGGAGGTGATTCGCGTCGAGGGCCAGCAGGACGGCGAAGAGGGCTGTCTTTCGTTCCCGGGCATCTTCTTCGCGGTCAAGCGGGATTTCCGCGCCATCGTCCGCGCCCACGACGTCAACGGGAACCTCTTCGAGGTTGACGGCATGGAACTGACCGCGCGCTGCATGCTGCACGAGACGGACCATTGCGACGGCATCGTCTTTATAGACCACACCACGCCGCTCAAACGCGAGATGGTCAAGCGCAAGATCAAGAAGTTGCAAAGAGCCGGTCAGTGGTAACTGAAAATTTTGAATCTGAAGAAAAATGCGGTCGCCCGCGCAGCTTGCGGCGACCGCGTTTTTGTATGCTAAGCCCCTTTATCACACGTTGCCAAAGGGAAGAAAGGGAATAGCGATCCACGAAATAACACGAAGCCGCACGAATAGACTGCTTGATTCGTGCGGCTTCGTGTTATTTCGTGGATCATTTCCGCGCTCGTTTTGTTCAGCGATTTGGTATAACATTCCGGCAACCATAAAGTTTTAGATAATCCATTTTTCGAGTGCGGGAGGAGATGTTGATGCGACGACCTCTGCTGATTCTTTCTCTGCTGTCTGTTTCGCTTCTTTTGTTCGGTTGCGGCGAAAGGGCGACGACGGTGACGAACGCCAACGCTAACGGTGCGTCGAACATGACGGGCGCGAACAGCTCTGGCACGGGCGCGAACGCCGGGTCCGGCCCGCAGACTCAGGGTATTGGGGCCAACGGCGGAGTCAACGGAAACACTTACACAGCCCCGCCCGGCTTCAACAAAAACGGAGACCGTGGGAGCGCGAGCAGCGTCGGCAATACGCCATAAATTTTCATACATTTTCAAGGAGCAAGTATGCAGACCGAATTTCGTAACGAGCCGTTTACAGATTTCAGCCGTGAAGAGAACGCGCGCCAGATGCGCGAGGCCATAGAGAAGGTCCGTGGGGAGCTGGGGCGCGAGTACCCGCTCGTCATAGGGGGCGAGCGCATTACTACGGAAGGCAAGCACGAGAGCATCAACCCTGCAAAGAAGGCTCAGGTCGTCGGGCGCTTTCAGAAGGCGACAGAAGACCTGGCGCGCCGCGCCGTCGAGACGGCCCACGAGACTTTCCAGACGTGGCGTTTTACGCCCGCAACCGAGAGGGCGCAGCTTGCGCTGCGCGCCGCAGAGATTTTACGTCAGCGAAAGCACGAGATGTCCGCATGGATGATTCACGAAGTCGGAAAGAGCTGGGCAGAGGCTGACGGAGACACGGCCGAGGCGATTGATTTCTGCGAGTTTTACGCGCACGAGCTGCTGCGCTACGCTGGCGAGCAGCCTTTGACGAAAATAGAGGGCGAGGATAATCGCCTCGAATACATCCCGCTCGGCGTGGGCTGCGTGATTCCGCCCTGGAATTTCCCGCTCGCGATCATGGCCGGGATGACCGTCGCCGCGGCCATTACGGGCAACACTGTGGTCCTCAAGCCTTCGTCTGACGCGCCGACCATCGCCTACAAGTTCTTCGAGATTCTGGAAGAGGCCGGAATGCCTCCGGGCGTGGTCAACTTCATGACGGGCTCTGGCGCGGAGGTCGGGGACGTGATCGTTGACCATCCGAAAACGAGGTTCATAGCCTTCACGGGCTCGAAAGAGATCGGACTCAGAATCAACGAGCGCGCCGCGAAAGTTCAGGAAGGACAGGTCTGGATCAAGCGCGTCGTGGCTGAGATGGGCGGCAAGGACGCGATCATCGTTGACAGGGACGTGAACCTGGACGACGCCGCGACAGGGGTCGTCCAGTCCGCGTTCGGTTTTCAGGGACAGAAATGCTCCGCCTGCTCGCGCGCTATCATTCACAGGGACGTTTACGAGCCGATGCTGGAAAAGATCGTCGAGCGGACAGAGAAGATTAAAGTCGGAGACCCAACTGACCCGGCGACGAACATGTCGGCCGTCATCAACCAGAAAGCCTTTAAGACGATCAACGAGTATATAGAGAAAGGCAAGGCCGAAGGCGGCAGGGTTCTGACCGGCGGCGGGGCCGACGGCGAGCAAGGTTTCTTCATCGAGCCGACCGTGATTGCGGACGTTCGACCGGGCGCGACCATCGAGCAGGAGGAGATTTTCGGACCCGTGCTCGCAGTCATCCGCGCCGAGGATTTCGACGATGCGTTGAGAATCGCCAACGATACGCAATTCGGTTTGACAGGGGCCGTCTATACGGGCGACGCGGCGAAGATCGAGCGAGCGCGTCGCGAGTTTCATGTCGGCAATCTTTACTTCAATCGCAAATGCACGGGCGCGCTGGTCGGCGTACACCCCTTCGGCGGCTTTAATATGTCCGGCACGGATTCAAAGGCAGGCGGGCGCGATTACCTGGGACTCTTTCTTCAGGCCAAGCTCTCCTCCGCGAAAGTCGCCGCCGTCGAAGACCAGAGGGCAGAGAAGCGCGCCACTATTTAGAAGACAGACGAACCATTTCTCTTGATGAAAGGAGTAGTTATGCGTTCCCTCAGAACTCTTGTTGCCTCATCCCTGACACTCTCCCTTTTGCTGGCGACCCTCTTGGTCGGAAATCCTGCGCAGACTAAAGCGCAGGACAATAGTCCGAAAGCGACGGTCCTTTTCGTCGTCTCCGCCCTGCAGTTGCCGAACGCCAGTGTGGTGCCTTTCCTCATCATTGAAGGGGGGCAGTTCAAGCAGCCTATTGCGGGCGACTCGGACGCCGCGGAAATCGAAAGCTTCTCGCGCGAACATTATTCCAAAGGCCGAAAGTATCGCGTCCTCTTCGGGGGAAGCGAGGCCGGCTCGCTGACCGTCACCAAATCGAACAAAGACGAAGAATGCGCGCGAACAAGCGCGGACGTGACATTGCGAAGTCAGGCCAAACTCAATCGAAACGTGATGGCGTTGGCGACTAATTCCGCGTCTCTGGGCGGTGGAAAGAACACCCGTAGGCCTCCGACCGCTGCCGAGCGCGCCGCACTCATGCCGCTCGTCCAGGCAGCCTACAAGCAGAAGGGACTTGCGGCCTCGTTGCTCCCGGGGCTCGTGACGGTCAATCTCACCGCGCTCGATCTTAATAATGACGGCAAGGCGGAATTGGTCGGCAGCTTCGTCGTCAAGAAGCAGAAGGGCGGGGCCGAGCGCTACGCGCTTTTCCTGATTGCGGAGCCGCAGGGCAACAGTTACCGCACCACTGTCCTTCAATACGAAAAGTTCGTGGAGAAGGATATTATGTCGGGCGCGGACATCACGATCATTGAGAACGGCGTCTACCTGGAGCGGCTCGTGGACGGGCTCGATTTTGACGGCGACGGAGCGTCCGAAGTCATCACACAGACGGACGGGCTTGAGGGCGACAGCTACTCCATCTACAAGAAGCAGGACGGAAAGTGGAACAAGGTTTACGAGTTCGGCAACTACAGATGCGGCTTCTAAGGAAAGGATGGTCAATCCAATGAAAGAGATCTCCCCGGGTAAACCTCTTCGTCTGCGAGTGCTCCTGGCCTTCTTCGCGTTATCAATGCTTTTCATCCCTTCTGCTTTCGCACAGGGAAAACCGGATTTTACTCACGCCGGGAATTTAGCTCCTATCCAATGTCGCGGCGATCAGCTCTCTGTGCGCCACGTCTCTGAAGACGCAGCCATGGGCGGCGTTCGCACTACGGACTATGTCTTCACCAATATTTCGTCGTCGCCGTGCACGCTGAAAGGCTACCCGCGTTTCGAGTTGTTGAATAAGGCCGGGAGACCTGCTCGCGGTGGCCGAGCCGCTAATGGCATAACCATGATGGGCGATGATGCCAAAGCGTCTCCGCAACTGGTGACGCTTGAGCCGGGTAAGACTGCGGCCTTTCTGGTCTATCACAACGCTGGCGGCGCAGGCTATATGGGGAAGCCCTGTCCTGTCTATCGCAGGGTCAGGATTACAGCGCCCGGCACTAAGCGCGTGTTCATTCTGCGTGAGGAGTATCAGGTGTGCGGGAGCCTGGAGGTTTCGCCGGTAAACACGCCTTCCGGCGAATAACCGCACACTTAATCAGACTAGCGCTGAAATAATCGTCGCCCGAGAGAAACGATGGCGAATGCTTGCGGCATTGGTCTGTCAGCATCTAGGTCGTGTTGATATTTCGTTTTTCAATTGCCACTAGCTTGAGCTAGTGGGGCGGAGCGCACAAACAAGGCGGCTTGAGCCGAACTCTATGTTTTCAACTCTCCTTGCGGCTTCAGCCTAATTTGGGGCTGAAGCCGCAAGGAAGGTAGTTTGTCCTCAAATTCGGCTAAAGCCTGCGCCCTACCATTAAACCTGTCCACTAGCTAAAGCTAGTGGCAATTGAAATGAAAAACCAAATGTCAACGGAACCTAGTCTCTGCATGATATGCGCCTGATTTTCATGGGCACGCCGGATGCGGCCGTGCCGACGTTACAGCGCTGCCTGGGGGATGGCCACGAAGTCGTGGCCGTCTGGACGCAGCCGGATCGGCCGGCCGGACGCGGGCGTAAAATCACTCAGCCGCCCGTCAAGGAGTTTGCCCTCAAGCACAATCTCACAGTCCATCAGCCGGCAAAGATCAGAAACGAAGAGGCGCTTCAACTGTTTGCTTCACATGATGCGGACGCTGCTGTCGTCGTCGCTTACGGTCGCATCCTGCCTGCTACTTTTCTGCACACTCCGCGACGTGGTTGCGTCAACGTGCATTTCTCGCTGCTGCCGCAGTACAGAGGCGCTGCGCCGGTCAACTGGGCCATCGTGCGCGGAGAACGCGAGACGGGCGTGACGACGATGCAGATAATAGAGGAATTGGATGCGGGCGCGATTCTCTTACAGCGTGAGACTCTGATTGGAGACGGGGAGACTGCGCCCGAGCTGATGGCAAGGCTCTCGCAAATGGGCGCGGAGCTTCTGTCGGAGACGCTCGCGCGGCTTGACTGGATAGAGCCGCGAGCGCAGAGCGAAGAGAAGGCCACATTCGCGCCCATGCTAAAACGTGAAGACGGGTTGATTGATTGGGCGCTCGACGCGGCGCAGATAGAGCTGCGCGTGCGCGGCTTTCAACCCTGGCCGAACGCTCACACGCAATACGGTTCGCAGCGCCTGACCGTCTGGCGCGCTAGCGTTGAGACAGGCGAGCGGGGAGAACCGTTGAGCCCTGGCCAGGTGGTCAGGGCGGACGGCGACGAATTGGTTGTTGCGTGCGGGGACTCTACTTCGCTTCGCCTGCATGAGGTTCAACCGGAGGGGAAGCGTCGTTTGAGCGTGCGTGACTTCATCAACGGCACGCATCTTCGCGCTGGCGAGCGTTTTGGAATGCAGGACAGGGCGGAAGGATGAAGGCGGAAAAGAGAGCGCGGACCGTCTCGCCCGCGCGGCGCTGCGCCTTTAATATCCTGCGCCGCGTGGAAGAGGAGAGCGCGTATGCGACTCTATTGCTCGCGGGCGTTGATACGGAGGTGCGCTCTGAAGATCGTGCCCTCTGTTACGAGCTGGTGCAGGGCGTGCTGCGCCGACAACTCTGGCTCGACAAATTGATAGAACATTATGCGGGACGCGAAGCTGAAAGCCTCGACGCCCCCGTGCGGCGCGCCCTGAGGCTCGGACTTTATCAACTGCGTTTCCTCTCTCGCGTTCCGGCATCGGCAGTCGTCAACGAATCCGTCAATCTGGCATACCTCTCACGCCTGCGCTCTGCCGCCCCGTTCATCAACGCGGTCCTCCGGCGCGCGACACGCGAACCGGACTACGACCCGGCAGCAGAGATTTCTGACCCCCTGGAAAGACTGGCCGTAGAGACTTCGCATCCCGTCTGGTTAATGAAGCGCTGGGTTGAGGCGTTCGGCTGGGAAGAGGCGGAAAAGTTTGCGTCCGTCAACAACGAAGTGGCGCCTGTAGCCTTTCGTGTCGTCGCACGGGGCGAGAGCGTTGATGAGGTTTTAGAAGAACTGCGCGCGGCGGGGGCGGTTTTGCAGCCGTCACGGATTGCTGCCAAAGCGTGGCGGGTCCAGGGCGCGAGCGCCCTGCTGCAAAGATTGGCGCGTGAAGGGAAGGTTTATCTACAAGACGAGGCTTCGCAGCTGGTCGCGCACGTCCTGGGGGCGCAAGCTGGGGATCGTGTGCTTGATGTCTGCGCCGCGCCCGGCAGCAAGGCGACGCACATCGCATCCCTTACGCCGAATCTTTCGCTCATCGTGGCTGGCGACATACATGAGCACCGTGTGCGGACCGTGAGAGACGCGTGCGAGCGGCAGGGCATCACAAATCTGCGCGTTGTGGCGCATGACGCTGAAGAAGCTTTGCCTTTCGCCGATTCACTTTTCGACCGTGTGCTCGTGGACGCGCCGTGCACGGGCACTGGCACCTTGAGGCGCAACCCCGAAATACGCTGGCGCATCACAAGCCGTGACATTACGGACCTGTCCGCGCGGCAAAAGCTCATCCTCGCTCATGCCGCGAAGGCTGTACGAAAGGGCGGACGCCTTATTTATTCAACCTGTTCCGTCGAGCCGGAAGAGAATGAAGAGGTAATCACAAGCTTCCTCGAAGAAAACATGGCATTCCGGCTGACCTCCTTGAATGTTCCGGCGGAACTTCAAAACGCTGACGGGATGACGGCGCGCATCTGGCCGCACCGGCAGGGCGCGGATGGTTTCTTTATCGCTTCTTTCGAGCGGCAGATTTAGAGTACCTGACAAAACTAGCCACAGAGGCACGGAGAAGAATGAAAAAGGAGTCAAACAAACCTTCATTGATTAACTCTGTGTCTCTGTGCCTCTGTGGCTCTTTCCGGTTTTGTTAAGCGCTCTTAGTGACCGAGGCGCGCTTGCCGCACGCTTTATGCGGGTGTTAGACTTCGCGGTCGGTTTCTCGCCGGGCGCGCGGGGGTGTTGGTTGTGTCTTGAAGAGAGGTGATTCGGACTGTGGGCTTTGGAAAGCGTGTTTTCTCGGCGCTGGGAAAGGTTGGGATAGCCCTGTCCATCATAGTCCTCTTCATCCTGGGGTTCCTGGGCACCATCTACCTCAGCCTGCACACGGCGGAGGTCAAAGTGCCGGACATCTTAGGGAAGGACCGCCGCGCAGGTGAATCGGCTCTGGACGATGCGGGCCTGAACATACGCGTGGCGCGCACGCGAGCGAGCCTTGATAAAAAGCCTGACACGATTCTCTGGCAATATCCTGAAGGGGGTCAGATCGTCAAAACGGGCCAGACCATCGCGGTCGAGGTCAGCCGGGCGCCGAAAGAGGGCGAGAGCGTCCCGTCGAGCGCTGAAGGCAATCAGCAGGGGACCGACAAGCCACCCGAAAATGCTAACGCCAATCAGGCTTCAGCGACGAATCAAAATCAGAACCAGAATAAGCCGAAGAACAAGAATAAGAACTCTAACAATTCAAACAACGCTAATAAGAACTCGAATAACAGCAACGCAAACAACTCTAACGCGAATCGCAACATGAATGCGAATCGCAACGTGAACAACAGCAACCGCAGCTCGAATACGTCGAACGCGAATCGTACCAGCACGAATGCGAACAAGCGTCCACCCGTGCCAGCGCCGTCTCCAGGCGCAAACAGGGGAACGCCACAATGAAAGTCTGGAGTCTGGAGTCTTGGAGTCTGGAGTCAAAGGCTGAAAAGAAATCTGCTTTTGACCTCTGACTCCAGACTCCAGACTCTGGACTCCAGACTCCGATGATCGAGATAGCCCCTTCAATTCTGTCAGCGGATTTCACGCATCTGGGCGAAGAAATCGCCGCAATCGAGCGCGGCGGCGCGAGAGTCGTTCATGTTGACGTGATGGACGGCCACTTTGTCCCGAATATTACGGTCGGTTTGCCCGTCGTAAAAGCCGTGAAGCGGGCAACGCAACTGCCCATTGACACGCATCTGATGATCACAGAGCCGGGGCTCTATGCCGAACAGTTCGTCGAGGCGGGCGCTTCGATGGTTTCGGTACACGTGGAGATTGACCCGCACCTCAACCGGACCCTGATGGCTATCAAGAAGAAGGGCGCGCTGGCTGGGGTGGCAATCAATCCGGCAACGCCGCTAATAGCTCTCGAAGAAGCGTTGTCGTTTGCGGACTACATTCTGTTAATGTCCGTCAATCCGGGCTTCGGCGGACAAAAGTTTATCCCGACCAGTTTAGATAAAGTGCGTCGCCTGCGGCGAATGATTGACGAACGCCGGTTGAGCACGCGCATCGAAATAGACGGCGGCATTGATCGCCACAATATCGCAGAAATAGCAGCCGCCGGCGCGGAGATTATCGTCGCCGGTTCGGCCGTCTTTAATAACTCGGATCCTGCGCAGGCCGTCCGCGAACTACGCGAGGCGACCATGCAGTGGGCGTAATTCGTAAATCGTAAATCGTGAATCGTGAATAGAAAGTTTCGTCTATTTACGATTTACGATTCACGATTTACGATCGGAGGTTTTAATTAAATGCAGTCTCGTAAATTTGCAGTGCTCGTCATGAGCGCGATTCTGGTCTTTGGCGCTCAGGTGGCGGCTCTCGCGCAGGGGACGGGCGAAGGCTCGCCGGCGCAGCGCCTGGAGGTCATGCGCTCTAAGCTCGATTCGTTGCGCCGCTCGCTCAACAGCGCCGTCGCCTCTTTGAACGCCAAAGAGAGCGGCGATAAAACGGACGCGGACGACCCGCGCACGCGGCTGCGTGGGCTTGAGCAGGAAGTCAACACAGTGCTCAACGAGGTCAACGACCTGCGCGCCAAGCAGGAGCGCGCCGAGCGTATCGAGACGGCCCCGCTGGAAAAGCTGGAGACCGCAGTGACGGACCTGGGCACGCGCGTGCAGAATGCATTGCAGGCGACCGCCAGCGCTCGCAGCACAGCCAGCGTTGCGTCCACTGAGAAGAAAGATAAAAAGAAGAAGAAGAAATTCCTGGGCCTTTTCGGCGGCGGCGGCGATGATGACAAGTATGCTGACCTAACGGATGCGACCGCGCCGGGTCGCGACCGCGAGCTCTTTGAGGTCGCAGCCAAAGAGGTCCGCAAAGGCAATTACGACACCGGACGCCTGCTCTTCAACACGATCATCACGACCTATCCGGATTCGCCGTTTCTGCCGCTGTCTAAGCTCGCCATCGCGGACTCTTTTTATCTGGAAGGCACGACGAGCGCGCTCATCCAGGCCTCGCAGGCTTACCAGGACTGGCTGACCTTCTTCCCGACCGACCAGCTCTCGGACCGCGTGATGCTCAAGATGGCCGAGGCCGAGATGCGTCAGATGGGGCTGGCCGACCGCGACGTGTCACGCGCCCGCAAAGCCGAGCAGCGTTTGAAGGCCATCCTGCAACAGTTCCCGAAAACGCCTCTCAAAAATGATGTTGACCTTCGCCTCGCACAGGTGCAGGAGAATCTCGGCATGCACAGCCTGAAGATCGCACGGTTCTATCAGGACCGTTTCGAGCGTGGACTGACCGGACCGAGAGGCGCGCAATCGAGGCTTCGCGAGATTCTTGAGAAGTATCCGAGGTTCTCATGGAGAGACGAGGTGCTCTTCCGCCAGGGCTGGCTCTATCTACAGGAAGAGGAGCCGGACGAGGCAGCGAAGTATTTTCAGGAGATCGTGCGTGATTTCCCGAACGGCGATTATGTCGAGAAAGCCAAAGAGGAGTTGAGCAAAATCGGCGCAGCGATTCCCGAGGCTGATCCCATAGCCTTAAGATATAAGCCCAAGCCGGAGCGGCCGGGATTAATGAACGCATTCTTCAAAAACATCACAGGGTCGGCGGACGTTACCGTTGACGGCGACGGCGTCCTGATTAGCAAAGGCAGCGGAAAGGATAAGTCTGACTTGATCGATCTGGCAGCTGCGAACAATGGTCATCTTCCAACGATGACGCCTCAGCCCATCGAGCAGCGCCGTGCCCCTGGCCGCACCTTCCCGCAAGGAACGACTCCGACGCCGGGCAAGGCCCCTGCAAAGACGCCCGCGCCGCTACAGGGAACTCCACCGGCCACGACCCCGACCACGACGCCCACCACAGCGCCGACGGGAACGAAGCCGTAAGCGTCTTTTCAGCATCAAATGAGGTGGAACTAGAAGAGCCGGGGGCGAGCGCCGACAGCGCCTCGCCTCCGGATTCGCGTTACAAAGGTTCTCTTCCCCTGTGTTAGTATTTTACGAGAATGCTTCCGAGGCGTTGTGGCGGCAAACCTGTTGTAGGGCTTTAACAAAGTAGCATGGCGGAGACATCCCAGAGCATCCAGCAAGAGTTAACCCGGCGACATCGCACGGCGGTCATGGTCACGGGCGCGTTCCTCGGATTGACTGTTGCGCTCGTCGGGATAGCCTTCTTCTACGCGGAATCTTTTCGCCGTCCCGTTTACGACCGGGCCTCGCTGGCGATGGCCCTGTGGATCGCCATTTTAATCTTCGGCCTCGGGTCATTCGTCCTGCGCCGAACCAGATTTCAGCCGATGCGCTTGCAGGACATCGCGGCTTTACGCGGTCTTTCGGGCCTGCTGGCGACCTTGCAGGCGACTACGATTCAGGTCGCCTTCATCGGCGGCGCAATCGCGCTGATGGGTTTCGTCGTCACGATTATGACCGGCAACTACGGCGACATGCTCCGCGCAGGGGGGGTGGCCTTGATCGTCCTGCTTTCCGCATACCCGCAACGATCCGTCTGGCAGCGCATCGTGCGGTCGGCCGAACAATCGGGCAATGCGGATGATGCGCCCGCGAAAGGAATTGTGGCGTGAAGTTTTTCGTATCTCGCATTGCTCCGCTGTTCACTCTGGCCGCCGTTCTCACTTTATCTCCGCCGTCAGGAGAGAAAGCACATGCTCAAACTCCGACGCCCGGGCCGTCAGCAACCCCTTCGCAGGGAAAGGCCGCGCCATCTGCTGTCTCTCAGCAACAAGGAAACACTGAGCGCGAACGGCGCGCACAGGCTTACGCCAAGCTTCTCGAAGGGCAGCGTTATCTTTTGGAGTTGAGGCGTGCCGGAAGCGCAACGACTCTGCGGCTGGCGAAGCAGGCTTTTCAGGACGCCACGACGCTCGACCCGAAACTCGCGGAGGCGCACACGGCGCTGGCCGAAATTGCCTTTTATTACCCGCCGCAGGATTTCGAGGCAGCAGCCCGTGAGGGCTCAGCCGCTACGCGCATAGACCCGAACAATTACGGCGCACACCATCTGCTGGCGCGCCTCTACACCATCAGGAGCGGACTGCGCGAAGGCAACCTGAACCGCACGTTCGCCGATCTAGCCATCAAAGAGCTGAAAGTGATGGCGCGGCTTGAGCGCAGCAACGCCGAAGCGTGGGCCCTGCTCGGAGAGTTTTATCAGGCCACCGGAAGGACCGAAGAGGCGCTGGAGGCCTGGACGCGCTGGGCCGCAGCTCCCCAATCAACGGACACGCGCTTCTTCCAATACATCACGAGCCGGGAGCTGACACCGGCCGCAGCCGCTGCGCGTCTGGGAGAGGGGCTGCTCGGCGCAGGGCGCACGGCCGAAGCTCTCGCCGCAATCCGCCGCGCCATCGCGCTCGATGCCGATAATAAGGAGTACGCGGAACTCTTCAATCAGGTCATCGAAGCAGGGGGCGTGGACGACAAACTAGCCATCGCGGAATTGCAGCGCATGGCGGCCGCCGACCCTACAAACACCTCCACCGTGGGACTCCTGGCGCGCGTGCAGGCACGAGCTGGCCGCGTAGATGACGCTGCCGCGACTTTACGCGCGGCCATCAACCGCCAGCCGAAAGGCGACCGCGAGCAGCAACTGCTTCGCACATCTCTTGCGCAGCTTTACGTGGATTCACAGCGCTACGCGGACGCGGTCGCCGTCTATGAGGAGCAACTCAAGGAGCGCGGCATCGGAAACGCGCCGCTCACGACCGACGAAGAAAAAGATGCGGCCACCAGAATCCTGCGCCGGATGATAGAGGTTTATAAGAGGGCCGGGCGCGCGAGCGAAGCGGCCGCTACCATCGAGCGCATGCGCCGCCTGCTAGGCAAAGATGATTCGACCGCGGACGAAGAGCAGATCGAATTCTTACGCAGCCAGGGCAAAAGAACTGAGGCTCTCCAACTGATTCGCACCGTGCGCGGGCGTTACCCGGAGCAAACGGAGCTCATCAGCCTCGAAGCCCAGACCCTCACCGATCTGGGCCGCGTTGACGAAGGCGTGGCGCTGCTCAGAAAATTGCTCAAAGGCTCAATCGAGGACTTTAACTATCATCTAATTATCTCAAGCCTCTACCTACAGGCCGCACGCGCCCCCGAAGCGGTTGAAGCCGCGCGTAAGGCCCTGGAACTCGCTCCGTCAGAGGAACCGCGCATGACTGCCGCAGCGCTGATAACCCTCTCTTCTGCGCAGGAGCGCGCCGGCGACCCGCGCGGCTCGGAAGAATCTTTGCGCCGCATCCTCTCGCGTGACCCGAACAACGCGACGGCCCTTAATAACCTCGGGTATTTTCTGGTCGAGAGAAACGAACGCCTCCCGGAGGCGCTCGGAATGATCCAGCGCGCCGTCCGCGCCAACCCGAACAACTCTTCGTTTTTGGACAGCCTCGGCTGGGCCTATTTCAAGCTGGGCCGATTCGACGAGGCAGAGCGCCACCTGCTGGAGGCAGAGCGCCGCAACAACTCGTCGCTGACAATCCAGGAACATCTGGGAGACCTTTACCAGCAGCGCGGCAAGATGGAACAGGCGCGCGCGGCCTGGCAAAAAGCGCTCTCGCTGGCCGTTGTGGCCGTGGACGCCGCCAGATTAAAGGCCAAGCTCGGCGGCAAGCCGCAAAAGTGACGGGGCGAAAAGTACACTATATCGTACGCGCCTCCCTCTGAAAGCTCTCGCGGCGAACTCCACGCCGCAATTCTCCCTGAAACAGATTAACCTCTGTGATAAGGTAAATTAAGATTCGAACGGAGAAGGAGTCAGTCTCCCTCTCACAATCTCTTTGCAATCTTTGAAGAAATAATCCTTGCTTTGGTTAAACTCTGTTTGCTATTATCGAAGTGACATTTGAGGACCGCCAGCCCCAAGCGCGGTCAGGTAAAGTAAGCTTTCTCACGGCCTGACAGGGAGCGCCCGGCGGGCGACTCCTAAAGAAAGTTCCCCCTGATGATTCGTAACAATTCGTTCCCCCGAATAGCTGCGCGCACGCCTGCCGGCCTGTTTCTCCTTTGCTCGCTCGTTTTCGCCGCTCTCGCCGCAACTGCCGTCGAAGGTTTCGCACAGAGCTCTTCCGGGCGTCCCGTCGCGCGACTGATTACGGCATATGATGATGCTCCGGTCTCTGCGCCGACGCGGCACCACACGGCTGGGGCAATGGCCGCCGAACCTGCGGCCCCCGCGGTTGCTGCGACAAGCCTTGAGCGGCGCGCTTTCGATCTGGTCAATGCCGAGCGCGTCAGGCAGGGGTTGCCGCCGCTCGTCTGGGATGGATCGCTCTGCCGTGTGGCCAGGCTTCATTCCGAAAATATGGGCCGCCTGAATTTCTTCGACCACCACGCGCCAGACGGGACGAGTTTGTTGGACCGCGCACGCAGGGGTAACATCAGGTGGCGCTCGCTCGGCGAGAACATAGCTTTCAATCAGGGCTTTGATGACCCTGTTACTTTGGCCGTCAACCAATGGATGCACTCGCAGGGGCACCGTGAGAATATCTTGCGCAGGATCTTCACGCACTCGGCCGTTGGGATCGCGCGCACCTCGGATGGCCGCGTTTACCTGACGCAGGTCTTTGCCACGCGCTGACCGGAACCCTTTTTGAGAACGACCGCGAGGGCGGCTGGCGCATCACATTTGAGAGGTCAGCCGCCCAACGTGTCTTCAGAGACTTTTACCCTCCCGTCGTTTGCCAAGATCAACTGGGTGCTGCGTGTCCTCGGGCGTCGCGCCGACGGCTTTCATGAGATCCGCACAGTCTTCCAAACCATCACCCTTCAAGACCGTTTAAGGTTTACAGCGCGAAGCGATAACGAGCTGCGACTCACCTCGGACTCCACGGACATCCCCCTGGACGAGAGCAATCTGATCCTTCGTGCTGCCCGCGCCTTGAGAGAAAGGCGCAATGTCGTCAGGGGAGTTTCGATTCATCTGGAGAAAGTTATTCCGACGGAGGGCGGGCTCGGCGGCGGTTCATCCAACGCAGCCGTCACCCTGCTCGGCCTCGCGCATCTCTGGGCGATTCGGACAAACATGGGGGAACTCACGGAAATAGGAGCGAAGCTGGGCGCGGACGTTCCGTTCTTTTTGACGGGCGGGACCGCGCTGGGAACGGGCCTGGGAGCAAGCGTCAGACCCGTCAATGAGGTGTCTGCCAGGCACTTACTGGTAATCAAGCCGGAAGCAAAAGTCTCTACGGCGGAAGCTTACAAATCGCTTGCCGCCCCTGCCTTGACAAAGGCAGGGGGCGACATTATTCTCTCTATTTCTCGTGCAGACGAGCAATTTACGGATTCTTATCCTAATGCGCTGCACAATGATTTTGAGCCGGTTGTTCTGAGACAAAAACCGGAGATCGAGCGCGCGCGAAATGCTCTGTTGAACGCCGGGGCAAGGGGCGCTCTGCTAGCGGGAAGCGGCTCAAGCGTCTTTGGAATCTTTGACAACAGGGAAGCGCAAGAGCGGGCCTTCGAGTCGCTGATGGGGGACAAAGCCTGGCGCGTATTCAGGTGCGCGACGCTCGCTCGCGCCGAGTATCTGAGGGCGTTGGGCGAGTGTGCGGCTCCTCTTGAGACGACAGACGTTTGATTCCGGGAGTTTGATATTGGGGCGTAGCCAAGTGGTAAGGCACCGGTCTTTGGAACCGGCATTCGTAGGTTCGAATCCTCCCGCCCCAGCCAAAAGAGCAGTGACAAGTGACAAGTGACGAGTGACAAGGATACTCTTGCTCGTCACTTGTCACTCGTCACTTGTCACTGATGTTATGAGCACAACCGGCGGCATCAAAGTTTTCTCCGGCACGGCGAACCGTGTGCTGGCCGAAGAGATTTGCCACTATTTAAGTTGCGATCCGGGGCGCGCCATTACGGAGCGGTTCTCCGACGGCGAGTTCAACTTCCAGATTGACGAGAATGTGCGCGGCGGCGACGTCTTCATAGTGCAGCCGACGTGCCCGCCGACGGATTCGCATCTGATGGAGCTCCTGGTGATGCTCGACGCCTTCCGGCGTTCGTCGGCCGAACGCGTGACGGCCGTGATTCCTTATTACGGTTACGCGCGTTCGGATAAGAAGGACCGCCCGAGGGTTCCGATTGCGGCCAAGCTGGTGGCGAATCTGATTGCGACAGCAGGGGCGCAGCGGGTCCTGACGATAGACTTGCACGCGGCGCAGATTCAAGGGTTCTTTGACATCCCCGTGGATCACCTTTACGCCGCCCCCGTGATGATCGGTCACTATCAGGAATATCCGCTCCCGAACCTGACGGTGGTCGCGCCCGATACGGGCGGGGCTGAGCGCGCGCGAGCTTACGCCAAACGTCTGAACGCGGAACTCGCTCTTTGCGACAAGCGGCGCGAGAAGGCGAATGTGGCCGAAGTGATGAACGTCGTCGGCGATGTCGAGGGGCGCAGTTGTTTGATAGTTGACGATATGTGCGACACGGGCGGCTCTTTGACGAAGGTGGCGAAGGCTCTTAAAGCAGCTGGAGCCGCACGCATCCACGCCTGTTTCACGCACCCGGTCCTTTCGGGGCGGGCCTGCGAGAAGCTGGCCGAATCCGACATCGAGCAGATGGTCGTCACGAACACCATCCCGCTGCACGACGGCGCCTGCGAGCTGGAGAACATCAGGGTTTTAAGTATCGCGCCGCTTTTGGCGAAAGCGATTAAGTCGATCCACGAGGAGACGAGCGTCTCTTCGCTCTTCGTTTGAAGGGCAAACACTATTGGATTGCGGATTGAAGAAGCATTCATTTTATTAATCCGCAATCCGAAATCCGCATTCCGCAATTGGGAGAGATTATGGCAGAAAGAAAAGAGATTACCATTCGCGCGTCCCGTAGAGATGGGCGCGGCAAAAATGACGCGCGGCGCGCACGCCGTGACGGCTTCGTTCCGGTCACGGTTTACGGCGGCGAGGGTGAAGCCGTGGCGGCCGTCGCCCCGCTCCGCGAGCTGGCGGCGATCCTCCGCTCGGACACGGCCTATAACACGATCTTTACGATTGACATTGAAGGCGTCGGCGCGAGCGAAGTGATGTTCCATGACCGCCAGATTGATCCCGTGCGCGGCCGTCTGGTTCATGCCGATTTGAAGCGGCTGGTCAAGGGCCAGAAGATCGAAGTCACTGTGCCCGTGCATCTCATCGGAGAGCCCGTCGGCGTGCGCGAGGAGCAGGGCGTGCTCGAACAGATCTTGCGTGAGATAGAGGTCCGCTGCGACCCGCGCAACATCCCTGAGGCGATCAATCTGGACGTGACGAACCTGGGAGTCCATGACGTGCTGCACATCTCGGATATTCCTGTGGACCCGGATGTGGAGATCCTGGAGTCGCCCGAGACGGTGATCGCGACAGTCGGAATCATTCGCGAGGAGCCTGTCGAAGCCCCGGCCGCGGAGGAAGCGCCGGCCGAGCCTGAAGTAATCGGCAAGGGCAAGAAGGAAGACGAAGAGGAAGGCGAGGAGAAGTAAAAAGGAAAAAGGTAAAAGGCAAAAGGGAAGAACAAAAGCTTGTTCCTCGTCCCTACTTTTACCTTTTTACTTTTGCCTTTTGCCTTATGTTAGTCGTTGGGCTTGGCAATCCGGGCGCGGAATATGAGCGGACGCGCCACAACCTCGGCTTCATGCTCGTTGACTTGCTCGCGCGCTCTGCGGACGCGCAGGTGAAGCGCAAAGAATGTCGCGCACTCGTCGGGCAAGCCACTATCGAAGGTGTACGGGTCCAGCTCGTCAAGCCGCAGACCTACATGAACCTGAGCGGCGAGTCGGTCGCCTGTTTGCTGGCCAAGCGGGAGCCGAAAAGCGGCGCGCAGGATTTAATCGTCGTCAGCGACGATCTGGCGCTGCCCTTCGGGACGATACGGCTCAGAAGGCGCGGCTCGGCGGGCGGCCACAATGGTCTGAAATCAATTATCGCGGCCACGCGAACGGACGAGTTCATGCGCCTGCGGATCGGGATTCAGCCAGAGCACCCTGTCGGCGACACGAAAGGCTTTGTGCTCGACGAGTTTTCCAGAGGCGAGCGCGCGCAACTGGATGAAATTTTAGAACGGAGCGCGGAGGCGCTTCGCGCCGTCCTCCGGGACGGCATTGACAAAGCAATGGCAACTTATAACTCGTGAATCGTGAATCGTAAATCGTAAATAGAAAGAACGTGCTTTGCTCTATTCACGATTTACGATTCACGATTCACGAACTTCCCTTCTTGCTTCATCAATGAAGCTAGACATCCAAAAGGAGGATGAATTTTGGCTACACAGAGAACCTACGAGGTGATGTTCATAGTGGACACGGATGCCACTGAAGAGGACGTCACACGCCTGAACGAAACCCTGCAACAGATCATCACGGACCAGGGCGGCACGGTCACCAAGTCGGAGAACATGGGCCGCCGCCAGCTCGCTTACCCAATTGGCCGCAAAACCGAGGGCAATTACATGCTTTTCGAGGTTGACGGGTCGGGCCGCGAAATCGCGGAGCTCGAACGCCGCATGCGCGTCAATGACCAGGTCCTGCGCTACATCACCGTGCGCGTTGACGAGGACCGGCGCCGCGCCGAAAAGTTCAAAGCGAAGCGCGCGCGCAAGGCGAGCCGCCGCCCGTTCTCGGGTGGCGCGGGTAAGCGCGCCGCCAATGAGAAGGAAGCAACCGCAGCGGACGAAAGCTAAGAGATTAAGTCGCGAGTCTGAAGTCTGAAGTCTGGAGTCAAAAGACAACGCTTGTTTTTGACTCCAGACTCCAGACTCCAGACTCTTTACGAGAGGATTTGAAAGTTATGTCGAGTGATTACGAAGATCGTGACCGCGGCTATGACCGCGGAGAGGAAGATGTTGATTTTGGCGGACGCGGCGGTCGGGGCGGCTCCGGCGGGCGCGGCGGGGCCGGCGGACGTCGGATGCACAGACGTAAGATCTGCCGCTTCTGTATCGAGAAGGTGGACCTGATTGACTTCAAGGACGTGAAGCTCTTGCAGAGCTACATCCCGGAGCGCGGCAAGATTTTGCCGCGTCGCATTTCGGGCTCGTGCGCTACGCACCAGCGCATGCTGTCGGAAGCCATCAAGCGCGCGCGCAATATCGCGCTGCTCCCGTACGCCACGGATTAATCGGAAGGAGGAAGAGAAGGAAATGGCACACACAAATGTCCTCCTGCGCGAAGACGTAGATGATCTGGGAGCGCGCGGTGAGATAGTCAGGGTCAAATCGGGCTACGCGCGCAACTACCTTTTGCCGCGCAAGCTCGCGGTCGAAGCCACTGCCAGCAACGTCAAGCAGATCGAGCAGGAGCGCGCGGCGCTTCTCAAGAAAGAGGCGAAAGAGAAGTCAGGCGCTGAAGAGCAGGCCACCCAGATGAAGTCTTTACGCCTGAGCTTTACGCGAAAGGTCGGCGAGCACGGCATCCTTTACGGCTCCGTGACTTCGATGGACATCGCAGAGGCTTTGAAGGAGCGCGGCTACGAGGTGGACCGTCGCCGGATCACTCTGCGTGAGGCGATTAAGGAGACGGGCGAGTTTACAGTCCCCGTGCGCCTTCACAGGGAAGTGACTGTGGAAATCCCGGTCGAAGTAACTCCCGAAGGCGGCGCCAAAGTTGACGCGGAAGCGGCGCTCCCTCCGGCCGAACAGGTCGCTGAGAGCGACGACGCGGCTGCCGAAACGGCCACGGAAGAGGCGGATCACACAGTCGGCAACGGCTAAAAATCGGCGCGATGAGCGCGACTTACGTGTAGACGTTGTCGCGCTCTTCATCGTGTAGTATAGTGCGCCGCAAGCGCGTGGGGCCGCTTCAACTGTAGCGGCGCTTAAAAAGCAAACCAACGCGCTTGCGGCCTTTTTTTCTTTATCCACAGTTTCCGTCTTCATTTTTTTTATTTTTATACTCACCCATGGCACAGCCATTTGCTGACACGACGCGCGACCAGATGCTTGAGCGGCCATTGCCGAACAGCGCTGAGAGCGAGCGGGCCATTCTCGGCGCCATCATCCTGGACAACGCGCTGGTCAGCCATGCCATAGAGCAGCTCCGCCCTGAAGATTTCTACGTCCCCTCACATCGCCGCATCTTCCTTGCGATGATCGCTCTCTTCGAGCGCGGCTCCGAGATCAATCCGATCCTTATCGCAGAGGAGCTGCGTCGGGACGGCGAGATCGAGTCCGTTGGCGGTGTGACGGCTATCACCAACCTGATGCACGGCCTGCCGCATTTCGCCAACATCGCGCACTTCTCCAAGATCGTGCGCGATAAGTCTATGCTGCGCCAACTGGTCAAGGTCTGCAACAAAGTGACGAGCGAGGCCCTTGAGGAAGAGGACGAGGCCGAAGTCATCCTGGATCATGCGGAGCAGGCCATCTTCGCTCTCGCGGACGAAAGAACACGCCAGGGGTTCGCGCACGTCAAGCCCGTCGCCGATTCCTTGCTGGAGCACGTTCAGGAGATGGCCGGGCGCTCCGCCATGCTGACGGGCCTGACCACAGGCTTCAACGATCTCGATTCAATGACTTCAGGCTTGCAGGCGACGGATTTAATAATTGTTGCCGCTAGACCGAGCATGGGAAAGTCAAGCCTTGCTTTGACGTTGGCTCAAAACGCCGCAATTCATGCTCAGGCCGTAGTCGGTGTCTTCTCACTGGAGATGTCAAAAGAGTCTCTGGTGATGCGCATGCTTTCTTCAGAAGGACGCGTTGATGCGCATCGCTTCCGCAGCGGTTTCCTTTCTCGTGATGAATGGGCACGCCTCGCGGGCGCTCTGGGCACGCTGGCCGAGACGAGAATTTTCATTGACGATACGCCGGGCATCTCCGTGCTCGAAATGCGGGCGAAGGCAAGGCGTCTAGCGTCAGAGCAGAAGAGGCTCGATCTAATCATAGTTGATTATCTACAACTCATGTCAGGCTCTTCGCGTCGCGTTGAATCGCGCCAGCAAGAGGTCTCGCAAATCTCGCGCGAGTTGAAAGCTCTTGCGAAGGAATTGAACGTGCCGCTGATTGCGCTATCGCAATTGTCACGCGCGCCGGAGAATCGAACGGATCATAAGCCGCAGTTGAGTGATCTGAGAGAGAGCGGAAGTTTGGAGCAAGACGCAGACGTTGTCGCTTTCATTTACCGCGAAGAACAATACAACCGCACTGAAGAGAATGCGGGCATCGCGGAGATCATCGTCTCGAAACAACGCAATGGCCCGACGGGAACTGTCAAACTCGCTTTCCTCAAAGAATTCACACGCTTTGAAAACATGTGGAGAGAGTGATCGGGCAGTCGGCTTCTGATTGGGCGTCACGAACCTCTCTCTGCCTCTTTGCGCAAACAGCGCCAACCAATCTATTCTTCTCCTTCGTTTGCAATCATACAATTCAAATCAAGGCTTTAGTGAATACTGACTGAAGCGCCTGGATTAACGGAATAGCGCTTGACTGCGAAGATGCCAAAGGAAAATGACCGGACATCCGAGATTGAACTGAGCGGGCAGCGTCCGACGTGGGCGGAGGTTGATC
>DASVXV010000057.1:0-10286 GCA_036392495.1 Pyrinomonadaceae bacterium | reverse complement strand
GTGACCAGAGCGCAGCAAAGATCAGACCTGAATTTGTTCGATCCGTTTTTCCTAAGATTTTTGCAGGTTTTCGAGATAGTTCAATGATTCCCAAACATCTATCAATACTTGTGTAGATACTAATGGCTCACGCCCTGGGCTAAATTCTGTCGCCCCTGCCGGGGCTGACTGATTACTGACCACTGACTACTAACCACTGCCTTCTGCCTACTGCCTTCTGCTTTCTGCCTTCTGCTTTCCGCCTTCTGCCTACTGCTCTTCCCCTCGCGCGGTCCGCAGGTCGTTGATGAGGTCCTTGACGGCGTCTTCGGCCCAGACGGGACTCTTCCGTGTTTTCCAGATGATGCGTGGCTGGCGGCCTTCGGTCCTGTCGTTCAGGATGACGAACAATTCACCGTAAGGGTAGGGGTAGCCGAGTGGCCGACGGTATTCAATCAGGTTGAAGAAGACTATGAACTCGGCGTCCGAAAGATCCCGCGCGGCGCTGAGGCTCTGGTACTTGACCATATACTTATTGAGCCGCCTCGCAATCGAATTGAAAACTCGCGGGTGACGCGGGCGCGGCTCCCCGTTCGGCCTATAGATTTCGGCCAGGATTACTTTGGCCTGTTCCCGCGCATCCACGACCGCGCTCTTATGAACTATCAACAAAACCCGCCGCTTGTTTCTCAATTCGCTCAGGGAGCCCGTGACGACCACGTCCGCAGCGCTCTTCTCCTCCTGTGTCTGCGCAGGCGCCAACTGGGACGGCAGAAAGAGCACGAGCAATAGGATTATTACAAAGCGGCTCATAGGATAATTGTCTGAAGGGCGCGCCCCGTAGAGCGCACTTATCATCACGCTATCTCAAGACGGAAGCAAGTTTAGCGCTCGCGAGCGCCGGGCTCCCTTCCTGCTCCTGCCCCTAATTCTATTGGAAACGACCCAGGAAATGTAAAACGCCCGTGCGGCCCCCCGGGTTCTCCCAAATCCGGCCCGCCTCAAGTATTTCTCAAGTCCCCGATTCCCGCCAAAAGCCCTGTTTTCCCAGCAAAAACGGCTCTTTTTGCATTCCCGCGCCGCTCAAGTTTTTCTCAACGGCCTTGCGCTATTTTCCCACCATGCCAAAAGGAGAAGAGACCTCGCCGGTGAAGACAAAGAGGAGCCGAAGATGAAAAAGTTCGCAGTTCTGATCGCCATATTGTTCACCTGCCTGACTGTCCGCCCGGTTTCTGCCGCAAAAATCAGCCCGACGCTCGCGGCCCAGTTAAACGGACTGGCCGATTCGGCCAGCGTCGGCACAGTGATTGTCGCCTTCAACACTATAAACGGTCTCAACGAGTCGCACCTTAACACGCTGCGCAGCCTTGGCATCACGAAAGGGCTGACCCTGCCGCGCTTAGGGATGGTCGCCGTCACGGCCACGGCCGCACAGGTCCGCGCGCTCTCGCAGAACGCTTCGGTCCGCTCCATCTGGTCAAACGACCGTCTCTCTTACTTCGACAACGAAGCGCGCACGCTCGTCGGCCTGGACCGCGTCCGCACAGACGCCGCCCTGACGCGCAGCAACGGCGGCCTCCCCGTTTCGGGTCGCGGCGATTTCTCCGCAGTCGTCAACGACTCCGGCATTGACGCCACGCACTCTGACCTGCAATACGGCCCCAAAGTCATTCAGAACGTGCAGCTCATCACAGACGCGGAGACGGACAACGTCAACAAATTGCAGCCAGCCGAGACCAAGAACTTCACGCCCCTGCTGGCGGTCGAGAACATCCCGAACACGGATTTGAACATCGGCCACGGCACGCACTGCGCTGGCATTCTCGGCGGGACGGGCGTTCGCTCGGGCGGTCGCTACGCGGGCGTGGCCCCCGGCGTGAAACTAATCGGCACGGGCTCCGGCGCGGTGCTCTTTGTCCTCAGCGCGCTCGGCGGCTTCGAATGGTCAATCTCCAACCAGTTCACCTACAACATTCGCATCATCTCAAACTCCTTCGGCAGCAGCGGCGAGTTTGATCCGGACCACCCGCTCAACATCGCCACCAAAAAGGCGCACGACCTCAACATCGTCGTCCTCTTCTCGGCGGGTAACAGCGGACCGGGCAAAGATTCGCACAACCCTTACGGCAAAGCTCCCTGGGTCATCTCGGTCGCGATGGGGACCAAAGAAGGGCTGCTCTCGCAGGGCTCTTCGCGCGGGCTGCCACGCGACGAGCGCCTCTCGGACGACAACCCGAACAATGATTCGGACGCGCCGACCATCACCGCCCCCGGCCAGGGCCGCGCGCTCAGATCAAACGCGGGCAAGTTCACGGCCAGAATCATCTCGGCGCGCTCGACCTTGAATCTCATTGCCAACGGCACGCAGACAGGTGAGGACGTAGAGATTCCCGCCGCCTATCTTCCCTTCTACACGCAAATCTTCGGAACCTCTATGGCCTGCCCGCACGTGGCCGGCGTCGTCGCGCTGATGCTCGACGCTGACCCGACACTCAACCCGGACGAGGTGAAAGAGATTTTGATGGAGACGGCGACACGGATGCCCGGCTACGAGGATTATCAGGTCGGCGCGGGTTACGTGAACGCTCATGCGGCTGTGGACAAAGTCTTCAACCGCTCGAAGCCTTACGGCGCGACGCTCCGCCCGGAATTCAATCAACAGCTCAACCCGCAATCAGAGTTGACGCGCCTTTCGATTAATTACAGCCCGGAGACTTCCGGAGCGGACTCCGCGAACGCGCGCCCCTTCGACGTTCCCGAAGGAGTTGACGTTCTCGACGTCTTTGCCAAGTACGACAACACGGCGCAGACGGGCGATGGAAACTTTCTAGCCATCAACCTCTACGCGCCCGACGGCCAGACCTACGGCAGCTCATTCTCAATCCCATTGCTCAACGCTGGCACGCGGCAGGTGGTGGTCAAGTATCCGAAGCCCGGCACGTGGAAGATAGAGATGATCGGTTACCCGGGCATCTCCGGCACGCCCATCCCAAACGCCGCGCTGCCCGCCCCGGTTGACGTCAAGATCAAGCAGGTCCGTCTCAACCTTGCCCCCATCACGGACATTCAGGGCGACCCGGCGGAGGCTGAGATCACGGACCTCCTGAAGTTTCGCCGCATGGACTCGTTCGCGGACGCGACGTTTCGCCCCGGCGCGGCTGTAACCCGCGAAGATTTCGCGCGCACGCTCGCGCTCAATACGCCGCTCAGGCAATCGCTCGGCACGACGCCGAAGTTTGCGGACGTCACGGGCAGCCTGCGCTCAATCGCCGAGGCGGTGACGGCGCAGGGCTCTACCTTACGCGACTGGAACTTCACGCCCAAAGGATTGATGAGCTCAAGCGGCTCATCCTTTAACGCGAGCGGCACCGTCAATCGTCTTGAGCTGGCCGTCGCGCTCGTTCGCGCGCTCGGGCTGGACGACGCGGCGCGCTCCAAAGCCAACACAGCCGTCACGGTCGGCGGCGTGGCGCTCTCCGACAACGCGGAGATACCCGCGGACCTGCGCGGCTACGTGCAGATAGCTATTGATAAAGGTCTGCTCGAAGCCTATCCGGCGGAAGTCAAGCAGGTCGCGCCCGGTCAGTTCGTGGCGCTCCCGGGTCCGCGCGTCGAGCCCCTGCGCGTGCTGACGCGCTCGGAGCTGGCCGCGAAAGTAAGCAAGTTTGTTCCGCTCTTCATAGCCGCCGATGATCGAGAGCTGCTTGAAGAGGCCAACTGAAGAATAAGGGTGAGGAACGAAAGCTGGATGATGAGAGCTTCTCTTTTATCTTCCTCCTTCCTCCTTTTCAGTCCATTTCACTTTGAGGAGAACAAAGATGCGTAAGCGAAGATTGCTATTTTTCATTCTCGTTTCGATTCTGGCTACGGGTCTGGTCCTGACGACCACCAACGTGCCCGACTCGGCTTCGGCGGCCAAAGGTACTGGCGCGGCCCCGCGCCGGAACACTCTGGATATGAACGTGCGCCCTGCGCCGAATTTCGATATGAACCGCGCGCAGAAGCTGGCCGAAGCGCGACAGGCGACGAGCCAGCAACTGGCGGCCGTGGAAAATCTGAAGGCCAGCTCTGGGGCGAGCAACATGAGCGTGCGCTGGAATAATTTCGGCGGTTCGCCAGACCTTTTGATGGATTTTGCCAGCGCGCCCTTGAGCGGCTCGCCCGAAGAGGCTGGTCGAGCGTTTCTCTCCGCCAACGCCGCAGCATTCGGCATCTCAAACGTCTCGGACCTACGGCTCGTCAGCGACCGCGCGGCGCTCGGCGGCCACCTGCTCCGCTTCCAGCAGACCTTCAACGGCATTGACGTCCACCAGGGCGGCATCGGTCTCGTCATCAACAATAACAATCAGGTCGTCATGGCGAGCGGGCCGTACTTTCGCGACGTCAACGTCAACACGAAGCCGACCATCACGGCCGAGCAGGCGAAGAAGGCTGTTGACGCTAACCTGGCTCTTTTCAGCGTCTCGCTTCCGCAGAACGTGCAGGACATGCTGCGCCCCGCCCTCGAAGCCATGTCAAAGCAGCTTGCGGCCGTGCAGAATATTGAGCCGCAGCTCGGCATCTACCCGACGGTGAACGGCTATCGCCTCGTCTGGAAAGTCGGGAAATTTTCGACCAACCCGTTCGGCCTCTACGGCGTCTTCATTGACGCGCACACGAGCGAGCTTGTGATGCGCCAGGATTTCGTCAGCTATCAGAATCCGACGAACAATGAGCCTTTCACCGGCGACATCTATCCGAAGTACCCGGACATTACAACGGAGCTTAAAGATCAGTCGAAGATCAGCGTTGACCCGGACACCGGCATCCCGCTCGGTCAGGTGCGCGCCACGCTCCGCAAATTCGATGCTTCGAATATGGTGACCGGCGTTAACGGCACGCTGACGGGCGCGCACGCGCTCGTCAATAATCTGCTCCCGACGAAGCAGCCGTTCGCGCAGGCGTCGCGCGGCACCTGGCACTTCCGCACGGACGACCCCGCAAACTTCGAGGCGCGGACCAACGAACAGGATCAGCTCGCGGAACCCGCGGAGCATCAGGACGAGATCAACGCTTTCTTCTTCGTCACGTACCTCGTCGAATACATTGATGACATACATCGCCGCGACGACGCGCTTCATAACCGCATCGGAACAGGCGATTTTCCGGACGACTATCCGAACAGCAACGTGCCGTTGCCCGCGTCCGTTCACTGCCCGAACGTGCTCATCGCCGAGCAGACCGGAAGATTTCAGGAGAAGCCTGATGAAGCCGTGCAGATCGTGCTCGGCCTGGACAACGCTCTCGCCTACAACGCCACCGGCCTGGTCCGGCTGTTGACAGGTGTCCAGACGCCCGTCAACGCCAACCCGACCGTGTACGGCCACGGCTGGCGCTTCAACGACCTCGCGCTCGAAGGTACCGTCCCGTATCACGAGGGCATGCACGCCATCTCAAGCCCGATTGCCGGACTCGAAGGTCTTCCGGAAGGCAGCGCGATGAATGAAGGCCAGGCGGACATGTGGGCGTTCACGATCACGAACGGTCCTTCCCTGGGCGAGTACGTCGTCAACTCAAAAGGCATTCGTGACCGACTCCGCAGTCAGGGACAGGACCCGGACTCGTGGGCCTACATTCGCAGCGCCCGCTCATCGCTGAAATATTCGGACATCGGCACGTATTACAACCCGACCACGGCCGCCTTCGAATTTGAGGAGCACCGTGACGGCGAAATCTACATGTCAACGATGTGGGACATACGCGAGATGTTGAATCGCGTCTATCCCAACGCGACCACCTACAAGCGACCGAAGTTCGAGGACGGCACGCCCGGACGCCCGATCACGCAGGGCACGGAAATTTTCGAGCGTCTCTTCCTCGGCTCGCTCTACATCCTCGGCACCACACAGCCGGACACTTTCCTGGACGCGCGCGACGCGATGATCCTCGCGGACGCGTCGCTCTACCCGTCGGACCCGACCGACCCTGACTCTCCGGGCATCCACCGGGCGCTCATCGAGCAGGTCTTCGCCGCGCACGAGTTGGGGATTAACGCGCGCGAGGTCGTCGGCGACAAGGCGACCATCTCGACTCAGGTCTCGCACTTCGCCGCTGAACAGGGTGCGCCGGCAGTTCCGCAGAACGTAGCTGTCGCTCCCGCTTCGGCCAAGAGCCTGAAAGTCACCTGGTCGCCCGTGCAGGGCGCTGTGGCTTACGAAGTTCTGAAGCGCAAAGTCGCTTTCCGCGACAAGCGCGAGCCGAACGGCATGCGCGCACACCTGGACGGCGACGCGCAGACCACTGGCTGGCGTCATATCGCTTACGTTGGTTCGAACTCAAGCATGTACGTGGACGAGGGCCGTATCGAAGAGGTCTTCGCGCCCGCAGGTCTCGCCAACCTTTTCGACACCGAGTACGCGGTGCGCGCCATCCAGGTCAACACGAACAAGCAGATTGGGATTTCCGATCTGAGCGGTGCGGCCCAGCCCGTGCTCGCCACGCAGGATGTCACCTCGCAGGTTGACGCGGCCATCTCGAACGTCTCGTTCTCGGGCGGCGTCTTCGCCTTCGACAATAGATTGACGAACGCGCGCGGCGCAAACTCTATGGACACGACCATCTACGCGCCCATAGATTTCCGCATCACGGCCATCTCGGACCCGAGCGTCACGGTGAAGAACGCGGATAAGAGTTCGCCCTCGCCGACCTTCGTTTACAACACAAACCTGCCCGTCGGGGCTTCCAGCTCGCGGCGTATCGAGTTTAACGACCCGATGGCGAAGATGTTCACCTTCGACGCGCAGATCATGGGGCAGGCGTTCGCGGGTTCTACCGGCGGCACCGGCAGCCAGTCGGGCGACGGCTCAAGCGATCCTCCGCCGACGAGCTTCACCTATTCCATACGCAAAGACGAGTACAGCGGCGTGATGCCTCTGGGCGAAGGGACCGGACTGACGCATGGCTCGGGCATTATCGAGGACGAAGAGATTATGGAGACGGACGCCGATCCGGCCTTCGAGGGTGTGACCTACGTGGACATCCCCGTGAGGACGACGAGCGACGCGATCATCCTCGATATACGTCTCACGTCAACGACCGCCGTTGACTATGACCTCGAATTGCGCACGGCGGACGAGCAGACGCGGCTGGATCGTTCGGCGGCGACGGAGAACTTCGCCAACGAACACATACGCTACATCGTGCAGCCGAACACGGACTACGTTATCCGCATCATCGGCTTCGTCAATGTGGCGTCTGACTACAAAGTCGTCACACGGCAGTATCTCCCGCAGGGATCACCGAACAAGAACGACGCGGACGTCGTCGTCAACGCGGACGGCTCGGAGACGACCGCGACGAGCGGCAGCGGCGCGGTGCCCATCACGGGCGTCGTCCGCACGCTGGTCCGCTTCACCGTCAATCCTCTGACGAAGACCGTCAGCGTGAAGGTGCTGCGTTAACGCCCCTTTTCGGAAGAGGTCTCCCGCCGCCGGACACGCGGCGGGAGATGGAATTGCGGATTTCGGATTGCGGATTGAAAGAACGAGAACGATTGTTTTTCTCAATCCGCATTCCGCAATCCGAAATCCGAAATCGTAACGTCGCAGGCGGTACTGACTTAATGCTTCTAACTTGAGGGAGGCTTCATAAGGCTTATGAGACAGCGACATCTTCTTCTTCTGGTACTGCTCATCGCGTTCACTGGCTTCTTTGGCGGGCGCGCTGCTGTTGCGGCTCCGAGCGTTGATCCGGAATTGAGCGCGCGCCTTGCCGCGACGCCGAGCACCAGCCAGCTCGGCGTGATTCTTACTTTTCGCGGGGGACAGGTGACAGACGCGCAGCTTCGCGCAATCCAGGCGCTCGGCATCACCGAAGGCATTCGGATGAGGAATCTGCCCATCGTCGCCGTCAACGCCACGCCGGCGCAGATCAAACAGCTGCTCAACTGGACCGAGCTTCGCTCCGTCTACCTCAACAAGCCAATCGAGATGTACATGCACCAGACGAAGCCTGTCATCGGCGTCTCGCGCCTGCGCGCCGACACGGAGCTGCGCCGCAACGGCCTCCCGTACTCTGGCCGCGGCATCACCATCGCCATCAACGATTCGGGCATTGACGCCTCGCACTCGGACCTCAAGATGGACATGCTTAATCGCGCCGCGGGCAAGACCATTCAGAACGTGCTCGTCAACCCGAATGACAAGGACGGCCTGATCGTCCGCACCAATTCGACCGGCAACCCGCTCAGAGGGATTCTGCCCGTAACCTATGTCGAGGACGTCATCAACACGGACAGCCACATCGGCCACGGCACGCACTGCGCCGGAATCGCCGCCGGGACAGGAGAGCGCAGCGGGGGTCTTTACGGGGGCGTCGCGCCGGGCGCGAAGCTGGTCGGATTAGGCTCGGGCGGCGGGCTTTTCGTGCTCGGGCAGGTCGCAGCGTTCGATTACGTGCTGACCCACTATTTCGATCAGAACATCAGGGTCGTCAGCAACTCGTGGGGCAACTCGGCGGTCCCGTTCGACCCGGACCATCCGGTCAACGTCGCGAGCAAGCAGTTGCACGACAGCGGCATCGTCGTCGTCTTCGCCAACGGCAATGACGGCCCGCGCCCGAACACGCAGAACCGCTGGGCTTCGACCGACTGGGTCATGACGGCGGGCGCCGGGACCAAAGACTGGAAGCTCGCCAGCTTCTCGTCGCGCGGCATCTTCAACGATCCGGTGATTCACCCGACCGTGCTCACGCCCGGGACGGGCGGTCCATCGGATAAAGGTCTCTCGGCGATGGTCATCGCGACGCGCTCCTCGACCAACCTGGTCGCCAACGGCGCCGACGCGGACACGGAGATTCCGACGGCCTATCTTCCCTTCTACACGCAGATCGAAGGGACTTCGATGGCCTGCCCACACCTGGCCGGCATCGCCGCGACGGTTCTCGAAGCCAACCCTAATCTTTCGCCCGCAGAGGTCAAAACGATCATCGAGCGCACGGCCACACCGCTCGGAACTTACGACACTTTCGAAGCCGGCACGGGCATGGCGAACGTGCACGCGGCCGTTGACCTTGCTCTTCACCCGCAAAAGCTCTACGGCAACTTCGGCTTCCAGGGTAAAGGTCTCGCGCTCGCAGAGCAGCCCGCAGAGAGCGTCGCGGACACGCTGCCCGCGCGAGGCACGAAGACGCACACCTTCAATGTCCCGGCCAACGCGCGCTTCGTCTTCGTGCAGCTCGACTGGGCCGGCTCAATCGGCGAGGACGACCTGGTGGTGGACAACACCGACATCGTCATAAACGACCTGGCGCTCACAGTCCTCCGAGGCGACGGCTCAACGGCAGCCTCATCGAACAAGACGAATCTGGCGGCGCTCTACGGCGCGCGGGAGTCCGTGATGCTGGAGTTCCCGGCCAACGGCACTTACACCGCAAGGATTTCGGGAGGCATTTCGGGGGCGGGAGCTGCGCAGGACCAGCCTTATCGTTTGACGGTCACAGCCTATACTTACGATCCGTCTCAGGCTGTTGATCTGGTCGGGCTCGACGCGGCGACGCAGGGCAAGGCGCTGCGCCTGATCTACGACCGCATCATGTTTACGAGCAACAATCTCTTCCGCCCGGAAGAGGCGCTGACACGCATGGAGATGGCGCGTGCGCTGATGTTCTCGACGCACGTCATGCAGTACCTTCCGAACCGCCAGAGCTTTACGGACATCGCGCCGGGCACGCCGGAAGAGCTGATCGCCGAATCGCTCAAGCGCGAAGGCGTCATGGGGGTGACGGGGACGACGTTCGATGGAGCGACGGAAGTCAATAGGTTAGAGGAATCGGTCGCGATTGTTCGCGCCCTGCGCCTGGACGCACAGGCGCGGGCCCTGGCGAACACGGACGTGAAAGTAGGTGGGGTGACCATCACGGACAACGCGCAGATTCCCGCGTCGCTTCGCGGTTACGTGCAGCTGGCGCTGGACAAGGGTTACATGGAGACGTTCCCGGCAGAAATCAAGCAGATCGGTCCGGGTCAATTCCAGGCCCTGCCGGGTCCGCGCTTCGAGCCGACGCGAGCGGTCAAGCGCGTCGAGTTCATCAATCCCGCGACGAAGTTGTTGAAGGATACTTACGGCGAGTAGCTGCTCTCAACGCAGCCAAACAGAGTAAAGGTTAGGAGCCCCGTCAGGGGCGGCAGAATAAAGCCCAGGGCGTGAGCCATTAGTATCTACACAAGTCAGAAACCTCCATTTTTCTTAGGATTTCTGACTACTTGGGAAAGTGACCAGAGCGCAGCAAAGATCAGACCTGAATTTGTTCGATCCGTTTTTCCTAAGATT
>DASVXV010000056.1:0-11085 GCA_036392495.1 Pyrinomonadaceae bacterium | reverse complement strand
AATCTTAGGAAAAACGGATCGAACAAATTCAGGTCTGATCTTTGCTGCGCTCTGGTCACTTTCCCAAGTAGTCAGAAATCCTAAGAAAAATGGAGGTTTCTGACTTGTGTAGATACTAATGGCTGACGCCCTGGGCTTTATTCTGCCGCCCCTCCGGGGCTCGAATCATATTTATGTGCTTGTTCCAGGGGCTCACGCCCCTGGCTACATTCTGTCGCCCCTCGCGGGGCTGAAAACCATCCCATTGAGCGCATCGCAAAATTACCCCACGACTAACTCGGGCTGGTCTCAATTCGCCGCGCAGTAGCAGTTGGTCGTGTTGCCGGACCCGTCGCAAGTCATGATTTAACCCCTGCGGCTATTTTCTTGAGATGCGTTCTCATGTTCGTTCTCCTTACCGTTTTGATTCCGTTGAGCGGTAATCTCTCTTCTGAGAGAGTTAAAGTCCGAACCCTCTTCCGTGTCTAAGTTGTCACGGCGTGGATCTCCGCCACGCGACGCCTGAGCGACTGCCGCACTTGAGCGCCGAGCTCCGCGTGTTTGTTCATGAGGGCTTCGAGCTGCTCGCGCTGTAGGATGAGGAAGATACTCGGCGTCAAAGTCTCGACCGTGGCGGTCGTCGGCGAGTCCGTCAGGAGGGCTATCTCGCCGAAATAGTCGCCATCGTCAAGAGTCGCGACGCGGCGCACCTGGCCGTCACCGCCGGCCGTGCTGACGGCCACCTTACCGCGGACCACTATATAGAAGCGGCGGCCCTCCTCGCCCTCTTTAATGACCGTGCGGCCCGGCGGGACGCGTTCGGTGATGAACATGTCTGAGATTTCCATTAAGTAGGATTCGTCCAGGTCTTTGAATAAAGGCACGTCGCGCAGAATGTTGACGTCCGTCACGCGCATGTCGCCCGTCGGCGAAAGGGCTGTCCCGGTCTGGCGGCGCCACATCCCTGCGTAAGTCCCGCCGCGGTACAAGAGCCCCTTGTGCGAGCCCTGCTCTATCAGGCGTCCCTCCTGAAAGACGAAGATGTGATCGTACTTGACGACCGATTTCAGTCTGTGCGTCACGGAGATCACGGTGCGGCCCACAGAGACGCGCTCGATGGTCTCGTTAATCGCGGCCTCTGTTGCCGGGTCCAGCGCCGAAGTCGCTTCGTCCAGAATGATGAGTGAAGGGTTGCGTACGAGCGCCCGCGCAATCGCGATCCGCTGGCGCTGCCCGCCGGAAAGAAGCCCGCCGCGCTCGCCGACGACAGTCTCGTAGCCTTCGGGCATCTGCATGATGATGTCGTGGATTTCAGCAGCCTTCGCCGCCTCCACTACTTCGGCGTCAGTGGCCTCCAGTTTGCCGAGGCGGATGTTCTCACGAATGCTCGTGTTGAAGAGAAAGCTCTCCTGAAACACTATGCCCACCTGGTCGTAGAGCGAATCTATCCGGGCGTCGCGCAGGTCCACCCCGTCGAAGAGGACTCTGCCCGCCTGCGGATCGTAAAAGCGCATGATCAGATTAAGGTTGGTGCTCTTGCCGCAGCCGCTGTGGCCGACGAAGGCGATGCGCGTCCCCGCGGGCAGCTCCATGCTGACGTCCGAAAGATTGTTATGCTCCGGCGTGTAGCCGAACGTCACGTTCTCGAAGCGGATGCTTGAGAGCAGCGGGGACAGTGGCCGCGCGTCCGGCTTTTCGAGAATCGCAGGCTGCTCGTCGAGTAGTTCCTGAACGCGCTGCATCCCGCCTGTGGCTTGCAGGAGCGAAGGCGTCACGGCCGTCAGCCCCATGACCGCCGTGCTGACCGTGATGAAGAGCGCGTTAAAGGAGACGAGCGACCCGACGGAGAGCGAGCCCTGATAGGCCAGATAAGAGCCGCCGCCGATGAGCAGGACGTTAAAGAGCAGCATCCCGATATTGGGGCTGCGCTCGCTGACATAGCTGAGGAAGTTGAAGCGGGTCGCCAGTCCGGTCACCTTCTCGGCCTGCGCCTCGAAGTTGGCGAGGACGGACCGCCTGAGGCTGAAGGCTTTGACTATCTGTTACGCTCCGAGGTTCTCGTGGATGACGTTGGTCAGGGCCGCCTGCTCGACGCGCATCCGGTAGCCCGCCTTGAGGGCGCGCGGCGCCAGCAGTTTCGGACCGACGACGCACAGCGGCAGCCCGGCAATCGCGCCCAGCGCCAGCCTCCAATCCAGGGCGAACAGGATGCAGGTGCTGAACAGGATGTTGATGACGCAGAGCATCGCGCCCGGAATGCCGAGCACGACGGCGTTTTCGACCGCGCTCAGGTCCGACGAGAAGCGCGCCGCCAGATCGCCCATCCGCGCCTTCGCGTAAAATCCCATTGACAGCCGCTGGAGATGACGGAACATGCGCACGCGTATGTCGTTGAGGATGCGCGAGCCGAGCCAGGCGTAAAGGTAATCACGGACCACTTGCGACGCCGCCGTCAGCAGGAAGCCAGCGCCGAGCCCGCCCAGGATCAGGGTCAGGACGCTAGCGTTCTGCGGGATGATGGCGAAATCAATGATGAATTTGAGGCTGAGCGCCAGCAGGATGTTGAAAGCCCCTTCGACCACCAGCGTCAGGACCAGGACGACGGCGCGCAGCGAGTAGGGCTTAACGTGAGACAGTAAAATCCTCAGCAGCCTCGCCGGACTCATCATCCGCCCGGTGTTGAGCGCGTGTTCTGTAGTCTCGCCTGTCATGAGCCCTTTCGCCTCCAACCGGACCTGCTTCAGGAACTCGGGCGCGGCGCGCCGCCGGGGCATACTCTTTCCCTCTGCTCGGCGGTGAGATATTTCTGCCCGCGAATCAACCCGAAGCACTGGACCGAACCGCAATGGCATTCGAACGGGGAAGCCATTTCGTATTCCGTGGTCAAATAGTTAAAGGTCAGCTCTTCACCACGCCCGATCTCCCTCAGCGCGCGAAAGGTCAGGTCGGCGCAGTTGACGTAGCCGTTCGGCTCGCAGCTGTGGTTTAAGTATTTCCAGGGAAAATCGGAATAGGTGCCGGTTGTCTCCTCGGCCGGCGTGTTGAGATGCCGGTTCTCGCCGAGCTGTATGGAGTACCTGTCGGGCTGTGTCGAGATCACCCCTCTCAACTCAATGAGCACGGAGTCGGCGGCGATCTCTACTTTCGCGTAGACGCCCTTGAAGCCGTGCACGCTTCTGACCTCGACACGAGGGTTCGCCTCAGAGCCCTTCTCAAAAATTAGCTCCTTCGGCGTCGCGCCGCCTGCTGATGTTAATCCCATTCCCATCTCCTCTCCAGTCCGTAAATCGCAACAAAATTATTCCCTGACTTTTCGGCCTCAAGCGGCGCTGGCTCCCCTACGACTGAGCCGGTATCGCTGCCCCTAACTTCAAAGGCGAATGTTGGCGGCGAAAGCTATCACGGCGGAGGAATTTTTTAAATAATAATTTGCAGTTATTTAAGAGATAGTTAAGTTATTAGAGCGGACGTGATATGTCGGGAAGGTGCCGTAGCCTTTAGCCAGCGGCGTCTGACCCACGTAGTCGCAAGTGAAGTTCCGTTCATGTTGCGCGGACGCCAATGCTGCAAAGGCCTGGCTCGCGTAAACCTGGCCGGGGGGCGTGATGGGCTCAATGCGCGCGGCGCGGCTGACGTGCGTGCCGATGTAGTTTGGCTGTTGTGTCACCGGATCAATGCACGAGTAAACGGGACCGGCGTGAAGCGCTATGCGCAGGCTCAAATCTTTCGGCAGACCTTTTTCCGCCCAATCAATTTTCCCGAGGTGCTCGCACAATTCGAGGGCGAATTGCCCTGCGTCGCCGACGCTCTTGAAGACGAAATAGAGGCCGTCGCCCCAGGTGTTCTTCATCACAGGCGAGTGCTTTGAGGCAGCAGCCAGCTCCCCTATCGTTCCCAGAAAGTAGCGCACGAAGCGCGGGATTTCGTCTTCCGTCAGTCTGCTGAAGTTGACCGCATCGGCGAACAGTATCGCGATCATCTCCGCCGTAAACTCCGCCCCTTGCGCGGCTGGCGCGGGCCCGGCCGGAGTTTCCTGTTCGGACCTGACGACCAGTTGCGGAAACTCTTCGGCGAGCATCCGGTTGAGGTCTATTATCTCGACCGTTTGGCCGACCGCTCGCCAGTGCTCGACAGTAGAGGCTGTTCCTCCCGCGCCATCACCGCTTTTGCCGTCCCAGACCGCGAGCGGAATCATTTTCGTCTCAAGCTGCCCGGCGCGAATGTTGGCGAGCCCGTGCAGCAACAGGTTTGTATATTCGAACGAAACGCCGCCTTCCATGCTCTGCTCCGACGCGGTCAGCACGTCGGTCGCGCGCTGGATGACGCTGTCGAAACGCTCTTTCCATTCGCCGCCCGGAACTATCTCAACGCTATCCTCTATAAATTGTTTCTGGTTGTACGGCAAAACGATGTGGGCCTCGCCGCCCATCCTGAGAATCTCCTCCAGGAAAATGATGTCGGAGCCGCAGGCCGCCGAGGCGTAACCCAGTCCGGCGTTCAACTCGATCAGCCTGGCGCGGATAGCTTCACGGACCAGCCCCTCCATCTCGGGCGGGAAGCGCGGAATCAAGCGGCCCGGCCTGTCTATCATGTGGCCTGCGAAAACGACCACGCTCGGAATCTTGAAAAACCGCTCGACCCACTCGCGCTCGATGCCGAGCGCATCGGTGATGAGCCGCGCGTTGCGCCTGGTCGAGATCAATTCGCCGAAGCGGCCGCGCCCCACCTCTATCGCACGCGTGTACCACTGTTCGGCCTCGGACCAATCCTTGAGAATCAAGGTCGCCTCGCCTAAGGTCGCGAGCAGCCAGTAAGGGTCTCCGCCCCCGCCTTCTATCGTCTCAAGCTCGCTAAGGCATGAGGAGCGCACCTCGCGGGCCAGGGCTGATGCGCGCTCCCGATGGCCGAGCAGCAGGGCAGTGGTCGCGGCGTTGACGCCCGTCCAGTAGCCGCCGCTACTGCGATACGCCTCGTTGTAAACTTCGAAAGCGCGCCGCAGGTGCGCTTCTCCTTCCGCGGGCTTCTTCGAGCGCGTCCAGAGGTCCTTATAGGTGCGCGCCAGGAGGCCCAGAGTCTCTTCGTCTCTGTGGCCTTCGTCGTACAGCCGTGTCAGGATGTTGTTGGCCCTTTGAATCGCACCGCTGCGCGCCAGGGCCAGGGCCTGCATCTGCCTCAGGCGCACGTTGTCGGGCCAGAGATTCAGTCCCTCTTTGAGAACGTCGTGAGCCACGAGCGGCTCGCCGGATTTGAGGATGCGGTTGCCGAGACTGATGTAGGCCTCCGGGCTGCGCGCCCACTGTTCCGGGTTGCGAGATTGCCAGAGCGCGCACAGCGCTGTGAGGTCCATCTCATCAAGGTTCTCAAGCGATACGCGAGTAGAGTCCACCGTTCTTTTTTGAACGGGAGGTTCATCCGCAGCGGCGGCGGAATGGTCCGGGGCTTCGATGCGGTAGCCCAGGGACAAAATCGCTTTCAGCGTTTCAAGGCTCGCGTCGCGGAAAAATTGCTTCTCGGATTCCGGCAGCTCTTCGTAAGGTGCGAGGCGCGGGTCCTCGTGGCGAGCGTCGTCTGCTTGGGGGCCGTATTGCCAGCCGGCGGCCAGGCGCTGGCGCGACCAGTTCTCGTGGGCGTCGCGGGCCAGGCGCTCGGAGAGCTCAAGAATCTCTTCCGGAAGCTCAGCTCCCGAAGCATCCAAAACTTGCGGCTTGTGATTCACCTACAGTCCTCTTTCCTGCTTGATCAGTGGTCGCGATCTCAGCTCAGGGAGGCGCAACGGCGGACAGTCCATAAAGCGTTTCCGCCGCCTGAAACGTCCATTCGGAACTGGCCTTGAGGGCAGCGCTCTCGCCGTGCTTCACGACTAAATTGCTGAGAGTGCGGCGCACGCGCACGCGCTCTTCCGCCGGGGCGCCAAACTTTTCGGCGTGTCGCAACCACCAGCTGGCGGCGCTGATCGCCCACGGATACCAGAGAAAGCCAATCGCCTCCCGGTCCGAAGACTCTTTGCCCGTCTCGGGGTCTGTGACCGTTTCTGCAAACTCGCCGCTGGCGACCGGAAAATTCAGATCGCGGTCGCCGCAGTCAATCAGGTACTTCGGAATCTGGCTCAGCATCTGCGGCGGGAGCACGATGCCGGCTTCCAGTTCGGCCCTCAGCAGTTCCGAATAGATTTGCAGGGTGATCCCGTCCATGGTTCCGTAAGTGCTTTCGCTCGTCGAGTGCCAGCCGGGCGGACTCGCCTGAGCGTCGTACTGGTCTATCAGCCACTGTGCAGTGTCCCTCAATAACTGGTCACGCCGCTCGACGCTCCCTTCCCAGGGCAGGCCAGCGCTGCGTGTTTCAAGGAGCGCCAGTAAGGCGAGCGCGCTGCTATAGATATTGTGATGCGCCGGCTCTTTTTGCCTGGGGAACATGTTCCACCCGCCTTTCTCCAGTGGGTGATAAAGGGCTAAGACCTCCTGCGTGTAGGCCAGATGCTCTTCCACCCGTCGCCTCGCATCGCCTTCGAGGAGACCGGGCCTGCCCAGCGCTTTGGTCAGGGCCAGGACCGTCCAGAGCGCCGGTTCCGCCTGCGTGTGCGTCTCGCCAGGGTGCGAGACCCAGCCGTATTTGATTCCGTCTTTCTCGATTCGTGCGCCATCTGCGAAGGGAGCATCGAGTCCTGGAAGGAAGCGACGTAGCTCCAGGTCCTGCCCCCCGAGCTGTTTATCTGGAACGCTGAAGAGAGCGGTCAGAGCCTGGGCGTTGCTCCAGTGCTCCAGCTCGCGCTTGGTGTCTGGGCGGAGACTCGATGCAATCCAGCCGCCTTCCGCCTGCCCGTTGCGCAATGCCTGGTAGAGTTTCTGGCGCATCGCTGCCGCGGCCACACGAATCTCCGCGTCGCTATGCACGTGGCGGAATAGGGAGATGTCGTTTCGGTCCAAAAATGTCCTGATCATCTCGCCGCCGGGAATCCTCAGTCCGGCGTCTGCGAGACCAAAATAAACGACCGTCACGAGCAGCAGGATGGAGGCCAGGCCGCCGGCGAGGCGTAGCCTTCTTACGCGCTGTCGCTGCTTCTCCCTCTGCCTGAGCTCGTCGTAGCCGACGCCTAAAATGCCGGACAGAAGCTTGATCTTGGCGTTATCGCGCCCGTCCTTCCCTTTGCGGCCGTCGGCGGCAATCGGCTCCGTCCTCTCCTCGGATAGTTCCCCCTGCTCGTTAACTCGGAAACGCACGGCAGGGGGGAAACATTCCTCCTGACCATTCCCCGGTTGATCGCTGGCGTGAGGCTCGCCGTCAACGATGAGACAGAAAACCCGGTCCTCACGGTCGAGCGCCTTGTAGGTTCTGACCTCTTCGTTGACCCATTGCGAGCTGGCGGACTTCGGCGAGCAGATGACGATCAGGTTACGGGATTGCCGCAAGGCGTTTCTCAGCTTCCCGCCGAGGTCTGCCGCGCCGGGCAGCTCGTCGCGGTCACGAAAGATCGGGAAAACGCGCTTCGGGATGGTGCCGCGTTCCGTCTCGCGGCCCACCATTTTTTTAGGAATCTTGTAGGTCTCAAGTGATTTGTGTAACCACTTGGCCCACTCTTCATCCTTATGACTGTAGCTGATAAAGGCCCAGTATTTGTAATCTTCCGGTTCCGACACGGCGGGCTTCACCGCTGCCTCCGATTGTTTCTTCTCATCCATCATCATTGGTTGGGAGCGCTATATCCTGAATACACTCTGCGACGCCAGGCAGGGCGTGATTATCTTAAACTAGAGCCGTCAAGTACAGCACGCTTTCGCCCGTATCAACCGACAAAATGATTTGAGCGTTCCAACCTGCGCGGGCCAGGTGACAGAAATTACCGGGATGGGCTATGCTTTGACGGCTGAAAGTATTCAAGGTAAAAGTAGAAAGGAAAAAGTAAAAAGGTAAAAGGAAAAAGGGAGGACAGGCTATCGCCTGAAATTCAGATAAAGTTTTTTGTCTTTACTTTTGCCTTTTACCTTTTTACTTTTTCCTTCTTCAGGAGAGGTGCAGGAGTGGCTGAACTGGCAGCACTGGAAATGCTGTGTACGGGGAACCGTACCGTGGGTTCGAATCCCACCCTCTCCGCCAGCCACTTGCGGATGCTGATTTAGGATTGCGGGCTTCTGACACGAACGGCCGCAGCTCGGTCCTGACATCCGCAATCATTAATCCACAGGCCGTAATCGTGAGGCGACCGATGAAAAGCAGATTCCTCAGTTTTATCCTGCTCGGAACAATGGCCGTTTGTGCATTGAGTTTTACGGGTGGCGCGGAGGCGCAGCGGCGACGCCCTCGGCGGGCGCAAGTTTGCGGCGACCCGGCGATGAATTGCGGGGAGGCGAATGAGTTCCAGCCGCATGATTTACAGTTCCGTATGCCGCGCAACGCCGTCATCTACGAGACGGAGAGTTTCTACGCGATCATCCTGATGAGCATCAATGCGAGGGATAATTGCGACGCCTTCATTGGGGAGAACGAAAGACAGGAAGCTCAAGCGCTCTTCCCGCGCCATAAGGTCTTTACAGACAGATGTCCCGAGCCGACGACAATCTACTACACGAACACGAACCCGAATAACCGTTTCATGGCGGTTTATGCCGGAAAGACGCGCGCGGAAGCCAACGCCATGCTCGCACGGGTGCGCGCGACAGGGAAATATCCGGGCGCGAATCTGCGACAAATGCGCGCGGGCTTCAACGGCACGTAAAACATCTCACGCGCCCCCCGTTGCGCGCGGCGTATGAAAGCTGTAAAGTAGGAGCTTCGCATCGGGCTTTTGAAAATTTATCAGACTTCGGGCTCCGCACAACGCCTGCCTTGTGAACCCCGCCAGGCCGGGAACGGAGCAACGGTAGCAACGGCGGCGTGTGCTGCGGGTCAGTCCGGAGTCTGGCCACATCTCGTGAATCGTAAATCGTAAATCGTGAATGGAAGATTCCTTCTATTTACGGTTCACGATTTACGATTTACGTCTTTTATATGTCTTATCAGGTCATCGCTCGCAAATGGCGTCCGCAAGCCTTCGATGAAGTGACGGGGCAGGAGCCGATCACGCGCACGCTCCGAAACGCCATCGAGCACGAGCGGCTTCACCACGCTTACCTCTTTTCGGGCGCGCGCGGCGTCGGCAAGACGACCACGGCGCGACTCCTCGCCAAAGCTCTCAACTGTCATAAGGCGGAAGGCCCGACGCCCACGCCCTGCGCTATGGGCGAAGCGTCGGCGTGCGCCTCATGCCGCGAGATCGCCGAGGGGCGCTCAATTGACGTCCTCGAAATTGACGCCGCGTCGAACACCGGCGTTGACAACGTGCGCGACGCCATCATCGGGAACGTCGCCATCGCCCCGGCGCGCGACCGCTACAAAGTTTTCATCATAGACGAAGTCCACATGCTGTCGGGCGCGGCCTTCAACGCGCTCTTGAAGACCTTGGAAGAGCCGCCGCCCCGCGTCATCTTCATCATGGCGACGACCGAGCGGCACAAGCTGCCCGAGACGATTCTTTCGCGCTGCCAGCAGTTTGAGTTTCGGACCATCGCGACCGCGAAGATCGCTGAGCGCCTCCGCCTGATTGCGGACGCCGAGCAGGTCAAAATCTCCGAAGGGGCTTTGCGCGAGATCGCGCGCGCCGGCGAGGGTTCGATGCGCGACGCGCAGAGCGCCTTCGATCAGGTCATCAGTTTCTCCGGGAACGAGATTAAGGCCGAGGACGTCGAAACGGCCCTGGGTCTGGCGAGCACGGAGATGCTCTCGCGCGTGATGAACGCAGTCGCGGACGGGAAAGCGGCCGAAGCCCTACGGGTCGTCGCAGACCTCGTGACACGCGGGCACGACCTGCGCAACTTCTGCCGCGACCTCCTCTCACATGTGCGCGACCTGCTCGTCGCTAAAGTCTCAGGCTCTGGGGCCGAAGCTTTGGACACGGCCGCCTCGGACCGCAAGGAGCTGATGCGGCAGGCCGATAACTTTTCTGAATCGGACCTCGTGCGCTTCTTCCACTCTTTGACAGAGACTGAGAACAACCTGCGCACGGCCGCGCACCCGCGCTACCAGCTCGAAGTCGGCCTGGTGAAATTGATGGAGATGCGGCGCGTTCGCTCGCTCAACGAGCTGGTCGAGCGTCTCAACGCGCTTGAAGAGTCTTTGCGGACGGGCGCTGCTCCCATCGCGGGCAAAACACCACCCGCCGCTGCGAGCAGCGGCGGCGGCGCACAGGGCTCCGGCGGAAAACCGTCTGCGTTCTCGGCGCAATCCACGCCGCGCGCGACCCCGCCGGTGGCGGACGTTGACGCATACATGCAGGCGCCTAACGACGAGCCGCCCTTTGACGGGGTTGGCGGGACGGCGACAGCGGAACCTGCGCCGCCGGTGCTGATGCTCGTGCCTCCGCCCGGACCGCCGCAGGTGACGGCTTCGGCGGCGACCGCGGCGCAGCCAGCCTTTGAAAGAGGGCCGCAGCCAGTCAAACGTGTAGCTCAGGACCCGATGATTGAGAGCATCAAAGCGGGGCTCGAAAAGCGCAACCGCATGTTTCTGGTCATCGCGCTCGAAGGGGCGCGAAGTGCCGTCGTCGAAGGCGACGAACTGGTGATCGAGTTCGCGCCCGAGGCGAAGCACCTGCGCGACAATCTGTCGAAGCCTGAGGCGCTCAAATTCCTGAAGGAAGTCGGGCGCGAGGTGCTGGGGCGTGAGATGGGCGTGCGGATAACGGTCAAGGAGAAAAGGGAGGCGAACGAGCCTCTGACGAAAGATGACGAGGAGCGGCTTGAGAAACAACGACTGCGCGAGATCGCCGAACAGCACCCGGAAGTGCAGAAAATGCTGCGCACCTTCCGCGGGGAGATCGTTGACGTGAGAATTGAGAAGCAGTAGGCAGTAGGCAGTAAATTACCAGCCCCGTTAGGGGCGACAGAATTTAGCCAGGGGCGTCGGTCCCCTGGAAGATGTAGCATATTATTTATTGAGCCCCGGCAGGGGCGACCGTCTAAAGCCCAGGGCGTGAGCCATTAGTATCTACACAAGTATTGATAGATGTTTGGGAATCATTGAACTATCTCGAAAACCTGCAAAAATCTTAGGAAAAACGGATCGAACAAATTCAGG
>DASVXV010000055.1:0-16040 GCA_036392495.1 Pyrinomonadaceae bacterium | reverse complement strand
CTACAGTACCCTACACTTTTCGCTGGACGTATTTATCAAACGCGCTCGTCCCGGACCCGGAAACCGGGGCGACCCCGCAACTCGGATATGCCGGAGGCCACTACATCAGCGGCACTCCGAGCATCAACAATCCGCCGCAGGCTTTGCCCGGACCTCATATCTTCGAGACGACCGAGAACCCCTCCAGCACAATGAACGACTACGTGATCGCGCCGCAGGCCGTGTTTAATCCCGTCGTCCTGTCCGAGATAGTGCTGCCGAACGGGTTGAGTTACAAGTTCGGATATAATGAGTACGGCGAGATCACTAAGGTGACTTACCCGACCGGCGCTTTCGAGCAGTATAAATATGGCAAGATCGTGCCCCTGAGTTCTCAGGACGCGCCTTACGACCAAGCCAATCGCGGCGTGACATCGCGCTGGGTCAGCCCCACTGGGACAGGAACCGATAGGGCTCAGTGGCAGTACGGGGTCACTCACGATGCCGCCGCGAATAAATATATGCAGTGGACGAAGGCCCCGGATAACACCTACACGGAGCGTTATCTTTTTAAAGCGCCTCCGGTATCACAGTACGCAAACCAGAATTACCCGAAGTTCGGATACGAGGACCCGCGCAACGGCGTGCCCTATGATGAGCGTGTTTACGAGTATCAGGGCGGCCCAATGCTGCGGCGCAAGCTGACTGATTGGACATACTCGTCGAGAAACGTCACGGTAAATTATAACGGGATAATTAGGACAGCCCCGGCGATGCGTAATCCCCGCCCGACTAAAGAAGTGAGCCTTATTCTTGATACGGGCACTGACACCGCGCTGGCGAAGACTTTGACTTACGGTTACGATAACCCTTCCACGTATGAGTTCACCACAGGGCTCAATTTGACGGTTTCGACGGAATCCTTCTTTGATAGTGTCAACCAGACGACCGCTCAGACCGGAACGATCAACGTCATTTCGCCGGGTACGGGCACGCTGGCAAGCAGCGCAGTGACGACTTACCTGGACAATTCAAATTACCGGGATCGGAACATCTTGGGCTTGGCGACCTCTGTAGTTCTGAAAGATGCTAACGGGCAGCCAGTCAGCAAGGCCCAGACGGGTTACGACGAGGCAGCGCTACAGGCTTACAACGACTTTGGCAGTGATTGGACTGATCCGGGGGTATATCGCGGCAACGTCACGACAGTCAGGCGCTACATTGATGCCTCGGCAGCGGACGTGCCTCTCAACCAGCCATGTCCGGCGGGAGTGTGTCTGGACACGCACGCGGAGTTTGACCAGGTGGGTAATGTCTGGAAAGTGAAGAACGAGCGCGGGATCGAATCTCAGACCGCATATTCAGCGACTTACAAGCACGCCTTTGCTACTTCGGCGACGACAGCCATTCCCGACCCTTCAGGCGCACATGGCTCCAATGCGGCTTTCACGTCGAGCAGCACCTATGATCTCACGACCGGGTTGGTGCTTTCGACTACAGACGCTAACCTTCAGACGACCAACTTCAGCTACAAAGATGCTAATGACGTGACCGACCCTTTGAACCGGTTGCGGAAAGTCACGCGTCCCGATGGAAGCTGGACGACTTATGACTACAACGATGTGGCTGGTGATCTATACGTCGAAACAAAGTCATCGTTTGACGCGACGCGCAGCACCACCGCCAGACAGTATTTCGATAAATTGGGGAGAAGTGTGCGCTCTTTCGCCTATGAGACGAGCGACGCAAATGCTCCGTGGATCACCAGTGACACGTATTACGACCAGCTTGGGAGAGTCAGCCAAGTCTCGAATCCTTATCGCACATCTTTGCCGAGTGCGACACCGCCCTCCTCTTGTTCTCTCTGTACGACGAGCACGTATGATGCGTTAGGGCGTGTAAAGATTGTTACGCTGCCTGATGCGACGACTATCCAGACAGATTATCAGGGCATCTACACGACCGTGACGGATCAGGCCGGGAAACAGCGAAGGCAGAAGGTGGACGCTCTGGGCCGGATTGTGAGAGTTGACGAGCCGGAGGCGAGTGGAAGTCTGGGAACAGTGGATGCGCCCGCGCAGGCCACTTATTACGACTACAGCACACAGGGCAATCTCGTGCACGTGCAGCAAGGGACAGGCACACAGCTACAGCATCGGTATTTCAAATATGACTCGCTCGGACGATTGACTTACGAGCGCCAGGTCGAGCAGGCTGCCGTCTTCACAGCCTCAGATTCATTGACGGGCAACTCTCAATGGTCAAGAAAGATTGTTTATGACGAGGGTGATTATCAGGGGCTTCCGACCACGATGACGGATGCTAGAAATATCAGCACGCAATACAATTACGACAGCCTCAACCGCATCTATCAGGTCAGCTACAGTGACGGCACTCCGACTGTCAGGAGCTATTACGACCAGGCAAGAACGGGCTACGTGAACAAGGGGCGGCTGACGACCGTTACGACTGATTCAATTGCAGCGTCAGGACAGATGCCAGAGATACCTGCGACTTCGCAAGTTTACGATTACGATTTGATGGGGAGAGTCACTCGTCAGCAACAGGCGGTCGGAAGCAACAGCTATACTCTGTCTTATGGCTACAATCTGGGCGGGCAGTTGACGAGCCAGACGTACCCGTCAGGTAGAGTTGTCAATTACAGCTTCAACGATTCGGCTGGTCTGAGTAGCGTGACGAGCGGCGCGAAGACCTACGCCAGCCAGTTCGACTACAGCTCGCCACAGGGGTTGTTGAAGGCAGTGACTTTAGGCAACGGTGCTGTCGAGAGTTTCGATTACAACGACCGCCTGCAACTAAAGACTCTCAGCTTAGTCAAAGACGGTTCTACGATCCAGCAGTACGGGTACAAGTACGGGCGAGTCAACGCCGACGGCACGGTGGATGAATCTAAGAACAACGGTCAGATTGGACGCATTGAAGGCTTCATCGGTACGGCAAAGCAATGGCAGCAGAGATTCAGCTATGACAGCTTAGGTCGTCTCTCACAAGCCAGCGAGTATCGCGGGGACAATAGCCAGCAGAGCTATTCAAACACTTACGACTACGATCCATTCGGCAATCGCTACCAGAAAGCAGCTAATCAATCGAATCCTCTGCCCTACACCGCAGTGGAAGACACAGACATCAGCAAGAGTACGAATCGCTTCACCTTCTCACAGATCACTTACGATAATGCTGGCAACCTCACAGTAGATAATAAGTTCAGAGGCAGGCAGTACAATTACGACGCCAATGGCAGGCAGAAGTATGCAGCGTTGACGGATGGCACAGGTGCGGCTTGGTCTGTCTATGACGGGGCGGGTCAGCGTGTGGCAACTATTGCTAACGGCGTGATGAGCGTGATGGTCTATGACGCTGGCGGGAAGCTGGTGGCCGAGTACGGGCAAGCTGCGGCAGGAGCAGGAGGCACGCAGTACGTCTTCTCAGATCATCAAGGCTCGACTCGTGTGGTAATGAATTCAACAGGGATCATTTCCAGGCAGGATTATCAGCCGTTCGGAGAGGAGTTGAGTGCTGTGGGGTTGCGCTCGACAGACCCGCACTATGCAGGCGCAAATAGCGCAAGGCAGAAGTATGCGGGGATGGAGAAGGATGAGGCCACAGGAATGGCTCACACGCTGTGGCGGAAGTATGACGGTATCTCTGGCAGGTGGACGAGTCCTGACCCCTATGGTGGGAGTATGACGGTTGGCGATCCGCAGTCGTTCAATAGATACAGTTATGTCAATAACGATCCGGTGAATCTGACTGACCCACTAGGATTGATGGCTGGAGCAAATCAAGGGTATGGCGGATTTGAAGGCTGGGGTGGTACGTCTGGTCTCGATGAGCCTCATTTCGGCGGGCCAAGTGTTATTCAGCGGGCAATGAAAAGGCATGATCACAAGGTTGATAACGATAGGTACGGAGGGGACTATTCAGACCCTACACCTTTTGATGATAGTGCCAACGATAGCGGTGATGATCCTTCAGTGAACGCCACGGTAACTATTTATGGAGATTTTGAATCTGTCGATGATATGGTAGCGGCACTGCAATCACTAGGAAGGGGAGGATATTATCTTCCAGATGGGGATGGGGGTTCACCAGTGATTATGATTAATCGCTTCACAAGTCATGTCACCAAGCAGCCCTTGTCTAACCCACCAAATGTAGCTGAACCTCCAAAGGCTCCCGATAGAGGAGGGCCTTATAATACTAGCCATACAGTTTGTGTTACTTGGTTTTGTGGAGGTATCGTTAATAATTCCAACGGACTGATGTTGATGAGTATAGGGGTAAATATCGGTATACCGAAAGTTTCATACTCCCGTGTTCTTAATGAAGGGTCTCAGGGTATGGGGCTGAGCGGTAGTTTTTCAACCTCTTGGCCTTTTACAACCGTACCTGGCCTTACCGGGATTACCGTTAATAAGCCATTAATCCCACGGGGACCTACGACAGTTAATGAGTTCGTAGGAACTCCTCAACTGGATGTTACAATAACAATAACAGGGCCAATGCCCATTTATACTTCTGGGGCTGGATTGGCTATATTTCCTAGATTATTCCGTTGATGCTCTTTATTTTTTTCAGGCATAGATGAGTACAGACGCGATGTACGAGTTTTATGAGTGATCAATTAAACCAAGCACCAAGGCTCGTGGCTCTACACTAGGTTGAGAACTAGGCATGTCCTGCTTTCTTGTATAGTATCAGCATATGCAAGCCTTGCTCTTACAGCCTATGTATAAAGCTTAATTATGAGTAGACTAAAATGAAAGATTCACAGTTTGGAGGCTGGCTCTTTCTTGTTGGCGGTCTTATCTTTATCATATTCTATGTCCCTCTAGGACGCCTTGCAGCAAAGACAGACCCGATACTAGGTAAGAGAATCAACGTCAAGTGGTATCAAATAAGTAACCTCATTGGCGGTCTGTTAGCCGTACTTATCGGAATCATCATTTTGCTGGGCTACTAAAATTACTTTTGCAATCTGAGCCAAGGATAGAAGGTTTCATTGGCAGGGCTAAACAGTGGCAGCAACACTTCTCTTATGACTCGTTAGGCCGTCTCTCACAGGCGAGCGAGTATCGCGGAGATAACAGCCAGCAGAGTTATCTCATCAATTACGACTACGACACCTTCGGCAATCGCTACCAGAAAGCAGCCAATCAATCGAATCCTCTGCCCTACACCGCTGTAGAAGATACAGACATCAGCAAAGCTACGAATCGCTTCACCTTCTCACAGCTCACTTACGACAATGCTGGCAACCTCACGGTAGATAATAAGTTCAGGGGCAGGCAGTACAATTACGACGCCAATGGCAGGCAGAAGTGGACTGCTAACTTGGATGGGACTGACCTGCCCCTACAGCCTTCATTTGCTCACATTCGAATGAACACCGTAAGATAGCTCTCGTGTCGTCTGAATGAGTGTGACCCGTGCTCTATGTTCTAGCGGTCACGTGCAATTGCAAGCAGCAATAATCAAAAAGCCCTCATTTCAAAGCTAGTCCCGCAAAAATAAATTTTCTTCCGGCGTGGGTTTTCTCCTCCGCCGAGCGTCTTCTAGAGTGGAAGCAATGCTACAGCCCGCGAAAATTGCTCCTGATCGTGAGCGGCACGAGGAACTCTTCCTCGCGCGCTACGCGCGGCTGCGCTCCTGGGCATTGCAGTTGACGGAAAACGACCGCGAGCGGGCGGAGGACCTGGTGCACGATGCTTACATACAGTTCACCTTCACCCGCCCGGACCTTGAGGCGATCAGCAATCTGGACGGTTACCTCTACAAGATGCTCCGCAACCTACATCTCTCACAGGTGAGACGCTTCCTCAGGCAACAGCCAAGGACGCTCTCGATTGTGGATTACGACTCGGCGGAAACGGGGCTGCGTGCGGCGGACCCGCGCGAGCGGATTCGCCTTCAGGACGAGCTGCGCGAGGTCTGCCGCTACGCAACGACGCGTAAGGAGACGTCGAAGGCTGGAAGCGTGCTGATCCTGCGCTTCCTGCACGGCTACTACCCGCGCGAGATCGCGCTCTTGATGGGCGCAACGCGCTCCGCCGTGGAGGAGCGCCTGCGCGTGGCTCGCAGCGAAGCACGCCAGTATCTTGAGAACCCGAAGAGCCTGCGCTTCCTTCGCGAAACGTCTGCGGAGATGGTCAAGCCCGCGCCGACGGAGTTTACCGAGACGCCGGACCTGCTTTTGAATGAGCTGCGCCGGATGATCTTCAACTCACGCCGGGGCGATTGCTTCACAGCTCAGCATCTCGAAAATATCTATCGCCGCGCGCAAGGCCCCGGTCCAGATCATGTAGCGCTGGGGCATCTGGTCAGTTGCCCGCGATGCCTTGACGAAGTCAATCGCCTGCTCAATCTCCCCTTACTCGCCGAGCGATTTCCGACAGACACGCTCGGGACTGATACTCGCCCGAAGGGCGGCGACGGTGATGATGGTGGTGGTGGCGAAGCTGGGGGCGGGGCGTCTGAGAGCGAGCTGCGAAGATGTCGGAAGCGTGCCAGGGACGTCCTTGAGCATCGTCCTTCGGAGCTTTGCGTTTCAGTCAACGGTTACCTGATGGCGGCGCAGAAGGTCGGCTCTGAACTGAGCGAGCAGACCGTGAGTATCAACGTCGAGGAGAAGATTGATTTCGTCGAAATCTTCAGCGAGCAGGAGATTCGCCTCCTCTTCCTCCCGGTTGATGACGGAGCCCAGAGGCGCTCGGCCCGCGTCCAGCTGAGCGATGACCGCACGCTCGAAGCGACCTTGAGCTTCGGCAGCCCCTGGCCGACGTTGCAGGTCATTTACTTCGACCCTTTGCTGAGCGCGGAAAGCCTTATGCAGCCGGACGAGGGCGGAGAACTCCGTGCGCTGCCGGAAACGGCGCAGTTAAAGCCCTCCTCACTGACAAAGCCGCAAAGTTTTAAGTACGAGCCGGAGCCGGTCGGCTCTCCGAATTTCATCGAAAGGGTGTGGCGCCGGTTTGCTAATACAGGCTTCTGGCTGCGGCCCGGCACGATCACGGCCATCGTCTCTCTGCTCCTGATCGCGGCGCTGCTCTTTATTCGCCTGCACGTCCCCACGGCTTCTGCGGCAGAACTCCTGCGCCGCGCGGCCGCGACGGAAGAGACCGCCTTCAGAAATCCTGAGGTGGTGGTGCATCGCACGATCAATCTTGAAGAGCGGCGCGCGAAAGGCGGCGATCTGCTCAGCCGCCGTCGCATAGAGGTCTGGCAGAGCTCCGCGCACGGGTTAAGGCTGCGCCGCATCTACGACGAGCGGAACAGTCTCGTCGCGGGCGAATGGACGAAACAGGACGGCACGAGCACCGTCTATCGTCCAGGGCAGCAGCCGCAGGCGCGCACCTCGCCGGACGTTTCAGCCCGCGCCATCCTTGAAACCGGCGAACTCTGGCGGCTGAACGCCTCTGCCAAAGAGTTCGGCCTGCTCGTCGGGCGCACCGAAACTGTAACGGTCGAAGAGAGGGAAGGCTCTTACGTCCTCAAATACGAGAACGATGCCGCTGGGGTCGCCGCCGGAGGCAAGCTCATGCGCGCCTCGCTGACGCTCGACAGAAAAGACCTGCATGCGCTCGAACAGACGCTAACGGTCCAGCGCGAGGGTGAAGCGCGCGAGTTCAGATTCGTCGAAGCGGGATTCGAGCAGAAGCCTGCGGGCAGTATCGCGCCCGGTCTGTTCGAGCCTGAGCCGGAACTCATGGGCGCTGCGCCACGGCCCGCTGACGGCGTGATTAACAGGACGCAGGGCGCGGATGATTCGCCTGCAACGCAGCCCTCGCAGCCCTCACGCGCCGTGGCCTCTCCGGAGCTTGAGATTGAAGTGACCTATCTGCTCAACCAGATTAAGGCCAATCTCGGCGAGCAAGTAAGCATGACGCGCACCACAGGAGGAACGCTGCATGTCGAAGCGCTCGTCGAGACCGAGGGGCGCAAAGAAGAGATTCTTCGCGCCCTCGGTCCAGTTATCAACAACCCGGCGGTGAAGGTCGAAGTCAGCACGGTGGCCGAAGCCGCCAGACGCGACGCAAAGAAGCGCGGCAGGCCGGGCGACGTGACCGTGCGTGAGGTCGAAGTCGCTAACAATCGAATCCCGGCCGATGCAGACCTACGGGCCTACTTTTCCAAACGGCTGGTCGGCGGCGAAGCGATTGACGAAGAGATCAGCCGTTATTCCAACCGCGTCATGATTCGTTCGCGCCAGGCCCTGCTGCGTGCCTCTGCGTTGAAACGATTGGTCGCGCGGTTCTCGCCCGAAGAGTTGCGCGCCCTCGCCCCGGAAGCCAGGGCCAAATGGCTCTTGATGATTCGCGAGCAGGCGCTCTCGTACCAGCGCGAGACGGCGGCGCTCAGGCAGGAGCTGCGCTCTGTCTTTGGCGGCGCGGGCGACGCCACGGTTGAAGCGGTCAATGAGGCGAATCTCACACAGGCGGCGGACCATTTGCTGCAATTGAGCTACGCGAATGACGAAGCAGTGCGCTCGGCCTTCACCATCTCCGCCGACGGCCACACCGCCGAGGCCATCAAGTCCGCGCAGTTCTGGCGCTCGCTGGCGACTGCGGAAAAGTTGGCCGGAGCAATCGAGAGGGTGTACGAGCAGAAGTAATTAAGGTGAGTTCGACGGAGAAAAAAGAGTGCAGACGGTCCACGAAATCACACGAAACGACACGAAGAGACGAGGCTTTTGTTTCGTGTCATTTCGTGTGATTTCGTGGACCGTCCATTCTTTCACCTCCCCTCAAAAACTTATAGCGAACTCACGTTAATTGTGATTAGGGGAGAATTAAGAGATGTACGCAAAAAGATTCCTGATGATGATGACGGTGACGGCGCTTCTCTTCGCTGGCGGTCCTGATGCCCGCTCGCAATCGCCTGACGCGGACAAACACAGGTTCGAAGTCGGCGGGCAGTTTTCTCTGCTCCAACTCTCAGAAGCGCGATCCGTGACGACCACAGCGTCCGGGATTGTTATAAACTTTGCACGGGAGACTGAACCAGGCTTCGGGGGCCGCGTCGGCTATAACATCAACAACTACGTGGCGGTGGAGGCGGAGGCGAACTTTTTCCCGCGCGAGCGCGACGGAGGAAACGGGCGTGGGATCGAGGGGCTGTTCGGAGTCAAAGCCGGCTGGCGCTTCGAAAAGGCAGGGATCTTCGGCAAGGCTAGACCTGGATTTTTCAGCGAACGCGTGAGCGATTTCCGCCCCAGAAGCGGCGGCGCCTGCCCGGCGGTTTTTCCGCCCCCGGTCGGGTGCTTTGATGAAATACGGAGTCGGGAAACTTCGCTCGCCTTCGACGTCGGGGGCGTGGTCGAGCTTTACCCGACCACGCGCAGCATCGTCCGCTTCGACATCGGGGACACGATCATACGCGTCGGTGAGCGCAATATCAGGGCTCCCTCCACGGCCTTCCCGCAGGGCGTCGTCGTGAGGGTGCCGTCCGTGACCAGGCACAACCTGCAAGGAAGTATCGGCATCGGCTTCAGATTCTGAAGAGATGCGTAAAAGCGAACACTCGTATGGCCTCGCACGAACATAGATTCGTTTCAAAACGGATTCTGACCGTGACGATTCTCCTGATCGTTTCGGGCAGCTTCCTGCCGCACTGGTCCGGGGGCTCCGCTTACGCTCAGTCGTCAACGGCCACCTTGAGCGGCACCGTGATGGACGAGGCCGGGGCCGTGATTCCTGCTGTGAGCATCACGCTGCTCAATCTCAGCACGGCCCTGCAGCGCCACGCGACGACAGACGACCAGGGCTCTTACGTTGTGCCGCTGCTTCCTCCTGGCCGTTACAACCTGACGGCGCAGCGCAAGGGATTTTCGACCATCGAGATTAGAAACGTCGTGCTCAATACGGGCGACGAGCGCGCCCTCAGGATTAAGCTCAAAGTGGGCGAGATCGGGGAGTCGGTCACCATCGTTGAAGACGCCGCGAGCCTGGATCAGTCGGCCGCGGTCAGGACCGTCATTAATCGCAACTTTGTCGAGAACCTGCCGCTCAACGGGAGGAGTTTTCAATCCCTCTTCGAGCTGACGCCGGGCGTGGTCCTGACACGAGCGAGTTTCAACGAGCAGGGGCAGTTCTCTGTTAACGGCCAGCGCGCCAACGCCAACTACTTCATGGTTGACGGCGTCAGCGCCAACGTCGGCGTCAGCGCGGGCTCCGCCCCGGGACAATCGGCTGCGGGCTCTCTGCCCGCGCTGACTGCGCTCGGCAGCACCAACAATCTGGTCTCGGTGGAGGCGCTCGAAGAGTTTCGGATTCAGACCTCGACTTACGCGCCCGAGTTCGGGCGCACGCCGGGCGCACAGGTCTCGATCATCACGCGGTCAGGGACGAACGAGTTTCGCGGCGCGGTCTTCAACTACTTTCGCAACGACGCGCTCGATGCCGGCGACTGGTTCGCCAACAGCCGCGGCCTGAAACGCCCGGCCATCCGGCAGAATGATTTCGGCGGCGTGCTCGGCGGTCCAGTAATCAAGGACCGCGCCTTCTTCTTCTCCTCCTACGAGGGCTTGCGTCTGCGCCAGCCGCAGGTCGCGGTCACCGAAGTCCCTTCCGTGAGCGCACGCCAGATGGCCCCTTCGGGAACCAGGCCATTCTTAAACGCGTTCCCAATTCCCAACGGTCCAGAGACGCGCAACGGTTTCGCGGAATTCGCCGCCAGCTATTCGGACCCGTCCAACTTGGACGCCACGAGTCTGCGCCTCGACCTGATTGCGAACGAGCGTCTGGCAGTGTTCGGCCGTTACAACTTCGCCAGCTCGGACACAGTTCAACGTGGGAGCACGATTGTTCCGGGCTTCAGCGCCCGAACGGTTGTGAATCCGACCATCGCCCAGAGTCTGAATAACCTGGGCCGGGCGCAGTTGGACACCAAGACCATCACTTTCGGCGCGACCGTTTCCCTGAGCGCGTTGACGGTCAACGACCTGCGCGCCAACTGGAGCCGCACGCGAGGCGCGACCTCATTTGCGCTAGATGATTTCGGCGGGGCTGTGCCTCTTCCGCCTTCGCTTCTTTTCCCCGCGTCGGCTACGGAGCAGGAAGCGGGTTTCCAGTTCCTCCTGGGCGGCGGGACCAACGCCAGTCTGGTGGTCGGGAAGAATGTGGACAATTTGCAGCGGCAAGTTAACGTGGTTGACAATCTCTCCCTCGTCAGAGGGGCGCACCAGTTGAAGCTCGGCCTGGATTACCGCCGTCTGACCCCCGTCTATAATTCGCTGAGATATAACCAGTCGGTCGTCTATGATGGCGTCACGGGGACTAACGGGTCGCCTTCCGGGACCGCGCTGTCCGGGATTGCAAGGTCGGTCCAGGTCTTCGCCGGCGCGAGCCCGCGCTTTCCGGCCTTCACCAATTTCTCAGCTTACGCACAGGACACCTACAGGGTGACGACGCGCTTGTCTCTGACCTATGGCCTGCGCTGGGAGTTGAATCCGCCTCCCACGGAGGCGTCTGGTAACGACCCTTTCACTGTGCAGGGACTGGCGAACCCGTCCGGCCTCACGCTGGCCCCGCGCGGCACGCGGCTCTGGAAGACCACCTATAATAACTTTGCGCCGCGGGTGGGCCTCGCCTACCAACTCTCGGCAGCTTCCGGACGGGAGCTACTGTTGAGAGCGGGCCTGGGCGTCTTCTATGACCTGGGCAACGGGCAGGGGGCACAAGGATTCGGCAGCGTCTTCCCGTTTGTCGCCGTCAAGCGATTTACGGAAGTGCCTTACCCTTTAAGCCCGGACCAGGCGTTGCCGCCGCCCCTGAGCGTCAACCCGCCGTTCGGCACCGTAGTGGCTTTCGACCCGAATCTCAAACTGCCGCGCACATATCAGGGGAACATCGCGCTTGAGAGAGCGCTCGGCTCGAACCAGACCGTCTCGGTCGCTTACGTCGGGTCGCGCGGCCACCGCCTGCTGCGCGAGGACGTGATCTTAAATCCTAACCCGAACTTCACTGTGGTCCGCGTCACGCGCAACGCCGCCCGGTCGAGTTACAACGCCTTGCAGGTTCAATACGGCCGCCGCCTCTCGAAAGGGCTGCAAGCGCTCGCCTCCTACACCTGGTCGCGCTCGATTGATAACGCTTCGAGCGATTCGCTCCCGAGATTGCGCGTGACCGTCGGCGGGGCGACGACGGGCGAAGACGCCGCCGCGCCCAACACGGATCGCGGCCCTTCCGACTTCGACGTGCGTCACTCGCTGACGGCCGCCGCAACATACAACCTCCCGAGCCCGCGCGCACGATTCGTCATCGGAGCGCTCCTTCGCAACTGGTCCGTTGATGGCATCTGGCGCGCGCGGACGGCTGCGCCCGTCAACGTCGTCGTCAGGTCCGATGTCATCGGCGAGGATTTGATCGTCGAATTGCAGCGCCCGGATTTGATTCCGGGTATCTCGCTTTACGTCACCGACCCGACCGCGCCGGGCGGCAGACGAATCAATAGGGCCGCGTTCAGCATTCCGACTGAGCTCAGACAGGGAACGCTAGGGTATAATGCTCTCAGAGGATTCGGCGTCACGCAGCTCGACCTGGCCTTGCGGCGACAGTTCTCTTTGGGCGAGCGCTTCAAATTACAGTTCAGGACCGAAGTCTTCAATCTCTTTAACCATCCGAATTTCGGGAATCCCGTCAACGTCCTGAGCAGTAATCTGTTCGGACAGTCCACGCAGATGTTCGGACGAAGCCTGGGCACGGGCGGGATCAACGGCGGCTTGAGCCCGATCTATCAAATCGGCGGACCGCGCTCCGTTCAACTTGCGCTCAAGCTGCAATTTTAGGCGCTGTTTCAAAACCGTAGAGTTAGCCACAGAGGCACAGAGGCACAGAGATGAATTTGAATAAATGTTTCGACATTTCGCTTCTATTTTCCAGTCCTCTGTGCCTCTGTGTCTCTGTGGCTAATTTTTGAGGAAAGGGAAAGTACTTATGAAAAAAATATTGTCGTTCGTTTTGAGCGTCCTCCTGTTTCAAGCCTTTTGTCCGGCCTCTTTCGCTAAAGACACGGAGAAGATTCGGAAAGCCATGCTTGCCACAGAGGTCAAAGCGGGAGTTGCAGCCATCGGTACGGGCAAATCATCTCGCGTGCGTGTGCTGCTGAATGATAAGACGAAGTACCACGGCTACATCACGGAAATCGGAGAGGACCATTTCGTCGTCGCCGACGCCAGGACGGGCGCGACCGCGGCGATCTCTTACGCGGAAGTCAAAGGCATCAAGGGCAACAATCTTTCGACGGGCGCGAAAATCGGCATCGGCGTCGCCATCGCCGCGGCCGTAGTCGTTATCGCTGTTATCGTAGCGAGCGGGGGCGGCGATAAGAACATTCCGAACGGGCAAATTATTTGTGTGACCTCACCCTGCCCGTAAACTTCCGCTTCAGAGACGGAGAGACTATGAGCTACTCGAAGATGAGCGTGAAGCGCCAGATCGCTTTTGTGCTAGTGCTATTCGTGGCATTGAGCGGGACAAATCTCTCGCTGAATTCGGCAGCTCGCGCCGCGCGCTCAACAAATCTTCGCGCACCCGCGCCGCCTTCATTGTCGCCGCCAACGAGGCCGGGGACGAACGGCAAGATCGCGTTCACCAGTATGCGCGACGGCAACTGGGAGATTTACACGATGAACCCGGACGGCAGTAATCAGGTAAATCTCACCCGGAACGCGGCGAGAGATTTTGCTCCGGCCTGGTCGCCTGACGGGACCAAGATCGCCTTTGCCAGCGAACGCGAGGGTCAGATGCCGGGCAACATTTATGTGATGAACGCCGACGGCAATAATGTCACCAGGATTACCTCATACGAGCAGGGTGGAGTTATTGTTGGGGCTCCCAGAGTGATTAACCCGACCTGGTCGCCGGATGGTACAAAGCTGGCATTCGTTATGAGCAACCCCGGAATAACGTCAAGCCTCATCGTCGTTAATGCGGACGGCAGCGGCGTGCTCAGGACCCTGACTACTTTTAAGGACGGTGGCGCCTTTGAATGGTCCCCTGACGGGACCAGAATCGCCTTCACGGCAGCCGACTTCAGGTTTTATTCGCCGGAAGAGGGACTCCTCTACTTCTTATTCGTAATCAATGCGGACGGCAGCGGCAAGACGCGCATCGGCGATTTCCCCGGCGGAGACAAGTCCAACTCATGGCCGCCCGTTTACAGCGGACCGACATGGTCGCCCGATGGCACTTCAATCGCCTACGCTTACGACACCAGCAGCCCTTATATTAATCAAAGTCCCAAGCGTTTTGGAGACATCGCAGTCGTCAGCGCGACGGGGGGCGACTACAAATTCCTGACCAACACCCCGGCGACAGAGATGCAACCCTCTTGGTCGCCCGACGGCTCACGCATCGCTTTTACAAGTGACCGTGACGGTCATAATGAAATCTACGTCATGAACGCGGACGGCAGCCAGCACGTTCGTCTCACCAACAACGGAGGCGGTAACTTCGACCCCACCTGGCAAACGCTCAATCACACGGGCCCGCTCGCGCCGACTCAGAGCATCATCCAATTTAGTACGCCGCATTCACGTTTGATAGAGCCTTATTACAACGGCGGCACGTACACGGACGACCCGCTGACCGTCACACGTCTGGGCGACATCTCGCAGGAAGCGACTGTTGACTACACGACGTCAGACGCATCCGGGTTGACTCCGTGCAGCCAGACGAATACAGGGCTTGCATCTTCGCGGTGTGATTACGTGACAACTTCCGGGACACTGCGCTTCGCGCCGGGCGAAGCGAGTAAGGCCATCAGCGTATCCCTCGTGGACGACGCTTACACGGAGTCAAACGAGTCCTTTAACGTCTTGCTGAGCAATCCGACGGGCGGCGCGCTCGGCGTGAATCGGACGGCCACGGTGACGATCCCGGCTAACGATATTCCGCTTCCGGGCTCCCCGATGGTCCCATCCAACCCGATTAACGGAAAATACTTCTTCGTGCGCCAGCACTATCTTGATTTCCTCAATCGGGAGCCGGAGCTTAATGGCATAACCGGCTGGCTGAACATCTTGAACAACTGCCCTCAGAATGATACTCGCTGCGATATGATCGAGGTCTCTTCAGCCTTCTTCCGCTCGGCGGAGTTTGCGGACCGAGGCTATTTCGTTTTCCGTTTCTACTCAGCCGCTTTGGGCAGGACCCCACGCTATGCTGAATTTATGCCGGACCTGCGCCGCGTCAGCGGCTTCCAGACGGACCAGCAGCTTGAGACCAGCAAGATAGCCTTCATCGAAGAGTTCATGCGAAGGCAGGAGTTCAAGACGAAGTACGACCAGACCGAGGGTGACGCGACCGCTTATGTGGACGCGATTTTGAATGCGGCCAATGTCACACTGCCGCAGAGGCAGGCGCTGATTGACGACCTCCAGGCCGGAAGAAAGACGCGGGCCGAAGTTTTACGGGCGGTTGCGGAAACTGCCGAGGTTTATCAGAAGTATTACAACACAGCGTTCGTGGTGATGCAGTACTTCGGCTACTTGCGCCGCGACCCGGACATCCTCTATCTGGAATGGATCAAGACGATGGACAGGACCGGGGATTACAGGACCATGATTAATGGCTTCATGAATTCTACGGAGTATCGCCAACGTTTCGGGCCGTGATATGGCTGTGTGCAATTGAGGGTGAAAAAGTAACGATGATGCAGCCCCGTCAGGGGCGGCAGCATAAAGCCCAGGGCGTCAGCCCTGGGTCACAGCGCCGATTGGAAATGCAAGCCCGCGCCAGCGGGCGACAGCCCTTGAACGCTGCATGCAATTCAAGGGCTGTCGCCCATTTCATGGGCTTCAACATCTTTTCCATCTGTGACCCAGGGCTAACGCCCTGGGCTTTATGCTATCGCCCATTTCATGGGCTTTGTTTTTTTCCTGGCCGTAACCCAGGGCTAACGCCCTTATCATTACCCACATCTCTGTAAACTTAACAAGTGTGGGAGTTAAAAGGAGCATAGGGGCTCATGATCTTTAGAGGCAGTCTCTCATGCTTTGTTACAAACAAAGGACTTATGCTCAGCAAAACCAACCCACAGCC
>DASVXV010000054.1:0-20420 GCA_036392495.1 Pyrinomonadaceae bacterium | reverse complement strand
GCAATCGCTTTGGGGAATTGGACAAGGTGGTTCAGAGAGCCACAGGCAAGTCGTTCGGCGAGCTTTTAATAGCCAACATCCTGGACCCCCTCGGCATGAACGAGACAGCGCCGAACGTGCCCAGGATTGTCGGCACAAGATCGCCGAACAACATGAGCGCAGCAGCAGCAGAGGCCGAGGTGAAGACGGCCGTGATGGACATCATCGCGGGCTTCAATTCGGGCAACGTAGACCAGATTGAGCGGCGTCTCGCGCCGCAGCACAATCGCTTTCAAGGCGAAGGGGGATTCTTAACCTCTTTTATTGATGCGGCGGAGCTCAGAGGCGCATTCCAGGCTGGTTTCAAATTGAAGTTTGAGGTTCACAACCTTGAGACGGCCGTTTACGGCGACAGCGCCATCGCGACCTTCTTTATGAGCGGAACTATTACGCCTCCCAACGGGACGCCGCGCACTGAAGGCCCCTGGAGAAGTTCATTTGTCTGGAACAAACAGGATGGAACATGGAAGCTAGTCCATTCTCACCAGTCTGCAATGAATAGAGCGATGATTACGGAAAAGCACCAGCAAAGATTCGACGTGGTTGCGAAGACGCTGGCTCAACCATACGCGCTTGACCGCGAATTTAAACCGACGAAGATCAGCTACCCGCAGGGGTTCAGCACTTCAGCCGGATTGATGTCCACAGTCCTTGATATGGCGAAGTATGACATCGCGATTGATCAGAACAGATTTCTCACGAAAGAGACCCAGCAACTCGCTTTCACGCCCAGCAGGTCAACTAAGGGCGAAGCTCTTCCCTACGGTCTGGGCTGGTTCACGCAAGATTACAAAGGCACGAAGCTGCTCTGGCATTACGGATACTGGACGGGCAATTCGTCGTTCATCCTGAAAGTGCCCGAGCGAAACATGACGTTCATCATCATGGCAAACTCGGACAACCTCAGCCGACCGACAGACCTCGGTTCGGGTGATGCGCTCAGCTCGCCTGTGGGCATGGCTTTCTTGAAGACGTTCATCTTCCCGGAGAAGTTCGGCGAGACTATACCGGAGATTAATTGGAACGCTCCCGCTTCAGAACTGAAAAATCAGCTCAAGCTGCTAGCGGGGAAACCTTATGCAGATTTATACAACAAAGACCTGGTTTCAAAGTTACGGATTCATCAGAGTGTGGGGCGCGCCGCCGATGCAACTCAGTTGATGAAAACCTATGGAGAAATATTTTCCAAGCCGATGCCTGAAGACCTTGTGAAGTCGCCGGTTATCGCGCAGATCGTGCAGGTGCTGGACAACGAAGATAAGAGTGTGGCGTTTAGTCTATCGAGCAGCCAGGAAGTGCGTATTTTCGCCATCGGGGAAGGCCAGGCTGGTCAGATGTACGACTATGGGTGGATCGAAAACACGGACAAGGGACTTCCCGTGTGGGAGATGCAAGAGCCTAAGACCACGCACGCGGGTGGCGCGGGTAAGAATCGGAAAGTGGATGTCGTGATCACCTTGCCAGCAGGAAACTACAAATTGCGTTACAAAACTGACGACTCTCACGCATTCGACCACTGGAATAGTCTGCCACCGGATATTAACTTTTGGGGGATCGCGGTCTATAAGAAGTGATTACTCCGCGTCATGAATGGTGGGGTCTTCTGCGAGGTTTTGATAAAAGCGATAGATTATGCAGCCTATTCTGAATAAATGTGCAAAGCCGCGCGAAGAGTGCTAGTCCATTTCCTTCGTATCTTTTGTCGCTTTAGTATTGCCTAAAGAGGCTCGGATTAATGCCTCGTCCGGCCTCGCCCCGTCAATGAAGGCGAAGACGTGATAGTGATTGCGGTTTTCACGAAGCACCTCGATCCGGCCTTCGTCCTCAAGGCGTGCCAGATGAGCCATCACAAACGATTGCTCCTCGGCGGTCATGAACTGGTAGGAGATGTCGAAGGCCAGCCCCGTCGAGTGCGGCGGCGTCTCCATGAGCGTGGCGTTCGGGTTCACTTTGCTCAAGGCGTGCTGGTATTCGTCCGGGCGCACGAGCGAAGTTATCGGAAGCGGCCTGTTAAACTTCTGCCTGTAAGCGAGCGCCACCTCCTCCAACACTTTCAGAGCTTCCGGGCGCAGAGAGCTGAGCAGGCGCGTCTTCATTTCCTGACGCGAGCGCGCATCCTCCATGTCGTAGTCACGATCTGGAAAGCTCCTCGCCACGTCCGCGAGAGATTGATAGTTACTAAAAAGCTCCTGCCGCCTCCTGGCATCACCGTAATAGCGGTCAAGCAGCTCTTTACTCTCCCGCTCGGCTTTAAGGGCCTTCTCCTTTTCGCCGATCTGAGCTTGCAGGCGGACGCGCCTCGAACGCTCATGCCTCTTCAGGGAACTCAGTTCTTGCCTGAGGCCGGCGACCTCATTCTCGATTTTTGTGAGCGACTCTGCCGTTCGGTCATACCTGAGCGCAAGCTCGGATTCGTTATAAAGCTCGACTCTCTTGCCGTTTTCGTAACGGGTGAATGGCCCTTTGTCCGTGTTCCCGCCTACGCCAAAGAGAATGTAGTCTCTGCTGACGGCAGGGAGCGAGACCATCTCGCCACTCCTGATCATGTTGGCGAGGTCTACGAAATCCTTCGGGGTCTCAAAGCGGTGCTCGCGCCATTCCGCGTGTTGAATGGCAAGAAATCGGCGCGTGTCGCTATAGTGCCGTAGTTGCTGCGGGGTCTCCACTTTTGCCTGCTTGCCTGTCGGCTCGCCTCGATCTTCCTTAACTTTTTGCGCTGCCTGCGTCCACGTGCTGATCTCGGCAGCTTCCGCCGCAACGGGCGCGGGCAGTAATTGGGCATAGCCCGCGCGCCCGCGCTTTTTCAGGCCGGGCAGCGCCAGCAATGCCGCGACAATTACGACAAAAAGCAGGCTCGCGATGAGAAATGCAGGACGACCTTTTTTTTCTTTCACAACTATTTCCCCGCAAAAAGAAAATAGCTTGAACGGGGCGGCCACTCGTAAGGTTGGCCTCGTCAAGCTTATGGGTTTCTATGATGACGTTCGGCTTCAAAAAGTACGCTGCAACAGAGAGGAAAAGTGCAAAAAGAATTCGGTTACGTTGTAATCCAGGCTCCCCGGAAGGCGATTCTGGCGGATACGCCATCTTCTAAGCTATGTGGGGTAATGAATAGAGTATTTAGGCATCGTGCCAGGCCCATAAGTTGTTGAAATATGGCGGAGCTGGCTTATGAATCTCGGCGAATGACCCGCACAAATCTACCTTTGACTACACGCAGCAGCCAATAGAATGTGTCAGTTTGGCAGGCTATCATGGTAGAGGGCCTAAAGCATGAACCAGTCTGAAAGCCGCAATAAGCAGATGGGCGTCATAAAGCAGGTGTAGCTTATCCGCGAGGTCACCGATCTTAATAAAATGAAGGGCGGACTCGACCGTTCCAGATAGTTTTGCCTCGACCACATAAGGATAAACGATTTCCGGCGTGACGCCGGGAGTCGTGAAATATGGCCCCCCTAATTCCCACATCCGACCGGCCCGTAGACGAAAGTCGCGGTCCAGCGCTCCCTCTAAGAAAAGAGGGATTTCAGACTGGTGTTTAATCATGGACGGCAATCGCCAGGCCGGAGCCACCGCGATTCTCGAACTCCCGCTGAATGATTGAACCGCCGGCAGGTCGCGATGTTCGATGCCGACGAAGACTCCCCGCTCAGTCCGCACGACAGGTAAAACGACCAGAGTGTTATTGCTCAAACGGCGGGGCAACACATATTCAAATGGAGTTTCAGCCAGTATCCGGCCCTCATTGTCACGCTCTGCGAAACTGCCTTCGCGCAAAGAGAGAAACTCAGGCTGAGATAGAGGCTCAGGCTGCGCAAATGCGGCGTAGGGTTGTGGCGCGATGAACTGTAAATTATCTGATGGCGTTAAGGTTGAAGACTGAACAGATAAATTGATGGGCGCTCCGATCCAGGGGCCGGGCTTCCTGCCGAGCTCACGAAGCAGGCAGTAGATATTTATCTCCAGCCGCGCGTCGAACATCCCGCCGACATGGCACGCCCGCAGGGTTTGAGTGGCGTCCAGTTCGCGCACGGTCCCGGCATCTGTGAACGGGGTATAGTTAGGGAATGAGAAGGGCGTCTGGCGCAGGCGCACTTCGACCAGGCGTGAGATGACGCGCTCGTTAACGCCTCCGGGAGAGGTGTAGTATGAAAACGGCTCGCCGATGTTGATAATATCTTCCGCGTTAAACCCCGCCCTCTCTTTAAGAACGCGGCGCACCTCTTTCTCGCCCGCGCCCGCCGCATCTACGATGGCGCTAATGGGCTCTGTGATGTAGCCGGAAAAAGTTGCCGAGTTCAAGCGTGGCTCATCAATGCTCGCGTTGACGATGGGGCGCGGGAAATCCTTCCTCGCAAAGACGAAAACCTGGCCGCCGCTTTCAAACCACGGCACTACGTCAATCGTATGGTGTGGCCGCTCGACAAGCTCTTTGACCTCGCCAGACTCTCTGTTCCTGTAAGCTTTAAGACCCAAAAAATTTGGTGTGGTGATGGTTCGTCGCTGCCGCTCGAAGAGTTCGACACCGCTGCGAGCGCGAACCTTCTCGCCGACGATCAGGTAGTTGGTCGGCGGAAATGGCAGCGGCCGCCCCTCTTGGTCCGAAAGATAGAATTTACCCTCGAAGCGGTTCTGAACGATCCAGGGGTTCCAGAGCGGGCGGGAGATGACGATGCGAAGGCCGCGCGACCGGAATGCCCGCTCAAACTCTGACTGGCTGAGGTAGGTGTATTCCTCAAGGATCTCTGTCTCCCAGTCCGCGCGGTAGTCTTTGCGGAGCACAAATTCAGCGACCGTCCGCAGACTTAGTTCATAACGGACGAAGCCGCGACGCGAAGATTTCGAGCTGGCGAAGGGGACAGCAGTGTCCCGGTTAACGCTGCTGCGCCAGTTCTGCGCAAACAGCTCGAAGAGCGCCGCCGTGGATAGCTCGGCGGTGTCGCCGCGCGCGGAGCCGTCCGTTTCCGGCAGCTCAAGAGAGACACGTTCCGGCCCGTCAGGGATGACGAAGTCCCTGATGATGATGACCCCGCCCGTTTTAAGCTGCGTCACTTGATTGTCTAAAGCATTGAGCACCCGGTTCACGTCGAAGTCGTTGAAGCTGGTTACGTGGTGCAGCACAGAGGAGTCCAGAATGCCGTCCAGCGACTCGGCCGGAAAGACCATTTCGGCAATATCGCCCACCATATAAGAGAGGTTAGGGCGCTGGAATTGACTGCTTGCCCATTCGACCGAGACTGGGTTGATGTCCACTCCGATCAACTCCAACCCGCTGTAGAGGCAAGCCAGATCATAAGTCCCGCGTCCCGATCCTGACCCCATGTCGGCGATACGCCCGCGCACCGGAAAGTGTGCCGTGGTCAGCGCCACCTTCTGTTGCATGGAAGCGTTCATCCCGGCGAAATACGCCTCGTAGTCTGCAACGGTCCCGCGGTGCTGCTTCTCGTAGTGTCCGGGCTGGCTGTTTAAGCTCATCTCTGGAAGTCTTCCGAATTGTCGGAGTGTACAGGGTGCTGCCGCATTCTGATCTTGTAAAGTCGGCTTCCGCGCGCGATCAAGGCTTGCGCGCCGGAGTGGGAAAGCCTGACGTCGCCTTGAATGGATGGGTCCTGAAAAGCTTTGATGTCGGAGGAGCCTTTGCGCCGTGCGAAGAGTTCCAATGTATCTTCGTCACTCATGTGCAGCACGACTCCGCTGTCGAGCACTGTAAAGTCAATACCGGTTGAAGAGATGTTCGGCACTATCCTTGAATCGTAACCGCTGAAATCATCCGCGAAACGGAAGATGAGCTTGTCGTACAGGCCCGCCTTAGCTCCGACAACCAGCAGCACATGACGGTAGAATCTGGCACTCACAAGCTGATAGCCATCGAGTTCTGCCAGGCGAACTTGATGACACACGCCGGGCGCAGGAAGAATGGACGCGTAGTACGCTCCCAGGAGATTCTGAATCGCCACCCCTTCAAACATCCGTGTGGATTTCATCATAACATTAGCCACAAGCTTCACGCCCAGCAAAATGCCGTGCTGTAGTTCGATAAACTCCACCGCGAAAATGTTCTCCTGCTGCTTGACGTAAAACTGTCCGTGGCACTGCATGATCTCTTCAGCCTCTACGCCCAGCGTGAGATTCCTTTCGTCGGTCAAGTCGTAGAAGCACGCCCTGGACCCATCCATGAAAGCCGCTACCAGGTGTCGCAGGCGAGGGGTCGCAGCCACCTTCACGTCAAAGGGCGGCTTCGGATATTTCTTCCCATCGAAATAAATTCCCTTCTGCGTCACCGTTATAACGCCGTCGTGCCAGATAATCTCGCTGTCGAACTCCTGTATTTGGGTAATCTCGAAATAAGAGCTTCCCGTATGGCGTGGCTCAACTGGTGTAATGAGTGTGAGAGCGGGCTGTGCGCCTTCGGGTGGAGGCATTCGCTTGCCCTCTTCGAAGACGGCCCTGTACCAGTCTAGATAGGCGGGAGGGATGGCGTTGAACGGGAGACATGACGCCGGGACGGAGACCTCCGGGCTGAGGACGGAGACGCCTGCGCGCATTCGGGCATCAAGTTTCGTCTCTTTGTCAGGCAAGCTCTGGTGAGGCGGGTAGGTTCCTTTGAAGGGGTGTATGCCGATGAACATTTGAAAGGAGACGACGGCGAACGAGAACCAGTCGGAGCCGGTCGTGAACCTCTGAGCGTGGCGGTCCCGCACGCTCTCCATCAGAACCGTCGCAGGGTAAGACGGAGTCTGGTAGCTGTCAACGTCTATGAAGAAAATCTCCTTGAAATCTTCCGCGACTAAAAAGTTCATCTCGTTTAAGTCCACGATCAGAATTCCCCTGGCGTGAACGTGACCCACGCCCTCTTGCAGCTTTCGCACAAGGCGCAGCGTCACATCATTCGTCAGGTTATTTCGCTGGCGGAAGGCTTTGGGGAAAAGCTGGCAAAGCGCGTAAGCCTTGCCGATCGAGCGCATGGAATAGCCGACCGCCCTGTTCTTTCCGTCAAGCAAAACGTCCAGAGGCCGTATGATGTTGGGTTGAGTTAAGACCGCAAGCTCAAGAATTTTCGCCTGCGTGATGGCGCGTTGAGGGTTTGAATAAATCTTATAGGCGTTTGAGCCTTTGACGTAGATTGCGCCCTCGCCGCCCTGCGCTTTGAAATCAGACTTGGACAGTCGAATCTCGCCTCTACCTTGAATGAAATACCGGGCCATCGTTTCGTCTCCTTTCAAAAAAGCGCTCAGACCCGGGAAGATATTTTTCAAAGACATGCTCAATCCCCTAGATAGAGCGCACCGACCGCCAGATCATCCATGTGCTTCCAGCCCCTGGTCTGACAGTCTTTCAGGAAGCTTTTCAGGCGGCGTCCGACGAAAGCTCCGCGAGTGCTTTTGAAGGAGACGAGGCCGCGCAGGACTTCATCCAGCGGGACGGCTTCAACTCGCTTGCTGGTCTCAGTCTGTTTGGCTGAGCAGAAGGAATGAACGCCGTCGGAGAAGAGAGTCACGTATTTGTAATCCAGCGCTCTGACGGTAAATACCTCTGTCGGCGCGCCACCCGTTGATGTATCTCTCAAACGCAACGGCTCTTCAATTGAAGCGCACCGGAAGTGTTTCACATCCCTGCCGGTGCGGCCTGCATCTTCCAGGGCGAGCAGCCGTTCGGGCTGGTGCGCGTAGCTCGGATAGAGCGGATAACCTGACGTGTAGGAGATGCTGTAAACGTCTATCGCGCCCGTCACGGATTGAAAGCAGATCACCCCGTCGCCTGTACAGCCCACGACCAATTCGTCCCCGTCAAGATGAGCCGTGAGCAGTGTTGCGTCCACGGCGTGCGCGGGCAGGCCCAACGTTTGCGCCCAGGCCAACGCGCGGCGTGCGGCTTCTTTGTGTAGCTCCGACAGTTCAAAAGGCGATTGTCTGCCGAGTTCCAGGAGCGTCTGTTCGGCGGCCTTAACCAGCAGCCGCGCGCCAATGTCCGTGTCTGGTGAAGACGAGCAGCCGTCCGCCAGGATGACATAAGGACTGGTCTGCCATCCGGGCTTCGCGCGAGGCAGGGTCTGCGAGTAGCTCCACGCGAGCGAATAGTCCTGGCAGACGGCGTGCGATGCTCCGATTTGAAAAGCGCTGTCGGCATTCATCCGAAAGCATCTCCACAATAAAAAGTCGGGCGGAAGAGCATTGGCTCAGCCTCGCGCTGGTTAACGCTCTTCCGCCGAGGTGCGCCGTTTAGAAAACAAGCGCCGGCGAAGCCCCGCCCGTGCCGAGCGATTGAGATTGCGCGCTGATGCTTTGCGAAACGAACTGCGCGAGCCGCGCAAGCGTCTTGGCGTCGGCTTTGTCGAGTTCGACGTATTGCGTGAAACCCGCCTCAAGATGAAACCGCCGCAGGTAGCGGCTCGCTTCAGGGTCTTGCACGTTAACGCCGATCAGGACGGAGACGACTGATTCGAGCGCCTCGCTGGTGACGGCTTTGGCCAGAGCCTCTTTAACTTTTTTCGCGGGCAGTCGAGAGGCGTTGTCCATCCCGTCGGTGATGACGAACAGGATGGCGTTGGCCGAGAAATCGCCAGCCGAGAGCTTCTGCCCGTAGTTGATGGTCGAGAAGACGGCGTTCTCCGACGCGTCGTAAAGGGCCGTCGAGCCGCCCGCGCGAAGGAGGCCGCCGTAATCGGCCAGATGGCAGTTCTCCAGAAGCTTGAAGCCGTGAAGCTCCGCGAGCGCGTCGTCGAAGGCGACCAGCCGGAGCAGAAGATTGTCTGCGCGCGGGCTGAATTTGCACGCCTGCACGATTCGAGTGATGGCCGCTTCCATATCGAAAATGAAAGCGGCGGTGCTTCCGCTCACGTCGCAGGCTACCGTCACGACCGTGTATTCGGTCGCGCCCAACTCTTCCAGCCGCGTGGCCGAGTAGCCGTAATGACTGTTGGGCAGAGCGATCTGATCCAGGTTCGTGTCGTTGAGTATTGGCATTGTCCATCTCCTTTCATCAGGCCAGGAATTCAGTCGTCGTTGAGAGTTGCATGCCGCGCGCCTTCATCTCGCTCATGAAGTTCTCGGCATGAGTCTCGAAACCGGGGATGTCGCTCGAAGCGTCTGTGAGCAGAACGAGCTTCGATACGAACGAGTCGTCACCGAAGTTGTTGGCGATGTCCCTGACGGTGTTGGCCAGACAGTGCGTCCGAGCTTCGCCCGCGATAATGATGAGGTCGGCGTTCTCCAGCGTCTCTATGAGGCGCGTATTGATCTGCGTCGAAGCATCGGTCGGGTCCGGCACGTCTGCCTGGACGGCGGAGTAGTGCTCCGTCAGGATGTTGCTCCCCTTGGTGACATAGTCCACAAAGGCAAAGCGCGACTCCCAATCCGTGAGCGCGTTAAAGAGTTCGGGAAAGATAATGTGGCCGGGGCTGCCGATGAGACAATGCGGCGGCCAGACTGTCAACTCGTAACGTCCGTTCTGTTCCAACCTTCGAACATAATCGAGCGCCCGCCTGTACATCCCGGGCACGGTGGGAGTCCAGACGCCTTCCTCGACATCCGTGCGACTGATGCGTGTGAAGACAGGCGGATGCGCGCCCTTCGAGTCTTTCCAGAAAATCGGGTGCGCGATGTGAATGAAGTGATGCGAATCAAGGGTGACGTGAATGTCGTCAAGCTTCTCCTTGAGCCGCCGGATCATCGCTGCCAGACGGCTCATGTCCTGCTCAGCGCCCGGCACATATAGCGCCCCGCGCGAGGGATCGCAGAAGTCCACCTGCGGGTCGATGATTAGTAGTTCGATTCTCTTGCTCATTTCGTTGATCTCCTTTCCATATGCTTAGCGTGAAATTTACGCTAAGTCTTGAGGGCAAAAAAATTTCCGACTCCATGGTGGGAGTCGTCGCGTTGGCAGCACCGGGCCCAAGAGCCTGTTGATTCTGATGGCGCGATCTTTCATGATCTGCTCTTCTTCGGCTACAGCTCGAAATTCAATCCGCGTTTGATCAGTTGCCGATACTTGCGCTCGTCGAATTTATAAAGGCGCGCCGCGCGGTGCGGCACTCCCTGCTGCATCTCGTCAAGTTCCCGCAAAACATCCATCCCGAAAATCTTCTTCCTGAAGTTGCGGTTGTCCAGTTTCGCCCCGAGCACGATCTCGTAGAGCTTCTGTAATTGCTTGATCGTGAACTTCTGCGGGAGCAACTCGAAGCCGATGGGCGCGTATGATAGCTTGCCACGGATTCTCAAGAGCGCCGTCCGGAGTATCAGCGCATGATCAAACGCGAGGCCCGGGAGCGAGTTGACTGAGAACCAACGTGCCTGGCGCGCGTCCGTCGCCGCCTGGACCGTATGTTTTTCCGGAGAGACAAGCGCGTAGTAGGCCACGGAGACAACCCAGCCGCGCGGGTCACGCCCGGGGTCGCCGAATGTGTAGAGCTGTTCGAGAAAGACTTGCGTGATGCCAGTCTCCTCCTCTAGCTCCCTCGCGGCGGCCCCTTCGAGCGTTTCGCCCTGACGCACGAAGCCGCCCGGGATGGCCCACATCCCTGCGAAAGGCTCAAGGTCTCGTTCGACGAGCAGGACCTTTAAGCTTTCTTCATCCAGATCGAGCCCGAAGATTACGCAATCCACGGTGAGACCCGGCCTTTCGTACTCGTAGCTAAATGTCACCAGCCTCGACCTCCGCGCTTTCAGCATACAGGACTGACCACGAAAGCGTTTCCACGGCTCATGAAAAACCCCTTTACAGCGGATAGCGTCCGTGCTACGCTATCGTTAGCGTAAATCATACGCTAAGTTTCGACGATGTCAAGCGGGATTTTTGCTGGTGGAATTCGGAGCGAGAAAGATGGGCGGCATTTCAAGAGAGAGCCGGGTAGCTGGTTGCTTGTTCGGGCTCGCCTTTGGCGATGCTTTCGGTGCGCCGACGGAGTTTCTCACCGTGGATGAAATATTGAGACGCTGGCCGCCGGACGGGCCCGCGGATTTAATTGGCGAGACGATCAAAGTAACAGACGATACGCAGATGGCTCTGGCGGTGGGTGAGGCTCTGGCGGAGGCTATCGCCAGATATGATCTGTCGTCTGAGTCTCTGGAGACGCTCTTTCGTGCAGCGTTCGTCAAATGGTTAAATTCCCCTGACAACGACCGCGCGCCCGGCAGGACTTGTCTGACGGCCTGTGAAAATCTTGAGAAGGGCAAGCACTGGATTGAGGCGACCGTAAAGCATTCGAAAGGTTGCGGCGCAAACATGAGGGTGGCGGCAGTCGGGTTGCTAACCTCAGAAGATCACGGCGCTGGCGGAAGTGTGCGCGCCGCAATCGCGCAGTTTCAAGCGGCTCTGACTCACGGACACCCGACAGCGCTGGCCGCATCGGATCTGACCGCGTTCACGGTCGCCAGACTCACGGCGGGAATAGAGCTGCCCTCCCTTTTAGGAGCGGTTAGAAGCTATGCCGTGTCGCAGCGAGCTGTGTACCATGCAGACTGGTTAGGGGAATTGTGGCAGAGGCCGGGCATCAATTCGCCGGAAGAATTTATCGCCAGAGGCTGGGATGAATGTCTGGCTGTTCTGGACCGGCTCGACGCCGCGCTCCGAGCATTGGATTACGAGGCCGACCCGTGCCTGGCGACCGGACAAGGATGGATCGCGGAAGAAGCGTTCGCCACGGGACTCCTCTGCTTCCTCATGTACCCGGACAATCCCAGACAAGCTCTACGGAGGGCAGCTCTGACCTCAGGTGATTCCGACTCAATCGCCTGTTTGACGGGCTCATTCGTCGGCGCCTTCCTGGGAGTAGATTGCTGGCCGCAGATTTGGCTGCGAAAGATCGAATACGGTGAGCGACTTGCCCTGCTGGCAGCTGAATTGTCGAAGTGAACAGAAAGGCCTATGCGAGTGATTAAGTTTGGTAATTATCTACTTGACGCAATTAGCGAATCGCCAACTTAGAAATGCTTCAACTAATTTGGCCAAAACCTTGGGATAAACTACCTATCTCGCGTCAAGTATAATTACCAAAGATTTTTGGTGAACTCTTCGGCAACCTTTCTTGCCAAACTGTAATCTGAGTCACTTCGCGTTCTTTGCTGCATCCCCCGTTCCTGTTGGCGATTAACCTCAATTGTCGTCAACCTCACATTCAACCTTGAACTGAAAAGGTTCTGTTGAGGAAGTTAATCCTCAACAGGCCAGCATAGGAAACTGGAATCAGCACAAGTCCATCACCTCGCGCTTCAGGGCGGGGAGTTTAGGGCTTCTTCACCCGTAATGAACTGTGCCCGAGCGAGTTTTACGTACATGCCATTATCATTCAATGAGAGGCTCGTCCAATGGGCGGGTTCTTTCTCACCTTAACCTCATACCCTTCCAAAGGAGAAGTAATGAAAAAGTTTGCGACAATTATCTTAATACTCACGATGTCGTTTGCGATAATCCTGCCGACAGCCGGTCAGAACAAAGACGACAAAAAATCCGACAAGCTGGCCCGCGCCGAAGCGGTTAGCCTGATGCGTCTTCAAAGGAGACTCGCCAGGAAGGGCATCGCCTCCAACGACGTGAAAGCCCTGCGCGTTTTCGAAGACAAAGATTGGAAAGACCGCGCACATACCCATGTGCAGCAGACCCATAACGGTGTCCCGGTATTCGGCGGCGAGGCTATCGTTCACCTGGACACTGTCAACGAAGTGGAAGCCGAGCCAACCACCGACACCCTCGTCCCCAACGTCAACATAGCTACAGACCCTACCCTGACGGCTGATTACGCCATCGCTGCGGCCAAGGACAAGTATAAAGAGAAGAAGGGCTGTGATGACTGCCTGACGGATGCTCCGAAGGCAGACCTTTGGGTTCTTCGCCACGAGGGAATTGACTACCTCGTCTACCGCGTGCAGCTCTCTCGCCTAGACGGCACGGAGGACACCTCAGAGCCTGTCTACTTCATAGATGCACACACGGGCGAGTTGGTGTGGAGCTATGACAACCTGCAAACGCAGGCCGCCAGCGGTACTGGTGACTCCCTCTACAGCGGCATGCAGGCCATCAATACTTATCGGTCCGGCAGCAGCTACTATATGGAGGATCATTCCCGCCTTCTCGGCACTTTCGATAACCGTAACTCGGCGAAGATTAATATGATGTTTGGTAGTATCACCAGTTTCGGTTCGACTTACAGATTCAGCGACGCCGACAACCTGTGGAACTCTGCGACGCAGCGAGCTGGCGTGGACGCCCACTACGGCGCGGCAAAGGTCTACGACTATTTCCTCAATGTGCATGGGCGAAACGGCATTGACGGCGCGGGCGGCCCGCGCACTGTGCTTTCCATTAACGGCTCGACCCCGCTTATCAGCTCGAACGTCCACTTTGGCAAGAGCTTCAACAACGCCTTCTGGACTGACAGTAAGAATCAGATGTATTACGGCGACGGCGACGGCGTGCAGTTCACTTCGCTCGTCACCCTGGACATTTGCGGGCACGAGATGACGCACGGTATCACTTCGCGGACGGCTGGCTTGACCTATTCGGGCGAGTCGGGCGCGTTGAACGAATCTTTGTCTGATGTCTTCGGAGCGATGGTCGAGCTTTACGCCGAGGGACAGGAGACGACCAACACCTGGCGGATCGGCGAAGACGCTTACACGCCTGCCACAGCCGGCGACGCCCTGCGCTACATGGACACACCGCACAGTGCTGGCAATTACGGCTACACCGCCAACGATGACCCGGACCACTACTCGGAGCGTTACACCGGCACGGGTGATAATGGCGGAGTTCACATCAACTCAGGGATACCCAATCACGTCTTCTATCTCGTCGTCAAGGGTGGCAATCACGCTCATATCGCGGGACCTTTTGTGACGGGGATTGGCGCTGATAAAGCGGCTAAGATTTGGTACAAGGCGCTCACCACTTACATGACGTCTTCGACCAACTTCGCGGGCGCGCGAACGGCGACCTTAAACGCGGCGACCTCACTCTATGGAGCAGGAAGCGTAGAGTACAACGCCGTGGCGGACGCTTGGACGGCCTGTGGAGTATTTTAAGTCTTCAGCCTGAAACGCAGAGCATAAACGATAAAGAGGGCGCGAAGTGAGCTATACTTCGCGCCCTCTTTATCGAAGAAGCTGTTTGAAAAATCATTTCGCCGCGAAGCGGCACGCAGAAGGTAGCCAGACCTGAAAGGTCTGGGACAGGTCGCACACGCAATCGCGCCCTGAAGGGGCGCACAGAGCTTCTTCTCGCCGCACCTTCAGTGCGGCACATCGCGTTGCGCTTGAGAGTTCCAGACGTTGCACGTCTGGCTACCTTCTGGTTGCGCCTTCGGCGCACAATACAGAATTCCCAAACAGCTTCTAAGGAACAAGGTTGAACCGCGCGGGGTCTAAGCGCGGGCTGTTCAGGACGCCACGGGCTTTGGTCCATGATAGCGTGGCCCTCACCCACGCCCCTTCCATAAAGAAGAATGAAAGAGTCTATCCCGCGCTCCGGTTCAATGAGTTGTTAGTTACATCTTGATTTACACTTTTAGCGCCCGTTGTGCCCGGGTCAGCTTTGCGGAAAAAGATATTTAAGTACATCGGCTACGCGATTGGCCCAGGCCGTTTCGCTGTGATCGGCGCCCTCAACCTCCAGGTACATCAAGTCTTCGTTGAGAACCCAACCGCGCGCGATGAGCGCGTCACGCATGAGCGCGGTATTCCTCAAGGTGCGTGCGCCCTCCTTCATCCCAGTATCAAGCCAGATACGCAGCTCCGGCTTTTGTTTCAACGACCGCACCATGCGAATGATACGCCTTTTGTCCCACCAGACTGAGGGCGAGACGAGTGCAAGTTTCCCGAAGACTTGTGGGTACTTGAGCCCGAGGTAGATCGAGACTAATCCACCTAAACTCGAACCACCCAAGCCTGTGTTCGCCAGGTCTTTCAAAGTTCGGTGGCGCGCGTCGATGAGCGGTTTGAGTTCCTCGACGATAAGGCGACCGTATAGGTCTGCCTGACCGCCGGCATTTACGCCGCGATCTCTCGTCGGTGTGTACTCATCCATCCGGTGTGTCCCGGTGTTGTAGATGCCGACTATGATCAGCGGCTCGATAGCTCCAGAGTTAATAAGCGAGTCGGCGGTGAGGTGAAAGCGCCAGTCCCGTCCGGGGACGTAAGAGGTCGCGCCGTCGAATAGATTCTGCCCGTCGTTAAAATAGAGCACAGGGTAGCGCCTCTTCCTTTCAACACCGTAGCGCGGCGGGAGGTATACGATCACGTCCCGCTCTCGGTCGAGAAACTTGGAGCGGAACTTCCTGTATTTTCGGAAGTAACCTGCAGGAGCGCTTTCGGTGGCCGGCAGCGGGGGCGAATCATTGGACGCGTCGCAGGCCGTGCTCTGTAATTCGAACGTCATAAAAGTCGACCCGCGTCCGGCGCCACGTCTCCTGAGGCGCTGCACCGCGCGGGATAAGACCCTTCGGAAAATATGCCGAGCTTGCCGTGATTCACGGCAGCAAGAACTATTTTACAGGAAACTTTAAACTTCTCACCATCCTTTCAGCCGGCAAAAAGCTGCAAGTCTGTCCCGACGGCGTCGGCGATCTCCAACGCGCGCCGCAGCTCAGGGTGGCGTATGATGAGATAGCCGTCTGAGAGGAGCGTCTGCTTCCAGTTGCGGCGCGACGACCCCAGGGGGAGGAGATCAATGAGGACAATGTGCTCCCCGTATTTCGAGAGTAGTCGTTCCAATCCTTCTATCCTGTAAATCTCTCCTGTACCCTGCGCCCGCTTGTAGATGATGACGGCGTTGTACCGCCTCTCCACCTTCTGCGTGAACCGTCCGCTGAGGACCGTTTCGGCCCAGCCGGCGTAGAGGTCAGTGTCGCTCGCGTAGTTCATCACGTCAACGGAGCGCGCGCCGGGGGGGCGACAGGCAACCTCGCCGAATACCACCTCGCCGGATGGCTTCCTGAACCACTCCATGTGCGTGAAGCCCGTGTCGAAGCGGAGCGCTCGCAGCACCGCCTGGCCCATCTCGCGCCCGCCAGCGTATTCGTCGGCTGCCACGTCGCGCAGCATGACGATCTGCGGGCTGACCCATTCGACGGTGCGCGCGATCAGCGGGTGCGGGCGGTACATGGAGAGGCTGTAGTAAGTTATTTGGCCGCCAACGCAGACCGTGTCGAAGGTGAACTCTTCACCTTCGATGAACTCCTCCACGTCCACCTCAGACAGGTGCGCCAGACGCGGAAGCGTCTCTTCGAGCTGCGCGTGGTCGTCTACTCGGTAAGTGTCGGTCGAGCCGGCGCCCGCGATAGGCTTCAAAATCAGCGGGAAGCCGATGCGGTGTGCGGCGTCCCTGCAATCCTGAACGGTCGTCGCAAGCTCATGTCGCGGGGTGCGAACCCCAGCGGCCGCGAGCACCTGCTTCATCCGATCCTTGTCGCGAAACGGTAGCGTCTCGGCAACAGTCATCCCCGGCACTCCCAGCGCCTCGCGTATGCGCGCGGCCAGCAACATCCCTGGCTCCCACAGGCACTCGACCTTGTCCACGCGTATGGGAGAGGTCCAGCGCCTGACCGCTTCGATAACCGTTTCCTCGTCCATGAGAAAAGGGACTTGCAGGTAACCCGCTAAGTTCTGGCGCGCCTCCGGTGGCAGGTCATTCTCCGGCATATCGCTTACGCCGAGGACGTGCGCTCCGGCCATCGCGAGAGCGCGTGTGAAGTACGGAATCTCCAGCGGATACCCCGGCGAAATCATCAGGACGTACATGACGCCTCCGTTTAATTGTTGAATGTAGAATTAACCTTAAACCAGCGGCCTAGCCCTCGCGTCACCCTAGCTCGACGCGGACGATACTGATGAGATGTTGCAACGCATCCTTGACCACGGCGGTTTCAGGATGGCGAAGGAGAACATAGCCTTCGCCCTCGTAACTGCCCGTGGAGGACTGTCCCACCTCCGGAAGCCTTATGTCCGTCACCAGTTCGCCCAGCTCCCGCCCGGCCTCTTCGAGCCCGTGAATCGCGACGACACGACCGCGGCCCTGCCCGCGTAGGAAGGCCGCGCCGGCGGCGTAGCGACGCTCGGGCGGGTCGAACTCGCCATAGACCATGACGCGTGCCCAGGCGTGCAGGAAGTCTATGTCATGTGCGCGCGAGACGAGCGTGGTGATCTGCGCCCCGGGCGGTCGCGCGCCGACCTCAGAGATGGCGACGCTCCCATCCTTTCGCCTGAACCACTCCATGTGGCTGAGGCCCGTATCCATGCCGAGCGCTGCAAGCGCGTGCCCCGCGGCACTGCGTATGTCCTCATACTGCGGGCTATCTATTTCTCTGGGAAGAAGCAGGCACCACTGTATCCAGGGGTTGCGCAAGACTTCCAGGGGCGTCGGGTAATAGTGCGTGAGCGAGTGCCACACCGCGCGACCATTGATGGAGATGGTTTCCAGCGAGTGCTCCTCCCCGGTAATAAACTCTTCAATCAAGACCGGCTGGTGGGGCGATGGGGAGGAGATTCTCAGGGCTTCACTGAATGCTCCCCCATCGTCAACGCGGAAAGTGGCTTGTGCTCCCGCCCCGGCCGGGGGCTTGAGAACGAGCGGAAAGCCAACCTCTTCGGCGAACTTCCACGCCTTGACGTCACTGTTGGCGAGACTGTGGCGCGCGCAGGGGACGCCGGCTTCACGCAGAACGGTCTTCATGCGCGGCTTGTCGCGGAAGTTGCGCGCCGCCTCAGCTCTCATCCCTTCGACGCCCAACCGCTCGCGCGCCTCCGCGAGGGGAACCTGCAACTGCTCGTACGCCCCGTAGATTTTGTGAATGGGGCCGAAGTGGCTTGAGAGCATTCGCGCCGCGTGCTCCAGTTGTATGGCGTCGAAGATATCTTCGACCCTCCAATGAGCCACGATCTTATCGCGCAGTTGTGGGTCCAAATATTCCTGCGTGTCTTGGCTAACCACCGCGAGACGCACGCCCGGTAGATTCACCGTTGCTTCAATGAATCGGCTGGCGTTCTCGGAGAACCAGGGCGCGGCGAATATTACGAAAGGCATACGGCCCTCTTATCATTTAGAGGCGTTGGAAAAGCTCTACACGCTATCCATTCGCCGGTCAACATTCAGCCGGTTGGGGTCTTGAAAAGAATCGGGATCGGGATGCTGGCGATTATAGAACAGACTGTCGCGAGTTCACATACATTTCGCGCCCGAAGCTTAATAATCTGTGAGAATGCGAGTGGCTTTGCACAATTATTCAGTTGAAATGCATAAAGACGATAAATCATGCAGTCTCCCATGAATAATTGTGCAAAGCCGCGAAATGGGTTTCCGGTGAGGCGAGCGGTAAACGAGAGTAGGGGAGTGTAGCCTGTAGATTTGTCCTCAACGGGCGCGAAAAGTTTGGGCAATAATATAGTTCACTCACCCATAACTAGCAGGGCTCCCGATTCCCTCATGGCGTACTACAAAGCCTTCGTATTCAGTTGTTGGGCAATGCCATATAGTTAAAGACATGCCACAAGTGAGTCAACTATATTATTGCCCATGTTTTTGATCAGCCAAGAAACATAGCAAGTTGGATTGGCTAATTGAGAATGAGTGGCGGAGAGGGTGGGATTCGCTCCCCACGGTGGGCGTTAACCCACTCCGGTTTTCGAGTCCGATTGGCCCCCTGCGCCTGAACGCGAAAACGTAAGAATTGCTAGGAATTCAAACAAACCGCAGCCGTCAAAGCATAGCCCTTCCTAGCAAGTCCTGTCACGTTACTACACCAACTTTACGCCAAGTATGCCAGCAAGGTGCGACATCTGTAAGAAGACGTAGAGCAAAAGCTGACTGCTAAGAGATGCAAGTTGCTCATCGCAGAATTCATCCCGATTGCTACCGACGACAGTCTTGCCACCTTATCTGATTGTTACCAATCCGGTATTCTCATCAACATCAATAATTCGTTTAATTCTAGTGAAGGTCTTTCCCCAATGCTCATCCGGCGGATTGTCTTCGCTTTCGCTGAAGACTATCTCTTTTCCTGATGAACGAAATTTGATTGTATATCGCCAGCCTTCGCGTGGGCCTAAAATTCCTCTTCGCGTTTTCTGGTTGTAGATTTTTATCTCCATTGAGTTGGAACCGGGGTTCAGAAAAACTTTTCGCAAGCCCCGATCACCGGAAACAACGACGGGTGAATCGTTGATGTAAACATATGCCTCGTCATCCGCCTCCTCTATCTGACACTCGATGAACGCTGGTGGACTGAAGAAGAAATCCCCAGTAACGGAAGTGTTTTCCCAGGGAATTTGTTCCTTGTCCGTATTCTCTTTAACGTGCTCGCGAACACGCTTGAAGAAATCTTCGAGTTCGAGGCCGGGTTGGCGTATGAATTTCAGCAGCGCCCTAGTGTAGGGTGAATGCTTGCCGCTGCCGTCAGAGGCAAGACGACCAGGTTCTGTAGCATAGGCGATTAATGTTCCGTCAGGCGCATTCTTCGGCGGCGCTAAACCCGGCGCGAAATCAGGTAAGGCAGCTTTGAATGAAGTTAATTTCCTGAATGGATTGTCACGACAGGCATCCAAGATGATTAGATTAAGCTGGACACGCTCTGATCGCATCGCGTTGAACACGGCCTCGGCATTGACCGCGTCAACCTCGACTTTTTGAACATCCGTGATTTGCGCGTCGGTAGGAATTAAGTAATTGTTGCCATTAATCTGTACGGCGTGCCCGGCATAATAAAAGAGCGCGATCTCGCTATCACTGATTTTGCTTCCGAACTCTTGGATTGACTGATCCATTTCAGCTCTAGTCAGATTCGGCTTGTGTGTTACCTGAAAGCCTAGTTGAGTCAATGCCTCTGCCATCCCGGCGGCGTCATTGACCGGATTCCTCAGGATGCCGTGATGTCTGTAAGCACTGTTACCGATGACCAGAGCTACGCGCTTACCGTTTTGTATCGGGAGAGAAAGCGAATCATACTCTTTCACTGCACGCGCCGTCGCCGTCTTCTTAGCAGAACTGTTCGCTTCCTCATGGTTACAGATAGCTACGGTTAAAACAGTTGCCGCGATAAGCTTCAACATAGTGGACGCAGGTGCTCTCATCACTGTCTCTCCCTACAAACTGATATAGCCGCTGGGGTGGGAGCGAGCGCACTCACTCATGGGACGCGCTCGAAGTAGGCGTGAAGGAAGTTGTCCCACCTGAGTTGTTCGACGAACTCCACCGGGTAAGCCAAGTTACCATCACGATAGGCACTGCCGTAGCTATCGCTTTGGTATGCCGATTTTGTCTCAGGGAAGTAGATGGCTATGCCCTTTGAGCCGAATGTGCCCTCGCGCTCGCTCCCGGCGTAAGCATTCAGCATGACTGAGGGGTCGTTGAGCATGTGTAAGACGGCCTGCGCCCTGGCACGTAGCAATGGCTTGCTGGTC
>DASVXV010000053.1:0-9892 GCA_036392495.1 Pyrinomonadaceae bacterium | reverse complement strand
ACCTCCTCCGGAACCACGGCCTCCGCCGACGCCGCCCCCGCGGCCACGCCCCTGCGCAGAGGCTAAGGTCTGCATTGCGGCAATCAGCAGACAGGCCAGCGCGAACGTGGCTGCCGCTTTGAATCTTCCTTTCATGACTATTCCCTCCGTGATTGTTTCCCTGAAATTCTCTGAATGAGGCAACAAGGGCAAAGAGGAGAGTCGCCTTTATTATAGGGGGTATAACTCTGACGCCGCAATAAAAACGGAAGGTTGGCCGACCTTCTGTTTTTATTGCAGTCATGATGCGTCCTTATTCTGTTGCGCTTCATCAAGCTCGCGCTTTCCTTCGTCCTCCAGCTCGCGCGCTTCGCGTTCCAGTTTCTCGTCCTGCAAGCCCTGCGCGACGCGCTCTTTGGCTCGGCCTTCGATCTGTTTCATCTCCGCCTCGACGCGCTCTTCGACCTGATCAATCGGCGCGGGCTCCGCCTCCTCGTCCTGCGTCCTGACTTTGTCTCTGTCAATTTCCAAAGGTTCGGACCTCCATGTTCGTTTTGATAAATGACGCTTTATGTAAGGCCAATCGTCGCATTATTCTCAACTTGAGGTCAAACAGAGAGCCCCGCAAAGTCCTGCGGGGTTTTGCAAATGTTCCGAAAGTGCGCGTCCTACTATTTCTGACCACAAGTGGATGAAAAGGATGATGAGTTATAATATGCTCTGGTCCGACCCGAAGAGTCATTCCTGCGATTGAAATTGGGCGCCGAAGAAGGGAAAACAGAACGAGGATGAGACAGTGTCCCGCATGCCAACGCATCTTTGAAGACGAAACGCTCGGCTTTTGTCCGGACGACGGCGTGGCTCTATCCGCTTCCTATGGCGCTCGGGCCGCATGGATGGACCCTTCGTCACCTGCTGGTAATCCGTCTTCGGCGGAAGTTCGTGCCGCATCTTTCAAATGTTCGATGTGCTCCGCGCCGCTGGACGTAACCCATGTGACGGGGGCGACGGTGCGTTGCAGGTATTGCGGCAACACTTCGATTCTGCCGGAAGAGCTGCGCGGCGTCCCCGGCAGGCGCATGCCCAAAGGGGCTCCTGGCAGTCTGGGCTCGATGGTGGATCAGGCCATGAAGATGGCTGAAGTGGCGCAGCTCGCCCACGCCGGAAACAAGATCGCCGCCATCAAGCTCTACCGCGAAACTTTCGGCTGCGGCTTGAAGGAGGCGAAAGACGCCGTCGAGCAGATCGCGGCGGGCCATCAGGTCGTCTTCACGCAGGCGGACTTTCAGCACGGCAACGTTTCCGCGCAGCCGTTTCAGGCCGCGCAACTGATGGCGCAGGTCGCCGCCCCGCACGCGAAGAAGGTCGGGCGCTGGGTGCTGATTTTCATCCTCCTGCTCGTCCTCGTCCCCATCGGAATCGCCGTCTTCGGAATCATCAGCACCATGAACGCGGTCCACAAAAGCGTCAGCAACATGCCGGGCATGCCCTCTTCATCATCATCTTCTTCGCGCGCGACCACGCAGCCGACGCCGAGCTTTGCCGCCGCCACTTCGGAGTTCGGAAGCGATGGCATCGGCGCGGGCCAGTTCAAGGACGCGCGCAGCGTCGCGGTTGATCCGGAAGGTCGCATCTACGTCGGAGAATACCAGGGCGGGCGCATACAGGTCTTCGATGCGCAGGGCAAGTTCATCACGCAGTGGATGGTTGATCCAAAGGCTGCCCTGTTCGACCTGGAAGTTGATCGCAAGGGTGTCGTTTACGTCGTGCAGCCGAAAGCGACCTACCGCTATAACGGCGCGACGGGCGAGCTGTTGGGCGAACTCCCCAAGCCGCCTTCCAATCCTTACGAAACCTATTATGACTTGGACGTCGGGCTCGACGGGAGCCTCTACGCCCTCTCGGGCCATTTCAACGTCGTCCACCTCGGTCCTGACGGGACGTTCAGGACCGTCATCAATCTAAGACAGAAGACTGGCGAGGACTCCTCTTTCGACAAGCTGGCGGTAGACGGGCAGGGCAACATCTACGTGATGGGCAGTAGCGATGAGACCGTCTTCAAGCTCGCGCCTGACGGCAGATACATCAACCGCTTCGGCGGGCGCGGCGACGGGCCCGGACAATTCCGCTCGACGCACGGTCTGGCGGTTGACGGGCAGGGCCGCATCTACGTTAGCGACGTGGGGCGCGGCGTCCAGGTGTTTGCGAGCGACGGGCGCTACCTTGACTCCTTCGGCGGCAGAGAAGTCATCTTCGGCATCGCCATTACAGACAGCAACGAAATCTTCGCGACGGCGCGCAACAGCCACAAGATAATCAAATATGTGCCGGTCAAATAAGGGAAGGCATTGAAAAGGAATTGAACCGCAGCCTGCGTCAACTCACTATGATTAATTCACCTGGCTTTATCTTTTCAAGAGTCTCAAGCACCTGCGGCATCAAAAGCTTCAGCGTAGAGTAGGTGCTTCTTCCAGCCTTGAGCACAATGACGGCAATCGCCAGTTCTTTCAGATTTTGTTGATATTGAATATTCTGATCCACCGTCACCAGCGCATCGTACTGACCGAAAGCAGCCTGTAAAAGCTGACCATTCTTTAAGCCTTTGAATCCGGCTTCTTCAGCTGTTAGAACTTCGTGACCGATGAAATCCTGTTTCAGATAGCGCGTGACGCACTCGTCAAGCAACACTTTCATAGCCGACAAGCAATCTCTCTTTCGATTCTTCCAGGACAGCTAAAGCCTGGTCACGAGTTACGGTTGGAAATTGTTCGAGAAATTGGTCGAGAGATTCACCCGTCTCCAAACAATCAAAGAGGTTTTGAATAGGAACGCGCGTGCCGTTGAAAACCGGAGTCCCGCCAAGTTTCTCAGGATCAATTTCAACTAAATTCTTACTGTTGGGCATAGCTAACTCTCCATATTGGTAATTACGTCTTAAGCAGTCTAGTTAGAATTAGCCCTATATTCAAGAGCTTGACATAGTAGGAATAAGCTACCGGACAGGGCGTCCAGTCAGGTTTTGGCTATCATGTAACTTAACTTTCCAGCGGCAGTGCTACTGGCGAGCGTCCGCGCGCGGGGACTTCTCCGGTGATGACGCGCACCGCGGCCTCTTCGGATTCGACGGCCGATTCGAAGGTCAAAAGTGTGGTCGCGCGCTCGGGCATCCGTGGCAACACGTATGGATTGCCGAAGACTGCGGCGATGATCGGGATGTTCGCCTGATCGAGCGCGCGTAAGACTTCCGCGTGAGCCTGCCCGAGCGCCACGCTCCCTTTGTATGCGGCCACGCGCGCGCAAACAGCCACGAGCGCCACTTCACAGTCACGCACGCTCTGCAAGACCTGCTCGATGTCCGCTGCGTCAGCGCTCGATTCGATCAGGCGCGCGCGGTAACGCGCCTGGACCTCTTTGGAGAAACGCGATCCGGCGGGCTCTCTGAGCGCGTGCGCCCAGACGGGCACGGCATCTTTCAAAATCACCGCGGCGACGCGCTCGCGTTTAGGTTCGAGCGGCAGAAGATGGAGCGGGTCGCGGATCAACGTGACGGCGCGCTCGAAGAGTTCGCGCGCGGTTGATTGATGGGCCGGGCTGGCGACCACGTCCCAGACCCCTTCGAGCGGGACCATGCGCTCATGTGAGAGTCCACACCAGGCTTTCGCGCTGAGAACGCGGCGCACGGACTCATCCAGGCGCTCGCGCGAGAGGCGTCCCTGCGTCACAGCGTCACAGAGGGCCTCATGAGAGCGCCGGACGTCCGCCATGTAAAGCGCGACGTCGCAGCCGGCCTCAATCGCGCGCACAGTGGCTTCGCCCAACTCGTAACGGTCCGCCACAGCCCCCATGTTAAGGGCATCGGAGAAGATCAAACCGTCAAAGCCGAAACTCCGACGCAGGATTCCGTCAACGATTGCGCGTGAGAATGTTGCTGGCTGCGTCTCCGTTGAGCCGTCGTCGAGCGCGGGCACGGCGATGTGCGCCGTCATCACGGCGCGCACGCCGCGTCTCACAGCGGCGCGGAACGGGAGCAGCTCGATCTCTTCTAATCTTTCGCGCGGGGCATCCAGGGTGGGAAGCAGGATGTGTGAATCGAGCGCGGTGTCGCCGTGGCCCGGGAAATGTTTGGCGGTCGCAATCTGCCCTGCATCCTGCGCGGCGCGAATAAAGGCCGTGCCCCAGTTCGCAACCGTTTCGGGTGTGTCGCTGAAGGCTCGTGTGTTGATAATCGGGTTCGCGGGATTGTTGTTGACGTCCAGGACCGGATAGAAGTTGACGTGAACTCCTATGGCGCGGCCCTCGCGCGCGGTGATGCGCGCAGCTTCGGCCGCCGATTCCGTGTCGCCCGTGGCCGCCAGGGCCATCGCGCGCGGCAAGCGAGTTCCCCCGCGCAACTGCATCCCGACCCCACCCTCGAAATCCGAAGCGAAGAGAAGGGGAATGCGCGCGCGCGCCTGCAAACGATTGGTCAAGGCGGCGGTCGTCAACGCGTCCCCGTTGAAGATGATGAAGCCGCCGACCCCCAAGTTTTCAATCGCGTGGACGAGGCGCGCCATCTGCGCGCTCTCCTCGTGTACGAGGACGCCAGACGTATCCGGCATCAAAAGCTGGCCGACGCGCTCTTCCAAAGCCATCCCGCTCAAAGTTGCCTCGACCCATTCGAGGCGCTCCGCCTCCGTGTCTCGCTCCAAACCGCTCGCCCTCTCTTTGGCTGATTCTTGATTGAATCGTTGATTGAATCGTAAATCGTAAATCGTAAATCGTGAATCGTAAATAGAGAAAAGCCGCTTTCGACGATTTACGATTTACGATTTACGATTTACGGCTCTCACACGATTCACGATTTACGAGACAGGTGGTAAACTGAAAAGGCCGTTTAAGGCATCAGACGGCTTCAAGTTCAATGCGACGATTCACTTCACTCATCAGCATGATCTTACTCACGCTCGCGCTGAGCGGCTGGGGCACAGCGCTCGCCGCAGCCGTTTGCCCGCACGCCGGGATGAAACAGGCGCAGGCGGCTGTTGAGGAAGACTCTCATTGCCACGGAAAAACCGAGACGGCTGCGGGGCATCATTCCGCCTCGCACCGGAAGCAGGCGATTGCCGGCAAAGAGACTCCGCACGCTGCGCATCGGCGCAACAAATCAGCAGGCGGGCGCGCGCAATTCGCAGGAACGTGTGCGCATTGTGCCAGTCACAATCAGTTTCCGAATGCGCTCGCAAGCGCGCGCGAGCTGAATTTGAAGAAGAATGATGCGAGCGTAGCGCACGAACAGCCTACGCGGCTGGCGGTTGTAGTTTCCGCAGCCTGCGCGCCGCGTCTCAAAGCTGTCCAGCATGCCCCGCCCGGCGCAAGCAAACACAGACATCTACTCCTCAACGTTTTCCTGATCTGATTCCCCTTGAGCGCGTTCTCCTGTTTCGTTCGAAGCCGGAGGCGCGGACGTGTGCCCGCAAATAAAACCGGGTCATTCAAGACGCACAGGCGAGCCGGAGTCCTGAAATTCACCCGCCTGCTGTCAGAACTATTTGAGGGGAAACAATGAAAAGAGCGATCTTACAAACAAAGCTTTGCGCGTTCGCCTTGCTGGCTTTGCTCGCTGCTTTCAGCGCGCCTGTGGCCGCGCAGCACGAAACGCACAACATGCCGGGCGTGAGCAAGCCGAAACCGAAACCGAAGCCGAAGCCCAGGCCAGCGCCCGCGAAGAGAAAGCAGGCCGCGCAGACAAAACCGAAGCAGGACGATGCGAGCGAGGCGGATAATGCCGAGACGCCGGAGCCTCAACCTCAGCCCGCGCCGTCGCCGACGCCAGCAGCTAAACCGGCAGACGTTCACAAACATGAGCCACTGCCGTCGTCTGTGACGACGACGCCGCAGCCAGCGCCCGAGAAGACGGAGACGAACAGCGTCGCGCCGCAGCCTGCTCCCTCGCCGAAAGCGAATCAAGCGCAACCCGCCGGTGGGCACAAACACGACATGAGCAACATGGAAACGAGCGGCGCAGAGGGCAAGACAGATTCTTCCAATGTGCATGGCTCGATGCCCGGGATGGCGATGGGCACGATGGCTATGGACCCGAACTCATTGGTCCTGATGTCCGGCGAGGAGATGGAAGTTTGTATCGGGCCGGGCACCAAAAACACCCTGAGCATGGGGCAGATGGGCTCCGGCTCGTCCTGGCAGCCGCAGACTACGCCCATGCACATGTGGACCCAGTTCGCTGGCAAGTGGGTGATCTTCTACCACGCAGACCTGAAACTCGGCGTCAACTCGCAGGGCGGACCACGCGGGGTCACGAAGTTTGAGTCCCAGAACTGGATTATGCCGATGGCGTTTCGCCGCGCAGGGCCGGGCACGCTCCAGCTGCGCGGGATGTTCAGCCTGGAGCCTTTCTCGCTGGCGCGTGGTGGCTCGCCGCAGCTCTTCCAGACGGGCGAGACCTATCAGGGGCGAGCCCTTGTGGATAAGCAGCACCCGCACGACCTGTTCATGGAGCTGTCGGCCACGTACACAGTGCCTGTGGGCGAGCACGGGACCTGGTTCGCTTATTTGGGCTATCCGGGCGAGCCGAGCCTGGGGCCGACGACCTTCATGCACCGCATCTCCGCGTCGGAGAATCCAACGGCCCCGCTCGCGCATCACATACAGGATTCGACCCACATCAGTTTCGGCGTCTTCTCGACGGGCTTCACCTATCGCGGCCTGAAACTTGAGGGCTCGATCTTCAACGGGCGAGAGCCGGACGAGGACCGTTACGACCTTGAATATAATCCCTGGAACTCGCGCTCGGTGCGTCTCTCGTTCGCTCCGAACGCGAACTGGTCAATGCAGGTGAGCCACGGCTTCCTGAGAAACCCGGAGGCCCTCGCAGAGGGAGACATACGCCGGACGACCGCCTCCGTGAGCTACAACAGACGGTTCGCGCGAGGCAACTGGGCGACGACACTTGTCTGGGGGCGAAACCACGGCAGCCACGAGGGGGAAGCTTTTAACCAGAACGGCTACACGGCGGAATCCACGCTCAATTTCCTGGACAAAAATTACATCTACGCGCGTCTTGAGCTCGTGGATAAGAATGAGCTTCTCAGTGCAGCTGATCGGGCGCTTCTTGGAATCACGGAGCATCATCCATCTTTCCGCATCGGCGCTTATACTTTCGGATTCGCGCGCGACATCTGGAACAAGGAGAAATTCTCTATGGCCCTGGGCAGCGACCTGACGTTTTATTCAAAGCCGGACCGGCTCGACGCCATTTACGGCGCTAATCCTGTCTCGTACAAATTCTTCGTCAGGATTCGTCCGGGCAAAATGTCTATGAACAGTGGTCAGTGGTCAGTGGTCAGTGGTCAGTAGGAAGGATGCGCCAGGTAGCAGCATGGTCTTTCTTTTAACTGACCACTGACCACTGACCACTAATAAGGTATAATCGAGAGGTGAAAGGTTAAGATTCTATGAAGACGAAAATAATCCTGTCAGTTCTGCTGGCGCTCGCGGCCTTATTTGCGGTGGCGTGCGGGGAAGCGCCAGCGCGCCGCTCATCGGGTTCGCAGCAAACGGGGTCGCAAACAGCGCGCGTGCCCGCTTTTATGGATGCGAGCCAGGCAAAATCTCTGGGACCGACGCTCTCCCCGGAGCGATTCACGGGGCAGACGCGCGACGCTTACAGGGCCGTTCAGGAGATTCCGGAAACGATTGCCCAGCTCCCATGCTACTGCGAATGCGACAGGAGCATCGGCCACAAGAGCCTGCATAGCTGTTTCGAAGACGGGCACGCCACGCAGTGCGCCGTCTGCGTCAACGAAGCTTTGATCGCCTACAAGCTGCACAAGAGCGGCCTGACGCCCGTGCAGATACGCGAGCGCATCATCGAGCAATATTCCCGCCAATAGATTTATTCGTAAATCGTAAATCGTAAATCGTAAATCGTGAATCGGCGAACGGTTTTTCACTATTTACGATTTACGATTCACGATTCACGAACAAACGATTCACGAACCGGAGGAGAAGAGATGAGGCAGTTGTTACAAACGAGATTAGCCTGGGCCCTGGGACTGGCGTTGATGTTGTGCGCGTCCGCGGCGCCTTCACGTGCGCAGAGTAAGAGGATGAACGATGCCGCGCGACACTCCAGCGCCGCCGCGCAGGTTTTCAATCAGATCATGGGGGTCAGAGAACAGGGCATCCCGCGTGAGCTATTGGATAAGGCGGAGGCCATAGCGGTCTTTCCGGGTGTGGTCAAGGCGGCTTTCATCATCGGCGGGCACGGCGGGCAGGGAGTCATCAGCCGCCGCGTCAAAGGCGGTTGGAGCGCGCCGGCCTTCTTCAACCTGGGAGGCGGCAGCTTCGGGGCGCAGATCGGGGCGCAGAAGACGGACTACGTGCTGTTGATTATGAATGAAGACGGGTTGAAAGGACTGCTTGAAGACAAGTTCGAGCTGGGCGGCGAGGTGAGCGTCGCCGCGGGTCCTGTCGGGCGCACGGCCGCCGCGACGACCAACGCCACGCTCGATGCCGGAATCCTTTCCTACTCGCGAAGCAAGGGCGCCTTCATCGGCGCTGCTCTCAAGGGCGGCGCGATCAGCCCGGACAACGATCTCAACGAGGCCGTTTATGGTGCGAAAGCGAGTGATGTCCTGGAGTCGGGGGCGGACCTCAATGACGCCCCTGCGGTCGTGCGTATCTTCCCGATGACGCTCAGCCGGTACTCGCGGAAGTGATAAAAGGCAGAATTCAGAAGCCAGAATCCAGAATTCAGAATGATAAGGCTGCAACCAGTTTTGTTTTTCTTTTCTTCTGGCTTCTGAATTCTGGATTCTGACTCCTGCTTTTTGGCTTCTGAATTCTGCCTTTGGGGGTAATGATGAGACATCTGTTTCAGAAAAAGATTAACTTCGCGCTCGGTCTGCTGCTGTCTCTGGGATTGGCCGCGACGGCTGCGGCGCAAAACAAAGCCGCCAGGAAAATTAACGAGGCGACGGAGCGCTCGCAGAAGGCTGCCAAAGTTTTCACGCAGATCATGGCCGCGCCGGACAAGGCGATTCCGCGCGACCTCCTGGATAAGGCCGAAGCCGTAGCGGTCTTTCCGAACGTCATCAAGGCCGGCTTCATAGTGGGTGGCCGCGGCGGGAGCGGCGTCATCAGCCGCCGCGTCAAGGGGGGCTGGAGCGCGCCGGCCTTCTTCAAGCTCGGCGGGGCGAGCATCGGCCTGCAAATCGGTGCGTCCTCCACAGACTTCGTGCTGCTGTTCATGAACGAGGAGGGGTTGAAAGGTTTACTCGAAGACAAGCTGGAGATTGGGGGCGAGGGGAGTATTGCGGCCGGACCGGTCGGTAGAGCGACCGCCGCTTCCACAAATGCCACGCTCGACGCCGGAATCATCTCCTATTCCCGGAGCAAAGGTTTGTTCGCCGGACTGGAGTTGAAAGGCGTCGTCATCAACCCTGACAACGATGACAACAAGGCCGTGTACGGCATGACGGCGCGCGACCTCTTAACGGGCAGCAACAAGTTGAGTCTCACACGTATGCCCGCGGGCGTCCGCATCTTCCCGCGCACGCTCGCGCGTTATTCAGTGAAACGATAGTTGGGAGATGAAGCCACAGATCAACGCGGACGGACACAGATATAATTAATTTCATCCGCGCGCATCCGCGTTTTATCAAAACACACAAGAAGACCTCGCTTTTGATAGCGGGGATGAATTGTGGCAACCGCGCAAATGTTTTCAAATTTGCGCCTCAACTTATGCTATACTCAACCTCATTACGACAGGCTTTGCTCCACCAGTTGCAAACACTGTGGAAGTCACCTGTGCGGCTCTTTGAAACTCTGACTAGGGCGTTCGGATGGGAAGTCCATCCGGTAAAAGTTAGAACGCTACATGAGAGAAACCATCATAGAGTAAAGCAAGATT
>DASVXV010000052.1:0-32983 GCA_036392495.1 Pyrinomonadaceae bacterium | reverse complement strand
TAGCTTCAGCTAGTGGACAGGTTGGACAGAAAAAAGTTCGGCTTTAGCCGAAAGGTTTGGCTAAAGCCAAATCTTTTTGTTGCTCATACCTCCAGCTAAAGCTGGAGGCAATTGAAAAAAACTTCAATTACACTGCACTAGGTTGTGCGCTTTCGTCCAAAAATAGTTACGAGGAGACAAAAATGATTTCCCAAAGACGTTTCTACCTCCCCGCTCTGATATTCGTGGCGCTGTGGTGCGTCCAGGCAGCAGCGCAAAACCAGAGTCTACGCCTCCCGCGTCCGAGCCAGAAGGCCAGCGTCATGCAGACCATCGGAGTCACGGACATCACGATCACTTACAGCCGCCCCGGCGTGAAGGGGCGAAAGATCTGGGGCGACCCTCCGGCATCCGCCCCGCAGGGCACCGCGACGCTGGACGACGCGAGCGCGCGTGTGAAAGATGCTCCCATAGTGCCCTACGGCCACGTCTGGCGCGCTGGCGCGAACGAGGCGACCGTCTTTACAGTGACGGACGACGTGTTGATTAACGGGCAAAAACTCCCCGCGGGGAAATACAGCCTCCACGCCATCCCCGGCAAAGAGGAGTGGACGCTGATCTTCAACAGCGACGCGGGCCAGTGGGGGAGCTTCAGCTACGACGAGAAGAAGGACGTGTTGCGCGTTCAGGTCAAGCCGGAGTCGGCCGGGGACAATCAGGAGTGGCTGCTTTACAGCATCCCAGAGGTCACGCCGAGCGCGGCCAAGGTCGTGCTGCGCTGGGAGCGTTTGCGGGTGCCGTTTACGGTCGAAGTCCCGAACGTGGATGCGCTCATGCGGTCCAAGATTGACGCCGCCGTCGCGGCCAATCCGACGAGCTGGGAAATCCCTCTTTCGGTCGCCAACCAGTACGCCAACGAAGACAACTGGAATGAAGCCCTGAAGTGGATTGACCAGTCCCTCAAGGTCAAGGAGACATTTCGCAATCTCTCGGCCAAAGCCCGGTTGCTGTACGCCTCCGGCCGCAAAGACGAAGCCTTCGTGGTCGCGGACCAGGCCATCCAGCGCGGCAAAACAGACAAAGTTGATACCGCACGGTTTGAAAAGTGGCTCGCGGACATGAAGGCAAAGAAGATGTAGAGGCGATAAAAGACAGGAAAAAGGATGGGGCGAGACAAACCATCGGAGGGAAGATGTCAATTAACTTGAAGCTCGCGCGCGGCGCATTTCTACTAATACTGATTCTCACACCTCTGACTGTGGCGCTCGCCCAGACCAGCAGCCTGGAGAACCTGCGCTCTCAGCTCGGCGACGTGCAAAAGAAGGAGGAGGAGCTTCAGGCGCGCGTCAAGCAACTGGATGAAGATTTGCGCCCCGAGAACATAGAGAAGTTTTTCGCGCTCAACGGCTCGACGCGTCCGGAAGAACTGCGAGAGCAGCGCCGCCGCCAGCTCGAAAGCGAAAAGGCGCGCGTCGAGTCGCAACTGGATCAAGTTGCCCAAAGCCGCACGCGGCTCGAATCCGCGATTGCCAGGGCGGAGGCTGCCGCCTACCAGCAAAGCGCGCTCCCCAGCTCATACAATTCCTCGGCGGCGGCGGTAAGCACAAGCAGCAAGCCCACCGTAAAGCCTAAAAGTCAGAAGCGCACGCGCAATAAACGGCGCGTCCGAAGACGCAATTGAATCCTGTTCGAGACAGAGGAAAGTAGAGAGGCGGCGCGGTCCACGAAGCCACACGAAAGGACACGAAACGCACCACACCCATTTCATGAGGTTTCGTGTGGCTTCGTGGATTGTTCCTTGTTCCGCCAGGTATGAATAGACCCTGGTCCGCGCACGGTTCAAATTGACTTCTCAAGCCCCTTAAGTTAAATTTACACCTTCAGTAACGAGGCCGCTTTTGAGGCGGTGTTCTGAAGTGTTGAGACGGCGGAGGGCAGCTTATAGCCGCACACTCTGCCATTTTCATAATTTTTGATGGGAAGCTCCGGAAGACCTTTGCCCATGAATCGAACGTTTACTCGATTCTGAAATTGAATAGCCGAGCCCGCTCCAATGGCGGGCCGGGTGGCGAGGGCGCTCCCATCGAATCCGATCTGGTAGTGAATCGTGAATCGTAATTCGTGAATCGTGACGGGGCGCGTGTCTCTTCTGCGTCAATCGTGAATCGTAAATCGTGAATAGACAACCGACTTTTCGTTTTCTATTTACGATTCACGATTTACGATTCACGATTGACGAACAGACGATTGACGAGAAAAGCCATGAGCGAAATTAACGTCCAATTAAACGAAGGCGCGAGCGCCGCTTTCCCGGCGCCCGTCACGGTCGCCGACGCCCTGAAAAAGCTTGACCGCGATGCGGCCAAGCAGGCCCTGGCCGCGCGCGTCAACGGGCGCGAGGTTGATCTGGCCTACACTCTCAGCGCGCAGGAAAACGGCGAGCCCTTGAAAATTGAGCCCGTGCTCCCGCAGACGCTCGAAGGTCTTGACGTGCTCAGGCATTCGACGGCTCATCTGCTGGCCGCGGCCGTCCTGGACCTCTTTCCGGGGACCAAGCTCGGCATCGGTCCGGCGCTTCTGGAAGACCCGCGCTACGGCTTTTTCTACGACATCATCGCGCCGCGCCAACTGACGGACGAGGATTTGCCGGTTATCGAAAAGCGGATGCGCGACATCGCCAAGCGGAACCTGGCCTATCGCCGCGACGAGATTCCGAAGGCGGATGCCCTGCGCCTCTTCGAGGAGAGGGAAGAGCCCCTCAAGTGCGAGCTGATTGACGAGAAGGCCGGCGAGAGTGTGAGCGTCTATTACATCGTCGGCTCGCCTTTCATAGATTTCTGCCTGGGGCCGCATGTGCCGAACACGAACCGCCTGCGCGCCTTCAAGCTGCTCAGTCTGGCGGGCGCGTACTGGAAGGGCGACGCCGAGCGCCAGCAGATGCAGCGCATCTACGGCACGGCCTTCTTCAGTCAGGAAGAGCTTGACGCCTGGCTCAAGCAACGCGAAGAAGCGGAGAAACGGGACCACCGTCGCCTGGGGCGCTCTCTCGACCTCTTCTCGATTCAGGAGCAGTACGGGCAGGGCTTAATCTTCTGGCATCCGAAGGGCGCTATGGTCCGCAAGATGATGGAGGATTACCTCTACGAAGAGCTGGTCAAGCGCAACTACAGCCTGGTTTACACGCCGCACATCGCGCGCCGCGAATTGTGGCAGATGAGCGGGCACGAGCAGAACTACGGCGATTCGATGTTCGCCCCGACGAAGCTCGAAGAGGCGGAGTTTCGCCTGAAGCCTATGAACTGCCCCTTTCACATAGGCATCTACAAGTCGCAGCAGCGCTCCTATCGTGATTTGCCGCAGCGCTACGGCGAGATGGGCACAGTTTACCGTGCGGAGCTTTCGGGCACGCTGCACGGGCTGATGCGCGTGCGCGGCTTTACTGTGGACGACGCGCACCTATTCTGCACGCCGGAGCAGGTCCGCAAGGAGATTAGCGACTGCGTTGATTTCGTCATCGAGGTCTTTAAGACCTTCGGCTTCGAGAAGGTCAAGTTCGAGTTGTCCGTTAAAGGTAGTGAGACGAACAAGAACTACCTCGGCTCGGACGAGGACTGGGCGAAGGCCGAGAGCGCGCTCGCAGATGTTCTCAATGAGCATGGCGTGGACTACGAACGCATCGAGGGCGAAGGGGCCTTTTACGGGCCGAAGATTGACTTCAAGATTGAAGACGCCATCGGGCGGCTCTGGCAGCTCGGCACGGTGCAGTGGGATTTCAATCTGCCGGAGCGCTTCGACCTGGAGTATATCGGCGAAGATAACAGGCCGCATCGTCCCGTGATGGTTCACCGCGCGCTCTTCGGCTCAATCGAACGCTTCTTCGGCGTCCTGATAGAGCACTACGCGGGCGCGTTTCCGCTGTGGCTCGCTCCCGTGCAGGCTCAGGTCCTGCCGATTACGGACCGCGTCAACGAATACGCCGCAGAGGTCGCGCGCGAGTTGCGCGCCGCCGGCCTGCGTGTGGAGACGAACCTGCGGAGCGAGAAGATCGGCGCGAAGATTCGCGACGCACAGATGCAGAAGATTCCTTTCATGCTCGTCCTCGGCGACCGCGAGATGGAAGAACAAAGGGTCGCCGTGCGCGAAAGAACCCGTGGCGACATCGGCGTCATGTCGCTCGTTGAGTTCAAGGAGATGGCGCAGCGACTCGTTGACTCGCGTGCGCTCGTCAACATCGTCGAGTCGTGAGTCTGGAGTCTGGAGTCTGGAGTCAAAGGCAATCGGTCTTCGACTCCAGACTCCAGACTCCAGACTCTGGACTCACAACACTGGAGGTGCAGCAATAGCTACAGGCTTTCGAGGTCGCGGGCAGCGCCCTGACAATCGTCGCGCTCCCGCCGTGCGGATTAATGAGAGGATTCGCGTTCCCGAGGTTCGCGTCATCGGAGATGACGGCGAGCAGCTAGGCGTCATGGATACGCGCGACGCCGTGCGTCGGGCGCGCGAGCAAGGTCTGGATCTGGTGGAAGTCGCGCCCAACGCCGAGCCGCCCGTCTGCCGCATCATTGATTACGGCAAGTTTCAGTACGAGGCGAAGAAAAAGGCTGGCGAGGCCAAAAAGAAGCAGGTCGTCATCACCGTCAAAGAGGTCAAGTTCAGGCCGGGCACGGACGAGCACGACTACAACTACCGCATGAAGCACGCGCGCGAGTGGTTGCAGGACGGCGACAAGGTGAAGGCGACGATCTGGTTTCGCGGGCGCGAGATGACGCACCGCGAATTGGGCGCGCGCATCCTGGAGAAGCTCGAACACGACTTGCAGGACATCGGCGAAGTCGAGGCTCGCCCACGCATGGAGGGCAACCAGATGTTTATCATCCTCGCGCCGAAGCGCCACAAGGGCGGGGGCGACGCTGCCAAGCACGAGCGGCCAGTCTCCGATCCGGAAAAGCGGAACGAAACGAAAGCGTCATAACGCGAGATGAATCTTATGCGTAAGCTCTTCGGGATAATTTCGAGCGTCCTCTTAAGCGCCGTGCTGGCACAGGCCCAGGGCGGGGCGGCGCAGCCAGACGCTGGTGCCCGCGTCCTCGATCAAGTGACGGCGATCTCCTCGGGGGCCGATACCAAAGCGCGCGGCGCGGCCATCAAGAAGCGGCTCGATGATCTCGGCATTAGCTACCGGGTTGAGACGTTCGTGTACGAGGGGCAGGAGGGAAACAACATTGTGGCGGACCTCCCGTCGCCCCGCGCGACTAAACAGTTAATGCTCGGGGCGCATTACGACCGCGTGGACGAAGGCAAAGGGGCGATTGATAACGCTTCGGGGGCGGTTGCGGTGCTTGAACTGCTGGCGGCTTTGAAAAAGAGCCCGCTTAAGAACTACAAGGTGTCGGCAGCCTTCTTCGACCTGGAGGAGATCGGCCTGAGGGGGTCGGCGGCTTACATCAAATCGCTTAAGGGGCAGAATCTGCCGACCGTTTTCATCAACTTTGACGTTTTCGGCTACGGCGACACGCTCTGGGCAATGACCACCGACAAGAAATCATTATCCGCCGTGTCCGTCAGTCAGGCTGCCGCCGAAAGGAAGTTACATTTGGAGATCGGGTCCGCCTATCCGCCCAGCGATCACCTGAGCTTCATCGAGGCCAAAGTCGAGACGCTCTCTTTCAGCCTGATTGACGGCAAAGAGATCAAGCCGATACTTCAGGTTTTTAAAAGGGAGAGGCCCGATACTATGCCGCGCGTCTTGACGATTATCCACAGCGATAATGACACGCCGGATAAGATAGACGGCGCGGCAGTCGCACGCGCGCTGCCGGTGGTGGAGCAAGCAATACGGTTAATGGACAAGTGATGACTCCCCTTTCAAAAGAAAGGAGCTTCTATGGATTTTCACCAATACATGCTCATCCACATGTACACTGCACTGTCTTATTTGTTTCTCTACTTAGGTGTTCTAACTTTTACGTGCTGGACTTCCCAGCACAACCGCCTAGCTAGAGTTTCAAAGAGCCGCACAGGCGACTTCCACGGTGTTTGCAACTGGTGGAACAAAACCTGTCGTATTGAGGGTGAGTATAGCACAACTTGAGGCCCAGATTTGACAGCATTTGCGCGGTGGATACAATTCATCCTCCGCATGAATGCAGAGGTCTTCTCGTGAGTTTTGATAAAATTGTAAGGGAGCAGTTATGCCAAAACTGAAAACACATAAGGGCGCGGCGAAGCGTTTCCGTTTGACCGCGACTGGTAAGATCAAGCGCGGCCACAGCCATGCGCGCCACATTCTGACCAAAAAGACCAACAAGCGTAAGCGTCTGCTGGATATTGACGCGCTCGTCTCCGACGGAGACCAGAAGCGTGTCGAAGCGATGCTGCCGTATGGAAGGAATTAAACGATGAACGATGAATGCTGAACGATGAATTAAAAACAGTTCATCGTTCATCGTTTCGCGTTCATCGTTTAAGGAGGAATTTATGCCTAGAGCAAAACGTGGTAACAAGCGCCTTGAAAGGCGCAAGAAGATTCTTAAATTAGCCAAAGGGTATCGCGGCACGAAATCCAAGCTCTACCGCTCGGCCAAAGAGAGCGTGGAGCGCGGGCTCAACTTCGCTTACACGGGCCGCAAGCTGAAGAAGCGCGATTTCCGCAGCCTGTGGATCGTCCGCATCGGTGCGGCGGCGCGCCTCAACGGCCTGAACTACTCGCAGTTCATGCACGGCCTGAAATTGGCGAACATCGAGCTTGACCGCAAAGTCCTGGCGGACCTCGCGGCGAATCAGGCCGAAGCGTTCGCGGAGCTGGCCGGACAGGCGAAGAAAGCTCTGGACAACGGGCAGCAGCAAGCTGCCGCTTAACGCTAAAGAAGTTATTTGAGAAACAGCCGCAGCGCGGCGGAATGTTTATAGCATCAGGTAATGGCTAAACTCTCTAGCTCCGTAGGAGCGGAATATACATGTCGCTCCTACGGAGCTAACGTTTGACAGAGGGGGCTGCTGACTATAAACATCTCGCTCCTAACGGAGCTTGGGATAACGATAATTCTCAAACTGCTTCTCAATGAGAAGGCTTGGCAATGTTGGAAGTCGACGACAAAGACCCGAAACAACAGGTTGAAGCAGCACGCGAGGCGTTCGAGCAAGAGTTCGAGCGCTTTGCGCGCTTAAGCCGTGATTCAAAATTGACCGAGGGCGAATCGGTTTCGGTGGACGCGAAACTGCGTGAGGCGGAAGCCGCCCTGCGCGAGATAGGAGAGCTGCGCTCACGACACACCGGAAAGAAGAGCGCGCTCGCTGCGGTCAAAAAGTTGATCGGGCGCGTCCCGGCGGAAGAGCGCGCAGGGTTCGGTCAACTGGTTCAGGGGATCGAGGCCAACATCGTTCGTGAAGTTGACGAAGTGGAAGCATCGTTAAAGTCTGTGGTCGTGGAGCTGCGAACTGAGAGCGAGCGCATTGACGTGACCCTGCCCGGTCGCCGGACGCGGCGCGGACACCTTCATCCGATAACTTTGCTGCGGCAGAAGATCGAGGACATCTTCGTCTCGCTGGGATACGTGATCGAGGACGACCGTGAAATCGAGACAGATTTCTACAACTTCACGGCGCTCAACATCCCCGAAAATCATCCGGCGCGCGATCCTCTCGACACCTTCTACACGAGTGAGGGCTTCGCGCTCCGCTCGCAGACTTCTACGGTCCAGATTCATGCCATGCAAAGGCGCGGCGCGCCCTTGCGAATGATCGCGCCAGGCCGCGTCTTCCGCCGCGACACGCCCGACGCGACGCACAACCCTATGTTTTATCAGGTCGAGGGGCTGTGCGTTGACCGCGGCATCACTATGGCCCACTTGAAGGGGACGCTCACCGAGATGATTCATCGCCTGGTCGGCCCCGGAACACGGACGCGCTTTCGCCCCTCGTACTTCCCGTTCACGGAGCCGAGCGCGGAAGTGGACTATAGCTGCTTCAAGTGCGACGGTGCGGGCTGCCGCACCTGCAAACAGTCCGGCTGGATCGAGCTCGGGGGCTCCGGGATGGTTCACCCGAACGTGCTCCGCGCCGTGGGCATTGATCCGGAAGAGTTCTCCGGCTTCGCCTTCGGCTACGGCATAGACCGCATGTCGGCTCTCTTTTACAAGCTCGACGACATACGCCTGCTGTTTGAGAACGACGTTCGTTTTCTTGAACAATTCAACTAGGGGCTGGGGGTCAGGGGTCGGGGGCCAGTAAAAGGCTTTCACCGACCCCCGACCCCTGTCCCCTGTCCCCTGCTTTATGAATATCAGTTACAACTGGCTTCGTGAATTAACTGGCGCTCAGCACAGCCCGCGCGAGATGGCGGAGCTTTTGACGCGCGTCGGCCTGGCCGTCGAGCTGGTGCACGAGGTCGGGGACGATTATCTTTTGGAGATTGATCTGACGTCGAATCGCCCGGATTGTTTGTCGCACCTGGGCGTGGCGCGCGAGGTCGCGGCACAGGCTGCCGGACGCGTATTGCTGCCCGAAGATGTGTCGTCGAAGGTTGAAGGACGCGCCGCGGATTACACGGCAGTCGGGATACTGGACCCGGATTTGTGCCCGCGTTATGCCGGGCGGGTCGTGCGTGGTGTCACTATCAAGCCTTCGCCCGACTGGCTGGTCAAGCGCTTGGAAGCCATCGGGCAGAGACCGATTAATAACGTCGCGGACATCACCAACTACGTCCTCCACGAGCAGGGGCAGCCTCTTCATGCTTTCGATCTGGCAAAGCTCGCGGAGAACAGAATCGTCGTCCGTCGCGCGCGCAGTGGCGAGAAGATCAGGACGCTTGACGGCGTGGACCGCGAGCTGGACACGGAGATGCTGGTGATTGCGGACGCCTCGCGGCCCGTTGCCGTAGCGGGCGTCATGGGCGGCGAGGAGACGGAGATTTCCGAGGCGACGCGCGACGTTCTTATTGAGAGTGCGTATTTCAGCCCCGCGAGCGTGCGCCGCACAGCCAGAAGGCTGGGATTGCACACGGAAGCCTCATATCGTTTCGAGCGCGGCGTGGATTACGACGGGGTGATCCGCGCGCAGGCGCGTTGCGTCGCCCTGATCTGTGAGATAGCAGGCGGGACGGCGACCACGGATGCGATTGACGTGTACCCGCGGCGCATAGAGCCAGTGGTCGTCAGCCTCCGCCCGGAGCGAGTCAAGGCGCTGACGGGGCTCGACGTCGCCTCCTCTGAAATGTTGCGGATTCTTCTGGCCCTGGGCTTCATTCAACGCGACGCGATGGCCTCTATGGGAGTCGCGGACGCGCAGAGTGGTAGCGCTGGCCGCGCCCTAACCTTTATTGCCCCGACGTGGCGCGTGGACGTCGAGCGCGAGGAAGATTTAGTCGAGGAGGTCGCGCGTCACACGGGTTACGAGAAGATTGCGACGGAGCTTCCGGCATCATCACTCGCGGGCGAATACCAGCCAAGCGAAAGAAAACGGCGCGCATTGCGCCGCGCTCTCGTAGCCAGCGGTTTCGATGAAGCCATCAACTTCAGCTTTATTGACGCCACGCACGATGATCGCTTTGAGCTGCTGCCCGATTTTGTCGGGGACTACGATGGCGTGGAGCGGTTCGTCGCGCTCAGCAACCCTATCATTGAAGGCTTGACCAGGATGAGGCCGACCCTCTTGTCCGGCCTCCTGGACGCCGTGCGAAACAACTTCAATCACGGAACGCGCGACGTGCGCCTCTTCGAAACGGGAAGAATCTTTGCGGCAACTGTTGGGGACCTTCCGCTGGAGCGGGAAGCATTCAGTCTGGTGGCGACGGGCGGCGCGACGGAAGAGGGAAGAGCTGCGCCCTCGCGCGAACTAGACTTCTATGACCTGAAGGGCGCGCTCGAATCGGCAGTGGATGCTATGAATCTAACGCCGCTCAGGTTCGAGGCCGCGGAGGTCCGGCATCTGCGTCAGGGCCAGGCAGCGCGCATCCTGACAGGCGACGGGCAGACCATCGGGACCATCGGCAGGCTCAACGAACGCCTCTCAGCGGTTTACAAATTTCGCCAGCCCGTTTACGTTGCCGAACTTGATTTGACCACGCTCCTTGAGATGGCGGAAAGGCTCGTGCTCTACACGCCGCTGGCTCGCCACCCGTCAATCATGCGCGATGTTTCTCTGCTCGTCGGACGGAGCGTGACCCTCGCGGAGATGCTCGACGCCATCCCGGCGCAGGATTTGGAGAACTACAGGGACGCTAAGCTGGTTGACGTTTACGAAGGTGCTAACCTTCCGGAAGGGAAACGCTCCGTGACGCTCAGAGTCGAGTACAGGGCCGAGGGCCGGACCTTGCGCGATGAAGAGGTTGACGCTCTGCACGCGCGGCTGGTTCAGACTCTGGAGGAACGATTCGGGGCGCAACAAAGGTAGGAACAGTCTGAAGTCTGGAGTCCGGAGTCTGGAGTCAGTTGGTCGTAATTTTTTTGACTCCAGACTCCGGACTCCAGACTCTAGACTTCTTAAGCAAGAAGTCGCATAATCATTCGGCTAGTTTTAGCCCCCCGCCAAATTTTAAGGAGACGGAGATGGTCGGATTATCTGGATTAGAAAAGTTCTCACATCTCGAAGACAAAATTTACCGCACCATCGAGCTTACGAAAACGCTGCGCCAGGAAAAAGAGGGACTCGAACGCGAGATGGCCTCGATCCGGCGCGAGATAGGAACTCTGCTTAACGAAAAAGAGCGACTCGAAGATCAGGTCGAGCGACTTCTTGCGGACCGCGACACGATTCGGATGAAGGTCGAAGCGATGCTCGATGCGATTGCCGCGCTCGATCCCGAAATGGCTGAGGTAGTGCGGCAATGATTAACGGAAAGAACGGCATGAGTCTGGGTAAAAGCAATATGGACACAGCGACGACAACACCGACCATCCGAGTCGAAATCTACAATCAAACGTACAACATTCGCTCCGACGGCGACAGCGATTACATCTCGCAGCTCGCCGAGTTTGTGGACACGCGGATGCGCGAGATTTCCTCTGGAACGCTCACCGTTGATTCTTTGAAAGTCGCCATCCTCGCCGCGCTTCACATCGCCGACGAGCTGCACCGCCTCAAACGCCTGCACGAACAGGCCGACTCGCAGCTCGCCTCGCGCAGCGCCGAATGCGCCGAGATGCTCGACCGCCTCTTGAAAGTCCGCAGCACGGTCGAACAGCACGCAGGCACGACCGGCAACATCGCTTTCACCTAAAAATCAGTCTGGAGTCTAAAGTCTGGAGTCTGGAGTCAAAAGCTGCTGCCTTCTGACTCCAGACTCCAGACTTTAGACTCCAGACTTTTATTTATGCTAGTATCGTTTCCGGCTGAGGGAACACCTTCTGCGGGGTTCGTCACCGAGTTAAGATAATTGAGCCTTATGCCGTTTAATTGGGAGACCGATGCCGCTCTATCAGCCAGTGCAGTCCTTCATCGTTAAGGATTTGCCAGAGGCTGCGGCTCATTAAAGGTCACCCACCTGTTTGGTGCAGGTTCAATTACGGCTTCGGAGCGGCCCGCGCGGATTTCCCTCACGCCACTGTTTCGTGAATCGTGAATCGTAAATCGTAAATAGACGCGCACCGCGTTTTCTCTATTTACGATTTACGATTCACGATTTACTTTTAACTTATGAAAGTCTTAATGATCGGCGATGTGGTGGCGCGGCCCGGCCGTGTGGCCGTGATGGAGCGCATCCAGGACCTGCGCGAGCAGCACGGGATTGACCTGGCCGTGATGAACGCGGAGAACGTGGCGGGCGGGTTCTCCATCACACCGCCCCTGGCCGATCAACTTTTCGGCGCCGGAATTGACGTCATGACTTCCGGCAATCACATCTTCGATAAGCGCGAGATCATCCCCTACATGGAGCGCAACGCCCGTCTGCTCCGACCCGCGAACTACCCACCGAACTCTCCAGGCAAAGGAATCTGGGTGGGCGAAGTGAAAGGCGTCCCGGTCGCCGTCTTCAACCTCATCGGGCGCGTCTTCATGGGACCGGCGGACGACCCCTTCCGCGCCGCGGACCATCTGGTCGCGTCAATCCCCGCCGACGTTAAGGTCCGGCTCGTTGACATGCACGCCGAGGCGACCTCTGAAAAGGCCGCGATGGGCTGGTATCTGGACGGGCGCGTCTCCGCCGTGGTTGGCACGCACACGCACGTCCAGACGGCCGACGAGAGGATTCTGCCAGAGGGCACAGCCTACCTGACGGACATCGGGATGACCGGGAGCTATGCGGGCGTCATCGGCATGGACCGCAAAGACGTCATCGCGCGCTTCACTTCGGCCGTTTACAGGCGCGCGGACCACTCCGCGGGCGACGTGAAAATCTGCGCCGCCGTCATAAACATAGACGAAACGACCGGGCGCGCCCGCGAAATCTCACGCCTCTCACTTCCACATGAACAATGAAAAGTGGTCAGTGGTCAGTAATCAGTCAGCCCCGCTAGGGGCGACCGTCTAAAGCCCAGGGCGTCAGCCCTGGGTCACAGCGCCGAGTTGAAATGCAAGCCCGCGCGAGCGGGCGACAGCTCTTGAATTGCATGCGGGCTGTGCACGGGCTGTCGCCCATTTCACGGGCTGTCGCCCATTTCATGGGCTTTGATATTTTTCTCGCTGGTGACCCAGAGCTAACGCCCTGGGCTTTATGCTATCGCCCATTTCATGGGCTTTTGTTTTTCGTAACCCAGGGCTCACACCCCTGGCTAAATTCTGTCGCCCCTAACGGGGCTGACTGATTACTGACCACTGACCACCGACCACTGACCACTGCTATTCCGGGGCGATGTCTTCGGGGACGCGGTCGGCCGGGGCCTGGGACATGTGTATGGCGGATTCGGGCGCGGCCGCTAGAATCTGGCTGTAGCCGGCGGGGAAGGATCGGACGTGGCCCTGCCCATCCGTGACGACGTGGCCCGTCTCCCCTTCGGCGATGACCTGCCCGTCCGCGTAGCGCACGATCTCGTAGCCGAAGCGCAGGGAGCGCCTTCTGAGTTCCGTGATGTGCGTGCGTATTAAAAGCTCGTCGTCGTAATAGGCGGGCGCTTTGTAGCGGCAGTAACTTTCTGCAACAACCAGGAAGGCGTGGTCGTTCTCTTCCATGTCGCGATAGGAGAATCCGCGCGCGCGGCAAAACTCCGTGCGCCCGATTTCGAACCAGATGAGGTAGTTCGCATGATGGACCACGCCCATCTTGTCCGTCTCGGCATAGCGGACGCGCACGAGCGTCTCGTGCCACTCGTCGAACGATGCATCTTCTTCGTGCAGATTCACCATCTGAGGGAAACGCCTCCCCGCGAATATTTACCAGAAGGTTCTGTTATAATCTACCCGGAACGTTTGAGCGGACTATAAGAGCGAAAGGTCAAAGATGTCAAAGCAAATCAGACTTCAGACGGCGGCTTTTCTTGCCGTCCTTTTGATTTTGGCGGTCGCTGCGCCGGCCACACGCGTCACCGTGGCGCAGGCCCAGAGCGCGGCCGTCGCCGTCACGGGGGACGCCAAAAAGGCCGCCGTGGTCGAGGCGACTGAAGCGGTCCTGAAAGAGACCAGCGAAATCAGGCAGCTGCCGATACTTCGCCCCGTCAAGAGCGGGACCCAGACGCGCGACGAGATTCAACGCTTTCTCATCAAGAATATGGACGCGGACACCACCCCGGCGGAGATGCACGCCTCCGAAGTCGCGCTCAAAAAACTGGGCCTCATCCCGGCAGACTTTCAGTTCCGGCCTTTCATCATCCGCCTACTGACCGAGCAGGTCGCTGGCTACTATGACCCGAAACAGCAGGAGTTTTTCCTGGCCGATTGGATTGACCTGGACGGGCAAAAGCCCGTGATGGCTCACGAATTGACGCACGCGTTGCAGGACCAGCATTTCGACCTGCGGCGGTTCGAGAAGTGGCCGAAGGGCGATTCCGACGCGGAGCTGGCGGCGCACGCGCTGATTGAGGGCGACGCATCATTGGCGATGAAGGTCTATGTCACGCGGAGCCCTTTGAGGATCGTCGCGCTGATGAAATCCATGATGGCGAACAAGTCCAGCACCGAAGAGATCGAACGCGCGCCGCGCGCCATACGCGAATCCCTGCTCTTCCCTTATGACCATGGAATGGAGTGGACGGAGCATTTATACAAGCGCGAGGGCTGGACGCTCGTCTCGAAAGCTTTCAAGGAACTGCCGCAATCAACCGAGCAGATCCTGCATCCGGATAAATATTTCGCGCGCGAGGCCCCGGTCAAAGTCACTCTGCCGGACATCTCGTCCGCGCTCGGCTCGGGGTGGAAGCGGATTGACATGGACGTTAACGGCGAGTGGAGCTACTACCTGATTCTGGACGAGTATCTGAAGTCCGCGCAGGAGTCGAAGCGCGCCTCTGCCGGGTGGGGCGGGGATCGTTACAGCGTTTATGAGGGACAGAAACCGGGCGAAGTGTTGATCGTGCAGTCTTCCGTCTGGGATACACAGACGGACGCCGTCGAATTCTTCGAGGCCTATAAGAAGCGCACGGAGATGCGCTATCCGGGCGCGACGCCGATCAGCAGCCCTTACACGAACTATTCGACGAAGGAGCATGAGGGCCAGGCGTGGCGTACAAAAGAGGGCCTGGTCTTCCTTATCCGCAGCGGTGAGCGCGTGAGCATTATGGAAGGCTTGCCGGAGGGCATGAACCTCAAAAAGCTGGAGGGCCTGTTCGGCGTCTCAGTCGTTGACAAATAGAGCCAGCACAGGCGCGCTCGATGCCGCATCCGAATATCGTCTCGACAACGCACATTCGACCCGCAAGGCCGGCTGATGCAGCTTTGCTCAGCGAGCTGGCGCTGCGGTCAAAAGGGCACTGGGGATACGACCGGGATTTCCTGGAGGCCTGCCGCACAGAACTAACACTCTCGGAAGATTACATCACGGGCTCTGCGGTCTTCGTCCTTGAAGAAGAGGGTCGAATTGTAGGCTTCTATGGCTTACGTGACGAGGGGGACGAGCTTGATCTGGCGTACCTCTTCGTGGAGCCGTGGGCTGTGAATCGCGGCCACGGAAAAAGGTTGTGGGAGCACATGGTCTGGACCGCTCAAAGGCTAGGGTTTCAGGTAATCTCTATTGAAAGCGATCCACACGCCGAGCAGTTTTACCTGGCGATGGGCGCGCGCCGCGTCGGCGAGGTCTCGTCAAACGTCCGAGCCGGTCGTAAATTGCCTCTACTGAAATTCTACTGCGACCCCGAAGGGCGTCGCCCTTCAATGCAAAATGCAAAATTAAAAATGTAAAAGGAAAGACCAAAGGCTCGCTCTTCGGTCCTCCCTTTTTGCCTTTTACATTTTTAATTTTGCATTCCTCTGGAGGACGCGCGTATTGTCTTGCCTCCCCGACTGTGATATTTTGTCGGCCACAAAAAGCGTTTAGAACCGAACAGGTGAGCCGCACGGGCAAGCGCGAGAGCCTGACTAAAGGGGCCGTGCGCAACCGGCCTCAATTGATGATGAAGTCTGAAGCACGACCGGCTTCCACGGGATTGCGCATGCGTCTGCGCGAACTGGTGGCGGACCTCCAACGACTCGAAACGAAGATACGCGCGGGCGGCGGCCCCGAAAAAATCGAACGCCAACACCAGCAGGGCAAGCTGACCGCGCGCGAGCGCATCGAACTGCTCTTTGACAAAGATACTTTCAGTCAGGAGATAGGTCTGCTCGTCGCCTATGACGAGTATCAGGGGCAAGCCCCTGCTGCCGGGGTCGTGACGATGATCGGCCGCGTCGGCGGGCGCGAGACGGTCGTGGTCGCCAACGACGCGACCGTGAAAGCCGGGTCCTGGTGGCCCGAGACCATCAAGAAAATTTTACGGGCGCAGGAAATCAGCATGCGCTCTCACGTGCCGATCATCTATCTGGTGGATTCGGCCGGCGTGAATTTGCCCTACCAGGGGGGCGTCTTTCCGGGCCAGTACGGCGCGGCGCGAATCTTTTATTACAACTCAATCATGCGCCGCTACCTGAAAGTCCCGCAGATTGCGGCCGTGATGGGGCCGTGCATCGCAGGCGGCGCATATTTGCCAGCGCTTTCGGACATCATCATCATGGTCGAAGGCACGTCGTTCATGGGCCTGGGCGGGGCGAATCTGGTCAAGGGAGCAACGGGGCAGACGATTGACAACGAATCTCTCGGCGGGGCGCGCACGCACAACGCCATTTCCGGCGTCGCGCATTACCGTGTCGGAGACGACGAGACGTGTGTGGCTAAGATCAGGGAGTTCGTTTCGGAACTTCCGGTCAAGTCGGCGTCTCCCGTCTCGGTTACGGAAAACGTGGAGGCGGCACGCCCCGCGAGGGACCTATACGACATCCTCCCGGAAGACCACCGTCAGCCTTACGATGTGCGGGCGGTCCTGGATTGCCTCCTCGACGGCGGACACCTGGACGAGTTTCAGGCAGACTACGCCAGGGAGATGATAACGGGCCACGCCAGAATCAGGGGTCTTCAGGTCGGCATCATCTGTAACAGCCGCGGGATGATCCAACAGCCCGGCAAGAGCCCGCCCAGATTCGGCGGGATCGTTTATACGGAATCGGCGGAAAAGGTCGCCTACTTCATAGAGACCTGCAATCGCCATCAAACTCCGCTCCTCTTCATCCAGGACGTCTCAGGTTTCATGGTCGGGGCGGAGGCGGAGCATTCCGGAATCATTCGCGCCGGCGCGCGATTCGTCGAGGCGATGGCGACAGCGGTCGTCCCCAAGATAGTTTTGACAGTCAATCACGCGTCGGGCGCGGGCTATTACGCGATGGCCGGGCAGGGGTTTGACCCCGACTTCATCTTCAGCTGGCCGACCGGGAGGATGGGCGTCATGGAGGGCGATTCGGCTGTCCAGGCCGTCTTCGGAACACAGTTGGAGAAGCTGAAGCGTGAGGGGAAAGAGGCTGGCGAAGAGTTGAAGGCCGAGATGGAACGCGTGCGCGCCGACTACGAAGAGCAGTTGGACGCCCGCTACGCCGCCGCGCGCGGGTTCGTAGATGCGGTCATCGTGCCTGAAAACACGCGCGACGCCCTTGAGCTGGCCCTGCGCGTGAGCCTGAACTACAGCGGGCCGCACCTGGGGCCGTTCGTGCTGCCGCCCGCGCTTGTCTAAAGACAATTATGAGTTTTGAATTTTGAGTTTTGAATTACTGCTTTAATTCAAAATTCAAAACTCAAAATTCATCATTTACTATTTGGTCGGTCTCTGCCTCTTGAAGCAGTGAGGCGGTTACCGAAAGTTTTCAAACTTAGGCTCGGAGGCGCAATCGGTCACCGAACGCCCCGGTGCAGCAGGAGGAGGAAAACAACCGTGAGCAGGAGCAATACCTCAAGTTTCATCACACGTCTGATGGTGTTCGTCGTCACGCTGGCTCTCGTCGGAGCCGATCTGGTCGTGACGGGGCAGAACTCAAACTCAAACGACCCGGGTCAGAACAGCAACATATCAACAGGTGACACCAACATGAACATGGGTCGTCGTCGCCGTCGTCGCGGACGTCGTCGCACCCCCCGACCCATGCCGAACACAAACGCCGCATGCGGTATGGAGGATACGAGCACGGCAGGCGGGATGCAGGGGAATATGGGCGCCAGCCAGACCCCTGTAAGATACGGTCGCTGCGATCCGAATCAGCAGACGCAGGAGAACCTTAACGGCACCTACACCGGCACCGTTAACTACACGGACGGCGGGTTGTCAGGTGACGCCACGCTGACAATTGACGGCAACAACTTCACCCTGACCAGCGGCTCGACGACGCAGGAGGGCACCGTCACGGCCGTCAATACCTGCAACTACATCGCCGTCACGATGATGTTCGGCAAACCGCAGATGACTGCGCCCACAGGCGCGCAACCCGCTGCGCTGCCCGCAGTCTCCCTGCGCGCCAGGCGTATGGGCGGCGGCATCACTTTGACGAGCGTGCAGGAAGCGAAGCAGTTCTCGTTCAGTTCCGCCGGAACGGGCGGCGGCGGCGGTCGGCGTCGTCGCGGGCGCAGGCGCAGCGCGAACATGAGCGGCAATGCCTGCGGCCCGATGGCCCATGCGGTCACCGTGCAGTAGAGCTACAAACGTGAGGGATCAAAGCAAACGCCGCGCGTTCCTGAATCCGCGCAGCGCTTGCAACTTCGGCGCGGGCTGCGCGTCCGTTATACCTGGATGCGACGGCCCGCGCCAATTTTAAGTCTGGAGTCTGGAGTCCGGAGTCTCGGAGTCAGAGGCCAAAGAGCTTTTGTCTTTTTGACTCCAGACTCTGAGACTCCAGACTCCAGACTTTTTATGAGAGAAAAGATTCGCATCGCCAGCGGGCAGGGTTTCTGGGGAGACATGCTGGACGCGCCCGTGCGCCAGGTCGAAGAAGGACCGATTGACTACCTGATGCTCGACTACCTGGCGGAAGTCACCATGTCCATCATGCAGAAGCAGCGCGCACGTGACCCTCTGGCGGGGTACGCGCGCGACTTCGTGCCTCTGATGAAGCAGATTCTTCCTCGCTGTGTCGAAAGGAATATCCGCGTGACGGCGAACGCTGGCGGCGTTAACGTCGAAGGCTGCGCGAGCGCCGTCCGCGAAGTCGCGCGCGAGCTGGGTTTGAGCGGAAAGTTTAGTATCGGCATCGTCACGGGCGACGACATCATGCCACGCATTGACGAGCTGCTCGCAAGCGGCGTCGAGCTTCGCAACATGGACACGGGCGAGCCGCTCTCAAACGTGCGCGCTTCGATCCAGAGCGCGAACGTTTACCTCGGCGCGTGGCCGATTGCTCAGGCCCTCGACCGTGGCGCACAAGTTGTTATCACGGGGCGCGCGACCGACACGGGTTTGACGCTCGCCCCAATCATACACGAGTTCGGCTGGCTTGAGACGGACTGGGACAAGCTCGCCGCCGGAACAATCGCCGGACACATCATCGAATGCGGCGCGCAGTCTTCCGGGGGGAACTGCCAGTACGACTGGCGCAACATTCCGGACCTGGCGAATGTCGGTTTCCCCATAGCCGAAGTCCAACCTGACGGCACATTCTTCATCACGAAACACGAAGGCACAGGAGGGCGCGTCAACGTGCCCGCCATCAAAGAGCAGCTCCTTTACGAGATGGGCGACCCGCACGCATACATCACGCCCGATTGCATAGCGGATTTTACGACCATACGGCTCGCAGACGCGGGGCCGGACCGCGTGCGCGTCTTCGGCATACGGGGACGCCCGGCCACGGAGACCTTGAAAGTTTCGATCAGCTATTCCGCGGGCTTCAAAGCTGTCGGCACACTCGTTTACTCCTGGCCAGATGCTTACGAGAAGGCGTTGGCTGCGGATAAGATTTTGCGTGCGCGCCTGGAGCGCCTGGGCCTGCGCTTCGATCAAATCCTGACGGAGTTTGTCGGCGCAAACGCCACGCACGGACCGCTCGCGGGCGAGCCGTCGCCCGATCTGGCGGAGGTGCAACTGCGCGTCGGCGTGCGTGGGGGTGACAAAAAAGCGGTCGAGCGTTTTACGAAAGAGATTGCGCCGCTGATTCTGACAGGGCCGCCGGGCGTGACGGGGTTTGCAGGGGGCCGCCCGAAGGTCGAAGAGATTGTGGCTTTCTGGCCCGCGCTGATTCCGAAGGCGTTGATAACGCCTCGCGTCGAGGTGTCGGAAGCATGAGCGAGACGGACAAGGAGTTTGAGACGAAATTATTTGAGCGCGAGCGCCTGGGCTCTGAGACCCCGTTGTGGACGCGCAACCGTAGCGAGCGCGTCGCCGACTGTCGCGTCTTTCACGTCCGGCGCGACTGGAGCCTGAACCCGCGGGACCAGAGGGAACACGACTTTTATTGTATCGAAGCGCCGGACTGGATTAATGTGATTCCGCTCACGGCCCGCAATGAAGTCGTGATGATTGAGCAGTACAGGCACGGCGCTGACGAGATTTCGCTGGAGATACCGGGCGGCATGGTTGACAGCGGGGAGTCTCCGATTGCGGCGGCCGCCCGCGAGCTGCTCGAAGAGACAGGATACGCGCCCGGCGAGATCATCTCGCTCGGCAAGACGCGCCCGAACCCGGCGCTTCAGGATAACTGGATACACACGTTCCTAGCGCGCGACGTCGCTTTTAAGTCCGCGCCCGTCTTTGATGGGACCGAGCACACGGCCGTGCGCCTCGTGCCGCTCGCGGACGTCCCCGCGCTCATCGCCGACGAAACGATCAATCATGCGCTCGTTGTGGTAGGATTCTACCGATTGATGATTTACCACAAAGGATTAGTTTGATAATAGTTTTCAGCCCGCGTTAGCGGGCGGCCGTCTAAAGCCCAGGGCGTCCGTCCCTGGGCTACGGCCAGGGAAAAACAAAAGCCCATGAAATGGGCGACCGTTTAAAGCCCAGGGCGTCAGCCCTGGGTCACAGCGCCGATTTGAAATGCAAGCCCGCGCGAGCGGGCGACAGCCCTAAATGAATTGCAATCGGGAATCCACGGGCTGTCGCCCATTTCATGGGCTTGCGTCTCAAACTGGGATTGTTACCCAGGGCTAACGCCCTGGGCTTTAGACGGCCGCCCGCTGACGCGGGCTGTGAATCAGCGGCGCAACCATGCGAATTCAATTAACCAGCCTTGCACATGCGCGCTCCGGCGATAAAGGCGATACGGCCAACGTCGGCCTTATCGCTTTAAAGGAGGAGTATTATCCTCTGCTCGTGCGCGAGGTGACGGCCGCGCGCGTCAAGGAGCATTTCAAAGGCATCTGCAAGGGAGAGGTCAAGCGCTTCGAGTTGCCAAATCTTTCGGCGCTCAATTTCCTCCTGCACGAGAGCCTGGGCGGCGGCGGCACGCTCTCCTTGATGACGGACGCGCAGGGCAAGACTTTTTCAACCGCCTTGCTGCGAATGTATATTGAAGTCGCCAACGACGAAGCGCGGCAACTACAGTTAGAAGTGACAAGTGACGAGTGACAAGTTAATACCTCGTCTTGCTCGTCACTCGTCACTCATCACTCGTCACTGCTTTAACATGAGCGATTCGCTTATAAATCTAGATTCTTCCATCCGCCACGGTTACGCGCAGGTTGGCGGCGTGCGTCTTCATTACGCCGAGCGCGGGAGCGGCGGCAGGCTGGTTATCCTGCTGCACGGTTTCCCGGAATTCTGGTATTCGTGGCGACATCAATTGATGGCGCTGGGCGAGCGCTACACGGTCATCGCGCCCGACATGCGCGGGTACAACTTGAGCGATAAGCCCTCGCGTGTCGAAGACTACAAGATCAACCTGCTTGTGGACGATGTCCTCGGACTCGTACATCATTTCGGGCAACAGAACGCGGCAATCGTAGGCCACGACTGGGGCGCGGGCGTCTCCTGGGCCGTCGCGCAGCAGTTTCCCGAATACGTCTGGAAACTCGCCGCGCTACAGGTCCCGCCCATCGCCGCCTGGCGCGATAACATCACTCTGCGACAGGCCTTCCGAAGCTGGTACATGCTCTTCTTCCAGCTCCCGCGAATCCCGGAATGGTTTATGCGCGCCAGTGACTATGCAGCGATTGACAGCGCTTTCAAGAACACCGTAGCCCGCAAAGGAACTTTCACGGACGCGGACATAGCTGTTTACAAAGACGCCTTGCGCCAACCCGGCGCGCTGACCGCCGGCATCAACTACTATCGCGCGAACTTCATTTCGCTGTTCCTGAAAAGACGCCGGAAGAGCACCGATGAGCTGAGCGACGGCCGGATACGCGTCCCGACGCTCTTTATCTACGGCGAGCAGGACCACGCGGTCATCCCAGACACCGTGCGTAACGTGAAGAACTACGTTGACGCGCCTTACCGTGAAGTGCGCCTCAAGCAGAGCGCTCACTGGGTGCAGAATGAGGCCGTGGACGAAGTGAACGCCGCCCTCCTGAGCTTTCTGGCTTCGCCCTGACCTGATTACCGCATGAAGAGCAAGAGCAAATCCGTCATCTACTCGGTCGAGGGGGCCGTCGCCCTCATCACGCTCAATCGTCCGGAAAAACGTAACGCGCTGAACGACGCCCTCGTCAAAGGGCTCAAGGAGTCTCTGCGTGAAGCGGACATGGACGACAACGTGCGCGTCTGTGTCATCATGGGCGCGGGCGCGGACTTCTGTTCGGGCGCGGACCTGGCTGCGCTTCAGAAAATCTCCGAAGCCACGGTGACGGAAAACTTAGAAGACGCGCGCTCGTTGATGGAGTTGTTTGCTTTGATCAGGCGCGTGCGCGTGCCTGTCGTGGCGGCCGTGCGCGGGCGTGCGCTGGCCGGGGGATGCGGTCTGGCGACCGCCTGCGACATAGTGCTTGCCGCGCACTCGGCGCGCTTCGGTTATCCGGAAGTCAGGATAGGTTTCGTGCCCGCCATGGTGATGGCGATTTTGCGTCGCAATGTCTCGGAAAAGCGCGCCTTCGAGTTGGTGACGCGCGGCGCTGAGATCAATGCCAGTGAAGCCGAACGCATCGGCCTCGCCAATCACGTCTACGATGACGGGAAGTTTGAGGAAGAGGTCGAGGCTTTCGTCGCTGAGTTCGAGAAGGCGAGCCGCTCCGCGCTGATGCTCTCGAAGAGGCTGCTCTATCACATGGACGGGATGACGTTCGAGACCGCGCTGCAATCAGGCGCTGACGTGAACACGATTGCGCGAATGACCGAAGATTGCCAGAAGGGAATCAGTAAATTTTTGAAGAAGGATAAGTGAAGCTTTTAAGGACCGAAACGTTTACGATACTCCGGCGAGTTGATAAACCCGCTGATCATGCCTCTGTAATCCCCGTTGTTCTCGTTCATGATCCGAATCCACTCCAGGTAGAGAATATCAGGGTCACGCCTCAAATACCCGAAGTACTGCATCACGACGAAAGCTTCCGTGTAGAATTTATTGTAAACCTCTGCGCTATCCACCAGCCCGCGCAGGACGTCCGCCCGCGTCAGCGTGCCGTTACTCAAGCCGTTAATCCAGAAGCCGCGCGTCGGGTGGTTCGGCAGCCCCGCTGTTTGCAATAACCCGTCAACATAAGCAGTAGGTGTCGTCAACGAGTCATATTTGTTTCGGAACTCGGTCCGCGCCATAAACTCCTTGACGAAGGCGGCCTTGTTGTTTTCAAGCTGCGCCGGACTCAGGAAGCCGCTCAGTTTCGCCATGTCAGGGATGAACTCGTTGTAGTGCGGCACGCGCCCAAGCATCGAGTAGAAGCGATAGATGAAATAGCCGCGCGACTGGAACTCTTCAGAGCGGAAGAAGCCCGAAGAGACCTCTATGCGGTCGCAGGTTGTGTTTCCGGGCGGGCAGTTGTTCAGGATATCCTGCCAGCCCTGATAGCCCACAGGGTCCGGCTCTCTTCCCAGGAAATCTATGTAATGCTGGCGCACGAAGAACGGGACCGTGTCTATCGGATTCGCGCCCGTCACCGTCTCATTGTCCGTGATGGTGATGGTCGCCGTGGTGATTGATCCGAGATTCGCCCCGTCTGGATTGCTTAAAGCGAGAGTGAAGGTTTCCGTCCCTTCGGCCAATGAGTCATTGACTAATGGGATAAAAATCGTCCTGGACTGTTCGCCCGCCGCGAAGCGAAGCGTGCCGACAGTCGTGGCGTAATCGCAGCGCGACGAGGCTATGCCGTTGACTGTGGCGCAATCATTCAAGCCCGCCGGGTCCGAGGTGGCGTAGTCAATCGTGACCGCGCCGGAGGTGTTGCCGGTGCGTGTGACCGTCAGGCTCGCGCTGCCGACCCCTTCGCCCACGGTGTAGCTGTTGGCGCTCAGTTGCAGGCTGTTGTTGGCGTAGATTTGATAGACGGCGCCGTTCGAGAGAGAGACGACGTAGAGATTTCCGTCCGGTCCGGTCTGGATGTCCGTCGTGATGCCGAAGTTCTTGCCGATGAGCAGGCTTTCACTTTCGGTGATGTCGAATTTGTCCAGGTTGTCAGCCACCTTGTCCTGGAGGCGCTGGTCCGTCGTCAGGATGCTCTGCCTGTCGCTCGTCAGTCTGAGCCGGAACAGGTAGCCGTTGTAGAGTGTGGTGCGCGAAGCCCCTACGAACATATCGCCTTCGAACTGGGCGCCGAGCGCGGTCCCACGGACGAAGCCTATGGGCGAGGGCGCGACGGCATACTTCCAGCTAAACTCCGGCTCGCGATACTGGGAGCCCGGCAGAGAGTAGAGGCGCGAGAGCGCCTGCGCGGGCGTGTCCACGATGAGCGACGGGGACCAGCGTATCTGTTGCAATGTGCCGTTGCCGTAAGTGGTCTCGATTGATTTGAATTGAGCGACGCGGCCAGACGGTCCCATCAGTTGAATCCAGCCGCCGTTAAAGCCCGCCGGGACGCGATTGATCTCGTCAAAGGCGTCGTCGCCGTTCTCCTGTGTCCAGAGACTGCCCGATACAGGATCGAAGGCCATACCGAAACTGTTGCGAACTCCGTAGGCGTACACCTTCTTGACGTTCACGGCCGCCTGCCCGCTCAGACCTGTGCTCGCGTTGAAGAAAGGATTGTCCGACGGGGTCGTCCCGTCGTCGTTGAGGCGCAGGACGACTCCGGACAGGTGCGCGTCGTCTGGTTCCGGACCGCCGAACTGATCATCCGGCACAGGGCCTCCGCTCGTGATGTTTTGCAGGAGTCCGCGCCGGCCTTCGTCGCCGATGATGATGTAGAGCTTACCGTCAGGTCCGAAGCGCAGCACGCCTCCGTTGTGATTGCCGCGCGTCGGCTGGCCCGCATCCGCCTGAAGCGAGCGCAGCCTGATGATGTTGCGGTCGAGCGTCAGGGTCGAGCCGTTCCAGACGAAGCGGTCAACGCGATTCCCCAGTAGCGGAATGTCGTCCGTGTTGCTCGTATCCACGCCCGTGCTGCTCTCGGTCCAGTAAAGATAGACGTGAGGCGTCGCCGGGAAGTTCGGATGAAGCGCGATGCCCAGAAGTCCACGCTCCGACGCGTTGTTGACTGCGAGGTCAAGGGCCACTGTTTGCAACTGCCCGCCGAAGACGTGCTGCACTTTGCCCGTCGCCTTCTCAAGCACGAAAAATTCGTTCGAGCCCAGAAACGCCATGCTGGTCGGCTGATCCAGGCCGCTGATGATTGTCCTCACCGACAGATTCTGGTCCGTGAGAATAGGGGCGGGCGGCGGGTTGTCAACGACGGTCGTGACTGCCGCTGTGTTGTTGGAAGCGTCAGCGTCCGCCTCATTGCCGCTCGCGGTCGCGTTATTGGTTATCTGGCCCGCCGTGGTCGGCGTCGCGACGATGGTGATGATGGCGCTCGCGCCATTAGCCAGGCTGCCGATAGAGCAATTGACTGGACCTGTTCCCCCGCAGGTGCCTTGCGTCGTCGAAGCCGAGACAAAGGTGACGCCTGCGGGCAGAGTGTCCGTCAGGTTGACGTTCGTCGCCGCGGCGGGGCCGTTGTTGGTGACGCTGATTCTGTAAGAGATGTTAGTGCCGACTGCGGCTGGATTCGGCGAGGCTGTCTTTGTGACCGCGAGGTCGGCGCTCGACGCGCTCTGCACACGCAAAGAGACTGTGGCCGTGTGTTGCAGGCTGCCGCTGATGGCCGTGATGGTCAAAGGGAGCGTGCCGACAGGCGTGTTGGCCGCGGTCGTGACCGAGAGCGTGGAAGATTTCGACGAGGCGTCGTTGATGTTGACAGACGATGGATTGAAACTCGCGTTCGCTCCCGCAGGCAATCCCGCGACGCTCAGAGAGACCTGGCCCGTGAAGCCTGCTGTCGGCGTGAGCGTGAGATTGTAATCGGCCCCGCTTCCCGGCGCGACTGTTTGCGATGGCGGGGCGACGGAGATGGAAAAGTCTGTGGTAACGGCCGCCGGTTGAATTTGGGCGAAAGTGAAATAGATGTAATCGCCGGAGGTGTTGCCGTCGTTGTTGGCCTGATTGCCCGCGACGTAAAGGGTGACGGGGCCGACATTGGTCTGTGGCGCGGTCCAGTTGAAAGTCCAGCTTGCGCCCCCCTGCTGGTTGATGAAAGTTCCGCTCGATGTGTGCTCGATGTACTGGCGCGCTCCCCCCGGCCCTTGATTGTCCAGGACCTGCGTCAGCACGCTCGTGCTCTGAAGGTCTCCGGCCTTTGAGTTGGTGTCGTCGAGCGCCGTCAACTGAAAGCCCCAGCGCAGGCGAGTCTGGTCCGAGTTGGCGTGGACGACTGTGATCTGGTAGGTCTGCCCGGGAACGTAAGTCGCCGGCGCGTTGATGCTGATGGTGCCGGTGCCGGCGTCAGTCGGCAGGTGACATTCCGAGCAGGTGAACTCGCCCGGCGCGCCCGTGAAGCCCGCGGGCGGACCGGAGGAATATGCATAGGCTTTCCGGTTGGCGATATTATCCGTGATTAAATATGCGGCCAGCCCGGCGAGAAAGACGAGCAGGACGAGGACTTTTAGTTTGTTTATCTTCTGCATTAATACTTCAACAGGTAAATCAAGCCCTTGAGATCGGAAAGAGTAAGCGGCTGACGATTGAGTGTAAGCCCAAGTCAGTACCGCCTGCGGTAGCGGGCGGGTATGGGTGAGCCAAGAACCCGCCCGCTACCGCAGGCGGTACTGACCTCTAACGGCTCTTAAGCGCTCTTACGACAAAAAGCCCAGATTCGATGTCGCGAAGCGTCCGATGGTCGGGAAGACAGTCGGAATCTGCGCGCTCGTTAATCCGAACCAGGTGGCGAGCGTGGCGGCATACTGATCCAGGGAGGTCGTCGGTATCCAGCGCCCGCGCGGGTTGGAGCCCGAGTCCGTATCGTCCGGTCCGCCGAGGGCGAGCGTCGGATAGGCGCCGTAAAAATCTCCGCCGCGCACCGCGCCGCCGACGATGAGAGCGTGATTACCCCAGGCATGGTCCGAGCCGACGGCCGCCGCGCCAGAGCCCGCAGGCTGGAACGTGCGCCCGAAATCGGACATCGTGAAGGCCGTCACCTGCGAAGCGACTCCCTGGGCGACCGTCTCGTCATAAAAAGCTTTCATGGCCTGGCTGACCTGCGTCAACAAATTGCTCTGCGCGTTAATCTGCCCGCTGTGATGGTCAAAGCCCCCGAGCTGGCAGAAGAAGACCTGGCGTTGCAGGCCGAGGGCCGGCTGATTCAGATTGGCTTTGATGAGACGCGCGACCTGCTTCAGCTGATTCCCGAGCGTCGTGTTCGGGAAAGTGGTGGTCACTTCGAAGGACGAAGAGGAGCTGAGCGCCTGCGCCGTTTGCAGGGCCTGCGCGTAAACGTCGCCCGAAGCTTTGACCAGCGTGTGCTCCGTGTCGAAGCCGCGTATCTGGTCGAAGGCGCGGCTGCGCGCATCCGTCGAGGGCGGGAAGGAATAGCCGTTGAGGACGAGCACATTGCCGAGCGACGTCGGCGCGGGCGAGATAGCCAGCTGGCGCGTGACATTGCCGGTGGCGAAGAGGTTTGTGCCCGCCAGCGAGACGATCATCGGCAGCGGGGCGTTGCCGTTAATGCCGAGCATCACGTCCGCGATTCGCCCGCCCCAGCCCGTATCGCCCGGAACGTTCGAGATGGAAGATTGCTGCTGCGTTACCTGGTCCGAGTGTGAAAACAGTTGATAGGGGCGCGCCGACGGGGTGGTCTGGTACTGCGACTTGGTGAGCGGCTGAAGAAGCGTCCCGGTATTGCAGAGGATAGCCAGCTTCTGCTGGTTAAAGAGCGTCTGCATGTCAACCATCGAAGGGTGCAGCCCGAATCTTCTCCCGCCCGCGCTGATAGGGGAGATTTGCAGCAGGCTCGCCTGAGAGATGGCGAGCTGCGACCCGCCGCGCACAGCGCTGTAGCCGCCCGGGTTGTTGTAGTCGTCGTAGGGGATGACAGTGTTGTTGCCGTCGTTGCCGCCATTCAGAAAGATACAGACGAGCGCCTTGTAGTTGCCGGCTCCGCTCTGAGCCAGGGCGCTAATCATCCCGAAGCGTTTGAGGCTGGCGGCGAAGGCCGCGGCGCTTGCGAGCGCGCACCCCGTGTGCTTTAGAAAGTCTCTGCGTGATGGTGCCATTGTTCTTATCTCGCTATCTGATACTGTGAAGAGCTGGCCACAAGGTAAAGAGCCATGCGCGTGCGCGCCGTAGCATCCGCCGTGCTGCCGACGGCCGTCACGATGCTGTTCTTCATGTTCTGTGACATCGTCCCGTGCATCATGAGCCGGTCAATCTCGTTGACAAGATTCGCCGGATTGCCCGCGAGCGCTTGAAACGCCGAAAGATTAAGCTGCGTCCCCGTCGGGGCGTTGATGCTCGGAGCGATGCCGTTGTAGATGATCGTGTTGGCGAAGTTGGCGCGCCTGAGCGCGGTCGTCGTCGAGAGAATGCCGAAGGGCGGTCCGGCGAGGGCGGTCCCTGGGATCGTGTAATCGGCCGGGTAGTAGTTGAAGACGGTCGGGGACCTGAAGACGTCCTGATCGAGCGTCTGGGAATTCGGAATGAGGTAACCGTCGCTCGACGCGTTCGCCAAGCGCAGGATGCTCGTAATCAACTGCACGGGCTCGCGCAGGCGGCCAAAACTCGGATCGGTCTTCAAGTCGCCGCGCGCTTCCGGGTCGAGCAGGATGGCCCGGACGACTGCTTTCAAGTCGCCGCGCGCTCCGGAGCAGGGGCTATCCGGATAGAGACCCGCGCAGTTGTTATTGAAGACGCGTGCGACGCGCTCGACGTAGGCCGGACTCGGATTGCTCGTCACGAGGTGCTGTATCAGTTGTTTGCCGATGAACGGGCCGACGTTCGGGTGGTTGAAGATGTTGTCGAGCGCGGCGTTCAGATCCTGTGTGGAGTTTTGTCCGGCGGGGAGCACAGCGCCGTCGAGCAGGGTCTTCGATCCGGTGTCGTGGTTGTTCTCGTTGGTCACGATCATCGGGTCCTGGTAGTTAAAGACGCTGTGTGACGTGCCGTTGATGACGGTCGTTTTGGCCGCCGCCAGCCTCCAGCCCGTGAAGACGCGCGCAAAGCTTGTGATGGTCGCTTGATCGTAGGTCGGGATGCGGTTGCCCTGGGCGTCCAGTTGCGGAGTCCCGTCAATGTTCAGCTTGTCTAGTCCGACCGAGAAGAGTTGCAGGATTTCGCGCGCATAGTTCTCGTTGGGATTCCCACGGGTGTTGTTGAGCATGTCCAGGTAAAGGCCCATCCCGGGGTTGAGTGTGATCTCCTGCAACAGCGTGCGATAGTTTCCGAAGGCGTTGCGGTTGAGCGTCTGCAAATAAGGAGACATCCAGCTCGGCTGGTTCACTTCGTTGCCCGAGACGACCAGAATCTGGTGCAAGGCCCAGGCGACGCGCTGGCGTAGCTGGTCCTGCCCCGAGAGCGCATTCTGATAGAACGCGATCTGGAGCGGGTACATAGTGTAGTTGTCGCGCCCGCAGGTCGCCGGGCTGCCCGTTGGACACCCCTGCGCCGTGTCGGTCGGCATCAGCGTCCCCGCAGGGTAGTTCGACATCGGGGCATTAAACTGTTCGTTGAGATAAGCCCTGAAGCCTATGCCCTGGACGCGAGCGACTTCAGAAGAGGTCGGACCGAAGGTGGCCTGCTCCAGAAAGCGTACCGTGTCGGCTGTTGAAGCCGAGCCGGTGAACGGATTAGGAGTCGGGGTCGGCGTCGGAGCCGGGGCAGGGAACGGCGCGGGCGAAGGTTGTGAGCCTGCATCGTCCGCCGGGCCTCCTCCTGCGTGGCCGATGGCGATACGCACGCGATTGCTCGACATGCCGTGCAGGTTGATGCGAACGAGCACGTCGCCGACGTCCCCGATGTCGTCGGAGAGACGAACGACCACCTGGCTCATCCATTCATAGCCAGGCACGGGTGTGACGCTCTCCGCTTTGAAAACATAGCGGCGGCGCGAAGCATCTTCGGCGTCCACGGTCAAAGCGTTCGCTCCTTCGCCGGCGAGCAGGTCAAGGTTCATGACGAAGAAGACGATGCGGTTGCGCGTGTCCGGGCTGTAGGGCACGGGCATCGTGAGCGAAAAAGGATCGCGCCTGAAGGTCACAGATTCGACCGCGATGGCCCGCGTCGAATTGGGCTCGGTCAGGATTGTGGGACCGCCGGCGGCCTGCGCCTGATTCAGCGCGCCGCAAAAGAACAGAATCGTGCCAACACTCAAGAGCCTTAACGAAAGGCGCAAGAATGAGCAGGGGGAAAGACTCTTTCTCATACACTACCGCTCTCTTTTAGCAAGTTACTTCTGAAAGAACTCGATGAGGCTTTTAGTAACCGGATAAGCGCGTGGGGCGGCCTGACAAACTCAGCAGGTGCTCCCAATATAACATAAATCCCGAAGCTGATGGGCACTTTTTTGAAGATTGCAACAAATCTTTTCTGACCGGGAAAAGCCCCTCGACACGGCTTTAACGAAAGGGCCTTATGGCCCGAGAGCCAACTGTTAGACGTGCCGGCGAGACCTTTGGCTTAACAATTTCATCCAGAGGGGCTGGCTGAAGCTTCCGCGTCGGCGCGCAGGAAGGCCGGACCCAAAAAACCATTGACATCCCGGCGTGAGTAGTTCTACTGTGGACCACCCTTTCCAGAATATAGACAGGGTCTTTAAGGCGGATTGACCAAATAGAGGTGTTTGTCGAAGAGCGGCCTCACCAGGCATGTCCTCGCTGGTTGATGGAATCAAACGACTGCTCTCTCACGCCCCTAATAGAGTATAACCTCGGTTGTCTTCTCCGAAGCTCAGCTTTGAATCCTTGTTAATCTAAGAGTTCATTTCAAAACTAAGCCACAGAGGCACAGAGACACAGAGAAATGGAAAATAGAAGTGAAACGTCAAAATATTTATTCAAATTTATCTCTGTGCCTCTGTGTCTCTGTGGCTAATACTCCGGTTTTGAAACAGGCTTTAAGTCTAGATCGTTAGGCAACCATCAACTTCACAGATAAAAGGAGCGGAAATCATGGTTACTAAAACAACAGCCAAGAAACCCAAAAAAGGGCCGAACCCGGCTGAACTGCCGGCCCCGGAGCTCGGCACCGGGGGCAGCGGCGGAGTGGTGCCCACTCGTCCGGGCGGCATCGGCGGGCCGAACGAATTGCCTTCGCCGGTTGACCTCAGAGCGACTGCCTTGATCAATGAGGTTCTCAGCCTGAGGCAGCGCCTCCACGCCATGGAGACGCAGTTCCTTGCTTCTGCCCTGCGGACCGGCAGGGTTTTCCACCCGGCCGAACTGCCCGAAGGTGGCGAAGGCGGCAGCGGTGGCGGCGGTGAGATTTTCCCGGGCGAGTTCCCGGGGGAGATTGACCCGGCCGAGCTGCCCATTGATTTCACAGCTAGAGCGACAAGAGACATCGCAAGTCTGAGCAGCCGCGTGGCCTCTCTCGAAGCCAATCTGATGAAATCTATTGACGCCCTGACCAAGAGCATCAACCAACTGAAAACCAAGTAGGGCGCCGGAGTCTCTCTTTGGCAGCCCTGTCATAACTTCAGGCGAGTCAAGCGGCGTGCGACGCGGACGAAACGCTTGGCTCGTCTGACGTTTGATTCGCGGGCCGCGCCGGTTGCCCTCTTTCACAAGTGGTCAACCGACGCGACCGTCCTCTCTCACAAAACGCGCGGCCCAATGTAACCTCTGCGATCAAGACTAGATCAATCCGATGAAAAAAGAGGCGACCCCGAAGAGGCGACGCGCCGGGCGCGCGAGAGCCGGCGAAGACTCCGCCGCTTTGCGAGAACGGCTGAGACTCCTGCTCAAACAGGAGGGCATCCTTTATGCGAGCCCCACTCAGCCCATACGCGACCGCAACGGCGGCACAGCCCCGTGGGCTTTTTACAGCTGGCACGTGAGTCTCACCTCCGAGGGCCTGCGTCTTGCCGCCCTCAACCTGCTCGAACGGCTCGGCCAGTTTCGTTCGACACAACTGGCGAGCTACGGATACACGGCAGCACCGCTTCTCTCGGCCTGCGTCCTTTTAGGAGAAGGGCGCTACACGGGCCTCTGTGTGCGCGAGAAGCGCAAAACTTACGTCTCGTGCCGCCGCGTCGAAGGTCCGATTGACATGAGCCGGTCCGTGATTGTCATTGACGATTCGCTCAGCTCCGGGACTTCGCTTCACAAAGCCATCGCAGCGCTCGAAGAGGACGGCTTTCAGGTGGAGGGTGCCGTAGCGCTCGTGAACTTCCCGCACCGTGGCGGGCTGGAATGGGCCAACGCCTACGGCTATCACGTCGAGTGCCTTTTCGACATCTGGGAAGATCTGGAGATGCCTCGGGATCAACTGGTCCCGGGCTTCCAGCGATTCGACGACGTGCCTGTCGCGGACATCAAAATCGAGGACGGACTTCATCCGGCGCGGGTCGCACGTCGCGCGGCTGAAATCTATCTTTCGACCGGCCACCTGCCGCAACCTCCGAAACGACTCGATCAGGAATATGACAACTGCGGAGGTGTTTACGTCAGCTTTCGCGAGCGACATACGGAGAAGCGACTGGCGCGCGACGGCTTCTGGCATTTCAATCCGGATGATGCGGACCTGTGTCGCGACCTTGTGCTGGCGACGATTCAGACTCTGGACGCTGCGGCGGGCGCAATCACACTGCAAGCGCTCTCAAAACTTAAAATCGCCGTGACCTTCTTTACGCCGCTGGAGTTAATCATGCCGCGCCAGCTCGACTTCGACCGCTACGGCATAGTCGTGCGGAGTCGTTTCTGGGAAACAAAGCTTGGCGGGGCGCTGCCGAACACGCAGGTCTTCATCAGCGAGGTCGAGCAATACAGGCACGCGCGCGAAAGAAACGCGAGGGTCTCGACGACGGAACCGCACGATCTATATCGCCATGACATTATCAAGTGCGTGGAGCCAGGGGAGGACTGGCTGCCGTATGGCTCCGCCGATGGACCTGACACGGACTGGAGCCGCAGCGACTCCGTGGGGGCGAAGTTGACCGAGCGCGCTCGCCGGGCGATGAGGGCTGCCGCCGCGAATAAGCGTTTGACGGGCCGTCCGCTTCCTGACGACCTCATCCAAACCCCGTTCGATGCGGTTGCCGTGACCATTTACCGCCAGGGCTTGCTCGGATACGGCATCTCCTGGG
>DASVXV010000051.1:0-25002 GCA_036392495.1 Pyrinomonadaceae bacterium | reverse complement strand
GGTCTATTCATTCTCGACGGAAAGAGAACGATCCACGAAGCCACACGAAACGACACGAAATTGCTGTGGTTTGTTTCGTGTGGTTTCGTGGACAGTGCTGTTTCTCTACTTTCCTCAGTCTCGAAAATGAATAGACCCTGTGGACGTCTGACAGCTTGTATCCTACCAAATCAAAAAAGTATATTCTGATCTGAAAGGAGTTGAGTTTATGGTAACCAGAGAAGAAATTATTGCTGAAATCCGGAAAGTCCCGGAAAAGCATCTGGATGAGCTATACAGAATCATCAAGAATTATGAGACGGTAAATGAAGGCGATGAATCGAACCAAAGTGTGATGGCTAGGTTGCGCCAGATAAAGATTTCAGCCTCCCCTGACTTCTCAATCAGGGCAAACTTGTATGATTTAGAGGAACAGAATGGCAAATAGAATTTTCGTTGACACCTCAGAAGAACAAAACGATCCACTAAATTACACGAAACGACACGAAACAGGGCGACCTCTTCGTGTCTATTAGTGTGATTTAGTGGACTATTCCTTTCCTTCGCGTACTCTTATTGCCTTAAATCGAACTCACGTTAAAATATTGGCGAGCGCCGCATCCGAGATGCTGGCCGGAACACGTTCCTGAGATTCTACAAATGGGGAACCAATCTTTTCACCTCGCGCAACTCAACGTCGCGCGCCTGAAAGCACCGCTCGATGACCCGACGATGCATGGGTTCGTCTCGCAACTGGAATCAATCTACGCTGTGGCCGAAAGCGCCGAAGGGTTCGTCTGGCGGCTCAAGCCGGACGACGGCAGCGCCTTCGGGATGCGCGCCGGGTCCGATTCGCGACTCGTCGTCACCATGTCCGTCTGGGAGTCCCTCGAAGCCCTGCACGCTTACGTCTATCTGAGCGCCCACAAAGAACCTTTGCGGAACCGTGCCGAGTGGTTCGAGAAGGCGGATGGCCCGAGCGTTGTGCTCTGGTGGATTCCGCGCGACACACTGCCGAGAGTCGAGCAGGGCATGGCGCGTCTGAAGTACCTGGCGCGCCGCGGTCCGACGGCTTTCGCTTTTACTTTCAAGGATTCATTTCCGCCGCCCGCGGAAAGGGAATAATTATGAATTTTGAGTTTTGAATTTTGAATTGAAAGCAATAATTCAAAACTCAAAATTCATAATTCATGATTTGCTTCTTCGTGAAATAGAGCATGGAAGAGCTAACAGGCCGTCCATTTTATAATCAGTACGCGTGGGCCTACGATCTCATCATCACGCCGAATGTCGCCCACCAATGCGACTTCATCGAAGAGATGCTTTCGCGTAGAGGCGTTTCACAGGGCGCGCGGCTTCTCGATGCGGGATGCGGGACGGGCCGGTATGCTGTTGAGCTGGGAGTGCGTGGATACATTGTTGACGGGTTGGATCAATCTTCCCAGCTCATCGCGGAAGCTCAAAAATGTGCCGCAGCCCACGCGCTCCCGCTCTCCTTCACAGTCGGAGACATTCTCGCTTTGGAAGCCGCGCCTCAATACGACGCGATCCTTTGCCGCGGCGTTCTCAACGACCTGCTGGATGAATCGAGCCGCCAGGAAGTCTTCCACGTTTTCGCGCGCGCTCTGCGTCCAGCAGGCGTACTCGTGCTGGATGTGCGGGAGTGGGCTGCGACCATCCGTAGAAAAACCGATGCGCCCGTCTTCGAGAAGTTGGTTGAAACTGATCTGGGCCAACTCGCTTTTCGCAGCCTGACGGAGCTTGACCGCGAGAGGAGGCGGCTCCTCGTGACGGAGCGGCACGCGCTCGTCAAAGACAATGTTGAGACCGTCTCCGTCTATGACTTCCAGATGCGTTGCTGGACGCTGGAAGAATTAGAAGCTTGTCTCACGCGCCACGGGTTTGCAGGCGCACAGTATTTCGGGGCATATGATGCTCGAACGGCCGCGGGCGAGACTGACCGCCTCGTGTGTGTAGCGGAAAAGCAAGGATGAAAAATTAAGACAGGTTCGGTCGTAAGACGTCATCGCGTATTCAGCCCCGTAGGGGCGTAATATCAGTAGCCCGGGGCTGACGCCCCGGGCTACTGATATATCGCCCCTACGGGGCTGTGGTGATAGTTGCTGCTTTACTTTATCAAAGCGAAGCTATGGCCGTGCGTGCGCGCCGTTGCAGAGCTGCGCGGTAGGGCGCGGCCGTGCGCGTCAGCGCGTTTTGAGAGAAGGTGGCGCGCATCTTTTTAGGATCGCGCGCGTTGTCTTCGACTCGCAGGCTATAGGTCTGGCGCGTGCGCGGGACATAGAGCACCAGACGATAGCCGTTGGCGTGGCCTTTGGCGTTCGCACCCGTGCAGATGACTTCGTCGTAACCGTCGCCGTCAATGTCGCGGCTCTCCGCGGTCCACTTCGCGCCGCGAAATTCAGCCGAGTCGAGCGGGGCGCGACTTGTAACGCGATAACGAGAGCCGCGCCGCTCCATCACGAAGAGGTGCGTCGTGCCTTTGCCGCGCTCGTCGTGAATGGCGACGACGGCCTGGTTCTGTTTCTTGTCCGTCTTGACCACACAGACATCGCCGATCTCGTCACCGTGCGAGGCGGAATTGGCAAGCTGGCGCGCGGACGTGGTCGAGAGCGGTTCGGAGGCGACGATCTTCTGCAAGGGCGCGCCCGAGAACGAAGAATCGCGTGACGCCATGGCAGGCGCGGCCGCTACGGAAGCATTCTCGCCCTCCGAAGGCTGTTTCGTCTGCGCGCTGCGCCCCCAGGCCAGAAAACCCAGACCGAGGATTGCGATTAGCGCGAGCGGTGTTGCCGCGCGGAAGAAGGCGCTGCGTTTGGTGTTGAGCGCCGCGACGGTCGAAGAGAAGGGCTGAGAATCGTTCACCGAGCGTGAGGGGCGTGCGACGCTCTTCTCAAGCATCTTCTGCGCGGCCATGGCGTTCTGCGGACGGTCGTTGGGGCGCTTCGCGAGCAGCGTGTGAACGGCCAGCACGAGCGGGCGCGGGATGTCCTGGCGCAGTTTCGGGAGCGGCGGAGGCAGAGCGGTCGCCTGTTTGACGAGCACGGCCGAAGCCAGGGGGTCCGTGAAGGGAGGACGGCCCGCGAGCATCTCGTAGAGCAGCACGCCCAGGGAGTAGAGGTCACTGCGCGCGCCGACGCGCTGGCCCAGACATTGTTCGGGCGACATGTAGCGAGGGGTCCCGACGATGACGCCCGAGCCCGTCGTCGCGTGCGTGTGCGTCGCGTCCGCTGAAGTCGCCAGGACTTTCGCCACGCCGAAATCCAGGACGCAGATGCCCCTTTCGTTGAGCATGATGTTCGAGGGCTTGAGGTCGCGGTGGACGATTCCTAAGTGATGAGCTTCGGCGAGCACGTCGCAGATGGCCGAGGCGATCTGCACGGCGCGCTCTGGCGTGAAGCGGCCCTCTTTCTCCAAAGCTTCCGAGAGGGTCTGCCCTTCGACAAACTCCATGACGATGAAATGGCGACCGTCCGGCAGATTGCCCGCGTCGAAGATCATCGCGGCGTTCGGATGGCGCAGACGCGCCATCGTGCGCGCCTCGCGCATGAAGCGGTCGGCGACGTCCGGGTCGAAAGCATATTCGGGTTTAATGATTTTGACGGCGACGGGGCGCTCTAAGCCTAAGTGCTTGGCGCGGTAGACAGTGCCCATGCCGCCCGTGCCGATTTCACATTCGATGCGGAATCGTCCGGCGATAATTTGGGGGACATCCATGACTGGACCCTCTTTTCGGGATAAAGGGTCGCAAGACCTCGGCACTTGCACCAGGGGAGACAAGGAAGGGCGCTTGGTCGTGCGGCGCGAGTTCGCGATTTTTTCGTTAAAGCCCGTGCTGTACGGGAGAGGGGCGCGCTCGGCCAAAGTTAAAACCGGGCGAGTGCGTAGTCTAGCACTTTCGGCCCGGGAGTGGAAGAGAGCAGTGGTCGGTGGTCGGTGGTCAGTGGTCAGTAAGTATTAGCTGAATGAGGCAGGGGTTATCAGTCAAGCATTCAGCTCATCAACCCTTAACCCACTGACCACTGACCACCGACCACTGACCACTATCTTACCGTCACTTCGAGCGTGTAGGTGGCGTTGCCGCGCGTGCCGCCGACCTCTATTACGTAGTCGCCGTTACGCGGCAGCGTGCCCGTCCAGTCCATAGTCTCCTCAGCGCCCGCAAGGGTTCTCCTGCCGCCCGTGCGATAGATGTCAAAGACCGCGTTGTCTTCCACGGAAGTGATGTGGACGGTTAAGGTCTGGCCCGCGCGGGCGCGCAAGAGGTAACGGTCGCGCGTCCCGCGCACCACCGCGTCTCTAATTACTTTCGTAGTTCTCCCGCGCTCGAAGCGTATGCGCCGTGTGCGGTCACGTTGCGGCGCGGCCGTGGCGGCTGTCAGCGGCAGCAGCAGCAACGAGATGAGAATCAGAGCGCGTAGCTTCGTCCTCTGCTTCGCTTGCGTCATTGGATTCCCCTCCTTAATTAACCAAAGTTGCCAATTATCAATTGCCACTAGCACAAGCCTAGTGGACAAGGGTTAGTAAAAAGAATCGGCTTGAGCCGAACTATCAATACAATACAATTCTTTATTGCTTGAGCCGAATCATTCGGCTCAAGCCGAAAAGCCTGGAGCATCATTAACCACTAGGCTTGTGCTAGTGGCAACTGAAATATTTCCAAGATCTCTTTATCTAGCAACTTGGGTTACTTAATCAGCGATGAATTCTATTGACTCGACCATGTAACCCCCCGACTGGCTGCCCTTGATGTGCATGATCAGGCCGCCGCCCTCATAAGACCAGGCGCAGGTGAGATCGCCCCCTTCATCATTGCAGCCCTGGAACTCCATCCCTTCGGTCCCGGTGCTCTCTTTAAAGAGCTTCGCGACGGCCGCCTCGGAGGCGAATTTCGCAGCCGCGGCGCGGTCTTGTCTCCCGAACGCGTTGAAAAGTCCTTTGGCCGCCTCTTCGGGCGTTGCAGCCATGTCCGAATGGGGCTTTGGTTCGGTTGCCGAGTTCGTGGCCTGAGGCGTGGCCTGTGGGCTGGGCGTCGCCGCCGCCGTGTTCTTCGTCGCATTCGTCGTCGCGGTCGTCGTGTTGCCCCCGGTCTTAGTCGTGTTAGCGCTCTTACTGCACCCGACAACGAGCAGGCAAGCCGGTAGTAAAACTGCGATCTTCGTGAATTTCATGGGCAGAGTCTCCTTTAGAAGTGTGATCTGTTACTGATTGCTGTTGATGTAGTAGGTCTTCAAATCCTTCTCGCCGGTAATCAGCCAGCGCCCCCCGATCTTTTCAAACCAGAAACGGTTGAGCCCGGAGCCCGAATAGGTCGTCGCGCCGCTGAAGGTGAAAGTTTTGTCGAAGGTGGCGACAGCGCGCGTGCCCGACGGGTCCACCTCGATCTTCATGTTCGTGAGCTTCACGTCGAATGTGCTGTACTTGGAGAAGGCTCTGGCGACGTTGGCGCGCACGCGGCCGACGTTGACGTTGCTCGCCAGATAGTAGGTGTGCAGCGTACTCGCGTAATAGGCCATGTGGCCTTCCAGGTCCGCGCTTCTCATCGTCTGCGTCCAGCCGTTCAGAGCGTTCGTGACTTCCCGACGCACCGTCTCCGCGTCTGTCGGTGTCGGCGTCGCCTGCGGCGTGGCCGTGGGAGTCGGGGACGGCGTCGGCAGAGTATCGGAATTTGTATTCGGCGTCACGCTCACGTTGGCGTTCCCTGGGCCGGGAGTGCTGTTGCCGCCGGGTCCAGCTATGTTTGAGCTGTTGCCCGCGCGCGTCGTCTCGGTTACAGCGGCGTCGCCCTTATCTCTCATCAAGAGCCACGCGCCCAGGCCGCCCAGGCCGAGCAGGAGAATCGTCGCGGTCACCGTGATCGCAACAACCGCCGAAGTGCTGCGCCTTCCAGACACGGGCGCCGGCGCGCCCTGGTGCTGTAGCTCGACCTGTGTGCGCCGTCCCTGCTGTGGGACGGTCGCAGCCGGTTTGTGACGACGCGCGGTCGCGTCCATATCGAGCGAACGGATTGTCGGGGGCGGTAAACTGTAATCGAGTATCGCAGTGGGCGGCGGCTCCGACTCGACCGTGCTCTGCCCCGTCGAATCCATCAGCAGTGTTTCGCCCTGAGTACTCTGAGCGAGGGGCGTGAGCGCTGTGCCGTCTTCCAGACAGAAGCTCAAACTATCGTCAGCGTAGGTGCGCTGGCATGTGGGACAACTTTTCATTCTTCCCCGCTCTGCTCTCCGCCGACGTTCGGAATCCAGAACAACTGCTTTCCAGCGATCACGGAGCGCAGGCCGCGCCCAGGCAAATCCTTCTCTTCCAATCCCAGGTAAGTGAAGTGCGGCAGGTCGCTCTTGACTGTTTGAAACCAGCCGTGGCGGGCGAGGATGCGTCGCACGCGCTCGTCCGCGAATTGATCCACGTCGAGCGCGAGCAGAGCGATGTGCTGCGAAGTCCCTGGCGCGGCGATGGAATAGAGAATTGATTTGGAGAAATCTTTGCTGAAAAAGATGCCGCTTCGTTCAAGCTCCAGCACCTCCCGCACCTGATCGCGCAAAGGAAGTTTGCGCAGGCGCTCGACCTGCTCTTTCGAGAGCCGCCCGCGCTTGTTCCAGTAGGTGAGCGCCGGCAGAAAGCGCGTGTTCCAGAGGCGCAGGGTGTCGTCGTAGCTGCGCCGCGCAGCTTCGGAGCCGCCGCGCGGCGTAATGTCGAGGCGTGCCGCGCGGGCCTCTTCGCGCGCCGCCAGAAGCGCGTTCATCGCTTCGGGCTGTAATTCTATTCGCGCGCCGCCGACGATTGCGGTGCTCAAGCCTGCCTCTTCCTGAAACTTCAGGACCTCGTCTTCGGTCGTGAACATGCAGACGGGCGGGGGCAGCACGCCGTCGCTCGCGAGGAACATCGCTCCGTAGTCTTCGAGCACGCGCCGCGAAACCGGGTCCTGGATGTCGCAGACGCTCTCAAGTTTCAGCTTGCGATGCTTGAGCGCCTTTTTCAGCTCGGTATAGAAAGGGGAGCGCGCAACGCTCTCTCCCGTTTCACTGTTCGTGTTGGGCATCTCTCTTCTGGTTGTGCCATCTTTCTCGTTTGTCGCCGGCTGGCTACTGCTCGCCCCGACGCGACGTTCACGCGTGCCCCCGCGCTCCTGCCCGCTGACTTCACTCTTCGCCGGAGCGCAGCCGGTAAAAAGCGCTGCAATCATCACGATCAGAAGCGTGGCGAGCAGAGTCGCCAAAGCGCAAGCGCGCACCCGTCGGATGCGCGGCAGCGGTGTGGGGGCGGATTCTCTCAATGACATGAAGCGCTCTGAAGCGAAACGGAACTCTGGCGCGCGCGTCGCGGCCTTTGATCAAGCGGCAAAAACGGAGCGGGAACTAGCGTGCCGGTTTCCCTCGACCTGCGCTGATGATAATTGCCAGCGGTGCGCGTGGTCAATGAGAGCCAGGCGGGAGGCCCATGCGTCAAAGGGAGCGGCCCCTTTTGAGGCCCGGTTTTCACCCGCGCCGCATAGCATTCTACGAGCTACCGGCGACGGAAATGATGTATACTGCGCCGCTCCTAAAATGCAGGCTCGCGTCGCCTGGTCAGCCTCTTCGCAAGCGACGCAAGGAGAGTGCGGCCGGGCTGGAGCTTCCGCCGATCAAGACAGTTTGTTGGAGACTATTTATGACGACACGAAAGATTTCGGCGCTCCTCATGGCGCTACTGGCGATCACTCTGTTGGCGTGCAGTAAGAAACCTTCGACGCCCACAGAGGCCTTCAAAGCTTTTTACGAGGCGGCGAAAAATAAGGACGTGGCGAGTCTCAAAAAATTGATGGCGCAAAGGTCCCTGACCCAAAGAGAGGAGAGCGCCAAGCGGAATGGCAAGTCGCTCGACGAGTTCCTGGCCAGCGAGAGCCAGAAGGACATCCCGCCCTCAATACCCGAAACACGCAACGAGAAGATAGAGGGCGACAACGCGTCGGTCGAATTCCGGTCCGGGAACTCCGAGAACTGGAGGACGGTTCGTCTAGTCAAAGAGAGCGACGAATGGAAAGTCATCTTCTGATGACGGGTCGCGCGAGCCAGGACCGGATAACAGGCGCTCTCCGAGTACGTCTGTTCGAGCGCCAAGCCTTATGAAGACACACCGAACAATCTATCTGGTCGTCGCCCTGCTCTCGGGCATCGCGCTTGCGGCGGCCTGCGGCGGAAAAAAGAGCTCGTCGCCCACGGAAACCTTCAAAGCCTTTTTCGAGGCGGCGAAGAAGGGCGACGCGGCGACCATCAAACGGATGCTCTCGAAGAGAATGCTCAAAGTCCTCGAAGAGCAGGCCAGGCAGGAGAAGAAGCCGCTCGACGAGCTGCTCGTCAAAGTCAGCCTTCCCCCGACCTTGCCCGAAATCAGAAATGAGAAGATTTCGGGCGATACGGCGACGCTGGAGATAAAGTACCAGGGCGTCGAAGAGTGGAGACCGTTGAAGTTCGTCAAAGAAGAGGACGAGTGGAAGCTGGACTCTGATTAACCTCACAAAAGGAGATGAGAGATGAAAGTACGGTTCGTCGCAGTCGTGGCAGTTCTGATTGCGGCAATCCTGCTCAACGCCGCGTGCAATAAGGGAACCTCCAATAACAACACAACCACAGCGACCAATGCGACGACCAACGCGGCGACGGGCGCATCGCCTGCGGCCGCTGCCAATACGGCGCAGCCAACGCCGACGGCCACTCCGATCACGAGCGCGTCGGGATCAAGCCCGACTGAGGTCTTCAAAGCCTATTACGAAGCCAACAAGACAAAGAATGTTGCGGCCTTCAAGAGGACTTTCTCAAAGGTCATGCTGGATAAGATGGAAGAGCGAGCCAGGCAGAGGAACATGACGCTTGACGATCTCCTGGCAAAAGCACTCGAAAGCGCCAGCCAGCAAGTTCCCGCTACACTTCCTGAAGTGCGTAACGAAAAGATCGAGGGCGATACGGCGACGCTTGAATTTAAAGATGACAAGGGTGACAAGTGGGTCACAATTCACTTCGTCAAAGAGGATGGTGAATGGAAGTTCTCTTCATTCAATTAACAGCAGAATGAAGTCAGGCGCGAGCGCGCTTCCAAATCGTCAACGCAGATTATCCAAAGCTGCTGTAAGAGCGCGGCCTTCGTCCGAAGTCTTCCGTTACACATCACCCGCCCGGCTTAAGCAGGCGGTACTGACCTCTCAATTCAAAGATTCTTGAACAGAAGCGAACGCATCAATGAAATCATCAACACCTACCGCAGACATGGCTGGGAGTTGCGCCGCGTGCTGCTGCGGCCCCTGACGCAAGGGGAGTTGAACGTCGAAGGCGGCTCGATTTTCGAGGACGCGGCGCTACTGGAATCTTCGATTGATGCACTCTGGTTTGCGCGCCCCTCGCATGCGGGCCGCGAGGCCTGGGAGCTGCGTCTCGTGGCCGAAACGCCTTACGCGCTTTTTGAGACTTTTGAAGTGGAAGAGACGGAAGAGGAACGCGAAGAGGTCCGCCGTGAGATGGAAGCGCGCCTCAAGGAGTACGCAACACGCTCCTAATCATCCTCTCCCATCGTGACGGAGGTTTCGCGGCGCTCGCCGCCCCGCATGAAGACGACCTGAACGGTGCTGCCGGGGCGCGCGCGGTCAATGCGTTGATTAAACTCTTCCGTGGTACGGATCGGGGTTCCGCCGAACTCGATGATGATGTCGCCCGCCTGCAAGCCTGCTCTGGAAGCCGGGCGATCCCTGTAAACTCTATCCAACTGTACGCCGTAGAGGCTCGTCCCCTCCACCTGCACTCGCTTGAAATCGTCGTCCACGCCCAGGAACCCTTTGGCCTGGTCATCGAAAGCATCTTCCAACTCGCTGTTCTTCTCTTGCGAGATGGTCGTCAGTTTAGTCGTTCGAGTTTCGCCGTCGCGGATATAAAGGACTTCGACTGTCTTTCCGATGGGAGTGGCCGACAACAGACTCGATAGATCGTTCTCACTTTTAACGGGCTTGCCGTCAAAGCTGATGATCGTGTCGCCGCCGACCAGCCCGGCCTTATCTGCTGCCGACCCCGGGGGCGTGATGTCGCGAATGAAAGCCCCGCCGTTGGCCGACTTGTAGTGGCTGCCCAGATAAGAGTTCGGCGCGTTGCGGCGCGATCTGATGGAACCGCCGCCGCTGATCAAGGAAAGAGCGAAGATGGGCACGACAACCCAGACGACCCACTTCGGCACGCGCTTGCACGCCCGCCCGACCTTGAACTTATCGAGTTGGGTCGAGACCTTGTGCATGGCCTGCTTTCTGGCGTTGCTCGCCGCGGCCCAGGCTTTCGAGCTGGTGGGCGAGGTGAACGGCGTCGCAACTGTAGCGGTCCGGGTTTTTCCGGCGGGCGCAGTGCGCCGAGGCGTGTGCTCGAAGCGCACAGTTTCCGTGTACTCTTCGATGCCTTCGCCGAGGCGGCAGCCGCACGAGCGGCAGAAACGCATCTCGCGCGGCATGAGTGAGCCGCAATTCGGACATGTATTAATGTCCTGTGCGTCTCTGTTGTTCTCGGGCCGGGAGTCTCTTTCAACTTCAGTTCGCATGGCTATATTCTATCACTTTGTTTGGGACCGGACGAGCGCTGATGCTTAATTTCCCCCTTTCTATACGCCACCTGGAGCGCTCAGGTTGCATCTGTTTGGCGCACGCGCCCAACTTCCCTGAATCAGGGGTAGCGCAGTATAGTGTTCGCAGCTAAAACATTTCTCCTGAGAAGCGGACACCGGTTTGATGAGTTATCTGAAGATGGCACGCCTCGTGCTGACGGGAGATTCCGCAGGAATCATATTTTCGCCAGAACTTAAGAAAGCGCAGGTTACCAAATAGTGGAAGTCACCAAAGCCCTCGCAGCTCTGCGTCCGCTTTATGGCCAGAATAACGTCGAAATCATCACGGCGGACGGCAGCCGCGTCCGCGGCATCGTTCGCAGCATGAAAACGACGCAAGCGCTGACGACGCCGAGCGTCAAGATCGAGCGCGCCGATGGCGAGATCATCAAAATCCCGTTTTCCTCCATCAAAGAGATCATAGACCATAACTAGTGGTCAGTGGTCGGTGGTCAGCGGTCAGTGATTAAGGGTTGATGAGATGTTGCTGGATTGATAGTATCTGCCTCATTCAGCTAAAACTTACTGACCACTGACCACCGACCACTGACCACTATTCTTTGTTCGCCTTTCGTGCTCCGTTCAGGTTATAGTACGCGCGAAAGCTGAGTGAGGCCCGACACTCAAGCCCACAGGAGCTTGATTTTGAGAATGATGATTGAGGATTTCGGAGCGCGTGTGGCGAGCGTCTGGGAGGGTTTGCGTTCGACGACGCGCAATCTTCTGGAGAAAGCTTTGCAATCTTCCGTTGCGGGTTCGGCAAATATGCAACCGGCTCGCGCGGAGGGTCGCCCCTACGACGCGCGCGCCGATTGGGAGTTGAGTCGGCTGCTGGCCGCTCTAGACGAGCGCGCGGCCGAAGCGGGAGCGTCCCTGAATGCCGAGCAGGTGAAGGAACTGCGCCGCATGGCCGACACGACGGCCGTCGTCCTGCAAGGCCAAACACAATCGGCGGAAGTCTTCGAGCAACTGGTCGCGCGCGCGCATCGCCTGTACGACTTCGCGCGCATAGACCAGCTCGCGGACACGCTCTCCGCGCGTTTCGCTCCCAGCGAAATTTGCGAGCTTGTGCGCTCGTACGACGTGGTCGTCCGGGCGCTGGCGCTTGAAGCCCTCGCACAGGCCCCGACCTCCGTGCTCGTCGGCCTGCTGGTTGATCCTATTGATTCCGAGATTGCGCGCGAAGCTTTGGAGCGTCAGGCCAACGAGTACGACTCGGAGGACGCACGCCGCATCGTCAACGTGCTCGACCAGGCGGACGTAGCCGAAGATGATTTGTGAGGATTAAGTAGATTATCTTAACAACAGCTCGACGTTAGAGCTTGAATACGAAATTATCCACGAACCCACACGAAACGGCACGAAGAATGGAAACATCTTCGTGCCGTTTCGTGTGGGTTCGTGGACAGCTTATCTACCTCTCCTCAAGCGACTGCCGACTCTTCGGTCTTACCAATCTCCCGCAATCTCTCGACCACCTGCTCGATCAGCCAGTTCGGCGTCGAAGCTCCGGCGGTGACGCCGACGCGTTTGACTCCCAAAAGGTCCCGCGGATTAATCTCCTCCGCCGTCTCGATTAAAAAGCTGCGCGCGCACTGTTCTTCACAGACGGCGAGCAGCTTGACGCTGTTCGACGAGTGGCGGCCTCCGATGACGTAGAAAGCGTCAACCTGTCCGGCCAGAGCGCGTGCGGCGTCCTGGCGGTCGCGCGTCGCCGAGCAGATGGTGTTGATGACCTGCGGCTCCGTCTCCGAGCGCGTGCGCACGGCGTCAGCCACTTCGAGGAAGGTCTTGAGCTTGAGCGTGGTTTGCGAAACGACCAGCGGACGACGAAGCATCGGAAGATTTGTGACCTCGCTCGCATCGCGCACGACGTAGGTGTTACGGGGCGCGTAGCCGACGACGCCGATCATCTCCGGATGATCAGGGTTTCCAGCGACGACGATGTCGCGACCTTCTTTAGCAGCGCGTTCGGCCAGATGCTGGACCCTGGTCACGAAGGGACAGGTCGCATCAATCACGTGCGCGGCGTTCTCTTCAAGCTCGCGCTGCACCCCGGGGGCGACTCCGTGTGCGCGTATGACGGCCGTCACCTCTCGGTCCGCCTCGGCGGGCCTGTTGATCGTCGTCACGCCCTTGGCTTCGAGCCTTTGCATCTCCTGCGAGTTGTGTATCAACGCGCCGAGCGAGCGAATCGTTCGCCCTTCGGCCAGAGCGTCTTCGACCATGTCAACGGCGCGCTCGACACCGAAACAGAACCCGTATTCTTCAGCCAGCAAGACTTCCATTTTGCCTTCAACCTTCTCTAAATATTGCTTCCAGCTTCCTTCGTCTCCTGCCCCGCGCGCCGCTCGCGCCACTCCTCGCGCAGACGGTCGCCGCCGGCAACGCGTTTATCTATCCATTCGAGTTCTTTATCCACGACGCAGCGCACGCCGCCCCAAAAACTCTTTTTAAGCTCGGCCAGGCGGTGCGCTACGTCCTGCGGCAAAATCGCGTATGAGGCGTCGCCCAGATAACGCAGCGCGTCCTTGACGATATTAACCGTGCTGTAAGGTGATTCCGTGGTCTCCGGCATAACTGCTCAAACCTCCGTTGAAAAGAAGCCGACCCGCATCCCGTGTTGGCGCCACTGGCGGCTGACTGCTTTGATTTTAACACGCAGAAGGCATAAAACAGTAGGCAGTCGGCAGTGAGCCTGTGTCAAAGCGGCAAGCTGTGGGACGGGAATGAAAGTGTTGAAAAGGAGGAAGCCATGCAATCTATTAGCAAGTGGGTTGACCACGACGCGGGCTTCGTGCGGCGTCGCTACAATCGCCTCGCGAGGTTCTTCGTCTTCTTCGAATGGTTCTTCCTGCTGCCCCGCGGCATTCGTGGCAAAGCGATCAATCGTCTGGAACTCAAGCCGGGCGGTCGCGTCCTCGAAGTCGGGTGCGGGACGGGCAGGAACCTTGCGCTCATGGTCGAAGCAGTCGGGGCTGGAGGGCACGTCTACGGCGTGGACCTCTCGGAAGGGATGCTGGATAAGTCTAGAGCGCTCTGCGCCCGGTCTGGCTGGCGCAATGTGACGCTCGCTCGCGCCGACGCCGTTGATTACACCCTGCCGGAGACTGTTGACGCAGCCCTCTTCAGTCTTTCGTATGCGGTCATGCCGCATCATAAAGAGGTGTTGCGGCGGGCCTGGGACCAGCTACGCCCTGGCGGTTATCTGGTGATCATGGATGCCAAGTTGCCAAAGGGTTCTTTAAGCAAGCTGCTGCACCCGTTCGTCGTCTGGACGAGTAAGCTGACGGTGCTCGGGAATCCTGACGTGCGCCCGTGGGACGAGTTAAAAGAGTTGACCGCCGAGGTGGATTACGAGGAAGTACAGTTCGGAACCTACTACATCTGCCGCGGGAGGAAACCTTAGGCGTTAACGTCTGGTGCCATGATACCTCGCAAGAGTTCAGTCAAAATCGGCTGCTGCGGATTCCGCTCGGCGCGCAGCTCATACTACGCGATGCTTCCGGCGGTCGAAGTACAGCATACCTTTTACCAGCCTCCGCAAATCCAGACGCTTGAGAAGTGGCGCGCTGAAGCCCCCTCAGAGTTTGAATTCACAATCAAGGCGTGGCAACTGATTACGCACCAGTCTTCGAGCCCGACTTACCAGCGCCTGAAGCGCACGCTGGCGGAGGATGAAAAGGCGCAGTCGGGCTCATTTCGTCCAAGCTCGATTGTCAGAGAAGCCTGGGAGGTGACGAGGGCTTGCGCCCGCGCTCTGCAAACGAAGACGATCCTGTTCCAGTGTCCGGCCAGCCTTCAGCCCACGAAGGAGAATATCGGAAACATACGCAGGTTTTTCAAAAAGCTCGGGGCCGAGAGCGAGGGGCTGAACTTCGCATGGGAACCGCGCGGGGGCTGGCCCCGCGGGGTTGTGACGGACCTCTGCACTGAGCTGGACTTGTGGCATGTGGTTGACCCTTTCAAGGAGAGGACGGTCACGCCAGAGCGCTCTTATTTCCGTCTGCACGGTCGCGGCGGCTGGAGGTACTCGTACGAGGACGGCGAGCTGGAGGAGCTGGCTTCCATGCTTCCGCCGAACGCAGAGTCCTACGTCTTCTTTAACAACGTGAAGATGGGAGAGGACGCCATGAGGTTTAAGGAAATTGTAGATACTAAGTAAAGAGAGGATAGACGATCAGGCGGCTATATTGCTCCGGTTGACGAAAGCCGCCTGCGCTTTCTTTGACCACCCGTCCACTTCTGCGTCGGAAGTCGGCCGTGTGGATGACCGTTCAAAATCGTCATCGTAGATTTGGTGTGCTTCGCTTTGGACCGCGGAGCGTTGCTTTAACTCCTCCCATTCCTCGCGCCCGACGCGCTTGAATGCCGCCACGACTTCGGGGTCGAAATGCTCGCCCGCGCAACGCTCCAGCTCCGCAGCCGCCGCCTCGTATGATTTGCCTGCGCGATAGACGCGGTTGCTGATGATCGCGTCGAAGGCGTCGGCGACCGCGAAAATGCGCGCGTTCAAATCAATCGCATCCGCGCGCAGGCCGAGCGGGTAGCCCGTGCCGTCCCATTTCTCATGGTGCTCCGCGACGACGCGCGAAGCCCCTTCGAGAAACTTTATCCCGCCCAGGATGCGCCGCCCAAGCATCGGGTGCTGACGCATCTTTTTCCATTCACGGTCGGTCAGACGCTCCGGCTTACGCAGGATGGCGTCCGGGACGCCGATCTTGCCTATATCGTGGAGCAGCGCGCCGAATTCCAGAGCGCGCATCCGGTCTTTGTCGAGACCCAGCTCGCGCCCTAGACGCAGACTGAACTGGACGACACGCTCCGAATGTCCGTGCGTGTCCGTGTCGCGCGCCTCAAGCGCTGCGGCCAGGGCCTTGAGCGTCGTGCGGTAGGAATCTTCCAGCGAAGCCAGCGCTTCGTTCAGCTCCGCGGTCCGCTGCCCGATCAGCTTCTCCAAGTAGTTTTCATAGAGGCGCTTGGACTGAAGCAGCGAGCTGTGTTTGAGGGCGCGCTCGACTGCCAACTCGACGTGTTTGAGGTCAAACGGCTTCGTGATGTAGTCGAAGGCTCCGGCGCGCAGGGCCTCTATGGCGCTTTCGATTGTTTGCGCGCCGCTGATCATGATGATGGCTGCTTCCGGCGCAAGATTCAGAGCGAAGGGCACCATCTCAAGCCCGCTCATCCCGCTCATCGTGATATCGCTGATAATCAGATCGAAACTCTCCACGGAGAGCAGTGCCAGGGCCTCTTCAGCGGAATCAACCGTCGCGCAATAGTAAGACTTGCAGAGTAGATCCTTCAGAATGTCTCTAATCTCCGGCTCGTCATCCGCAATCAAAAGACGCGGTCTACTGTTATCCGTATCGGGCATGGCCGCACTCCATTTCTCAACAGTTAAATAAAGAGCTTGATCCGTCGCGGAATGTCGAGTTGTGGCCCGCGGGTCGGAGAACAAGTGCGCGCCCTCTCGAATCCGCGTACCACATTTCGCAATTGCTTTGCGGGAGAGTTACGCTCGTGAGCAAGAGACATGCCAGCGCGCACGCGCCCCGGATGCCCACGGGCGACCTGTGACCCTCCGGATGAGATGAAGGCCCGGCCTGCGTTTCAGTAGCCTGACCCGATTTGAAGCCGGGTTTCGAGGCGATGATGAGAAATTACTTTAAGAAATGGCGCGCGTCGAAGTCTCTCTCTTCTTCAGCGGAGCGACCCGGCAAGCTGAGCAGTTTGCTGCGGTGTGATTTCGGCCGGTGTCGCATTCTGCATCAGATCAGAGTCAAGGCCCTTCGTGTCAGCCCCCAACTGATCCAGTAACTTCGACAGGCTTCCGGTGTAAATCACAAGCATTTTCGCCTCCCGAGAGGGATTTAAGGTCAACCCCCTGCTGTCCAAAGCTGGAAGAGACGGGTGGTATAGGTCTTGCCACGACTGGCCGCGAGCAAGACGTAACTTCCGATCATTTGACCAACCCACAAACAAGAATTACCGGAATCAAGGAGCGGCTAAGTGAAAACCATGAAGCTTTACCCCGTTGTCACATGGCCTGCTCTTTTTTCGGTGATGATCTGCTTACTTGCCGGAATCATGGTCAGCGACAACGCGAACGCGCAAGCTACTCCAACCTTCGCCGCCAAAGTCTCGCCGGACCTCGTGGAGCGCGCCGAGCGGGAGCACCGGGGCGGCGACCGTGTGGACGTGATCATTCAATTCAATGGCGCGTCGAGCCGCAGAATTGACGCTCTGCTTCTCAATTCGGGCGCGAAGCTGCTGCGGCAGCTACGCAACTTCGAAGCGCGCGTGGTCAGCTTGCCAGTGAAGGCCGTCGAAGCTTTGGCCGCTCAACGCGAGGTCCGCTACATCTCCCCGGACAGGCCGGTCGGAGCATCCGGGCATGTCTCAAACACTACGGGGACAGAGAGCGTGCGCCAGCAAACCACCGTTTCGATTCTTGGAATCATCACCACCACAACCACTCTTGACGGGTCGGGCATAGGGATTGCGATTCTGGATTCCGGCGTTGACGCGGGTCACGTCTCGCTTCGAAACAGCAGCGGGCTGAGCCGCGTCGCCGTCAGCCAGGACTTCACGGGTGAGAACCGGACCGATGACGTTTACGGGCACGGGACACACGTCGCATCGCTTGCCGCCGGAAACGGTCAGATTTCAAGCGGCGCTTATACGGGCATCGCCTCCAACGCTCAGATCATTAACTTGCGCGTGCTCAACTCGCACGGCATCGGCTCCGCCTCAGGCTTGCTGGCCGCCCTCGATTGGGTGATGACTTTTCGCACCCTCTACAACATCAAGGTGGTCAACCTGAGTTTGGGCGGGACGGCCGTGGATACATTTCAGAATGACCCTGTGTGCCAGGCTGTGCGCCGGCTGGTGGACGCGGGCGTGGTCGTTGTGGCCGCCGCAGGCAACAACGGCAAAGATTCTTTCGGCAATAAAATCTACGGCCAGATACACTCACCAGGCAGCGAGCCTTCGGCCATCACCGTCGGTGCGAGCAACACCTTCGGCACGGACGTCAGAGGCGACGACGTGGTGACGACCTACAGCTCGCGCGGTCCGACGCGCAGCTACTGGACGGACGCGAGCGGTGTCAAACACCACGACAATCTAATCAAGCCCGACCTGGTCGCTCCGGCAAATAGACTCGTGGGGGCGGCGGCCTACAACAACTATCTGATGGCGACCTATCCGGAAATAGACGCCGACGTCAGTTCGTTCTCCAATCGCCGAATGATGTATCTGAGCGGCACTTCGATGGCGACGCCCGTGGCGGCCGGGGCAGCCGTCCTGATGCTCCAGGCCAACCCGACGCTGACGCCCAATCTGATCAAAGCCATCCTGATGTACACGGCGCAGCCCTTGCCCGGCTTCAACATGTTCGAGCAGGGTGCGGGTCAGCTCAATGTCGCCGCGGCAATTCAGCTTGCCAAGCTCGTCAGGACCGACCGCACGATCCTGACCGCTCAGGGTGATCCGCTGCTGACGAGTGGGCTTCCTAGTCCGCAGACGAATATCGCGGGGCAGACCTTTACGTGGGCGCAAGGGCTCATTCTCAAACGAACTTACGCTGTGGGGTCGGCGCTTCTCACCCAATATCAGAATGTTTACGGGACGGGCGTCATCCTCGGTGACGGAGTCGTCGAAAACGGGACAGAGCAGAGCATTAACACAGCAATGATGTCGGGCAACATTCTGCTCGGCTCGAACATAATCATGAGCGACGGCGCTCCTTTGGGGAGCGGCCAGTTTTTTCTGAGCACTTCCATGCTGCTCGGCGACGGGACCATGATGAGTGACGGCATCATGGTCGGAGACGGGATCATGGTCGGGGACGGCATTATGGTCGGAGACGGGATCATGGTCGGGGATACTGTACTGCAAGCGCAGTCGGCATTGCGAAGTGGGGATGCCACTTCGTGTATGAAATAGAGAGTGGTTTCGGGAATTGACTACCGGCCAGTTCCTTGTAATACTTCGTTCCCGATACCAACTCTCTCCAATTGATATTTTCCCCCAATTGCCAATTCTGTCCTCGCGAGTAGGAGATTCGATTGTTCCTGGGAGCATTCCTATCTCTGCCTAGAAAAACGGCGAAGAACCAGGTCACAGAGAAGTCGGTCCTGATTACGCCTGCAATACCCCGGTGCTTTTCTGGATCGCAAAGGAGGAGTCAGGTGAAAAACGGTAGATGTACCCTTTCAGTGTCATGGATCGTCCCCCCGCTGCTGTTTGCGCTCCTTTGTGCGGGCTTTCCTTTCCATGACACCACCGGGGCACAGGCTGGACTCGTCAAGAAGATCGGCTCGGCGGCCGATTCGGTGAGCGACGCTGACGAGGACAAGGTTTCAACAGACCTGCTTGAGCTGGCGCGCAATCCGCAAAAACGCTCGGACCGCGTGAAGGTCATCCTGCAATTAAAAGGAAGCCCCGGCGCGGCTCTCAATTCTCTCCTCCACCGCAACGACGTGCGCGCCAAAAGGAATCTGGATAATTTCAACATGCGCGTGCTCGAACTGCCGGCCAGGGTCGTCGAGCAATTCGCGGACCGGGACGAAGTCAAGTTTATCTCTCTGGATAGGGAGACAATCTCGTTCGGCCACGTTTCGGCGACGACGGGCACGGACGCCGTGCGCAACTCCAACGGTGTCACGACCACGGGGCTCGATGGCACGGGCATCGGCATCGCTGTCCTCGATTCAGGGATAGACACCAGCCACAAAGCCTTCTTGGACCGGAACAACGGATTGCGCGTTCTCGTCAATAAAGATTTCACGGGCGAGAGCCGGACGGACGACCCTTATGGTCACGGGACGCATGTGGCTTCGGTCGTGGCGGGTAACGGAAGGGTTTCCAACGCCGAATACATAGGCGTCGCGCCAAACGCCAACATCATCAACCTGCGCGTGCTGAATTCGACCGGGACCGGCACAGTCTCTTCCGTGCTGGCTGCTCTTGATTGGGTCATGGCTAACCGCACGCTCTATAACATCCGTGTCGTCAACATGAGCCTCGGCACGCCCGCCGTTGATTCTTATAAAAACGATCCGATCTGCCGCGCCGTACGTCGTCTTGTAGATGCAGGGGTTGTCGTCATGGCCGCCGCAGGCAATAACGGCAAAGATAGTTTCGGTAACAAAATCTACGGGCAGATTCACTCACCCGGCAACGAACCTTCGGCCATCACTGTCGGTGCCGCCAACACCTTCGGGACGGATACGCGCGAGGATGACGGAATCGCCAGCTACAGTTCGCGCGGCCCGACGCGCAGCGGATGGCGAGATGCGCTCGGCGTCAAGCACTATGACAATCTCATCAAGCCCGACGTAGTCGCTCCGGGCAACAAGCTGATTTATGCCGAAGCGCTGAATAATTATCTGGTCAGACAGAACCCGGAATTAGACGCCGGCGTCAGCCCGGTTGATAACCGCCGGATGATGTACATGAATGGCACTTCGATGGCGACGCCCGTGGCGGCCGGAGCTGCCGTCCTGATGCTCCAGGCCAATCCGACGCTGACGCCCAATCTAATCAAGGCCATCCTGATGTACACGGCGCAGCCCTTGCCCGGCTTCAACATGTTCGAGCAGGGTACGGGCCAGGTCAACGTTGAAGGCGCGGTCAGAGTCGCACGCGCGGTGCGAACGGACCTGACATCGTGGACGCCGCTTGGCAGCCCGCTTCTGACGACTCTGACGGCCCCGACGCCGCAGACGACTATTGCAGGTCACACCTTCACCTGGGCTCAGGGATTGATTCTCAAATACAACTTCGCCAGGGGGTCGGAACTCATCACTAAGTATCAAAAGGTTTACGGCCTGGGCGTGCTGGTGAGCGACGGTGTTCTTGTGAGTGATGGAGTGCTCGTCAGCGACGGTGTCCTGGTAAGCGACAGGACGATGCTCTCAAGCGGCGTGCTCGTCAGCGATGGAGTGCTCGTGAGCGACGGCGGCGTGCTTGGCAGCGGGCTGCTCTTTATGACCTCCGGCGTGCTGGTGAGCGACGGAGTCCTGGTGAGCGACGGCGTGCTCGTCAGCGATGGAGTGCTGGTGAGCGATGCCAGCCTGGGAGCTGATTCAATGATGATGGCGTTGTCTGCCACAACCGGCGGGGACGCGACTTCTTCAATGGACCTGGAGGTGGATACCGGAGTTGACTGCGTTAACTACTGATTCCCTTGCTTGAGGTCTTTTCCTCGCATCCCGACAACACGAAAGACGAAAAGTCTAAGGAGACTGCTGATGCCCCAATTAACGAAGTTGAAAGAGAACGCAGCAACGGCGACGCACCTCTCTTCAATGGCCGACTCTCTAAGAACGCACGTCCTCACGAACGACCAGCAAGCGGAAGTCCTCGATTTTCTTGCTGTGCGCCCCCTTCACACGGTGGTGATGAGCGGCCTGATCCGCGACAACGGATTGGAGAGCCCCTTTAACCGAGGCACTTTCTACGCCTGCCGAAACAGGCGGGGCGAGCTGGAAGGTGTGGCTTTAATCGGCCACGCGATGTTCATAGAGGTGCGCAGCTACGCCGCGCTCAAAGCCCTCGCGCGCCAGGCGCAGAACGTTCACCATACACACATGATTATGGGTGAGCAGGAGAGGATAGAGCATTTCTGGAGCTATTACTCCGAAGCCGGACAATCATTACGCATCTACTGCCGCGAGGTGCTTTTCGAGCAGACGTGGCCCGTCGAAGCGCTGGAGCCTGTTCCGGGCTTGCGTCCAGCGACTCTGGACGACCTGCTGCTGGTGATGCCCGTTCACGCTGCGCTGGCTTACGAGGAGAGCGGCATTAACCCACTGGACACGGACCCGCAGGGGTTTCGCCTGCGCTGCGAGCGGCGCATCGAGCAGGGGCGCGTCTGGGTTTGGGTCGAGCGTAATGAGCTGATCTTCAAGGCCGACATCATCAGCGAGACCCCGGAGGTTATCTATCTCGAAGGCGTGTACGTTGACCGCAAGGAGCGCAGCAAGGGCTACGGGCTGCGCTGCATGTCGCAGATGTCGCGCCAGCTTTTAGGGCGGACGAAGGCCATCAGCCTGCTCGTCAATGAGGAGCACCGCGGGGCGCAACTATTCTTTCAGAAGGTCGGATTCAAGCCGCGCGGGTTTTACGACACGATTTTCCTGCGGCAGGAATCAGACGCGCATATCTCGTAGAAACTAATCGAAAGGGAATCACTGAGCTATGAGCGAAGAAGCCTTACACCTGGAATCGCTGAACACTTTCAGAGGGAGAGCCATGGACAGACAACGGTTTACAAAGGCGTACATGTTGCTGATCATCGCCGGTGCGGCTGCCGTCTCGATCTACTCCGCGATACGTTTGCCGGTCGAGCGGCTCGACCTGCGCTTCCTGGTGTTAGCCATCCTCACGATTACTATCAGTTCGCGCCTCACTGTCAGAATCCCGCGCATCAGCGGTCACATCTCCGTCTCTGACACTTTCGTCTTCATCACAATACTTTTATACGGAGGGGAGATAGCCGTTCTGCTGGCCGCGGCGGAAGCCCTCTGCTCGTCGCTGCGCTTCAGCCAGAAGGCGATTCACATCAAGCCGCTGACGATCATCTTCAACGCGGCCATGATGGCCTGTTCCACTTTCCTCACGGCCACGGTGCTTCACCTCGTCTTCGGAAACATCACGGACCTGCGCCACGGCGAGTTCTCGGCAACCTTTGTCGCCGCGCTCTGCGTGATGGCGCTCGTCCAGTACGCCACCAATTCGAGTCTCGCAGCCCTGCACACGGCCTTCAAGACCAACCAGCCGAGCTGGCACACGTGGAACAAATACTATCTCTGGGCGTCCATCACATACTTCGCAGGGGCGTCTGCCGCTGGCATCACGGCGAAGATCACGGACATCGCCGGTTTTTACGCGCTGGTAGTCACGACCCCGATTATCGCCATAGTCTATTTCACCTACCGCACGTACCTCGAAAACATAGACGCGATGGCGGCCTCGGCCAAGGCCGAAGCCGCGGCCGCTGGTAAAGCTGAAGCGGCGGCGGCACAGGCCGAACAGGCCAGGCGTCACGTCGAAGAACTTAATCACTACATCGCCGAGCAGGACCGCATTCGAGAGCAGTATTCACAGATCGAAAAGATGTCAGCGCTTGGCGAGCTGGCGTCTGGCGTGGCGCACGATTTCAATAACACGCTGGCCGGAATCCTCGGGCGCGCCCAACTTCTGCTCGCGACGAAAGACCCCGCGAAGATCGAGAGCGGCCTGAAGATCATCATCAAGACGGCCAAGGACGGCGCGAAGACCATCAAGCGCATACAGGACTTCGCGCGCCAGCGCCGCGACCACGACTTTCAGCCGGTGGACATGAGCCAGTTGCTGCTGGACGTCGGTGAGATTACGCGCCCGCGCTGGAAAGACAAGGCCGAAGCGTCGAACGTTCACATCAGCCTCAGTTTACAACTGCGCTGCAACGCGCTGATTCTGGGCGACGAGTCGGAGCTGCGCGAGGTCCTGGTCAATCTGGTCTTCAACGCCGTGGACGCCATGCCGCAGGGCGGCACGCTCACGCTCTCGGCGAAGGAGAAGGACGATGTAGTCGAAATCTGCGTGGGCGATACCGGGACCGGAATGAGCGAAGAGGTGCGCTCGCGCATCTTCGATCCGTTCTTTACGACTAAGGGTAAGGCCGGGATGGGGCTCGGCCTCGCGGTCGGTTATGGAATCATCCGGCGGCACGAGGGGACTGTCGAGGTTGAATCAGAAGTCGGGCGGGGCACTACTTTCCGCATCAGACTTCCCATCGCCAAAGGCGCCATCAAACAACCTACGGGCGAGCTGCCGACGCCGGCGGCCATCTCTTCAGCGTCTTGCGAGATAAGATTTCTGGTCGTTGATGACGAAGCGTATGTCCGCGATCTCTTGCGCGATATTCTGGAGAAGGAGGGCTGTGAGGTCGTCCTGGCGGAAGGCGGGCACGAGGCGCTGACGCTCTATAACGCAGAGAGTTTTGACGCAATCTTTACGGATGTCGGGATGCCCGGGATGAGCGGCTGGGAGTTGGCGCGCGCGATACGAGAGAGGGACAGCAACGTCCCGCTCGCAGTTGTCACGGGCTGGGGCGAAGCTGTCGGCTCGAACGAACGGAAGGCGGCGCAGGTGGATTGGGTGGTGGCGAAGCCTTTCGACACGATTCAGATTCTGGAAATCGCTCGGGAAGTTCTCCGGCGTAAGGAGTGTGGCGTTGAAAACGTGGCCTCCGACGTGGCGGCCTAGCCGCTATATTGACGATTATGCCGGAGGTGGGCGGCGCCAGGCTCCGCGCTGCGAAGCGAGGCTCAAGGCATTCTTGCGAGTCCACGATTCGACCGCTCAAGCCCAGGATGAGGGGAGCGGTCATGAGACGGGCGCGATCATCTGCGAGACGCGGAATCTCAGCGAGACGGGACTGGCCGTCAGCATTCCCTCGCAGCACACACGCGGCCATTATTTCAACGTCGTCGGCTCTATCTTTCAAATAATCGTTGATCTCCCGGCAGGACCCGTCCGGATGCTCGCCACGCCGAAGTGGTGTCAGTGGGCTACGGAAGAAGGACGGGAGAAAAGCTATCTGGTCGGATTACGAATCACGGAGATGAGCGACGAAGAGTGGGTTCTTATGGTTCGGTACATACACGCCTCTATCTGCTAATTCCTCAGCCGCGACGCTGCCTGGACGCGTAGTCACCCACACCGTTCTGATCCATGCTGTAGCGCTCGATCTTTCTTTGCAGGGTCGTGCGATCAATTCCAAGGACGCGCGCCGCAGCCTGTTTATTGCCGCCCGTGCGCGCCAGCACTCGAAAAATATGGCGCCCTTCAACCTCGGCGAGCGAGAGCAACTCCTCGCCGTCTTCATCAGCTTTCAGAGCCGATGCGGGATGCTGCGTTTCATCCTTCTGGGCCTTGGAGAAATTACGCACGCGCTCCGGCAAATCTTCTGGACGGACGGCCTGGTCGCAGAGCGCCGCAGCACGGATGATGGCGTTCTCAAGCTCGCGTATGTTGCCGGGCCAGTCATAATTCTCAAGCAGCTTGACGGCGTCGCGTGAGAAGCTGATTGAAGACATGCCCGGCGGCGCCATGCGTTTGGCGAAATGTCTGGCGAGGGGAAGAATATCTTCTTTCCGCTCGCGCAAAGGGGGCAGGTGCAGGGCGACGGCATTTAATCTGTAGAGCAGGTCCTGGCGGAAACGTCCCTCGCGCATCTGCCGCTCGGGATCACGATTGCTGGCAGCAATGACCCTGACATCCACACGTTGCGTCTGATTCGATCCCACCCTACGGATTTCCCCCTCCTGCAACGCCCGCAACAACTTCACCTGAAACGCCGGTGTCGTCTCCGTGATCTCGTCCAGAAAGACCGTTCCACCGTCT